>CAWINL010000007.1:0-129541 GCA_963837375.1 uncultured Alphaproteobacteria bacterium | reverse complement strand
CGATGAGCACCGGATGGTCACGGGCTGGATCGCGCTTTCGTAGGGAGCGGTAAAAGCGGGTCCGCGTCTTAATCACATGTTCGAAAGGGCTGCCGGTGAACGCGCTAGTCGCCAGGACACTGCGGGGGACGGTGTACTCTTCGGATCCAGTTTCGCGCGTCCAGATCACACCCCAGGCTCCGATCAGAGGATTAATCAGCCGCTGCCCGACCCGAACCCGCCAGAGCGGGATCCCTGCGGTCACGAGCCGGTCGCAGGTTTGGGCAACGGTCTCCACAGGAGAGAGAGACACGCGTGCCGTGCCGACCAGCCAAGTGGCGATTTCGATGATATTGAAGCGGGGGATCCGCTGACGCGGCATGGCCTTCCCAACTGTGCGTTGCCGATGCCGGTAGGTTGCAGTCAAACTCGTTGGAACGCTCCTGACGATTATCCGCCCACACGCGTCACTACACAACCCTGCCCAACGGCAGCTTATGGCACGCGCCGGTCGTTTGCCTTGTGGCTGCTTAAGCCTCAAGGCCGGACCTTGCTCCCTAACAGGCAATTGGCTCTGAGGCGGCTCGTCGGGGAGCCGCCTCGGGCGGTTAGATCTCAACCTGCTCCGCAATCAGAAGGGCATCGTCGACCTCAATTCCAAGATACCGAACAGTGCTCTCGATCTTGGTGTGACCCAGCAGGAGCTGGACTGCCCGGAGATTGCCGGTTCTTCGATAGATCATCGAGGCTTTGGTACGCCGTAGTGAATGTGTGCCGTAGGCCAAGGGATCCAGCCCAATCGCGCGAAGCCAAGATGCCAGCAGGCGAGCGTATTGGCGCGTTGTCATGGGCCTTTGTCGATCGATCCGACTCGGAAAGAGTGGCTCGCCCTTGTGCAGATCCTTCTTTTCCAGCCAGCGCGCCACAGCCTCGCGGGTCTGCTCTGTGATCTTGAACTGAACAGGCCGGTCGGTCTTCCTCTGCATGATAGTGGCTCGGGATCGCACCCGCCCATTGAGGGCTACATCGTCGACCCGGAGCGCGACGAGGTCGCAGGCTCGCAGTTTGCTGTCGAGGGCTAGATTGAACAGAGCCAAATCCCTGGTGCGATGAGCAACCTGGAGCCTGACCGGAATGGACCAGATCTCTTTGGCTTTCAGAGGCGGCTTGGGTCCAATCAGCTTGCCCCGGTTCCATGGTGCGGTGGTTCGGCAAGTATGGTCAGCGATACTGTTTTGCATTGCAGTGCTCCTGAAGCGAAGCCCCTGCAATGAACCTTGGCCGTTCTGCCGACAAAACCAGACTGAGCATTCCCCTAAGCTCTTCGTCAGCTTACCGAGGTAAGCCGGACGTCCCTTACTTTGCGCCGATCTCCTGCTCGTGACCCGAAGCAGCCATTCCACTGAGTGGATCGATAAGGGGAGCCGCCATACATCTGAGGCGACATAGCTTCGTAAGCAGGCACCGTTAATGGCCACGATCCGTGCCCAACGACGCCTCGCTGCCATCTTGGTCGACGCCGTCGCCTGTGCGGTAGCGGTGCAGAACAGCGTCGCCGAGCGGTAGGCGGAGGGGCCACCGCGCGGAGGATCCGGATCGGTCGACATCGCCGCCCGCGCGAAGCATATCTGCGGACCCCGGCGAATGAGATCATCCTGCCCTGGAGGGAGAGACAATCTCTCCATCCTCGGTGACGACCTCGAAACAGTACTGCTCGAACAGACTGGGCAGGAACGGGTCCAGGATAAAGAGCCCGGTGCCGAGCCGCGCGAGCTCCCGCGCAGCGGCATCATCGGGACATTCATGGCCGACACCATCACGGGCGACAATTCGGGAGCCCAGTCTGAGATGGAAAAAGTAGCGGGGCATCATGCCCTCCTCATCCCGCAGGCATGGCCGCTGACGTGAAGCCGCCTCAATCCCCGCCAGCGGGGTCGAGCCGATCGCACGCATCCCGCAGGAGCTGCCACGCGCGTGCGACATGTGCCTCGGTGGTGCGGATGTTGCCGACGGCGAGGCGCAGGGTGAAGCGATCGTGCAGCTTCGTATGCGAGAGGAACGCCTCGCCGGACGCATTGACGGCGTGCATGATCTGCTCGTTCAGGCGGTCGAGGCGGGCGGCGCGCTCGTCGGCTGACTCGCCGTCGCGCGGCGGGCAGGCGCGGAAGCAAACGAGGCTCAAGGGGACGGGCGCGAGCAGTTCCCAGCCGGGCGCGGCTTCGACCCACGAGGCGAACAGCCGTGCGAGGCGGCAGTGCTCGCGGATGCGCGCGGCGAGACCGTCGCGGCCGAAGTAGCGGAGGACCATCCAGAACTTGAGGGAACGGAAGCGGCGCCCGAGCTGGATGCCGTACTCGGAGTGGTTGCGGACGGCCTCACTGCCCTGGTCGAGCGTGCGGAGGTACTCGGGCACGAGCGAGAAGGCGCGGTGCAGCAAATCCATCCGCCGCGTGTAGAGGACGGACAGGTCGAAGGGCGTCATGAGCCACTTGTGCGGGTTGAGCACGAGCGAGTCCGCCCGCTCGCTGCCGTCAAGGATGTGGCGCAGTTCCGGAACGACCGCGGCCGAGCCTGCATAGGCCGCATCGACATGCAGCCAGAGCCGTTCGCGCCCGCACAGCTCGGCGATGGCCGGTACGGGATCGATGCTCGATGTCGAGGTCGTTCCGACGGTGGCGACGACGCAGAAGGGGCAGGTGGCCCGCAGCCCTGTCCTCCTCGACAGCGCGCGCGAGCGCGGCGGCATCCATGCGGAACTCGGCATCCGTGGGGATCTTGCGCAAGGACCGCTGGCCGAGGCCGAGCGTGATGACGCATTTCTCGACCGACGAGTGGGCCTGTTCGGATGCGTAGACGCGCAGTAGCGGCAAGTCCGCGCGCCCGCTCATGCCGTCCTCGCGCACACGCAAATCGAGTCCCTCGCGCGCGGCGGCGATGGCGTGGAGGGTCGAGATCGAGGCGGTGTCGTAGATGATCCCCGAAAATGCCTCGGGCAGACCGATCATCTGGCGCAGCCACGAGAGGGTGACCTCTTCGAGCTCCTGCGCGGCCGGGCCCGCGCGCCAGAGCAGCGCCTTCACGTCGAAGGCGGCCGAGAGCATTTCCCCGAAAATGCCGGGCGCCGAGGTGGAGGTGGCGAAGTAGGCGAAGAATCCCGGATGGCTCCAGTGGGTGAGCGCGGGCATGATGAGGCGGTCAACGTCCGCGATGATCGCCTCCATCGACTCGCCGGCTTCCGGCGGCTCGGCCGGGAGCTTCGCGATGAGCGCGCCCGGCTCGACTTGGGCGAGGACGGGGAACTGTTCGACGCGCTCGAAGTAATTGGCGATCCAATCGATGACGGCACGGCCGTAGCGCCGGAACTCCTCGGCGCTCATGTCGCCGAGCGGCGGGGCGACCCCATCCGGACCGCCACGTTCGAGCCTCCATTGTCGTCGCACACGGCACCACGCCCAGCGATTGGTCCTGAAGTTCGTCCTGGGGCATCACCGCGCCTCCATCATGGCCGCGGGCGGGTCACGCCGGACGGCGGGCAGGCGGAAGAACGTCAGCAGGATAGCCGAGAAACGCGGCGGGCAAAAGCGGAGCCTGGTCGAGATCAGGCACCATTGAGACTGGTTTTTAACTAATCACGTCCCCGGGCACCGATGGCGTCTTTGCAAGCCGTTCAATCGCAACCTTGTCCGATTTCCTCAAGCAGAATACGCGTATGGCCCGTACCCTTTCGCCATGAAGGTCGATGGGCGCTGCCACTGTGGCTTCATCACCTTCGAAGCTGAGATCGAGCCCGAGAAGGTGTGGCTCTGCCACTGCACCGATTGCCAGACGCTCTCGGGATCAGCCTTCTGCGCCGTTGTTCCCACGCGGACGGGTACCTTTACGCTGCTCTCGGGTGAGGTGAAGAACTATTTGAAGATCGGAACGAGTGGAGCGAGACGGCTTCTCGGGTTCTGCCCCGAGTGTGGGTCACCCATCTACTCGACGTCGGAGAGTGGTGGACCGGAGGTCTACAACCTCCGGGTGGGGACGCTCAGCCAGCGTTGGGAACTCGTGCCACGAGCGCAGATCTGGTGTCGTTCGGCCCTGCCCTGGACCACCGAGATCAAGACCCAACAGCGTTTTGAAATGGGACCAGATCCACGCCTGTAGAACCGTTACTGATCGGGTTCCATCAACGCCCTTCCGCGAAATTGAACCAAAACCAGGAAGGTCCGGGCATGGCACTCCCCGGACCAATGGGTTGGGTCCGCGTCAGCGGGGGAAAGCTGACGTTCATCGAGAGGTCGGAAGGTGAAGGTTTGACCCACTCCGGACCATCACTGTTAGCTGGAATACACTCATGATCGTCTGGGCAGGGTGCTGGAGACGAGAAGCCCCGAGACGCGCCCATCGCGGACGTTCCAAGTTTCCTTATCATGGACACAGAGAGCCGCGCGCCGTCCGACGTCCACCTCGTGCCATTCGGCAGCGTCACGCCACCGGTCCCGTCGGGAGCGACGAGCGCGCCGTTCGGCAGCCGGAAGCCGCCCGATCCGTCTCCCGCTCCCGTCGTGCCGTCAGGCAGGACGTATCCGCCGGCTCCGTTGGAGGTAATGCGCTTCGCATTCGAGGGCGCGGGGGCGATTACCGGGGTCGGCGGGACGGGTGTCGCCCACGTTCGCAGGCGGCAGGGACTGAGCCCGCCGCTGACCTCCCGACGAGACCCACGCCGAGAGCGCCAATGACATCAACAGGACCGGCGGCAGGCGCATCAAGTTCTCCAATGGGTGACTAAAGGCCAAGCCTGACTATTGGCAACGCCGGGTCGTCGCCATTGCTCTCATGGGTTAAGCCGATCAGAGCGTGGGTAAGCGATGCTTCTTCTCAGAGATGTTTGGGGGTCGATGGTCGTTGACAGTTAGGCAGGATTGTCGTGTCGGCCACGCGACGCATTACCTGCTCCAGCGGTTCTCTGTTTAAAGCACGCGCAAACCTAGTGGTGAAACTTCGAGCGACAAGCCGCAGAATCCTGATACCTGCTCTGTCAGGAATGCAATTGCCCACTACCTTCCTGAACGACCGAGCATTGGGTCCGCTCGATTCCCACACGCCACTCCAATCTCGGAGAAAAGGGAACGAGCTGTTTTCTGCTAGGGAGGGAAGCTCATGAGAACCTTGTCCAGAACCATGCGTATTACGCCGTATGTCGGCGCCCTGCTTGTCAGCACCGCAATCCCGGCCTTCGCCGACATGTCGAGCGCAGTCCGAACAACCTCGCAGCAGGTGAGGGGATTGCAGGCGCCCGCCGAGATCATCATCGATGTCTGGGGAATCCCGCACATCTACACGGCCAACCAACACGATGCCTTTTTCATGCAGGGCTACAATGCTGCGCGGGACCGGCTCTGGCAGATTGATCTCTGGCGCAAACGTGGCCTGGGGGTGCTCGCCAAAGACTTCGGCCCCAGCTACGTGGATCAGGACCGCGCAGCCCGCATGTTCCTCTACCGCGGCGACATGGACAAGGAATGGGTGTCCTACGGGCCCCATGCGAAGAGCTACACCGAAGCTTTCGTCGAGGGCGTGAACGCCTTCGTGCAGGAAGTCCGGGATGGCACCCGCCCGGTACCGGTGGAGTTCAAGATCGCCGGAACGCAACCCGACCTCTGGAAACCGGAGGATGTGGTCCGCATCCGCAGCCATGGCCTGACCCGCAACGTGGCCTCCGAGGTCTCACGCGCCCAGGTCGCCTGTGCGGCCGGGCTTGATGCCGACCGCCTGCGCACGAAGTTCGAGCCGGAGTGGCAGACCGCCGTGCCGGCGGGCCTCGATCCCTGCTCGGTTCCCAAGGACGTGCTGAAGGACTACGAACTCGGCACGAAGGAAGTTTCGTTCGCGCAACCGCAGAAAAAAGCCTCGCTGGACTCCTCCGATGACTTCCTCAAGGAAGCCTCGGCCAACATTGATCGGATCGGATCGAACAACTGGGTCGTGGCAGGCTCCCGCACGGCAACCGGACGCCCGATCCTGGCCAACGATCCGCACCGCGCCCATGGCGTGCCTTCCTTGCGCTACATCGTGCATCTGAATGCGCCGGGCATGTCGGTGATCGGAGCAGGCGAGCCGGCGCTGCCGGGGGTCTCGATTGGCCACAACGGCAAGATCGCGTTCGGCCTGACCATCTTTGGCATCGATCAGGAGGACCTCTACGTCTACGATCTGAACCCCGCGAACGCGAACCAATACAAGTTCCGCGACGGCTGGGAGGACATGAAGACGGTCCAGGAAACGATCGAGGTCAAGGGCGAGCAGCCGCGGACGATCGAGCTCCGCTTCACCCGCCATGGACCCGTCCTGGCAAAGGACGATGCGAAGCAGAAGGCGTTCGCCATGCGCTCGGTTTGGTTCGACCCCGGCACCTCCGCCTATTTCGGATCGTCGGATTACATGACGGCCCAGAACTGGAATGGCTTCCTGGAGGCGATGAACCGCTGGGGCGCGCCCTCCGAGAACCAAGTCTATGCCGATACCGACGGCAACATCGGCTGGGTTCCGGGCGGCCTCACGCCGAGGCGAGTGAGCTATGATGGCCTGATGCCCGTCCCGGGTGATGGCCGCTACGAATGGGAGGGGTTCATTCCCCTGTCCGACCTGCCGAAGGAGTACAACCCGGCTCAGGGCTTCTTCGCGACCGCAAACCAGAACAACCTTCCTCCGGACTACCCGATCAAGGAGCGGAGGATCGGCTTCGACCAGTGGGCGGATCCGGCACGCTTCCAGCGGATCGTGGAGGTGCTCCAATCCAAGCCGAAGTTCACCCTCGCCGATGCCATGGATCTCCAAAATGACGACACCAGCATGCTCGGCCGCAGGCTCGTTGCCCTGTTGAAGCCAGTCCGCACCGAGGATGCCAGCCAGCGGACGGCGCTTGAGCTTCTCAAGAACTGGGATGCGAGGGAGACGGCAGACAGCGCCGGTGCTGCGCTGTTCGAGGTCTGGACCAGCAAGCACCTGGGACGGGCGACCGTCGCGGCAATGACGCCAGAGGCCGCCCGCGCCATCATCGGCAATGGCAGCCTCTCGGCCGTGGTAGATTACCTCGAAAAGCCGGATCAGGCGCTCGGGGCCGACCCAGGCGGGGCACGTGACAAGGTCCTGCTTCAGAGTCTCTCCGCTGCGGCCGACGAGGTCGGGAAGCTGCTTGGGGACGACATGAGCCAGTGGAAGTGGGGCAGTCTCCACCAGGCCGAGTTCAACCATGCCCTGAAGCCGCTGGCGGACAAGGCCGCCCAGGCGCAATGACAGTGGGACCGTTGGCCATGGGCGGGGGCAACAACGTGCCTCATGCCGCGGGCTACAACACGTCCACGTTCAAGGTCACGTCGGGGGCGTCGTTCCGCATGGTGCTGGACGTCGGCAACTGGGATGATAGCCGCGCGATCAACACGCCCGGTCAGTCCGGCAATCCGTACAGCTCCCATTACCGCGATCTCGCGCCACTCTGGGCGACGGGGGATTATGTGCCCTTGCGCTACTCTCGGGAGGCGGTGGAAAAAGCTGCAAGTGAGCGCCTCCAACTGTCTCCTAAGAGCTGATGGGTAAGCACTCTGTTTTAGGAGGCTTCAAGAGAGGACTGACCGCTGGTCAGTCCTTTTCTATGGAGTTTGTCGCTCTCTTTTGCCAGCATCCTTGCCTGATAGGTGTGGGCACTTCCACCGTAGCGCCTGCAACATTGTGGACGCGCATCCCTCTTTAGATCAGTTAACTTCCGCTAATGGTACGGGGCTGACCTTAGCTGGTCATTCGCATTGGTTGCTTAAGCGGACCTTCAAGTAGTCCCCCTCAATTTCCAGGTTTGACCCAAAGCGGCCCTTCCCCTCGAGGAATTCTGCTGCTCCAGTTATTCAGCGCAGATAGTGGATATGAGGTCGCGCATGGTACGGCGAAGCCTCAACTCGAGCCTCGATGCTGAAGACGTCCTTCAGGAGGGCTTCGGTCAGCACTTCCTCAGGCGCACCGAATGCGACGATCCTTCCTTGTCGCAGGATGATCAACTCGTCACAGAACATGGCGGCGTGGTTGAGGTCGTGAAGAGCGATGACGCCGGTGACCGGGAGGCGGGCAACAAGACGCAGCAAGCCGATCTGGTGCTGGACGTCGAGGTGGTTGGTCGGCTCGTCGAGGAGCAGTTCTCTGGGTGACTGGGCCAGCGCCCTGGCGATATGGGCGCGCTGCTTTCGCCGCCAGAAAGGCTCTCCCAGCGCTCGTTCCGCTTCTCCGCCATGCCGACACGCTCAAGAGCCTGATTGACCGATTGCTCATCGGTGGCCGTCAGGCCGGAAAACATCGAACGGTGCGGGAACCGGCCGAGTTTCACTGGGGTCGAGCTTGCTCAGAAAATTCGGAAACGGCAGGCGCTTCGGCGGCGCCAGCCAGGTGGGCGGGCTTTTCAGTCCTTGGAGGTTCGTTGATGCTGTAGTATTCTGCAAATGGCACCCTCCTGTCGTGGTCCTTGAGATGCAGACGTCGGTGAGCCCGGCTCATGTGACTCCCCGCTCACAGCAAACGCAGTTGAGATTGTTTCGCCCTGACGATCCTGCATCTGCCCTCGGTATCGCGGTCAACCACCTGATGACGAAACCGGCCTTTGCCAACCTCCGATTTGGTGATTGGTCTCGGATCCTCGTCGGCCAGATCAACCGTGGGCATTACTGCTTCGTCGTCGATGACACAGGCCAGGTCAGGGGATTTGTCGGCTGGGCTCTCACCAGCAAGGAAAAGGCCGAAGCCTGGGTCGAGGGCCGCCGAGGTCTTTCCTACCAGGACAGCAGCGCGGGAGATTGCGTTGTCTTCAATGCATGGTCCGCAAACGACGGCGAAGTGCAACGCTTTCTCGTCGATGCAACTCGCAAGCTTATCCGGGACAAGCAGACCATTTACTTCAAGCGGCATTATGGTGATGGCAGCACGAGGCCGGTGCGGCTCAATGTGAATGAGTTTGTCGCCGCGCATGTGGGCCGAAGCGGCGCGAAGCCTGACCATGGCCGTTCAGCTAAGTAGGCGGCGAACATGCGCCGTTCGTGCGTGGCGGATATCGACGCGGAGTTTTTGAGCCGCGCGTGAAGCACAGGCTGCCCGATGGACGGTCGCGTCCGGAGAGTGGCTCCTCACGTCTCTCAGCTGGGAGCGCATGACATGTCCGGCAGCAGCACCCTGATCTCCACCGTCAATCCTATCGGCAACACAGATGTCGATGGCCTCCTGTGGGGTTGGAGGTGGAATACTCCCACTCTCAACTATGCGTTTCCGACAGCCGCCACGGCTTACGGCGGTTACGCCCAGGTCAACGGATTCCAATCTTTCAACGGGAGCCAGATCCTGGCCGTCCTGCAGGTTCTGACGAACGTCATGAGCTTTACGAACCTCTCCTTCAATCTGGCGGCAAACCAGAACACGACGTCCGGCGTCACCCTCCGATGGGCCGAAGCCAGCTCGATCAACTATACCAACGATAGTAATGTGGCGACGCAGACGGGTCTCAGGACCATCGGGTCGGCCTGGTCGACCGCTCCCGAACTGGGATTCAACGGTTCGCCGCCCAGCACGCCATTCTATGCACAGGGCGACGCTTGGTTCAGTCCGGTCAACTACGACAATCCTCTCCCCGGGAACTGGGCCTTTACCGCCGGCATCATGCATGAAACCGGGCATTCTCTGGGCCTGAAGCACGGACACAGCGCCTTCGTCACTCACGGCGCCTCGTTTCCGACTCTTTCGGCCGATCACAACTCCTTCGAGTTCTCGGTGATGACCTACAGCCAGTTTCCCGGCGACGTTCTGGGAATGCCGAACTTCGACAACGCGGTCGATCACCCGACCACATTCATGCAGGCGGATATCGCGGCGCTGCAATATCTCTATGGCGCCAACTATAACTACAACAGCGGCAACACCGTTTATTACTGGAACCCAGCGAGCGGTGAACTGTCGATCAATGGGGCTCGTCAGGGCGCGCCGAGCAGTCAGCGGGTGTTCATGACCGTCTGGGATGGCGGGGGAAGCGACACCTACAACTTCGCGGATTATACGACCGACCTGAACGTCAATCTTGCTCCTGGCGGATGGACATCGCTCGGCGCGGGATTGTCGCCCGACCTCGGCAATGATGGACCGGGAACTCCGGAGCACTACGCGCGCGGCAATATTTTCAACGCACAGCTCTTTCAGGGAAACCCAGCCTCGCTGATCGAAAACGTGATTGGCGGATCGGGCAATGACGCGATTTCCGGCAACAACGTCAACAATGTCCTTCAGGGGCTCCCCGGCGACGATACCCTGTTGGGCCTCGAAGGCGCCGACATCCTCACGGGTGACGAAGGAAACGACAAGCTAAAAGGGGGTGGCGGTGCCGACCAGCTTTTCGGCGGCGATGGTGACGACAACCTCAAAGGCGGCGGCGGAGCCGATCTTCTGAGAGGCGGACCAGGCATCGACACTGCGACATACGAGGATTCGGGTTCGGCGGTCGCCGTCAACCTGTTGTCGGGAAGTGGGGCCGGCGGCACTGCGAATGGCGACGAACTCGTCCTGATCGAGAATATCATAGGGTCGGATTACGACGATCTCCTGATTGGCGATGATGGCGCCAACAGGCTGCGCGGGGGGAACGGCAGGGATAATATCAAAGGAGGCGGTGGAGCCGACGTCTTGGATGGCGGAACGGGGCCCGACGTTATGGACGGAGGCGCCGGGAATGACACCTATTACGTCGACAACCTGGGCGATCAGGTCGGCGAGAACCCCGGAGCTGGGATCGACACAATCCATGCGAGCATCAGCCTGACGGCCCCGGCAAACGTCGAAAATATCATCCTTGAAGGAACCGGAAATCTGAATGTGAGCGGCAATGCGCTGGCAAACCTCATGATCGGGGGGACAGGAAGCGATGCCCTGGCGGCTGGCGATGGAAACGACACGCTCAGCGGCGGCGACGGACCGGATACGCTCTCCGGCGGCAATGGAGACGACGATCTGTCGGGCGGGGCGGGCAATGACCGGGTGGCTGGCGACGCAGGCAACGACGCCCTGAAGGGCGGCGCAGGCAATGACGTCATGACCGGAGATGCTGGCGACGATCAGGTCTTTGGCGATGCGGGAGACGACACCGGCTACGGCGGGGACGGCAACGATATCGTGGCAGGCGACGCTGGCGACGACCGGCTGTTCGGTGATGTCGGCGCGGATATCCTCAGCGGCAGCGCAGGGGCAGATTGGTTGTATGGCGGGGCCGGCAACGACCGACTCGTAGGCGGCTTGGGGCGGGATATCATGAAGGGCGACGCGGGCCGGGACACCTTCGCGTTCGACGACAGGGAAACAGCCGCAACGCGAAAAAGCGCGGACTACATCGTTGATTTCGCCGGAAAACTTGGCGACAAGCTCGATCTCGCGCTCATCGACGCCAACGTCAAAGCGCGCGGCGACCAATCGTTCTCGTTCCTTGGCGAAAAAACCGCGTTCACCAAAGCGGGTCAGGTTCGATACGAGCAGACCAAGACGGATACGTGGGTCTACCTCAACACGGATTCGGATAAGGCCGCCGAGGCGGTGATCCGTCTAAAGGGAAGTTTCGATCTATCCAAGGGTTGGTTCCACCTCTAGCCAGGATGAAATTTCTCGCGCCGCTCGATCGCGCGTGATCAAGCGCCAAAGAAGTGACGATCCTGCAGGCTTCGAAGAGCCATCAATGCGGACCCGCCCTCCAGTTCCAGGTCGCCGATCCTGATCTCGTCACCCTGCCGGACGGACTCCGCCAACCGGCAATCCGCCGCGAGGTAAAATGGCGCGGGCGTATCCGGTGCAAGCGCGCGTGCCGGACGAAACTCCGCGGTCATGCCCGCGATGGTGTGATGATGGCCTCCCATCGTGAGCGGTCATCCCGGCGGGAAGGTCTTGAGTTGCCACCGCCACGAGATCGAAGCGAGGCCGGTAATCGTTGCCGTAACCGGAGACATTGTGGATTGCCGCGTCGAGAATACTGGTCGCCGCCTCGAGACCGAGCAGATGGCGCGGCATGAAAACCATGGCAGTCGCGCCGGTGCGACTGACGATATGTCCTTTCTGGGCGAGCATCTCCCACGTCTTCGCATCGTCGCAGCGGATCACCACGAAGACCCCGCCGGCGAAACTGATCTCGTCCGCTGTGCGCAGGCAATGGAACACGTCGAGGCGGCGCTCGCCCGAGAGAATCCCGCCGCCCTCGCGATGCGGAAAAAATCGTCGGTACTTCGCCGATGCGGGCGATGGGGGCGTGGAGATCCGGCCGATCCGGCTGAAGCCCGGTCGCATTCGCAACGACCATGAGCTCGCACAGGTCCGGAACGGCGCGCTGGGGAAACGCAGCCGTAACCTCTCGCCGCGCCGCGACGATCTCATCGACGTTGCACGGGAGCCGAGCGTCCAATGCGCGGCGAGCGCGCTGCAATCGGGCGGATTTTCGTTGCTTTCGAGGTGGCCCGTGGAGGCATCGAAGACGAAATCGTATTCGCTCGATTTCCCGGCCGCGATCAGGTCGAAGCCCAGAACCTCCGCCCAGCTGATCAGGCCGATGAGCAAACTCGGCTGGTCGCCGTCGACCGTCGTCACGACACGGCCGCGATCCGCCGCGAGCTTCTTGAGGCCCGGCCCGACGACGCTGTCGAGTTCCTTGGTGACCAACGCGATATGCTTTTCGGCCTCGATCGCCAGCATGGCGTGGCGAGCCGCCGCCACAGGCCGGCCGGTCGCCTCCACCATGACGTCGAACGGGAGCTCGCTGACCATGGCGAGATCGTTCGCCGCGATGTAGTCGCCCTCCGACCCAGGCGGCTTTCGCCTCTCTGGCGGTTTCACAAATGCGGATCCGCCTCGGCTCGATGCCGGCCGCAAGAAAACCCGCCGCCGCGCCCTGCGCCGACACATCGACCGCGATGCGCGCGGACAGCAACGGAACGCGTTGGGCCTGAGCGAGAAAGCTCTGTCCGAATCCGCCCGTTCCCACGACGCAGGTCTCAACGGGACGTTCGGCTTTGGCATAAAATGAGTGGTAGTCCATTGACGTGTCCCTTTCGAGCGCAGGATGGACCCGGCGCTCTTGCGCGCAGATCGTGAAGTGGGTGGAGGCGATCCGGCCGGATTTACCGGAGCAGGTCCCAGGCTTTCAGGAAGAAGTCCGGCGCACCGAAATTTCCCGATTTGAGAGCCAGCACAAGGTCGGTGCCGGAAAGGGTTCGCGTCCAGGGGACGCCCGGATCGATCTCAGGACCGATGGCGAGCGCTTCGACCCCGAGAGCGCCGACGACAGCGCCCGATGTCTCGCCGCCGGCGACGATCAGCCGTGTGAAGCCCTGTGGGGGAAGCGCACGCGCGATCTCCGCCAGAAATCGTTCCACGAGTTCGCCCGCATTCATTCGACCGAGCTTGGTTTGAACGTCCCGTACGTCATCGGGCGTTGCCGTGGAATAGATCAGGATCGGCTTGCGCGAATCCTGCGCTGCCATCCAGTCCTTCACCGTCTCGACCGAAAGGTCGCCCGACGCGAGGGCCATGGGGTCGATGCGGAATGCCGGAAATCCTTCGGCGATGGCGGTGCTCACTTGGCGCTGGGTCGCGCTCGAACACGAACCGGCGAGGATGAGCGGCCTTCCCGTCGGGCGCCTCGAAGTCGTTCTCCTGCCGCCGGGGGACGTGCAGCTTGTTCTTCGCGATAGGCTGCGGGAAGCCCCATCGCCACGCCGGAGCCTCCGGTGATCAGCGGCATGTCGGCGGCCGCCAGACCGATCGTGCGGAGATGCTGATCCGTAATCGCATCGACAATGACGATCTGATGCCCCGCCGCCTTCTCGCGCGCGAATGCTTTTCGGACAGCCTCTACTCCGGCCTCGACATCCTCGAACGGGACAAGGCCGACCGAGAGCGTGGTCTGCCGCTGAAGCACCCGCACGAGGTTCGAATCCCGCATGGGCGTCAGAGGGTGGTCTTTCATGCTGCTCTCGTGCAGCGGCACGCCGTTGACGAACAGATGCCCCTGATAAACCGTTCGGCCATTGGCGGGGAAGGCCGGACACGCGAGGGTGAAATGCGCTGCCGGTAAAAGCCAGAAGAGCCTCAGTGACGTTGCCGATATTGCCCTCATCCGTCGAGTTGAAGGTCGAGCAGTATTTGAAGAAGAAATGCGTCGCGCCCGCCTGCCTCAACGCCGCCGCGGCCGCAATTGATTGCGCCACAGCCTCCTCCGCCGGCAGCGTGCGCGATTTCAAGCGCCACGACCACCGCGTCGGCCTGCGACGAGATCGAGCGTCGCATCCGGCACGCCGATCGTTTGAATCGTTCTGAGCCCCTCTCGCGACAGCATGAGCGCAAGGTCGCTTGCTCCCGTCAGATCGTCCGCGATGCATCCCAGTCGCATGAACACTCCCTCGACTGGCTATTTGTTCGACCACGCCGAAAGCCAGGCGAGCCCATCCTCGGTCCGTCCGCGAGGCTTGTATTCGGCGCCGATCCAGCCGTCGTAACCCATCCGGTCGAGCGCCCGGAAAATCTCCGGATAATTGACTCTCGCCCTCATCCGGCTCCGCGCGGTCGGGAACGCCGGCGATCTGCACATGGCCGATCAGCGGCAGATGCCTCTCAAGGCGGCGGATGAGATCGCCCTGCATGATCTGCGTGTGATAACAATCGAACATGATCTTCACGTTGGCGCGGCCGACCTTCTCGATGATCGCGGCCGCCTGCTCCACATGGTGCAGAAAATAGCCGGGCTTGTCGCGGTGATTGATCGGTTCGAGCAACAGGGTCATCGAGGCTCGCGCTGCCTTGTCGGCCGCGAATTTCAGATTCTCGACGAACGTGCTCTCGGCGGTGCCGTGCGTCTCGGCCGGCACCACGCCCGCCATGCAGTGAACGGCATTCGCGCCGATCTCTGCACGCGTATGAAAGCGCCGTGTCGAAGGCTTGCTGGAAATTCGGTCTCCCGACCCGGGAGCGCCGCCAATCCGAAATCTCCCGCGGCGGCGTCGCCCACTGGCGTATTCAGGGCGAGCATCGTCATGTTGCTGCGCGCGAGCGCCGCCTTGATGTCGTGCGCCGGGACATCGTAAGGCCAATGCATCTCGACGCGCGCGTGAACCCGGCCGCGGCGGCGGCTTCGATCCGCTCCGTCAAGGGAAGATGCGTGAACAGGAAGCCGAGATTTGCCGAGAAACGTCGCATCGCGCTACTCCCTCGCGGCGAAGCGTCTGAGAGCGCGAGGCAGGAGCCGTCGCAGGCTCCTCGTCGATCGAGCGATCGAGATTGAAATGGGCGACGAGTTCGCCGACCTGGGCGCGATGAGAGAATGCGCGGATTCATGCCGCGCAGCAGAAGATAAAGCTTCGCCGTTTCCTCCAGTTCCTCGGTGGCGTAGATCGCGGATTCCGAGATCCCTGCGCGGCGACGACCGGCCCGTGATTGGCGAGGAGAACGGCGCTGTATTTTCCGGCCAGCGCCGCGGATGGCATCGGCAACCGCCGGATCGCCCGGGCGAAAATAAGGCACGATGGCCGTTCGACCGACCCGCATCACGATAATAGGCTGTCATCGGCGGAAGGGCATCGGCCGGATCCATGTCCGGGCAGCATCGAGACGGCGACCGAATAGGTGGAATGCAAATGCACGACGGCCCGGGCCTCCGCCGGGTCTCGAGAAGCGCCGTGTGCAGCGGAAGTTCCTTGGTGGGCGGCATCTCCCGAGATCAAGCCGGCCAGCGGCATCGAGACGGCTCAGCCGCGCAGGATCGAGGAAACCGAGCGAGGAATTCGTCGGGGTCGCGAGAAAGCCGCCATCGGTCAATCGCGACCGAGATGTTGCCGGACGAACCGGTCGTCAGGCCGCGCTCGAAAAGGGAGCGGCCGAACCTGCAGATGTCTTCCCGAAGTCGGGCCTCTTCGCTCACGTCCGCTTCCCTTCGCGTGATTTCGTGGTCGAAGACAATCGAGCGAGCTTCGGACTGCCGCTGAGCGCAGGAAGGCCCGCTTGCTCTAGATCGCGTTTCTTAACCCGTTCCCATGTTTTCTCCATATGCGCGTTGAGCACCTTCGACAGGCGCTCCGAATCGCGTGCCTCCAGCGCGGAGATGATTTCCTCATGGTCCGCCACGGCGCCCGCCCATTTCTCCGGACCTTCGTTGCCGATGTAGCGGATGCGCCGGAGGCGAGCCTGAAGAATGCCATGGACGTCGGCCAATGCGTCGTTCTTTGAGATGCGCAGGATAGCCGTGTGAATATTCTGGTTCAGTTTGAAATAAGGCAGGCGATCCCGGTTGGCGTACATTTCCATCATGCGATCGTGCAGTCGCCGCACTTCCTGGATTTCGGCATCAGTCGCGTGTTCGCAGGCAAGGCGGCCCGCGAGTCCCTCAAGATCGCCGAGCACCACGAGGCTGTCCTGGACGTCCTTCGGGGCTGAATTGCCGCACGACCGCGCCGCGACCGGGCGAAAGTTCCAGCAGGCCTTCGCTCGCGAGAAACTTGAGAGCCTCACGCAGCGGCGTGCGCGAAACACCGAGCTCGATCCCCAGATTTCCTTCGTGAATCCGGGAGCCCGGGGACGAGATTTCCCTCGATGATCATGTCCCGAACGCGCGCCACGATCGCCTCGTGAAGGCTGGGGCGCGCAATCGGTCCCCGATCCTCGAGATCGATCGGCAGCGAGCTCGCCCGCCTCAGGTTTCATCTGGTGATTCATCTTCCCGTTGCCGTCCGCGAGCCCAATCGCGCATCGAGTGACGCTTATAACGCCGTTCCAACATTATCACAAATAAAATTCTGTATGCAGCATGCTTGCGTGCAAATATTACGGCTGTTACGGTCGGAGCGTTGATCAGATGAGGTTTCAGTGAGCGGCAGTACTTCCCCCACCGGCCGGAGCGGCCGACGATCGCATTCGCCATGGGCGATCCCGCAGGAATCAGCCCGGAACTGGCCGCACAAGCTTGTCGCCGCCGAGCGACATCCACGCCGATGCCCAATTGGTGCATCTTCGGCGATCATCGGATATTTCGAGCGGTGGCGCTCAGCGTCGCCAATGTGCAACCCCGATGTCGAAGTCGTCTCTTCCGAGCATGACGTCGCTCCCTGCTGTTCCGGCCGTCCGATCTTCGTCGATCTCAAGAACCTCGGCACCGGAGCAGGTCGACCCCCGCAACCGCCACGCTGGAAGGCGGCCGTTTGCCACCGAGAATTTTCGCCGGGCGTTGCTCTTCGCCCAATCCGGGCGGCGCGGATGCGGTCTTCTTCACGCCCTTCAACAAGAAGGCGATGCGCCTTGCCTATGAAGGCTACGACGACGAGATCCGCTTTGTGCGAGATGTGCTCAACACCTCCGCCGAGGCAAGCGAGTTCAACGTGCTGGGCAACCTCTGGAATGCCCGCGTGACGTCGCATATTCCGCTGTCGCAGGTATCCGCTGCCATTTCCGAGCAGCGCGATCCTAAGAGCTCGCGACGCTCGCGGACCGCTGCATGCGCGGCGCCGGATTCGCGCAGCCCCGCATTGCGGTGGCGGGCCTGAACCCGCATGCGGGCGACGGCGGCAATTTCGGTCAGCGAGGAAATCGACATCATCGAGCCGGCGGTTCGACAGGCGCGGCGCGGGGGCTGATCAGTCGAGGGACCATTTCCGTCCGATACCGTCTTCCTGCGCGCGAAGAACGGCGATTTCGATGCGGTGCTGACGATGTATCACGACCAGGGTCAGATCGCCATGAAGATGATGGGCTTTGATCGCGGCGTCACCTTGATCGGCGGCTTCCCGTTTCCGATCTGCACGCCGGCGCATGGCACCGCCTATGAAATCGCCGGTCGCGGCATCGCCAATCTCGGCGCGAGCCGCGAGGCCCTGCAGTTGGCGATCCGCATGGCGCACAGACGCCGCGCCAAACGCATCGCCGAGGGCGAGGCCGCCTAGATGCTCATCCAGATCGTCAACGATTCCGGTTCCGGACGCCATGGGCCGGCGCAATCAACAAGGGAGGAAGACAATGCTGAAGAAAACATCATGGTTGTTCGCAACGGCCGTCGCAGTCGTGCTGCGGGGGCGCCGCCCAGGCCGATTGGCAGCCGACCAAGCCGGTGGAATTCGTCGTCACGTCGAGCCCCGGCGGCGGCACCGACAACTTTGCGCGCGATCGTCCAGTCGATCATCGCGAAGCACAAGCTGATGGATCAGTCGATCGTCGTCACCAACAAGGGCGGCGGCAGCGGCGCGGAGGGTTATGTCTACACGAAGGTGGCGGCCGGCGATCCCCACAAGCTGACCTTCGGCACCAACAACGAATACCTGCTGCCCTACGTCGCCAAGCTCGCCTACAAGCCTGACGACCTGACGCCCGTCGCCGCCATGGCGCTCGACGAATTCCTGCTCTGGGTCAACGCGAAGGCGCCCTTCAACGACGCCAAGAGCTATATCGAGGCCGCCAAGGCGAAGCCCGAGACGCTCAAGATGGGTGGCAGCCAGTCCAAGGACACCGACCAGACGCTGACCAGCCTCGTCGAAGACGCGACGGGAACGAAGTTCATCTACGTTCCGTTCCAGGGCGGCGGGACGGCCGCCGTTCAGCTCGCGGGCGGTCATATCGACTCCAACACCAACAATCCCAATGAAAATGTCGGTCAGTGGAAGGCCGGGATGGTCAAGCCCTTGTGCGTGTTCAGTCCCGACGCGTCTGCAGGAGGGTCCGAAGGTCACGGCCACGATGGGCTGGTCCGACATTCCCACCTGCAAGGAAGCGGGCATCCCGGTCGATCAGTTCCAGATGCCGCGCACCACCTGGCTGCCGGGCGGCGTGCCCGCCGAAGCGGTCGCGTTCTATGCCAATCTTCTGAAGAAGGTCAGCGAGACGCCGGAGTGGAAGGAATATATCGAACGCACCTCCCAGACCGGGCGCTTTCTTGCCGGCGAGGAGCTGAAGACCTTCATCGCCCAGGACGACGCCAAGAACAAGAAAGTGTTCGAGCGCGAAGGCTGGGTCGTTCGCTAGACTTGCAGCGAGCCGAGAGCCGGCGCAGTCTGATCTGCGCCGGCTTCGTCAATGTTGCGCGACTGGAGTGGTGATGCCATGATTTCTCGGTTTTCTGCGGAGATTGCCACCGCGATCGCAACGGCAGGCCTGGGCCTCGCCGCGGTTGTGGGATCGCTCGAATACGGAGTCGGCTGGGGTGTCGGCCGGGACCCGAGCCCGGCACATTTCCCTTCTATATCGGCCTGTTGGTCATGGCGGCGAGCGTCGCCACGCTTGGCACAGACGTGTCGTCGGTCGTGCGGCGCTGCAGACATGTTCTCGTCGACCGTGTTCAGGCCAGGCGGGTGGCGACGTTCTTCGGTCCCATGGTCCTTTTCGTCATCGTCTCGCTTCTCCTCGGCCTCTACGTGGCGACGCGCGCTCTATCTCACCTTCGTCATGTGGTTGCAGGGAGGATACCGGCTCGTGATTTCGGCAGCCGCCGGGGTCTTGCGGCCGCAATCTTTTTCTACTTCGTCCTCGAAGTCGGCTTTCAGGTTCCTCTCCTGAAGGGCCCGCTCGAAGCTGCCTTGGGCCTTTACTGAACAGCAACCGCTTCGAGGGGAGACAGGCCGTGGAAAATTTCGCACCGCTCATGCACGGTTTCGGCGTCGCGTTGACGACCTATCACGTGGCGCTGATGATCGTTGGCGTTCTGCTGGGAATTCTCGTGGGCGTTCTGCCCGGCCTCGGGGCGCCGAACGGCGTGTCGCTGCTCCTGCCGCTGACCTTCACGATGGACCCGGTCTCGGCCATCATCCTTCTGTCGAGCATGTATTGGGGCGCGCTGTTCGGCGGCTCGACCACGTCGATCCTGTTCAATATTCCCGGGCGAACCCTCATCCGCCGCGACGACCTTCGACGGCTATCCGATGGCAAAGCAGGGACAGGCCGCAGAGGCACTGACGCTCGCGTTCCTCTCGGCCGGTTTCGGTGCGCTGGTGGGCGTGATCCTGATCACGGTTCTGTCGGGATGGGTTGCGAATTTCGCGCTTCGCTTCAGCTCTCCGGAATATTTCGCCGTCTATTTCCTGGCCTTCGCGAGCTTCGTCGGGCTTGGCGCGGCATCTCCGTTCAAGACCGTCGTTTCAATGGGCCTCGGCTTTGCCTTCGCGGCCGTCGGCATGGATACGATTTCGGGCGGCCTGCGCCTGACCTATGGCTTCAACGAACTTCTCTCCGGCATCAGCTTTCTCATCGCGGTGATCGGCCTGTTCGGCATCGGCGAACTCCTGCTGACCATGGAGGAAGGGCTTGCGCTTCGACGGCATCAAAGCGCGCGTCACGCCTCGCGACGTCATCCGGACGATCGCCACCATGCCGCGATATTGGGTCGCCCTCGTGCGAAGCAGCATGATCGGGTGCTGGATGGGAATCACGCCGGGCGGTCCGACGGCCGCCTCGTTCATGAGCTACGCATTCGCCAAGCGCCTGTCGCGTCGCAAGGACCGCTTTCGGCAAGGGCGAGCCGGAAGGCGTCGTGGCGCCGGAAACCGCCGATCACGCGGCCGGCAGCAGCGCCATTCTGCCGATGCTCGCCCTCGGCGTGCCGGGATCGGCGACGGCCGCGGTGATGATGGGCGGATTGATGATCTGGGGCCTGAACCCGGGCCCATGCTGTTCATCGAGCGGCCGGATTTCGTCTGGGGACTGATCGCCAGCATGTATCTCGGCAATATCGTCGCCGTGCTGGTCGTCCTGGCCACCATCCCGATCTTCGCGTCGATCCTGCGCATCCCGTTCGCCATCATCGGGCCGGTGATCGTCGTCGTCTGTTTCATCGGCGCCTACACGGTCGCGGGCCGGCCGTTCGATCTCTGGCTGGCGCTTGGCCTTCGGTGTCGCGGGCTACGTTTTCAAGAAGCTCGACTATCCCATCGCGCCGCTGGTTCTGGCGATGGTGCTGGGCGACAAGGCCGAGGACGCGTTCCGGCAATCGATGATCATGTCGAAGGGCTCGCTTTCGATCTTCTGGTCGAACGGCCTTGTCGGCACGCTGATCACCCTCGGAATGCGTGCTGGCCTTCTGGCCTGTTCTCGGCGCGCCGCTCGGCTCGTCTGTTTCGGACGAAGTCGGCTTCTGCGGCCGCCGCCTGACGACATTCGACTGGACAGTGTCGCCGCACGGCGGCAGGGAGACACCGTCTGGGATGACCATCTGCGATGACTCGATAACGCGCGGTCGCTTCCTCGGCATCGGCCTCATGGGATCGCGCCAGGCGAGGCGTCTGCTCGAGGCGGGCTACCCTGCTCGCGGCGTGGAATCGCTCGCGCGCGAAAGCCGATGCGCTCGCTCCCTTGGGGGCCCGCGTCGCCGACCCTGCGGCCGATGCCGTGCGAGGGGCCGACATGGTCATCCTCATGCTCGAGAACGGCGCCATCGTGACGGACGTCCTGTTCGAGCAAGGCGTGGCGGAAGCTCTGCGCCCCGGCAGCATCGTCGTCGACATGAGCTCCATCAAACCCGCCGAAGCGCAGGAACACGCAAGGCTGCTCGTCGGAGCGGGGCGTCGCATCACATCGACGCGCCGGTCTCCGGCGGAACCGTCGGCGCCGAGCAGGGCACGCTTGCCATCATGGCGGGCGGCGATGCCGAGATTTTTGCCAGGGTGGAAGCGGTTCTGCGCGTCGATGGGACGGCCCGTCCATGTGGGGCCGCACGGGGCCGGGCAACTCGCCAAACTCGCCAATCAGATCATCGTCGGCGTCACGATCGGGGCCGTGGCCGAGGCGCTGCTGCTCGCCGCAGCGCGGCGGAGCGGACCCCGCCAAGGTTCGGGAAGCGCTGCGCGGCGGATTTGCCGAAAGCCGCGTTCTCGAACTGCACGGTCAGCGCATGGTGGAGCGGGACTTCGTCACCAAAGGGCGCTCGGTCACGCATCTGAAGGATCTCGACAACGCCCTTGATGCCGCAGGCAGCTCGACATGGCATGACACGCCCTACACGGCGCTCACGGCCGACCTCTTTCGCGGGCTTCATCGAGAATGCGGGCGATCTCGACCATTCAGGGCTGCTCGTCGAGCTCGAGCGCCGGAACGGCAGCCGCGGCCAGACAGATTTCAAGGACAGACAGACATGACCGAGAAGAAGACGCTCCGCAGCCGAGCCTGGTTTGCCCGCCAGGACAAGATGGGTTTCTACTATCGCTCGTGGCTCAAGAACCGCGGTTTCCCGCATGACCAGTTCGATGGCCGCCCGGTTATCGGGATCTGCAATACCTGGTCCGAGCTGACGCCCTGCAACTCGCATTTCAGGACCATCGCCGAACATGTGCGGTGGGGCGTTCTCGATGCCGGCGGTTTCCCGCTCGAATTTCCCGTCATGTCGCTCGGCGAGACCATGCTGCGCCCGACCGCGATGCTCTACCGCAACCTCGCCTCCATGGATGTGGAGGAATCGATCCGCGCCAACCCGCTCGACGGGGTCGTGTTGCTGATGGGCTGCGACAAGACCACGCCGGCGCTGCTGATGGGCGCCGCCAGCGTGGACCTGCCCACCATCGGCGTTTCCGGCGGCCCGATGTTGCGGGGCTTCTACAAGGGCAAGCATATCGGCTCGGGGACCAACACGATCTCCATGAGCGAGCAATTGCGCTCCGGCCAGATCACGCTGGCGGATTTCTACGAGGCGGAGGCCTCGATGCACCGCTCGCAGGGCCATTGCATGACCATGGGCACCGCTTCCACCATGGCCTGCATGGTGGAGGCGCTCGGCGTCGGCCTGCCGGGCAATGCGGCCATTCCCGCCGTCGATGCGCGCCGCAACCTGCTGGCGCGGGAGGCCGGGCGTCGCATCGTCGAAATGGTGAAGCAGGACATCGTGCTGTCGCAGATCCTGACCCGTGAAGCCTTCGAGAACGCGATCCGCGTCAATGGCGGGATCGGCGGCTCCACCAACGCGGTCGTGCACCTCATCGCGATGGCGCGTCGCATCGGCGTCGAGCTCAGCCTCGACGACTGGGATCGTCTCGGGCGCGAGGTGCCCTGCCTCGTCGATCTGATGCCGTCGGGCCGGTTCCTGATGGAGGATTTCTTCGAGGCCGGCGGCTTGCCGGTGGTCATCCGCGAGCTTGCCGAGAAGGGCCTCATGAACAAGGACGCCATGACCGTCAATGGCCGCACGATCTGGGAGAACAACCAGGATGTGACCTGCTGGAACGAGCGAAGTCATCCACCCATTCGATGCGCCGGTCAAGCCCAATGGCGGGATCGCGGTGCTCCGGGGCAACCTTGCGCCCAACGGCGCCATCGTCAAACCGTCGGCGGCCTCGCCCGCACCTGATGAAGCATACGGGCCGCGCGGTGGTGTTCGAGTCGATCGAGGACCTGCATGCCCGCATCAACGACGATGCGCTCGATATCGACGAGACCTGCGTGATGGTGCTCAAGAATTGCGGCCCGAAGGGTTATCCGGGAATGGCGGAGGTCGGCAACATGCCGTTGCCGCCGAAAATCCTGAAGCGCGGGCATCACCGACATGATCCGCATCTCGGACGCGCGCATGTCCGGAACCGCCTATGGAACGGTTGTCCTTCACGCCGCGCCCGAAGGCTGCGGCCGGTGGTCCGCTCGCGCTCGTCGAGAATGGCGATCTGATCACCCTCGATGTCGAGGCCCGCAGCCTGCATCTGCACGTCGACGACGCAGAACTCGAGCGCCGCAGAGCGCCTGGCAGCCGCCGGCCGCCACGGTCGACCGCGGCTATGTGAAGCTCTATGTGGATCACGTGCTCCAGGCCGATGAGGGCGCCGATTTCGACTTTCCTCGTCGGCAAGAGCGGTGCCGCCGTGCCGCGCGACAACCACTGAAACACATCCGATCCGGAGACCGCCATGGCTCCTGCCACCGCAAGTCCCTACAAGGGCGTGTTCCCGGTTGCGCCGACGCCGTTCCTGGAGAATGGCGACCTCGATCTCGAAGGCCAGCGTCGCGTGCTCGATTGCATGATCGACCAGGGCGTCGACGGCATCTGCATCCTGGCGAACTATTCCGAGCAGTTCCTGCTGACGGACGAGGAGCGGGACACGTTGACCGAGCTCTGCCTCGCCCATGT
This sequence comes from uncultured Alphaproteobacteria bacterium, assembly GCA_963837375.1. Lineage (GTDB taxonomy): Bacteria > Pseudomonadota > Alphaproteobacteria > Rhizobiales > Beijerinckiaceae > Microvirga. The sequence continues at coordinate 105,456 of CAWINL010000007.1, read as the reverse complement.
GGCGCGATCGTGTGCCCGTGATCGTCACCACCAGTCACTTCAGCACGCGCATCGCCGCGGAGCGTGCCCGCAAGGCGGCCGAGGCGGGCGCGCGCATGCTGATGCTGATGCCGCCCTATCACGGCGCCGGCCTGCGGGCGGACGAGAAGGGGATGGTGGAGCATTTCGCCCGCGTCGCCGAAGCGGCCGGCATTCCCATCATGATTCAGGACGCGCCCTTGAGCGGCGTTCCCCTCTCGCCCGCCTTCCTCGTCCGCCTCGCCCGGGAGATTCCTCTCGTGCGCTACTTCAAGATCGAGGTTCCGCAGGCAGCGGCCACAAGCTGCGCGCGCCTGATCGCGACCGGCGGCGACGCCATCGAAGGACCCGTTCGACGGCGAGGAATCGATCACGCTGATGGCGGATCTCGATGCCGGCGCCACCGGCACCATGTGCAGCGCGTTGCTGCCCGACCTGATCAAGCCGGTCATCGAGCATCATCGCGACGGCGAGCGCCAGGAGGCCAGCGGCCGCCTATGCGCGCATCTTGCCGCTGATCAACTACGAGAACCGGCAATGCGGCCTGCGCGCGGCGAAGACCGTGATGATGGAAGGCGGCGTCATCCGGAGCGACGCCGTCCGCCACCCGCTCGAGCCGCTTCATCCTCAAACGCGCGCCGGCCTTCTGGAATTGGCCCGCGAACTGAACCCCCTCGCACTCCATTGGGGCAAATGACCAGCTCCGAGCTACCCGACGGGTGAGCGGCAGCCCCTCGTTCGTCCGCCGTCTCCCGAAAAGCAGCCTAGGGCAATTCGTGCTGCCGAGTCTGACCGAACAGTGCTTTTGCCGCTTTCCATGTCGGGGCTATGAGATATTCGACAATCGGAATGAGAACGGCGCCAAGCGCGAGGCCGATCATCCCTGACCCCGTAGCTGCAACGGTCCACTCGATGAGGCCGGCGGCCGGCGGGAGGGCGTGCGCGGAGGCTTCCGCGATTGCCTCGATCGCGTGCGCGGGAAGGGACCATCCGTGCAACTCTAGGCCATGCACGATGATGCCCCCGCCAACCCAGATCATCGCCGCTGTGCCCACAACGGCGAGGAATTTCAGGAAGTAAGGCATTCCCACAACCAGCGCCCGCCCCAACACACGCGCGGCTTGGCCAAAAAGGGAGCTCGAGTCGTTCCGCGCCAGCGCAAGGCCGAGGTCGTCCGCCTTCACGATAAAAGCAACCCCGCCATAGACCATGACGGTGATGCCGATTCCCACCACGGCAAGGACGACAGCCTGAAACCAAAAACTTCCCGCCGGCAAGGCGGCAAGCGTGATGGCCATGATCTCGGCGGACAAAATGAAGTCCGTCTTGATGGCGCCGGACACCTTCTCGTTTTCGAGGTCGTTAGGATGCGACGCGGCGGACCTCACATGCGCTTCGTGATTGTGCGCCTTGTCTGGAGAAATGGCCTCGAAGACTTTCTCGGTGCCCTCATAGCACAAGAAAGCCCCGCCGAGCATCAACAGGGGCGTAATCGCCCAGGGAGCGAAGATGCTAAGCGCCAGCGCCGCAGGCAGCAGGAAGAGCAATTTGTTGCGCAGGGATCCGACGGCGATCTTGCCAACAATGGGCAATTCCCGCGCCGCCGCGAACCCAACCACATAGCGTGGGGTGACAGCCGCGTCGTCGATGACGACACCCGCAGCCTTCACACCCGCTTTCGCCGCCTGCCCTGCCACATCGTCGAGGGAAGCGGCCGCGACCTTGGCAAGCGCGGCGACATCGTCGAGAAGGGCGATCAGTCCGATGCTCACAGGGTGTCCTTTGGCTCAGTCGCCTTGTCGGGAGCCTGAAAGGCGGAACGCTATCTTGTTGGCTTTGAAACGATGGGAGCAGAAACGACGCAGCCCATCAAGTGATGAGGGCTCGGGTTAGTTCCGGGGATACCGCACCGAAAACCGCCAGCTATCGAACATCAGCCTTGACCTTCCCATAATGGGAGGGTTTATCACCCAATCCGCATCGAGATTTCAAAGGACGATCCCGTGACGGACAAATACTCAAGCTTAAACCGTCCCAGCCAAACCATGGTGATCGCCGTCGATGGAATGACGTGCGCTTCCTGTGTCGGGCGGGTCGAAAAAGCCGTTTCTGCCGTTCCCGGTGTTGAAGCCGTGTCTGTCAACCTCGCCACCGAACGTGCCCATGTGAGCGTCCGCGATGTTGGGCCGGCACCTGTCCTGGCCGCGATCCGGTCGGCTGGCTACGAGCCGCGCGAGGACAGCATCGATCTGGCGGTGGAACATATGACCTGCGCGTCCTGTGTCGGTCGCGTCGAGCGTGCGATCAAGGCTGTAGGGGGCGTGACCGAAGCCTCGGTCAATTTGGCGACGGAGCGCGCGCATGTGCGATACGCCGGAGGCGCCGACACGCTCGCGTCGATCATCGAGGCGACCGAAAAGGCCGGCTACCCATCGTCGCTCGTGACGTCGGATCGTGCTCGACGCGACGAGGAGGAGGCGCGGGCGGCCGAACTCGCCCGGTTGCGGCGAATGCTCACCCTTGCCGCCGCCGCGACCGTGCCGCTGCTGGTTTTCGAGATGGGTGCGCATCTGTTCGAGGGACTGCACCATTTCCTGTCGGCCAGCGTCGGTGAGCAGAATGTGCGGATTCTGAGCTTCGTCTTCGCCAGCATCGTACAGTTTGGTCCCGGCCGTGTCTTTTACGCCAAAGGCTGGCCCGCCTTGCTGCGTGGGGCGCCCGACATGAATTCGCTGGTGATGATCGGCACCAGCACGGCCTACGGCTACTCCCTGGTCGCCACCTTCGCACCGTCTCTTCTGCCGGCGGGGATGGATTACACCTATTACGAGGCCGGTGCCGTCATCGTTACGCTCGTCCTCCTGGGGCGATTTCTCGAGGCGCGTGCAAAAGGCAGAACCGGCGATGCGATCCGTCGTCTCATGACGCTGCAGGCCAAAACCGCGCGGGTGATCCGCGATGGGCAGGAGCGGGATGTCCCTGCCGAGGCGGTCCGCGTCGGCGATGCGGTGGTGGTGCGGCCCGGCGAACGGGTGCCGGTTGATGGCGAGGTGATCTCGGGCTCGTCGTTCGTCGACGAATCCATGATCACCGGTGAGCCAATCCCCGCTCAAAAGAGCGCCGGGTCGGCAGTCGTGGGCGGGACGGTCAACAAGACAGGATCGTTCCAATTCCGCGCCGAGAAGGTCGGGGTCGATACCGTGCTGGCGCAGATCGTTCGCACGGTCGAGGCCGCGCAGGGAGCGAAACTGCCGATCCAGGCTCTTGTTGACAAGATCACTCTGTGGTTCGTCCCGGCCGTCATGGCGGCCGCTGCTATCACCTTCGTCATCTGGCTCGTCCTCGGGCCCGAGCCGGCCTTGAGCTTTGCCTTGGCGAACGCCGTGGCGGTGCTGATCATTGCCTGCCCCTGCGCGATGGGATTGGCGACCCCGACCTCCATCATGGTGGGGACAGGCAAGGCTGCAGAACTCGGCATCCTGTTTCGCCGGGGCGAGGCGCTTCAAGCGCTGAGGAACGCAAAAATCGTCGCACTCGACAAGACCGGTACCTTGACCATGGGCCGACCGGAGCTGACCGACATCGAATTGGCGGCAGATTTCAGCGAAGACGACGTGCTGGCGCTGGTTGCATCGGTTGAAGCGCGCTCGGAGCATCCCATCGGCGAGGCGATCGTCTCCGCGGCACGCCATCGCGGACTTACATTGGCGGAGCCTGCCTCCTTTGAGGGAATTCCCGGTTTCGGTGTCGTCGCACGGGTTAACGGTCGTGAAGTCGCGGTCGGCGCGGACCGGCTCATGACCCAGCGCGGATATGATGTCGGTGCATTTTCACCGGTGGCGGAACGGCTTTCCGCTCAAGGAAAATCTCCCCTTTACGCTGCCGTTGACGGCCGTCTCGCGGCGATCCTCGCGGTTGCGGATCCGATCAAGGAAACGACCCCGGACGCGCTGAGGGCACTTCGCGCATTGGGGCTGCGCATCGTGATGATCACCGGCGACAATCGTCGGACAGCTGCGGCCATCGCCAGGATGCTCGATGTGGACGAGGTCATGGCAGAGGTGCTGCCGACCGACAAGGCCGCGGCCGTCCAACGTTTGCAGCAAGGCGGGGTTGCAGTTGCCTTCGTGGGTGATGGAATCAACGACGCGCCCGCGCTCGCCCAGGCGGATGTCGGCCTCGCTATCGGCACCGGAACCGACATCGCCATCGAGAGCGCCGACGTTGTGCTGATGTCGGGCGACCTCCGTAACGTGCCGAACGCCATCGGCCTCTCGCAAGCCACCATCCGCAATATCTCGCAAAACCTGTTCTGGGCTTTCGCGTACAATGCGGTCCTCATCCCGGTTGCGGCAGGTGCGCTCTATCCGTTGCTCGGGATCCTGCTGTCGCCGATGGTCGCTGGCCTCGCCATGGCATTCTCGAGCGTCAGCGTGGTGAGCAATGCTTTGCGGCTTCGGCGTTTCACTCCGCCGCTGCGAACGGGCGAGGAGCGCGCGAACGGACTTCGCGCCATTCCAGCCGAGTAATGTTGTGCAAGTCATTTCAAGTCGCCGTGCGCAAGCCATTTTATCGAGAGGCCGGAAGGATCGAACATGAACATCGGTGAAGCAGCTCGGGCGTCGGGCCTTTCGGCCAAGATGGTTCGGTATTATGAGAGCATCGGCCTGATTCGACCCGCACTCAGGACCGAGAGCGGCTATCGCGTCTACGGCGAGGACGACATCCACACCCTCCGGTTCATCCGCCGCGCACGCGGGCTCGGTTTCTCGATCGAGGAAACATCCGAATTGCTGACTCTCTGGCGCGACAAGACCCGCGCGAGCGCGGATGTCAAATCATTCGCACTCAAACACGTGCGGGAACTCGAGGCCAAGATCGAGGAACTTCAGGCGATGTGCCGCACCCTGACGCATCTGGCCGGGCATTGCCACGGTGACGAGCGACCGGAATGCCCCATCCTCGACGACATGGCGAAGCTCTCGCCTAACGGCGAGCATGGCCCCAGCCGCGGAGCAATAAAACGCCGCGGGCCTTCACCTTCCAGCCGCGCGTAGGGAGCGCGGGCCGACTGCGGGTCTGTCGCATTCCGTTGTTTTGCCGCTTTCTGTCCCGCCCCAGCCCGCGCCAGAATGGCGAACGCGCCGCTATCCTCTACTGTTCTTCCGCTACGGCAGAGACGGCTTGACAGTCTCCCGTGACTGAACAAACATGTCATCAATAAGACAAATGTGCACGGGAGGCACTCTATGGTCGGGTTGACACGTCGACAGGTTGCGGGCGGGCTTCTGGGGGCTTCGGTTTTGCCGTCCTTTGGCGCTTACGCCCAGGCCAAGAAACTCACGCTCTACATGGGGCCGCCGGAGCCGACCTGCGTCGCGCTGACTGGGGCTTTCGAGAAGAAGACCGGCATCTCGTCCACCATGCTGCGGCTCTCGGCAGGCGAGGCGGTCAACCGGATCCGCGCAGAGAAGAACAAGCCGCAGGCGAGCGTGCTCTACGGCATTGGACTGCCGTCGATGATGACGTTGAAGGCTGACGGTCTCTTGCAGCCCTACAAGCCGGCGGGCCTCGACGACATACCGGCGAAATATGTCGATCCGGAAGGCTATTGGACCGGAATCGACGTGGACTTCATCGGCTTCGCGACCAACAAGAAGTTTCTAGAAGAGAAAGGTCTGAAGGCACCCACGAGCTGGGAAGACCTGACACGTCCCGAATATGCCGGCCAGATCTGCCTCGGCAGCCCCGCCACCTCCGGCACTGGCTACACCTTCCTCACAACGATCCTGCAGGTGATGGGTGAGGAAAAGGGCTGGGACTACCTGAAGCGTTTCAACGCCAACGTGTCGCAATACACGCGCTCTGGCATTGGTCCGACCCAACTCGTCGGACGAGGCGAGGTCGGCATCGGCATCCTCTTCGCGCATGATATTCTCGGAAGCATCCACAAGGGCTTCCCGATCGAGATGACTTTGCCGCAGGAAGGAACAGGCTACGATCTGTTCTGCGCCGTCATGCTCAAGGATGCGCCGGAGCCGGAGGCCGCGAAAGCCTTTCTCGATTGGGCCGTCACACCCGAATCGCAGGAGCTCCTGGCGGCATCGGAATATTTTGACGTTCCGACGAACAAGAAGGCGAAAGTCCACGATCTCGTGAAGCCCTTCGGCAACGCCAAGCTCATCGATTTCGACTTCAAATGGGCCGGTAACTCGGAGACGCGGCAGGCCATCATCGCGCGGTTCCAGAGCGAGATCCTCGCCGGAAGGAAATAACCACCATGTCTTCGATCGCGCTTGCGAGCGTGACCGGGAACAAACACAGCCGGGATTGGACGCTGTACGTCCTCTACCCGGTTGTGGCTGTGTTTCTCTTGGTCTTCACCGCCTATCCGATGATCGACCTGTTCGCCCGCGCGTTCGTGGTCGATGGGCGCGTTTCGCTGGCAACCTTGAGCGCCATCGTGGCCGACCCATTCAACCGGAAGGTCTTCTGGAACACCCTCCTGCTCGGCGGGACGGTCGCGATCCTCGGCACCATTCTTGCCACGCTCTATGCCTATGCGATGACGCGCGTGGCCATTCCAGGCAAGTCGGTTTGGCATTTCTTTGCATTGCTACCGACCATTTCGCCGCCAATCCTGATGGCGCTCGGGCTGATCTTGCTCTATGGCCGCCGGGGGCTGATCACCAACGAGCTGCTCGGCATCCAGACAACCGGGCTCTACGGTTTCAAGGGCCTGGTGATAGCCCAGCTCATCTCTTATTTTCCTTTCGCCTATCTCCTCATGCTCAATCTCTTCCGCGGCCTCGATGCCTCTCTGGAGGAGGCGGCGGCGACCATGGGTGCGAATGGATGGCGGGTGTTGACGACGATCAGTCTGCCGCTGCTGGTGCCGGGCCTCGCCGGCTCGGCGCTCCTCATGCTCAGCTACTCCTTTGCCGATCTCGGCAACCCGCTGTTGCTCGGCGGTGATTTTCCGGTGATGTCTTCCCAGATCTATCAGACCATCATTGGCATGTACGATATCCCGCAAGGCGCGGCGCTCGCGGTGCTGCTTCTTATCCCGGCGGTCTTGATGTTCTTCGCGCATAAGGCCCTGTCGGCCCGCACGTCGTTCGCGACGGTCGGTGCGAAAGGGTCAAGCCGCCACCGCGAGATCCGCCATCGTGGCGTCCAGGCTGCCGCCCTCCTGTTCGTCGGAACGATCACGCTCGTCATCTGTCTCCAATATGCGACGGTCATCGCGGGCGCGACGACGCAATTGTTCGGGATCAACTATACGTTCACCACCAAGCACTTCGTTGCCGCCTTGACAAAATCGCGCGGGGCCCTCCTCGATACCCTCACTCTCGGCATCATCGCGTCCCTCCTGTCGGTCGTCCTTGGGCTCGTGATCGCCTGGATCGTCGCCAGAAGCCGGGTTCACGGTCGATCATTGCTGGATTTCGTCGCCAACCTGCCGCTTGCGATTCCCGGCACCGTCATCGGTCTCGCGTTCGGTCTGGCGTTCAACGGTCCGCCCCTGATGCTGACCGGGACAGCACTCATCATTATCGTGGCCTTCGCGGTGCGGACCTTGCCGTATGGCATCCGCTCCGGTGTCGCTGCCCTCGATCAGATCAACCGATCGCTCGACGAAGCCTCGACGACCATGGGTGCCACATCCGGACAGACGCTGTGGCGAATCCTACTGCCTCTCGTGCGACCCGCGTTGCTTGCCGGCATGATCTTTTCGTTCACCCGAAGCGTGACGACCTTAAGCGCGGTCATCTTCGTTGTGTCGCCTCATTGGTCCCTCGTGACGCCGACGATCCTGTCTCAGATGGATCGGGGCGATGTGGGCGAGGCGGCTGCGCTCAGCGTCATCGTCGTGCTGATGGTGCTGCTCGTCATCCACGGCGTCCCCAGGCTGCTCGGCCGCGACTGGCGCGAAGCGCGATAGGAACACATCATGGATATCGCACCAGCCAAGGCTCTCTCCATCCAGGGTCTCAACAAGTCATATCGAATCGGTCGCGGGCGCCGCCTCCCCGTGGTGACCGATTTTGATCTCGATCTGGCACCCGGCGAGTTCGTCACTCTCCTTGGGCCGTCCGGCTGCGGCAAGACGACGGTTCTTCGAACGCTCGCGGGCTTGGAGGAGTTCGAGGAAGGGGAGATCCTGCTCGATTCTCGATCGATCGCGAGATTGCCGGCCCACCATCGCCGCATCGGTCTCGTTTTTCAGAATTACGCCTTGTTTCCCCACATGAGTGTGTTCGAGAACGTGGCTTATTCGCTGCGGCTTCGCCGCGTCCCGGATGTGCAAATCCGGGAGGATGTAGCGGGCGCGCTTTCTGCCGTAGGCCTCGATGAATATGGCCCCAGATTGCCCGGGCAATTGTCCGGAGGGCAGCAGCAGCGTGTCGCAGTGGCCCGTGCGCTCGTCATGAAACCGGATCTTCTGCTGTTTGACGAACCCCTGTCGAATCTGGACGCCAAGCTGAGGGTTCAGGTACGGTCGGAACTGCGCCGGTTGCAGCGCCGGCTTGGCACGACGGCCCTCTTCGTGACGCACGATCAGGATGAAGCCATGAGCCTGTCGGATCGCATCGCCGTCATGCGCGCGGGAAAGATCGAGCAGATCGGTCCCCCTGAGGAAATCTACGCGAGGCCCGCCACCTTGTTCGTGGCGCAGTTCGTCGGAAAGGTGAATGCGCTCCCGGCCCATGTCGCCGCTTTCGAGGCCGGCATTGCCACCGTGGTTGTCCTCGGCCAGACGCTGCGTGTACCGGCAGCGCAAGAACCGGAGCAGGCGGACATGCTGGCCCTGGTGCGGCCGGAGGCCGTCATCCTGCGCCCGCCGGAGACCGGTGGGCTGCTGGGGCAGGTGGAAGAGGTGGAGTATCTGGGGGACCAGACCGAATATCGTATTCGCGTCGGACCCACGTTGGTCACTGCCGTCCGCTCGGCGCTCGGCAAAAGTTGGAAGATCAACGAAGGCGATGGCGTGGCAATCGATTTCACCGCGGACGCAATCCACATCCTGCCCCGCGAAGGTAATCTGCCCGCCTGATCTTCATCAGGAAACGACAAGGCGAACATTCCTCATGAGTGCCGTTCAACCGCAATTCGATCGTGTGATCATTCTCGTTCTCGACGCGCTCGGGCTCGGGGCGATGCCCGATGTCCATCTGGTGCGGCCGAACGATGTCGGGTCGAACACCTTGCGCCATGTCGTCGAGGCCGTCGGCGGCCTCTCGCTTCCCAATCTCGAACGCCTGGGTCTCGGGACGATTGCGCCTCAGTCGGGCCTTCGCATCGATACTCATCCCATCGCGGTCCATAGCGTCTGTTCGTTGGGCTACAAGGGCGCCGATACCTATCTCGGACACCAGGTCATCATGGGCTCACGTGTGCCCGACATGCCCGAAGAATTGTTCGAAGCGGTCCGGGACGATGTCGCAGCCGCTTTGCGTCGGCATGGTCACCATGTCGAGCCGGCAGGCGAAGGGCTCGCGGCACTGTTCGTCGACGGCCGGATGATCTGTGGCGACAATCTGGAGAGCGATCCGTACCAGACCTATCACTGCGTCGGATCGATCGAGGACCAATCCTACGACGAGATCGTCGCGGTCGGGGAAATCCTGCGTTCCGTCGCGCGGGTGCGCAGGGTGGTTGCCATGGGCGGATACGGCTTCAAGGCAGCCGACATACGCCGCTGCACGGAGCACAGACCGACGGGTCAATGCGGCGTCAACAACGTGGCTCTCGGCCTCTATACGAGCAACTACGTGGTACGGCATTTGACGAGCGGCACCAATCCGAACGTGCAGGTTCCGACGATTTCTCAAAAAAGCCGGGTTCGAGGTGGAACTGATCGGGAAAGTCGCCGATGTGATCACCTGCGAGGGTGCGCATAAGGAGCCCCATGTCCTGACCCAACCTGTCCTCGACGCCACCTATGCGTCGCTGGCGCGGGTAAGGCGCGGTCTTGTGGCGATCAACATTCAGGAGACCGATCTTGCGGGGCACGACGAGAGCGCTGAGCGGTACGCTTCATGCCTGCGCCTGTCCGACCAGGGCATCGGGCGCATCATGGGCATGCTCGGCCCGCGCGATCTCCTGATCGTCACCGGCGATCACGGCAATGACCCGACTATCGGCCACGACAAGCACACGCGGGAGTTCACTCCTCTCCTGGTCTGGACTCCAAACATAAAGCCGCGCGGAATTTTCATGCGTGAGAGTCTTGCGGATATTGCCGCGACGGTGGCGGATATCTTCGACGTCGACGCGCCGGAGATCGGCACCAGCTTCCGTGATGAGATAGAATTGGTGTGATCGAATTCGACCGGGTGGCAGGTGGAGTACGCCAACCGGGTACCGTGAATGATGTCCGGATTCGCCGAAATCCTAAGGACCGATCGACGACGCAATAGGAAAACCGCTACTTATCAGGCGGAACGAACTTAACTATTTGGCGTTCTCGATGCTCACAAACTGACCATTGGAGCATCACTAAATGAAACAGGTCCTTGCCGCCGCCGTTCTTTGTTTGACCGCGGGTGCAGCACTCGCGCAGGCCGGCTCGCCTCCTGCCAACCCCAACCCCAACACTCCCGCAGTCGCGACGCCGAGCACAGACAAGCCGGCCGCTCCAGCCGCAGGTGCCAACAGCTTCACCGAGGCACAGGCAAAGTCGCGGATCGAGGCGGCAGGTTATGCGAGCGTCTCGGCGCTCGTCAAAGACAAGGACGGTGTGTGGCGCGGAAAAGCCTCCAAGTCAGGCAAGTCTCACGAGGTAAGTCTCGACTATCAGGGCAACGTTTTCGCCAAGTAATTGCCGAACCCTTACATATCAAAGGACTCCATTCCATGACCAAGACCGTCTCGGCTCTCTACGACACCTATGATGCCGCTTCCGCCGCCGTAAACGCCCTCGAGGCCGCCGGCATCACTCATTCTGATATCAGCATCGTCGCGAACAACTCGGATAACTGGCACAAGAGCCACGACGTTTCCGAGGCTGCCGATGACGCCGGCAAGGGCGCTGGGATCGGCGCTGCCGTCGGTGGCGTCGGCGGACTTCTGACCGGTCTCGGCTTGATGGCGATTCCGGGCGTTGGCCCCGTCGTCGCAGCAGGCTGGCTCGCAGCGACGGCCGTCGGCGCGGCAGCAGGCGCCGCAGTCGGTGGCGCCGCGGGTGGCATTGTCGGCGCCCTGACGGACGCAGGTGTTCCTGAGAACGATGCGCACGTCTATGCCGAAGGGGTGCGGCGCGGTGGAACGCTCGTGACTGCCAAGGTCGACGATGCGCGCGCCAGCGAAGCACAGTCCATTCTGCAGCGTCACAAGTCCGTGGACATGAGTGCGCGCGGCGAGGCCTACCGTCAGGCCGGCTGGTCGCGGTTCGACGCCAATGCGCCGGTCTATTCTCCCGACGAGGTCGTCAGAGAGCGTAGCCGTTATACGAATCTCTGATCAACGTTCGGATGCGGGGCCTTCGGAAACGGAGGCCCCTTATTCTGTCGGGCACCGATCGATCCAGCAAAGGGTGCGTCCTTAGCGCCTAAAGCTTTGGATGCCCCGAAGTTGCGCCTCGGCCTGCATTTCATTATCCGCTTGAGCACTCCCGGGGGCAAATCTGCCCCGCTGCTTGATATGCTCGCGAATGACCCTTGATCTTATAACTCTCGGTGTGGTGTTTCTCCTCATAACGACGGTTTTGGGAGCCCTGCTGATTTTCTCCTGGTCTCTCAGCCGAGACGTGGATGCGCTCGCCTGGTGGGGCACATCCCTGTTGCTGGTTGCGATTGCAATGGGCATGGTCACAACTGGGGGAAAGCCATCCGCCCTGAACCTGCTTATCGCAAACACCTTCATGGCGTTTGCCTATAGCGTGCTCTATTCAGGTTGCCGCTCGTTCAACGGAAGAACTGTCAAGCTGCTCGCATTGATCGGCGGACCTGTTCTCTGGTGCCTTGTATTCCCGTTGATCTCCGGAAATTCTGGCGCACGCCTGGCGGTCATGTCGGCAATCGCGGCCCTCTATTCCGGTCTGTCGGCATGGGAGCTTTGGCGTCATGCCCGTCAAAAATTGACGTCCCAGGTTCTCCTGATTGGGCTCCTGTGCGCTCTCGCCGTGTTCAATGGCTTCCGCGGGACGTTGGGATTCTCCCTCACCCATGTCTTCTGGATCGATGCGTTCGCGACGCGGTGGTCATCCCACATGGCGCTCACCCTCGTGGCGCTGATCCCCGCAATAGCCTTCGTCTTTCTGTCGCTCGCCAAGGAGCAGAGTGAATTCGAAAACAAGCAGGCGGCATTGGTCGATCCACTGACGGGAATTCCAAACCGTCGGGCCTTCTTCCGGGATGCGGCCACGATCATTTCCCGAGCCGGCAACGGACCGGTCAGCTGCATGGTATTCGACCTCGACGGCTTCAAGAACCTCAATGACAATTTCGGTCATGACATCGGCGACACTGTCCTGGTCGTTTTTGGCCGCCTCTTGGCCGACCATCTCCCCGAAGCGGCGTTCGGCAGAATGGGCGGCGAGGAATTTGCCGCCATCACGCCCTTGTCCGAGGAAGCTGCTCAGGCTTTAGCCAATTCGATCAGGCGATCATTCGCTTCCACGGGGATTATCGCACGAGGCTTACCCGTCGGCGCCACAGTGAGCGTCGGCTGCGCCACCGCGCGCAACGCAACGGCTCAGCAACTCATTCAACAGGCGGACCTCGCTCTCTATCGCGCAAAGGCCAGCGGCCGCAACCGTGTGATTTCATTCAGGGCAGCCAGAACCGACCAGAGCTCCCCAATCGGCGATTAGGCCGACGACAACCGTAAATCATTCCGCCTCACCGTCAGGCTGCGACGGAGGCAGCGCCTTTGAGCTCCAGCATTTCGCGGACCTCACTCGGCGTCGCGACGCGGTGCCCGAGTTCTTCGACGAGGTTGCGGATTTTGCGGACCTGCTCTGCATTGCTGGCCGCCAGTTTTCCGCGCTCGATCATGAGGTTGTCCTCGAGTCCGACGCGGACATTGCCGCCGAGGATCACGCCCATCGTCCCCAACGGGAACTGATGGCGGCCCGCAGCGAGCACAGAGAAGTGATAGTCCGTGCCAAGCAGTCGATCCGCCGTCGCCTTCATGTGCATGAGCTGCTCCGGCGCCGGGTCAATGCCGCCAAGAACTCCGAGGACGAATTGAAGGAAGACAGGACTCTTCAGCAATCCGCGCTTCCGGTAGAACGCCACCGTCTGGATGTGCCCGACATCGTAGCATTCGAGTTCGAAGCGGACGCCCTGTTGGCCACCCAGCTCGGCCAGGATCGACTCGATATCGCCAAACGTATTTTGAAAGACGATATTGCGCGTCGCTTCCAGGAATTTCGGCTCCCAATCGTGCCGCCATTCGGTTTGGCGCTCGGCCATGGGGAACAGCCCGAAATTGAGCGAGCCCATGTTGAGTGAGCACATCTCGGGCTTGAGGAGGCGGGCGGCCGCAAGCCGCTCGTCGAGCGTCATGCGGGAGCTTCCGCCGGTCGAGATGTTCAGAACCGCGTCCGTCTCTTTGGCGATCGCCGAGAGAATCTGGCGGAAGAGTTCCGGGTCAGACGAGGGGATGCCGGTCTGCGGATCCCGCGCGTGAAGGTGGATGATGGCCGCCCCGGCCTTGGCGGCGTCGATGGCCTGCCGGGCAATCTCCTGCGGTGTGACCGGCAGGTGAGGGCTCATCGTAGGAGTGTGAATGGAGCCGGTAATGGCGCAGGTGATGATGACGGGCTTGCTCATGCGGCGGCTCCGAAGTCGAGACCTGATTCCTTCGCGAAGACGTCGAGGCTCTCGGTGAGAATCTCCATGATCTCGTCGATCTGCTCATCGGTGGTGATGAGGGGAGGGCAGACGAGGAAGTGATCCCCGATGCGGCCGCCGCGTGTGCGTCGCGAATAAATGATGAGACCCCGGTCATACGCGATATCGACCAGACGGTTATGAGCGTTGAGGTCAACCGGAAGAGGCGCCATCGTATCGCGATCGGCGACAAGCTCGAATGCCAGCAAAAGTCCCTTACCGCGCACGTCGCCGATGAAACCGTAGCGTTGCATCAATCTCTCAAGCCTAGCCTTGAGTTTGGCGCCCTGGTCCCTCGCGGCTTCGATAAGACCGAGCCGGTCGATTTCGCCGAGCACTGCGAGCCCGGCGGCGCATGCCAGGGGATTCCCCGCATAGGTGAAGCCGTGAACGAAGCCGCCGTTGTCGATCACCGCGTCGGCGATGCGCCGGTCTGCCACCATGGCGCCGAGCGGCACATAGCCTGCGCCAAACCCCTTGGAGAAAGCGATCAGATCCGGTCGCAGATTCCAATGTTCAGTGGCGAGATACTTGCCCGTGCGTCCGGCGCCACTCATCACCTCGTCGGATATCAGCAGGATGCCGAACTCGTCGCAGATCCGCCGGATCTCTCCATAGTAACTGTCGGGCGCCACCAGCGCGCCCGTCGAGGCGCCGCCGACAGGTTCCATGATGAAGGCGAGAACGGTCTCGGGTCCCTGCCGGAGAATTTCGTCGCGCAGATAGCGCGCATATTTGAGGCCACGCTCGCTATCGCTCAGCGTATCGCGGTCGAGATAGCAGGTCGGGGCGGGAATCTTCGGCATTTCCCGCATCATGGGCGAGAACGGCGCACTCATGAGGGACATGCCGGTGACGCTGAGCGCTCCAAGACTCGACCCGTGATAGGAGGGGAAGCGAGAGATCACTTTCCAGCGCGACGCCTGACCGACCGCGATGGCATATTGCCGTGCAAGCTTCAGGCAACTCTCCACGGCCTCCGATCCGCCCGAGACGAAAAAGACGCGATCGAGCCCGTCCGGCATCCGGTCCGAAATCCGGCGCGCAAATTCTTCGGCGGGTTCGTTTTCGAAATGCAGGCGATAGCCGAAGGTGGATTTCTCCATCTGCCGACGCATGGCTTCGAGGACGACCGGGTTGGAATGGCCGATATTGGACACCATCGCGCCGCTTGATCCGTCGAGATAGCGCTTTCCCGTCACGTCCCACATGTAGACGCCCTCGGCTCGGTCGAGGAGAGGGCGGCGCAGCCGTGTCTGGTAGAACAGATTGGACATCTCGATCGATCCTAGATTCCGGGTCTTGGGTCTGTCAGGCTGATCTTAGAAGCAAGTCGTAGACGATCATACATGGTTAAACTACGTAATTGCGGTCTGTCGTTCTTATAGTAATTCTTAAGTTTGCGCTGGTTTATTTATGCAATTCATCCTGGTGCAGCTATTTTCTATTCAAAACATTGACCAATATGTAATATACGGAGAAGCGTCGGGCGCGCCAACCCGGGCCTCGTTCGCCGATTAACAAACATGGCTCGACATGAATGAGCAAATAAATAGGATGAACGCTTGGCATTCAAAAAAAGAATGGTCGGGCACAATGAGGGGACGGGCGCACCGGTTCGTATGGGACATGGACTGGAACCTGTTGAGGACCTTCATGGTCATCGTGCAGGAGAAAGGCATCACGTCGGCGGGCGAGAAACTGAGGCTGAAACAGCCGACCATCAGCAACGCGCTTCGGCGCCTCGAGGGGCATTTCGATTGCCGGCTTATCGAGCGTCGTCCCGGAATTTTCGAGATCACACCCGCCGGACAGCGGCTTTACGCGGAATGCGTCGCTCTCTTCGATGCTGTATCGGGCCTGCATACCCTCGTCCATGATCAACCGGATGAGGTCACCGGTCGGATCGAGATGGCATTTGCAAGCCACGTGGTATGTCCGCTGCTCGATGACGTTCTGGCGGAGTTCCACCGCGATCATCCGCGCGTGACGTTCGGAACCTCCGTGTTGTCGAGTCAGGAGGTGATCACTTCGGTGGCCCGAAAAGACGCCGCCATCGGGGTCTGCCTGATGCATGAGCGCCACCCGAAACTCGAATTCCAACCGCTCTATCGCGAAAGTTTCGGCTATTTCTGCGGACGCCAGCATCGCTTGTTCGGAAAGAAGAGGCTGAACGTCAGGGACTTGCGCAACGAGGCCTATGTGTCGTTCAAGACGGACCAGATGGCCGATGCCCTGTGGCCCATCGCGATGCTGCAGGCAGCAGGAGGAATTTTCGGGCCCGATCATCGGCACGTCGTCGCATCTCGAAGAGGTCAAGCGTCTGATCATCGCGGGATTCGGCTTTGGCCCCCTGCCGGTTCACGTGGTCGAGGATGATGTCCGCAAAGGCCTTCTGTGGCGGCTTGCCGCCTTACGAGAAGCCGCCCGAGATCAACGTCTATCTCACGTTCGATCCCGTCGCCCGGCGAACGCGCGCCGAGGCGCTCCTGCTGGAGCGATTGCTGACGAAAATCGAGCAGACGCCGCTGGATCAGCGAACCTACCCAAGTAAGGCCGTGTAGGTCACCGTCGCGGAGAGGTCGGCCCTCATTTAGAAAGCACAGTCTTATGGATGCTCCCTGGATCTCTGGTGCGCGAGACCGTTCGCGACGAATGGATCGATTTTAACGGGCACATGACGAACGCGGCCTATGTGGCGGCGTTCGACATTGCGTCCGTGGCGCTTCTGCACCGCATCGGAATCGATCCCGATTATCGCGCGCGGGCAGCGATGCTCGACCTTCGCGCTCGAACTGCATACGGTCTTTCATCGCGAACTTGCCGCGGATCACCCTATCTCGATCGAGACACGGGTCCTCGCATTCGACGCGAAGCGCATTCACATCTTTCATCAGATCAAACATGCGGAAGAAAACTTTCTCGCGGCGAGCTTTGAGGTGGTCACGATCCATGTCGATCTCGAAAAGCGGCGCTCGAGCCCGTTTCCGACGTAATATCGAGCGATTGGAGCTGAGCGAAGCGCTTCGGACAGCGCCTGCATGGCCGGACATTTCGAGCCGTAGGCCGGGTGAGTGATCGGCAGGGCGCAAAGTTGGACTTCATCACAAGATGCCGGAACTTTGCGCGAAGAACGAACTGGAGCATCATTGCGCCTCTCGCTCGACGCGCATTCATCAAACCTATCAAACTTATTCCGAATATCTATTTGCGAAATGATGCCCGGGTCCCTCTTCTAAGGCGCTGCAATAAGATGGTCTCGTCCGGCTCGGTGTCCCGAGAGCCGGAACCACGATAACATAGGGAATCGGGGCCGGAGGTAGCAATGTTTAATTTTTCGTCACGTTGTTTCGCGGCGGGCCTGACGGTCGCCCTGCTGCTCACATCGGCCGTAGCGCAGGCCGATTCTCTGGCCGACGTCAAGAAGAGCGGCGAACTGAGCGCTGCCATGAGCGGAGCCTATCCACCGTTCAACTTCATCGATTCGACCACCAACAAGGTCGTTGGCTTCGACGCTTCGATTGCGGAAGCGATTGCGGAACGTCTCGGCGTGAAAGCGAAAATCGTCACGACCGCCTGGGACGGCATCATCGCGGGCCTTCTCGCGAGCAAGTACGATTCCATCGTCGGCAGCATGACGATCACGCCGGAGCGCGAAAAAGCGGTCGATTTCGTGGGTCCCGTATTACCATGCTGGTCGCGGCGTGTTCGTCGCGGATGGATCCGCCGATCAAGAGCCTGGCGCGACATCAAGGGCAAGACTGTCGGCGTGACGCTCGGCGAGACGCACGAGAAGTGGGCGCGGCAGCAGGAAGGCTGGACGATCAAAGACCTACAAGGGTCTGCCCGGAACTTCTTCTCGAACTGAAGTCGGGACGTGTCGATGCCATCATCGCCGACAACATCGCGGTTCTCGTCGCGGCCAAGAACAGCGGCGACAAGGTCGCGCAGCTCGAAACGCCCGGCATCGAAGGCGGCAGCGTCGGAATCGGCATTGCCATCCGGAAGGACAATCCCGAGCTCAAAGCCGCCATGCAGAAGGCTCTGGACGATATCATGAAAGACGGGACATACGAGAAGATCTCCAAGAAGTGGATCGGTCGCGATATTCGCTGATCCGACTACGATCGCGTCAGACCTCGGGGCTCGCTCGCCCCGAGGTCTTGTTCTATTGTAGCCTCGCATCCAGGAGCGGCTCATGGATTTCGGCCTGATCGCCCGCATCATTCCGTTTTTTCTGGAAGCCGCGCTCGTCACGGTTGAACTGTCGCTGCTGTCGCTTGTTCTCGGACTTCCGGTGGCGGCGATCATTGCAGCGCGCAAGTTTTCCGGTTCGCGAATTCTTGCGCTGGATCGGCGCATTCTATGTCAGCGTCATGCGAGGCACGCCGTGTCTCATCCAGCTCTTCCTTCTGTATTTCGGCGGGCCGCAGATCGGCATCAACCTGAGCCCCTTCGCGGCCGGTGCGATCGGGCTTGGGCTCAACATCGGCGCCTACATGTCGGAGGCGATGAGAGGCGCGATCCTGGCCGTCGATCGCGGACAGGCGGAGGCATCGCGGGTTCTTGGATTCAGTCACTACCAGACGATGCGGATCGTCGTGCTGCCGCAAGCCGCGAAGCTCATGATCCGGCCGCTTGGCGTGAACGCCGTCGCGCTCGTGAAGGGCACGGCTCTCGTCTCGACCATATCAATGGTGGAGCTGACATACACGGCGCAACGCTTCATCGGATCGACCTACAAGCCTTTCGAGATTTTTGCCGTCGCGGCGCTGATCTATATGGCGATCATCCTCGCCTTGTCGAAATTCGTCGACCTCCTCGACCGCCGCTACGCTGCGGCGTGACGAGAGACGTGCCATGCAAGGTTTGGATTTCAGCGTTGTCACACCCTATCTCGATCTCATCTGGACGGGGGTGGTGTGGACCGCCATCATCACCGATCTGCGCATCGGTTGTGAGCATCGTCGGCGGGATCGCCCTTGCGGTCGCCGTCCTGTATGGGCCGCGTTGCGTCACGTATCCGGTTCGCCTTTTCAGCTGGGTTTTCATGGGAACGCCGCTGCTGCTTGCAGCTCTACCTGATCTATTTCGGGCTGGTGCAGATCGGCATCGACATCCCGGCTCTGGTGGCGGGCATCATCGGTCTGGGCTTGCATTTTGCCGTCTATAATGCGGACATCCTTCGGGCCGGTATCCTCGCGGTCGATGTCGGGCAGACGGAGGGCGCGCGGACGATCGGCTTCTCGCGCTGGCAGACGCTTCGATATGTCGTTCGTTCCCCAGGCCATTCTCAACACCGCGCCGCCGATCGGCAACAATCTGATCGCGCTTCTGAAGGAATCGGCCATCGTCTCTGTCATCGGCGTGGCGGAGCTCGTGCATTCGTCGCAACTCGCCATCAGCGAAACATACCGTCCGTTCGAGTTCTATGTTGTGGCAGCCGCCTTGTATTACGTCCTGAACCTTGCGCTTGAAGGGATCCTCAAATTCGTCGAAACAAGAGTGGAGGCCACCCGATGAACGCTGGTCGAGAATAACGCAAGCGCTGTCCAGCGCGTCCGATGGTGCAGGTCATCGACGCGCACAAGTCGTTCGGCCCGCTCGAGATCCTCAAGGGCATCAACCTCTCGGTGAACAAGGGACAGATCGTTGCGATTATCGGACCGAGCGGTTCCGGCAAGAGCACGCTGTTGAGATCGATCAATCACCTGGAGACAGCTCGACAAGGGGGAGGTCTGGGTCGACGGCGTGCTGGTGAACCGGCCGCTCGAGCGGCCGCGCCTTCGAGCAGCATATCAACAAAGTGCGGCAGCGCATGGGGATGGTTTTCCAGCAGTTCAATCTTTTTCCTCACATGACGGTGATCGAGAACATCACCGCGGGACCGATCAGGCTGCAGGAAAATGCCGGCCGCGCAAGCCCGCGATCTTGCCATGGAACTGCTGCGGAAAGTCGGTCTGCAGGAAAAGTTCGATGCGTATCCGTCGCGGCTCTCCGGCGGCCAGAAGCAGCGCGCGGCCATCGCGCGGGCGCTGGCGATGGAGCCGTCCGTGATGCTGTTCGACGAAGCGACGTCTGCGCTTGATCCCGAACTCGTCGATGAGGTCAACCTCGTGATGAAGCAGCTCGCTCAGGAGCACATGACGATGATCATCGTCACGCATGAAATGCGCTTCGCCAGCGAGGTTGCCGACCGGGTGCTGTTCATGGATGGTGGCGTGGTGGTCGAAGAGGGACCGCCGGACCAGATTTTCACCAATCCGCAGATCGACCGGACACGCGCATTCCTCAAGAAATATCTGGCCGCTTGAGGAATGGCGACGACGATCCGGTCGGCGTGACGCCGGCGGTACAAGAAACAGGAATTCACACGATGGCAGGCAACAGCTTTCCCGATTTCGGACTCACTCACGAGGAGCGGCGCCGCGCCGTGCTCGGACATTATTATGAGCAGCCCGGCATGGACGGCGCACGCGGCGAGATCTGGTGCTACACGGATCGCTACTCGTATCGCGCGGGCGACACGATCACGCTGTTCGTCAGCTCGACCGGCGGAGCGCTACCGGCTCGATATCGTGCGGGACGGCGGCGTCGAAACACCCGTGTCGACTGTCGAAGGTTTGAGCGCGCCGGTGGCAGGATACGCCGGACCAATGTTCCGTCTTGGGTTGCGGCTGGCAAGAGCTCGCATTCCTTCCGCATCCCGACCGATTGGAGTTCCGGCGCCTACCGCATCACGCTGACGGCGGAGGGACGCGACGGGCGCCTGATCCGCTACCATCATCTCTTCATCCTGCGTCCGAATCGCCGGAGCGAAACCCGGCCGCATCCTGCAGGTCGCCGCAACCGGCACGTGGACCGCCTATAACACCTGGGGCGGCTCCAATCATTATCAGGGAATTACCGGCCCTGCGTCGCAATCAATACGCGCCGATGGTGAGTATCGAGCGGCCGTTCTGCCGCGGCTTCGTCGTGTTGCCGCCCGAGGCGCCGCGCGTGCCGCTGGAAGTTTCGATCCCGCCCGCCATGCCGCCGCGCTATCCGCACATGGAATGGGCCTATGCGCATGGTTACAGCAAGAAATACGCCTCCTCCGGCTGGGCGAGCTACGACAGCCATTTCTTCCGCTGGGCGGAGCGAGCCGGATACGCGATCGATCTTGCAAGCCAGCACGAGCTCCATTTCGAGCCGGAAATCCTCGATGGCTACGATTGCGTGGTGTTCGTCGGCCATGACGAATACTGGACCTGGGAGATGCGCGACGCGGTCGAGGCATTATGTGAAGAAGGGCGGCAAGGTCGCGCGCTTCGCCGGCAACTTCATGTGGCAGACACGGCTCGAAGACGAGGGCCGCCGCCAGGTCTGCTACAAATATCGCGCCGCCGAGGATCCCATCCTGCGAGGGTGGCGACATCACGCGGTTGAGCACGTCGTGGGAAGATCCGCGTGTCGGGCGCCCGGGATCGGAGACCTTCGGGCTCCTTGCCACGCGCGGCCTGTATGTGGGCTGGGGCGGTTGTGCGCCGCGCGGTGCGCGGGGCTTTCCCATCTATCGCCCGGAGCATTGGGCATTTGCAGGGACCGGAATCTATTACGGCGATATTCTGGGAGCGGATTCGCACGTCTTCGGATACGAGGTCGACGGGCTCGATTACGTGATCGAAGGCGGCCTGCCGCGGCCGGCGGAAGGAAGCGGCGCGCCCGAGGGCCTGCAAATCCTCGGTCTCGGAATGTCATCTCTCAAGGAGGAGAGCGCCGATATTCCTGCCGACGATCAATTTCTGTCCGACGAAGACGCACGCTTTGTCGCGCGGACCCTGATCGGCGACGACCAGCCACAGTCGGTCGATAAGGTCAAGCGCGGCGCCGGCATGATGGTCAATTTCCCGATGGGGAAAGGCGAGATTTTTCATGCGGGAACCTGCGAATGGGTGGCGGGATTGCTGCGGCAGGATCCCATGGTCGAGCGCGTGACAGCCAACGTCATGAACCGCTATCTTGGCCCCCGCTAAAGGGGAGCGCCATGGAGCTGATCGACCATACCGATATCGTCATACGCGAGGCTGCTGCATCGGATCTTGATGCGGTGGCGGCGATGCTGCGAAATCTCGGCCGGCATGTGGGCGCGGAACCCAAAGTCACCGCAGGAGATCTCGCGGCCTTCGGCCCCCTGGGCCGCCGGCACTTCGAAATCCTCGTCGCGGAGGCGGAGGGCGGTGTCGCGGGAATCGTGCTCTATTCCATCGTGTTCTCGGCTTGGCGGGGGCGTCCGGGAATTTTCGTCTCCGATCTCTTCGTCGTCGACACGGCGCGTGGCCGGGGATTGGGCACGCGCCTCTTGCGCGCGGCGATCGCCCGCGAAGCGCCGCGCGACTGCGCCTTCCTCAAACTCGATGTCGATCGGGAGAACAAGACCGGTATCGGCTTCTATGAGAGACTGGGCTTCAAGATCGCAGCCTCCGATCACACCATGGTGCTGGAAATCGACAATACGAAAGCGGAATAAAGTTGCAAGGAGAGGGCGTGATCCGACACGCGTTTTAACGGCCTCACCAAGCATTGAAGCTCGCCTGCCCCCGCAACGCGCCATCATGCGGCCTCGCGTTCCCTATCATCGCTGCCGGAACACAGTTTCGCCGTGCAGGCGCCGTCCCACGCCTCGACAAAAGCCTCGCTTGTTACGCGTCCTGCCGTACGATAGGCCGTTCCCACACGGTCGTTGCGGGCGCATCCGCGCCCATGCCGGTGCACTAACGCAGAGAAACACAGCAGTGCCAGACGGTATCGGTTTTTCAGTGCTCAACAATGTTCCGGCATTGATGGCCTATGCCGACCGGCACGAACGCTACCGGTTCAACAACAACACCTATCGGGAATGGTACGGGGTCGACCCGGCCGCCGTATATCGGAAAGACCATTCGGGACGTCGTTGGGCGACGTGAATTACGCCCGTCTCGAAGCCTTCATCCGGCGGGTGCTCGCGGGCGAGGCGATCCTCTACGAAGAGGAACTGGTGACCGCCACGGGCCCTCGGTACGTTCAAGGCAGCTATTCGCCGGATTTTGCGCCCGGACGGCTCGGTTCAGGGGTTCTTCATTCTGGTTCTGGACATCAGCGAGCGGCGGGCGCTCGAATTGCGGTTGACTGAGAGCGAGGCGCGCTTTTCCGGCGCGTTCCAATCCGCCGCGATCGGCATGGCGATCGTCAGTCCCGGAGGGGCGCTATCTCCAGGTCAACGCCGCGATGTGCCGGATGCTCGGCTACACGCCCGAACGAATTCTACGCGCTGTCGTTCCAGGACATCACCCATCCGGACGATCTGCAGCGACGATCTTGCGCTGACGAACGCGACGCTCGATGGACGCTGGCCGATCTACACGCTCGAAAAGCGCTATCGCCACAAGAACGGCTCCGATGTCAGCACGGTCCTGAGCGTCTCCCTCGTTCGCGACGAGACGGGCGAGCCGCTCTATTTCGTCTCGCAGGTCCAGGACATCACCGATCGCAAACTGGCCGAGGAGCGGCTGTTCAGGGAGCACGAGCTCTCCGAGGTGACGCTGCGATCGATTGGCGACGGCGTGATCACCACGGATGTGGGCGGACGTGTCACCTATCTCAATCCTGTCGCCGAGACCCTGACCGGCTGGTCGCTCGATGAGGCATGCGGGCAGAAGCATCGACGAGGTCTATCGGGCGATTTCCCACGACGGTGGCGCATCGGTCCTCGATCCGCGTGACCATCGCGGTCGGGGAGGAGCGGGTCGTTTGGCTCGGGAGCCAATACGATGCTGCGCCAGCGGTATGGCGGCGAGGTGCCGGTCGAGGATTCGGCCGCGCCGATCCGCGACCGTTCGGGGCCGTCGTCGGCGCCGTGCTGGTCTTTCACGACGTCACGCAACAGCGGGCTCTTGCAAGCCAGATGGCGCACATGGCGCATCACGACCCGCTGACGGATCTGCCCAATCGAACGCTGTTTCGGGACCGCCTCGAACAGGCGATCGAACCAGGCAAGCCGCACGGGCGGCGGCGTCGCGGTGCTGTTCGGCGATCTCGACCGCTTCAAGCACGTCAACGATACGCTCGGCCACGCGGTCGGCGACAGGGTCATGGTCGAAGTCGCCAACCGCCTGCGCGGCTGCATCGGGGACGGCGATACGGTGAGCCGCTGGGCCGGCGACGAGTTCGGCATCCTTCTGTCCGCAGGCCGATACCTCGGGCACGGCCATCAGCGGATCTCGCCGAGCGCATCGTGGCGCGCGATCAGTGAGCCGATCCGCGTGGACGGGTATCCCGACCCCGTCGAGATCGGCATTTCGCTCGGCATTCGCGCTTTATCCGCTCGATGCCAGCGACAGCGATGAACTGATGCAGGCGGCGGATGTTGCGCTGTACGACGTGAAACGCAATGGGCGCGGCAATTACCAGTTCTTCTCCGAGCCGCGATGAATGAAGGAGCCCGCGAACGCGCCGGCATGGAGGCGATCCTCCGCCAGGCCATTCGCAACGATACTCTCGAGTTGCAATATCAGCCGCGAATCCAGCTCTCGTCAGGACACGCCACAGGCGTCGAGGCGCTGGTGCGACTGCGGCATGGCGGGGAACTGATCTCCCCGACGCGTTTCATCCGCATTGCCGAGGAAACCGGCCTGATCGGCCTCGTGGGCGCATTGGGTGTCGACATCCGTCTGCCGGCAGCTTCACCGCCTGGTCGGACACGCCCCTTAGCGCATCTCAAGGTTTCGATCAACGTATCGCCCATGCAGGCACGCCGCGAGGAGTTCTACGACATCGCTCGTGGAGACCACCGAGCGATATGGCATCTCCCCGTCGCGCATCGAGCTCGAAATCACCGAGAGCACGCTGGTGGAGCCGAAGCAGCGCATCACCGCGAATCTGGCAAGGCTGCAGAAAGCGGGCTTCACGGTGGCGCTCGACGATTTCGGCACGGGCTATTCGAGCCTGTCCTACCTCAACCGTCTGCCGGTCGACACGCTGAAGATCGACCGCTCATTCGTGAGCGACAGCGGTTCGCCGGAGGGCTGCGCCGTGGTGGCGGCGATCGTGGCGCTCGGAAAGGCGCTCGGGAAAGGCATTGTGGCAGAAGGCGTCGAGACGCAGCGAGCAGCTCGACTGGCTGAAGGCGATCGGCTGCGAGGAAGTGCAGGGCTTCTATTTTTCGCCGGCGCTCGCTGCATGCGACCTCGAAGACCGCATTGCTGCGCACTCGGGCTCCTTCCGCGTCGGCGAGTGAGGCGGGACGTGAGAACGGCCTAGAGTACGACGATTCCCGCATGCTTGGCCTTGTTGTCCGGCTCCACATGGATGGTGACCTGAGCCTCGCCGATCTCGGCCTTGAGAGCGCGCTCCAAGCCGGTCGCAGATGTCGTGCGCCTGCGTCACGCTCATGCCGCCCTCGACCACCAGATGGAAATCCACGAAGACGAGCCGGCCGGCATGGCGCGTGCGCAGGTCGTGCGCCTCGATCGCGCCTTCGGCGTTGATCGGCGATCACCTCCCGCACGCGGCTGAGCACCGCTTCGGGAAGCGCCTCGTCCATCAGGCCGCCGATGCTTTCCTTCATCAGCATCCAGCCGGACCAGATGATGTTGAGGGCGACGAACGCCGCCAGCACAGGATCGAGCCAGTACCAGCCGGTCAGCGGGACAAGCAGCAAGCCCGCGATGACGCCGGCGGACGTCACCACGTCGGTCATCAGGTGGCGGCCGTCAGCGGCAAGCGCGGGAGAGCGCCGCCGCCGACCTTCACGGATCAG
The DNA here is from genome assembly GCA_963837375.1 of uncultured Alphaproteobacteria bacterium. GTDB lineage: Bacteria > Pseudomonadota > Alphaproteobacteria > Rhizobiales > Beijerinckiaceae > Microvirga. Next base: position 79,821 of record CAWINL010000007.1, on the reverse strand, counting down.
CACCCAGGCCCACGCGGCATTGATGACGGTCGCGACCCCGTTGATGGCGAGACCGAGCGCGGGCGCATCGATAGCCTTCGGGTTGAGGAAACCCGCATAGGCCTCGCGCAGGATCGCCAGCGCGGCGATGATGATCAGCACGCCCTCGAGGACCGCCGAGAAATACTCCACCTTGTGGTGGCCATAGGGGTGGTTCTTGTCGGCGGGCTCGGCGCTGAGACGAACCGCCATCAGGGCCGCGATGGCCGTCACGACATTGATGATGCTCTCGAGCGCATCCGAATAGAGCGCGATGCTGCCCGTGACCCGGTAGGCGGCATATTTCAGCGCAAGAACGATCGTTCCGACGAAAATGCTGCCAATGGCAAGTTTCTGGATCTTGTCCATCGTGTCACGACTTCAAGGGCGGATCGGGATTGGCCGGACCTTATAGACGCCCCCGCTGCCAGCGCCAAGTCATTGTTCGGGTTTGCAAATCGCTCGCAGGTGCAACCGTTCTGCCATGCGGGGTCCATGATCTCCGCCCTCAGGCGGCCGCGGAGAGACGCTTCCGTAAGGTCGCGTAATAGCCGGACAAGGCAGGGAGCCAGATGCACGCAACGCTGCATCAGCCGCAGGGCCTCGGCACCGTCGCCTTCGCGAAAGGCAGCGAGCATCCGGGGATGCAGGTCCGCGACTTCCTTGAGGGCCTCTTCCCGCCCGTCAGGCGCCAGCACCGTGTAGATGGCGGATTCGGTCGCCCGGCCGCGCACGGCGATGCGGTCGAGTTCGATCAGCACATGCTCGGTGCGGACGGCCTCCGCGGTGTCCGGCCCGAGGATGATCGACACGCCGTATTCCTTGGACAAGCCTTCGAGGCGAGAGGCGAGGTTCACGGTGTCGCCAAGCACCGAATAATCGTAGCGCCAGCGCGATCCCACATTGCCAACGACGCAATCGCCGGTGTTGATGCCGACGCCGACCGCGAAGACAGGTGCGGACGTCGCCCTCCTCCTCGCGAAGGACGCGGTTCAGTTCGCCGACCGCCTTCAACATTCGCTCGGCCGGCGCGAACCGCGCGCTGCGGCGTGATCGGGTGCTGGGCAGCGGAGCGTTCCAGAACGCCATGACGCAATCGCCCATATATTTGTCGATGGTGCCGCCTTCGGCGAGAATCGCCTCGGAGAGCGGATCGAGCAGGCGATTGATGAGCGCGGTCAGCCGCTCGGGCTCGTCCTTCAGCCGCTCGGACAGGCTGGTGAATCCGCGCACGTCGCAGAACAGGATCGTCAGATTGCGGCGCTCGCCACCGAGCTTGAGCGCCGAGGGGTCCTGTGCCAAGCTGCGCGACGAGATCGGGCGAGAGATAGCGCGAGAAGGCGTGCGACACCGCCCGCCGCAGCCGTCGCTCGCGCGCATAATCAATGCCGAACCGGGCTCCCGACGACCAGAAGTGCCGCCGCGGCCGGCAGCACAGGCGGCGCCCAGATTCGGCCGATGCGCAGAAGCAGCCAGCTTCCCACCAAAAGTCCGAGAAGCAGCAGGATGGCAGCCGAACCCGTGTGCCAGTTGACGCCGCGTCGGCACACGAACGCTGCGAGCAAGGCGACGCCCAGGACAATCCCCAAGGTGGCGATGCGCGGGATCGGCACCACGTAGAGCCGATGCAGCAGATTGTCGATGATGGTCGCCTGAACCTCGACACCCGCCGTGAGGCTTTCGCTCGTCAGCGTGTAGGGCGTGGGAAAGGCATCGACAGAACCGCTGTCGACTGTCGCCGAGGCTTTTAGGCTGAGACCCACCAGAACGATGCGATCCTTGAATTTCTCCGGTGGCAGAAACGCGTCGGGGTCGAGCGCCTGGTAATACGACACCGTGGGGTAGGATCGCGGCAGGGCCGAAATATTGGATGAGCGAACTCGGCCGGCGGCGGCTCGCGTGTCGATGCCCGCCGTTCGCAAGATCTGCGCGGCGAAACTGTCGGGCGCGTTCGGCATGGTCCGCAACGCTGCGTCCCCGTCGAGCGCAACCGAAGTCAGGCCGTCCACGGCGCCGGCATCGAGAAACATGTCGAGCGGAGCGACGCGGGTGACCTGGACGCCCTGGTCGAGGTGGGTCGCGACCTGGTCGGCGGCCAGGACGACATCCGGCCCAAGCGCTTTTGCCAAAGCCGGTCGGCCTCTTCGGTCGAAGGCTCGGCGAAGATGATGTCGAACGCCGACGACCTTGGCGCCGGCCTGCCGCAAGTTTCTCGACAAGGCGCGCATGAAGCTCGCGCGACCACGGCCAGCGCTGGCCGATCTCCGAGAATGAAGGTTCGTCGATGGCGACGACGAGGGCGCCGGGCTCGGCCGGGCGAAGCGGGACGATCGTCGAATAGATGTCGTAGAAGCGCGCCTCCACCAGCTGAAAGCCCGGCAGGAGCGAAAGCGGCAGCAGCAGGCCCGGCCACGAGGGCGGCGATCGCCAGTGGCTGCCAGATCGCTTCCCTCGCCGCCCCGCTGCGATCGGTGCGGCCTTGCCCATCGTCAGAAACGCGCCTTCACGGTAGCGGCGACTGCGCGCGTCGGGCCGGGGATGGCGGGCGTGATCTCGTATTCGGCATCGAAGAGGTTCAGGACCGTCAGCCCCCAAGAGCAGGCGGCGATCCGGCGTTTCCCATGTGATGGCCGCATCGGCCGTCCAGTAATCGTCGAGCGCCGACGCCGAGCAGGTCGCCGGTGCGCTCGTCCCACATAGGTTGCGGCGACTGTCAGCTTGATGCGGCTCGGGTGAACGAACGTAACGCCGGCCGCGCGCGAATCGATCGGCGATGAAAGGCACGTCGCGCCGCATGCGCTTCTCGAGAGCGGATGTCGCGTGTTCGTGGTGCCGATCGTGCCGAAAACGCCGATGCCGTGCCCAGCCAGAGATTGGCTGTTGCCGCGAGTCGGTCGACCCGCGCTTTGCCGATCGCCAGGTTGTCGAACGTGTTGGCGATCGGGCAGGTCGAGGTCCTGCAGGTCCTGGCGCTGATATTCGACCGCGGTGAACAGTGCGGCGACCATTCGGCGTCCCACCGCAGCGCCAGCGTGTCGGTGCGGCCGCCGAGCGACGAGCGGAATCGCATTGGGAACCAGTCCGACCGTGGTCACCGGCGCGAGCGTGAACGCAAGCGGCAGGTCGCCGTCCCGGCGATAGGCCGCGCGCAGCCAATGCCCCTCGACGGGCGACACGCCGATGCCGACGCGCGGCGAGATTGCCGTGTCGGAGGGCAGCGGGCCGATATCGACGGACGTCCGCTGGACGCCGACCTGCGCCTCGAACCTGTCGGAGGGGCGCCAGAACGCATCGGCATAGAGCGCGGTGGCGCGAAAATCCGTGTCTGGCGCTGCCGGTCAGATCGATGACCTGCGCTTGGCCGGTGACCCGATTGACGAATAGGCCTTGTCCGAACGTGGCGTCGAAAGTTTTGCCGACCTGGCCCTCGAAGCCGTAGCGGAACGTGAAATCGTTGATGCCGATGCTGTGATTGAGGGCCGCGACGACGCCCTCTGTCCGGTTGCGCTCCCAGCGTCTCGCGTCGCCGCGATGATCGGGTCGCAGCTCGAAACTCGCCGCATTGGTGTAGCGCCGATCGAGACCCCGATTGGCGTAGATCGCGCCCGTCAGCACGTTCCGGTCCGCGAACGAATGGCTCCAGCCGGCGCCGCCCTGCATGGCGGTGAAGTCGCTGCTCGCCTACGAAATACCGGGTCGGCGTGTTGATCCGCGCCAGTCCGGGCTCCTCGTTGGCGGCCGTGCCGAAGATGAGGAAGCGATCCGATGGCGTTCGGGCGCCATGCCGACGAAGAACGAGGCGTTGGAGGCGCTCTCGTTGTCGAGCGACTCGCGTCCATCCGCGCGGATCCGACCGGCCGAAAGCGAGAATGAGGTGGGCACCGGATCGTTGGAAAAACCCTGCACGGTCGCATCCGCGCCCCAGCCCGCGCGGCCGTCCCGGGTGACCAGGCTTCCGCCGATTTCGGTATCGATGAAGGGCCGTCGCACCAGGTCCTGTCGTCCGACACGGGCCGACACCGCCAGGGGATCGAAGAACAGACCCTGGATCGTCAAGGCGAAGGCGGTGAGATCGGCTTCTTCGCCGACCACCGAGGCGACGGTCGGGCGGTTGACGAAAAGCGTCTGGCGCCGCGCCGCAGCCTGATCGAAATAACTCGATGCCGTAAACGGATCGAAGACGCGGTCGCCGTAGAAGCGCGCCCATTCGTCGAGTTCCAGAAAGCGATAAGCCTGAGCCGGGTAGGATCCCGCCTGCCGGTTCACTGCAAGCCCCGCATAGTCGCCACCGCGCAGGCGGAACCGGCGAACGCTTTCGCGGGCCGCGCGCACAGCCTCGTCGGCCTGATAGGCATCGAGCGCGATGGCGGTGCGCGCGATCGCCACGACAGGGTCGTTGGGATCGAGCCTGTCGGCGTTCTCCAAAGCCTGCATGGCGAGGTCGTCGTCGCCGTTCTGGTAATAGGCGATGCGCCGTGACCAGCAGCCCTTGCGAATAGGCCGGATTGGCGGTCGATCCGGCCAGCGCGGCCTCGATGCCCTTCGCGGTCTCGCCCTTCTGCAGCAAGTAGCGCCCGCGCGCGATATAGCCGACGCTGAACGAGGGATCGAGCTCAAGCGCCTTGTCGATCAGACGCGCCGGCCTCGTCGACGCGGCTCTGATCGAGCAGCAGGATTGCCAGATTGGCGTAGGCGACCGGACTTTCGGGATCCTCCGCGATGGCGCGGCGCAGGGCTGCTTCCGCCGCGATGGGCGCGTCGCGCTCCGATTCGAACAGGCCGATCATGTTCCAGATGTCGGATTGTCCCGGCGCGATGGCGGCGGCCTGGCGCAGTTCGGCGATGGCGCGTGTCGACCTCGCCGTCGATGTCGCCGCGCACGACGCCGCTGACCAGAAGCACGTCGGGTCGTTCGGGATCGATGGCGCGCGCGCGGGCGACCGCCTCGCGCATGGCCTCCCGTTCGTTCAGCGCCAGCGCCATCTGGGCCGAGAAAGACCGCGAGGCGGGCGTCGCCCGGAAACCGCTTTTCGGCCGCCCTGCGCGGCGTCGGCGGCGGCTTTGAGATCCTGTTTGAATCCCAGGATGTAGGCGCGGGCGAGCGCCGCCTCGGCGTCGTTCGTGTCCGATCGTCGGCTCCGGCTGGACGCGCTTGGGATCGGCCAGCGAGGCCGCGATGTAGCGGCCATAGGCGGCGCTGACGCGTCGTTTCCTGATCGAGCCCCTTCTCGGCCTTGGCGAAAAGAGCCGCGGCCTCCGCCCAGCGGCGCTCGCGACCCGGCGATCAAGCCGGCCACCAGATCGGCGCGGGCGCGCTGCGCCGGTGCTCAGCGGCCGGCTGCGGGCCTCCGCCAACGCGCTGGACGGCAACCGCCCGGCCATCGAGGGCGAGCGCCGTCTCGGCGAGGGTCAGCCAGTCCTCGGCGTTGCGGGCGGTCGGCGGGATGTTCTCGATCCGGGCGCGCTGCGCCGCGCATGGCGCGGTCCTCGAGCGGGCGAGGCCGGCAGCCAATTAAACGCGTCGCGCAGGGTCAGATAGAACAGCATCTGCTCGCGGTCGTTCGAGTTCACGAGCACGAACTTCGTGGGCGCCTGGCCGATCGACGCGACCGCTCCTTCGCCTTGCCGCACGGTGACGGAGCCTTGAGCGTTCTTGAGTTCGACGACGCCTTCGAGGACCACGAGTCCGGTCTTGCCCGAGCCGTCGACGGTCAGCGACCAGTCGGTTCCGCGGATGGCCGCCACGGCCGCCGGGGTCTTGACGTCGACGCCGCTGCCGCCTCGCGCGGCGCGCGCCCAGATCGTTCCGGCCTGAAGGGTCAGGTCGGTCGTGCCCGCATCGCTGCTGCGCGACCTGCGTTGACGGTGAGGGTCGAGTTGCGTCCGACGCGGATCTGGGTCCGGTCGGCGAAGAGGATCGCCAGATTGCCGAGCGCGTTGGTGCGCAGCACGTCGCCGCCCACCACATCCTGCCGGATCTTCGGCCGCGCGCCAGTTGCTCTCGCGCACGAAACGCAGTTCCTCGCCGCCCTTCGCCGCCACGATCGAGCCCGCTGCCGGGCATTGTCGCGCGGCACGGGCGCCTTGCGCGAGCGCCGCGCCGAGCGTCAGGCCAGAGTGCGGTCGTTGCGGCCAGAAGCCGAAGGAGGTGGGAAGACATGGGCACGGACGCTTTGAAGGTTACAACATATCCTTGAGACGGCGAAGATTACTCAAGGTTATCGTCACTTCAAAGAGGATTCCACTCTCCAGCCGCGGTGTTTTGCCGCACATCGTGAAAGAGGCGACGAAGCGGACGGACGCTAGACACGGCTTTTCCTTGCCGGTCAGGAGCTTCTGCTTCAGGTCGTTCTGGGCGAACGGCTTTTGCAGGACGGGCCGGTCCCGATATGCGTCGCGAATGCCGGCGCTGCCATAGCCGGTCGAGAACACGAACGGAATGGAGCGTTGCGCCAGCGCCTCGGCCACCGGGTAGATCGGCTCGCCGGCCACGTTCACATCCAGGATCGCCAGATCGACTTTTTCGCGCGAGAGCGTATCGAGCGCCGCCGCGAGCCGGGCCGCCGGTCCGATGACCTCGCAGCCGAAATCGAGCAGCATGTCTTCGAGAAGAAGCGAAATCGCCGCTTCGTCCTCCACGACAAGGACACGCAGGCCAGTGAGTTCGCTGCTGCTTGCCATGATTTCGGTCACAGGTTCACCTTGGATTGAGAGTTGGCCGATGCGGCCGGCAGGCCTGCGCGAGCAGGAAATATGTCTTCACAGCGCTGATTGTCATGAAGAATCGATTCAGGTTCTAGCATCCTCGTCGGCGAAGCGCAAAAGGATTGCCGGCAAAGCGACACGGTTCGCCCAGGTCCGGCGACCGGCACAGATCTGCGGATTAGAGCGCCGAGCCGATGCAAGCCCTGAAAAATGGCGGAAAACGGCCAAGAGAGCCCGGCCCCATGGATGGCTTTGCTGCGACCTTTCGCCGTCGCGCGTCGACGGGTCGAGCCGAGGGCCAGCTCGACGCTGGGCCACGACGATTTTCATGCCCGTGGCCTTGCGAAACGGACGCAGTTCTCCTGGATAATCGCCGCATGTCAGTGATTTCCGCCCTTCGGGATATCCTCCGTCCGCCGCCGATGTGCGCATCCCGCCGAACACGAGGAGCATCTTACCGTTGCGGCGCTCCTGATCCTGGTGGCGCATGCCGATGGACGCGTTCTGCCCGTGGAGACGCGAAGGATTGAGGGTCCTTCTCGCGCGCGCCGGTTCGCGTTGTCGGCCGAGGACGCCGACCGGGTCCTTGCGGGATGCGGCGGCGCGATCGAGGCCGGGATTGACCCGTCCACGACGCTGATCGACCGCATCCTCCACGACGTCCCGTCCGCGGAGCGCGGGCCCCTGCTGGCGCTTGCCTACAGGGTCGCGGCGATCGACGGCACGGTCCATGAATTCGAAGACGACCTGATCTGGCGAACGGGCGGTTGCTCGGCTTCTCCGACGCCGATCTGGCGGACATCAAGGCCGACGTGCGCCAGGAACCTCGTCGCGGGGCGGCGCCGATGGCTAGACCCGGGCGACCAAGGCGCCGATCCTCGATCATCCTGCATCAGGAGCATTCGACGCCCGGCCGGGTCGGGCGATTGCTGCAGGAGCGCGGCCACCGACTCGACATCAGGCGTCCGCGCTTCGGCGATCCCTTGCCCGACGACCTGGCGCATCATGCGGGAGCGATTATTTTCGGCGGTCCCATGAGCGCCAACGATCCGGATGATTTCATCAAGGCGGAGATCGACTGGCTGGATGTGCCCGTTGCGAGAGAACAAGCCCTATCTCGGCCTCTGCCTCGGGGCGCAGATGCTGGCAAAGCATCTCGGCGCGCGGGTGTGGGAGCACCCGGAGGGCCGCGCGGAGATCGGCTATTATCCATTGGTGCCGACCGCCGCCGGCGAAGCCGTTGAGCGAACGATGGGGCACGCGCTGGCCGAGCCACGTCTATCATTGGCATCGGGAGGGGTTCGATTGTCCGTCGGGCGCCGATACGCTGGCGACGGGCGACGATTTTCCCACCCAGGCGATCCGCGTGGGCCCGTCCGCTTTCGGCCTGCAGTTCCACCCGGAAGTGACCCACGCGATGATCTGCCGCTGGACCGTTGTGGCGGCCGAACGCCTTGCGACGCTGGGCGCGCAGGATCGCACGCGGCAGATCGAAGGACGCTTTCTCTACGACCCCCATGTGGCGCATTGGCTCGACCGTTCCTCGATCCCTGGCTCGACCGGACGGCCGGCGCAGACAGGAGGCGCCTGCCTGAACCGTCAGGTCGCGTCGAATTCGAAGGGCGACACGCCCCGCTTCATTTCGTCGACGATCAGCGGATGCATCAGGGGCGGCGCCGCGCGTTGCGGGCAGGCGAGCCGTCTCGCACAGGCGGCAATTGATGCCGATCGGCGTCGGGTCGGGAGCCGCGAGATCGAAGCCGCGCGCATAGACCAGGCGGCCGGCGTATTTCAGCTCGCAGCCGAGGCCGACGACGAATTGCGGATCGGGCATGCCCCACGGGTTGGAGGCCCGCCTGACCGCCCGCGCGACTCGAGAACCAACGGGAGTTGTCGGGCAGTTCGACGATCTGCGTCACGACCTGAGCGGGCGTCCGGAAGGTGGCGTGGACGTTCCAGAGCGGACAGGTGCCGCCATATTGCGAGAACGGGAAGCGGCCCGACGAAAAGCGCTTCGAGACATTGCCGGCCGAATCGACGCGCACGAGAAAGAACGGCACGCCGCGCGCGCCCGGACGGGCCAGCGTGGTGAGCCGGTGGGCGACCTGCTCGAAGCTCGCGCCGAACCGCGCGCCGAGCACGTCCACGTCGTAGCGGAGGGCTTCGGCCGCGGCGTGAAACCTGCCGTAGGGCATGATGACGCGCCCCGGCGAAATAGTTGCCAGCGAGATCCGCAGCAGGCGGCGCGCCGGCCCGTCCTCGGGCTCCAGCCGCGACCGCCAGAGCGTCGATCGACCGGCCGCATTTCGGCGAAGGCGAGTTGATAGGCGGCCTGGAAGGTTCGGCCGGACGAATCGACGATCTCCGAGATCAGCAATTGACGGCGATGGTGATCGTAGCGGCGCAGGGTGTCCGGCATGACGTCGATCGGCATGATGCGGACGCGGATGCCGTGCTTCGTCGCGCAGCCGCTCCGCAGATTGCGAAGAAGAGGTCGTGGCCCGGCTCCTGCAGCTCGGCCGCCAAGGTTTCGGCGGCCTCGTCGAGCTCCGGAAAATAGTTCTTGGCTTCCTGAATGTGGTCCCGCACGCGATCGACCGGATTGTCGACCGCGCCCTCGGCCCGGTCCCGGTCGTTGAGATCGGGCGTGCGCATCTCCCGCGCGCCGCGCATGGCCGCGTAGGCGCGGTAGAGACGGGTGACGGCGTCCACGAGGCCGGGCGCGGCTCTCCACCGTCTCGCGCAGCTCGAGGCGCGGCACCGGCGTGTTGCGAAAGAGCGGGTCGGCGAAGACCTCGTCGAGCTCCGTGACGGTGCGCTCGTGATCGTCCGTCGCGAATTCCCGCGGGATCCAGCGCATAGGCATGGGACAGCCGGATCAGCACCTGCGCGGTGATCGGGCGCTGGTTGCGCTCCATCAGGTTGAGATAGCTCGGCGACAGGCCGAGCTCCTCCGCCATCCCGGCCTGAGTCAGGTTCTTCTCCCGCCGCAGGCGCTTGAGGCGCGGGCCCGACGAACAAGTTTCCGGATATCATCCATTTGTAATTTTCTTTACAGCTTTACAAGTCGAGATCTTGTCATGTCGTTGACAAGACGACTTTCTCTTCACGTCATCGAGCATTGCAACAGGATGAGTGGTGGTCAACATTCATGACAGACGCAGAGAATCACACGAGCGATTGTGAATTCTCTGGAGATTTTGTCAAGAAATGTAAACGGAAGGACGATCATGACCGCCCAGACCCCAGCCTCATTCGACAGCCTGCATCAGTCTCGCTCCGGCGGGACGGTTCGACGGCATCACCCGCCCCTATTCCCTCGAAGACGTGCTGCGGCTTCGCGGCTCGGTGGCGATTCGCCAGACGCTCGCCGAGAAGGGTGCCGCGAAGCTGTGGGAACTCCTGCACGAGCGCCCCTACGTGCACTCGCTCGGCGCCATGACGGGCAACCAGGCCATGCAGATGGCCCGCGCCGGTCTCGAGGCGATCTATCTGTCGGGATGGCAGGTCGCGGCGGATTCGAACGTCGCCGGCGCCATGTATCCCGACCAATCGCTCTATCCGGCCAATTCCGGCCCCGAACTCTGCCGCCGGATCAACCGGACGCTTCCAGCGCGCCGACCAGATCGAGCATGCGGAAGGCGGCGCCAAGCGGGATTGGTTCCTGCCCATCGTGGCCGATGCCGAAGCCGGCTTCGGCGGCCCGCTCAACACCTTCGAGATCATGAAGGCCTATATCGAGGCAGGCGCGGCCGGCGTGCATTTCGAGGACCAGCTCGCCTCCGAAAAGAAATGCGGCCATCTCGGCGGAAAGGTGCTGATCCCGACCTCGGCCCATGAGCGCAACCTGATCGCCGCCCGGCTCGCCGCCGACGTGATGGGCACCTCGACCCTCATCATGGCGCGCACCGATGCCGAAATCGGCCATGCTCATCACCTCCGACGTGGATGAGCGCGACCGGCCCTTCATCGAGCCCGACAGCCGCACGCCCGGAGGGCTTCTTCCGCCTGAAGGAAGGAACCGGTCTCGACCATTGCATCGCCCGCGGCCTGGCCTACGCGGAGTATGCCGACCTGCTGTGGTGGGAGACCTCCCATCCGGATCTCGACGATGCGCGGAAATTCGCCGAGGCCATCCACAAGCGTCATCCGGGCAAGCTCCTGGCCTATAATTGCTCGCCGTCCTTCAACTGGAAGAAGAAGCTCGACGACGCCACCATCGCGCGGTTCCAGCGCGAACTCGGCGCCATGGGCTACAAGTTCCAGTTCGTCACGCTCGCGGGCTTCCACCAGCTCAATTACGGCATGTTCGATCTCGCGAGCGGCTACCGCGATCGCGGCATGGGCGCCTATTCGGAGCTGCAGGCCCGGGAATTCGACGCCGAGGCCGATGGCTACACCGCCACCCGCCACCAGCGGGAGGTCGGCACCGGCTATTTCGACCAGGTGTCGCTTGCCATCACGGCCGGCAAGTCTTCGACGACCGCCATGAGCGACTCGACCGAAACCGCGCAATTCCAGCCCTCGCCGAAGCTTCACGCGGCGGAGTGAACCCCAAACCTTTCATCGACGGAGAAGACCATGCAACAAGCTCGTTTCTGGGTCATCGGCGGCGAATACACCTCCACCGAGTTCGAAACGCTCATCCGCGGCACCGAACGCCTCGTCGGGCCCTTCGAAAGCAAGGGCGATGCGGAGCGCACCTGGCGCTACCTGTCCGAGGATCACCGGCCGCAGGCGCAGGTGCGCTTCACCATCGCACAGGAGCCGCTCGGCGCCTCGGCCGTCTAAGGCGATCGGCCTGAACCTGGCTCGGCCCGCCGTCGCTGCGTGCGAGGGGCCGGGCCGAGCCATTTCGCCCATGAACTTAACCGTCGTTTCGAAAGCGAAGGCTCTTTCGGGCTTTCGTCTGGATGGGATCTGTCGAACGGCCTACAAAGCCCTAAATTCGGAAAACCGGATTGACCGGGCTGTCCAAGAGGGTCGTTTGATGAACGTGACTTTGAAATCCCTGGCCGTCGCCCTGGCGCTTGGTGTTTCCACCCTGGCCGCCCACGCGGATGTGGTGGTCTCCTCGAAGATCGACACCGAGGGCTCGGTCCTCGGGAACATCATCCTGCTGGCGCTCAATGCCAACGGCATCAAGACCCAGGACCGGGTGCAGCTCGGCGCCGGCCTCCGTGGTGCGCAAGGCCATCATCGCCGGCGAGATCGATATCTATCCGGAATATACCGGCAACGCGGGTTCTTCTTCAACAAGGCGGACGATCCGCTGTGGAAGGATGCCGCCAAGGGCTATCGAGGCGGCGAAGAAGCTCGATTACGACGCCAACAAGATCGTCTGGCTCGATCCGTCACCCGCCAACAACACCTGGGCCATCGCCCTGCGCAAGGACGTGGCCGAGACGAACAAGCTCGCCACCATGTCGGATTTCGGCAAATGGGTCGCGGGCGGCGGCGCCACGAAGCTCGCGGCCTCCGCCGAGTTCGTGAATTCGGCCGCGGCGCTTCCGGCCTTCCAGGCGGCCTACGGCTTCAAGATGAAGCCCGAGCAGCTTATCGTTCTTTCCGGCGGCGACACGGCGGCGACCATCAAGGCGGCGGCCGAGCAAGACGAGCGGCGCCAACGCGGCGATGGTCTACGGCACCGACGGCGGCATCGCGCCATCCGGCCTGGTGGTGCTTGACGACGACAAGAACGTTCAACCCGTCTACGCGCCCGCGCCGATCATCCGCGAGGCCGTGCTGAAGGAAAATCCGAAGATCGCCGAGATCCTGAAGCCGATCTTCCAATCGCTCGACCTGACGACCTTGCAGGGTCTGAATGCCCGCGTGCAGGTGGGCGGCGAGGCGGCAAAGTCGGTTGCGACCGATTACCTGAAGACGAAGGGTTTCGTGAAATAGGCGCTGGCTCCGGCCGAGACCGTGCCGCCTCGCGCTGATCCCGCATTGCCAATGCCCATTCGCGACAAGTCCGCCCCGCTGCGCGAATCATTGCAGGTGCGGGGTTGCGACCGGCTCGGGGCACTGGTCGCGGCGATCATGGCATCGCCTTGTTTGCCGCGCCGTTCGTGACGTACCGGGCCAACCGCATCGTTGCGCGGCGAGCCACGTGGCTTGCTCGATGCGCTGCCGCTATGGGTAGCGCTGGCACTGGTCGGTCTTGATGCTCGCGATCGCGTGGCGGCACTCATCATTCGACGGCCGTCCGTCAGGCTTGCGGCGGCCGCAGGCGGGCTCTGCGTTGCTGCTTGCCGGCCGTCGGCTGGGCCGCGCATTTCGTGACGCCGGCCGGCAACAGCTTCGCGCGGGTTTCGCCGGCGCTCGGCTTCTGGCTCCTCGCCCTTGCGCTTGCCTTGTTGCTGGCGGATTCGCTCACGCGCCTGCGTTTCGGCCCATGGGAGCGCCTGTTGTCGCTTGGCATCGCGGCAGCGCTGCTCGCAAGCCTCCTGGTCTCAGGAGCCTGGAGCGATGTTTCGCTCGTGAAGGAATATGCCACGCGCAGCGGAGAGCTTCTGGCGCGAGGCGGAGCAGCACGTTTTCCTCGCGCTCGGCTCCCTCGCGGCTGCCGTGCTGGTCGGGTCTGCCCGTTGGCGTGCTCTGCCATCGCATCCCTGCATTGAAGGGCGTGACGCTGCAGATCCTCAACATCGTGCAGACGATTCCCGAGCATCGCGCTGTTCGGCATCCTGATGGTGCCGCTCGGCTATCTCGCAGCCACCGTTCCGCTCGCCTTCGCGCTCGGCATTCGCGGCATTGGCGCGGCGCCGGCGCTCGTGGCGCTCTTTCTCTATTCGCTGCTGCCCGTCGTGGCCAACACCGTCGTGGGGCTCGACCAGGTGCCCGCGACCGTGGTCGATGCGGCGCGGGGCATGGGGCTGTCGCGGTGGCAGCAGCTCACGCAGGTCAAACTGCCGCTCGCGCTCCCGATCATTCTCACGGGCATTCGCATCGTGCTGGTTCAGAATCTCGGCCTTGCCACCGTCGCGGCGCTGATCGGGGGCGGTGGCCTTGGCACGTTCATCTTTCAGGGCATCGGCCAGACCGCGATGGATCTCGTTCTTGCTCGGCGCCATTCCCATCGTCGCCATGGCATTCGCCGCCGCCGTCGTCCTCGATGCGATCATCGATCTCACCAGCGGTGCGCGCCGCATGATCGAAATCGATCATCTCACGAAGCGCCTCGGGGACACGCTCATCGTCGACGACGTGTCGATGGTTGTGGATGCCGGCACCATCGCGGTCGTGGTCGGAACCTCGGGAGCCGGCAAATCGACGCTGCTGCGGATGATCAACCGTTTGATCGCACCCACATCCGGCCGGGTCCTCATCGACGGCCAGGACACCATGTCGATTCCGCGAGGACGAGCTTCGCCACCGGATCGGCTACGTGATCCAGGGCAATGGGCTTTTTCCCCACCGCACCGTCGCCGGCAACATCGCGACGGTGCCCAAATTACTCGGTTGGGATCGGCCGCGCATCGAGCGGCGGGTCGAGGATCTGCTGGCCCTGTTCCAGCTTGAGCCATCGCGAATTCGCCAACAAATACCCGCATGAACTCTCGGGCGGCCAGCAGCAGCGGGTCGGCGTTGCGCGGGCGCTCGCGGCGGAACCGGCGCTTCTGCTGATGGACGAGCCCTTCGGCGCGCTCGATCCCGTCATCCGCGCCAAGGCGCAGGAAGATCTGTTGGCGATCCAGCGGCGCTTCGGCACCACGATCGTGCTCGTGACGCACGACATGGAGGAGGCGTTCCATCTCGGCGACAGGATCGCCGTGATGGACGATGCGCGCCTTCTCCAATACGGCACGCCGGCAGAGTTGCTGACCCGCCCGGCAGAGGAATTCGTCGAGCGGCTTGTCGGGACGGCGGAGCGGCCTTTCCGCCTGCTGTCGCTCACCCCCGTAAGGGACGTGGTCGAGCCTGGCGAGGCGCTGGGGCAACCGATCAACGCGACGACCAACCTGCGGGATGCGCTGTCGCATCTCATGTGGTGCGGACGGGACATGCTGCCGGTTGCGGATGAAAACGGCGTCCATCTCGGGCGGATCACCGTCGAGGGCATCCTCGCCCATGCGCGACAGCCCGCATGATCCGCGGCGCAACGATCGGGTGGCTTTCGGTGTTGGTCGCTGCTCACCGCGTTCATCGTCGCGCCTGAACTCTTCACCTTCGTGTTCGCGCCCTTGACCGAGCACGACGCGCCGGCGATCTACAATCAGGGCAGTCTTCTGTCCTTGACCGTGTCGCATCTTACGATCGTGTTCGGCGCGGCGCTCGCCAGCACCGTCATCGCCGTCGGGCTGGGAATCTTCGTCACGCGCCCGGGCGGCGTCGAATTCCTTCCGCTCTCGCGCAGCCTCGTCAATACCGGCCAAACTTTCCCCCCGATCGCGGTTCTGGCGGTCGCCGTCCCGCTTGTCGGGTTCGGCGAGGCGCCGACCTTCATCGCGCTTGTTTCTCTACGGCCTGCTGCCCATTTTCGAGAATACGCTCAGCGGCCTCACGCAGGTGCCGCCCCTGACGCTCGAAGCCGCGCGGGGCATGGGAATGGGCCCTCGCAAGCGCCTGACCGGCGTGGAACTGCCGCTTGCACTGCCTGTCATCCTGGCCGGAATCCGCCTTTCGATCATCATCAATCTCGGCACCGCCACGATCGGTTCCACCGTCGCGGCGAAGGGCCTGGGCGAAGTGATCATCGCGGGTTTGCAATCGAACAACCTGGCATTCGTGATGCAGGGCGGCCTGGTGGTTGCGCTGCTGGCGATCCTGATCCACGGATTGCTCTCGAGCCTGGAGCGTTACGCGAGCCGCGGCTTGGCGGTGCCGGACGCGCGACGCTTGTAAGCGCGGCTGCTACCGCAGACGATGTCGGAACATCCAGGC
Organism: uncultured Alphaproteobacteria bacterium; assembly: GCA_963837375.1. GTDB lineage: Bacteria > Pseudomonadota > Alphaproteobacteria > Rhizobiales > Beijerinckiaceae > Microvirga. The sequence goes on along the minus strand of CAWINL010000007.1, from coordinate 64,212 downwards.
CGAGAACGGCAGCGTGACGGCAGCGATCGCCACCAGGGCCAGCATCTCGGGCGCCAGCTGCGTCAGGCCCGCACCCTCCAGATAGACCTGATGCGTGATGCTGATCGCGTAGCGAAGCGGATTGATCAGCGTGAAGGTACTGCAGCGCCTCCGGCATGTTGCTGATGGGCGCGGTCAGGCCCGACAGCAGCATGAACGGCATCAGGAACACGAAAGTGAAGATCATCGCCTGCTGCATGTTGGCGACGATCGACGACAGGAACAGGCCGATACCGACGGCAGCCGACAGGAACAGGACGAGCCCGAGATAGAGGATGAGATAGGAGCCCGAGAACGGGATCTGAAACCAGAACTGCGCCACCAGGAAGATCAGGGTCGATTGGGTCAGGCCCGACCATCATCGAGGGCACGGCCTTGCCGATCATGATCTCAGTCGGCCGGAACGGCGTCACCAGAAGCTGGTCGAACGTGCCCTCCTCGCGCTCGCGCGCCACCGACATGGCGGTCAGCATCATCGTCATCATCATGGTGATGGTGCCGATCAGGGACGGGATCATGTTCCAGCGGGTCTCGAGGCTGGGATTGTACCAGGCGCGCGTCGTCACCCGCACGCGCGGGCGCGGCCAAGCCCGTGCGAGGCTCGCCATTCCTGCGCCGAACTCAGCGAGTGATCGTCGCTGACGTAGCCTTGCGCGGTGCCGGCGGTATTGGAATTGCGGCCGTCGGCGATCACCTGGACCGGGGCCGGCTGACCGGCGAGCAGGTTGTCGTCTCGAAATCCCGGTCGATGACGATGACGAGCAAGACCGCGCGCCGATCGTCGATGAACGGCGACGGCCTGCCCGGCCTGATCGAGCGTCGCAACGCGGCGTGAAGATTCCCGAACCGTCGAGCCTCGCCACCAGCGCGCGGGAAACCGCGCTGCGGTCATGATCGACGAGCGCATAAGGAACGTTGTTGAGATCATAGGTCGCCGCATAGCCGAAGATCAGGCACTGGAGAATCGGCGGCAGGATCAGGCTGACGCGGCTCTTCGGGTCCTTGAACATCGCCAGCATTTCCTTGCGGATCAGGGCGAGGATCCTGAACAGGGATTCGATCATGGCCGCCTCATCCGATCCGCTTGCGGGTCAAGAGCGACCGACAGGCTCATGAGCGAACGTCGCCATGACGGCCAGGACGGCAGCGTTGGGCAGGATCACGCTCCAGATGTCGCCGGCGAGAAACAGCGTCTGCAGGACGCTCACGAAGTAGCGTGCCGGGAAGATATAGGTGATGATCTGGATCGCCCACGGCATGCTGCGCGAGATCGAACATGAAGCCCGACAGCATCATGGCCGGCAGGAACGTCACCACCAGCGTGATCTGGCTCGCCACGAACTGGCTCTTCGTCACCGACGAAATCAGCAGGCCGATCCCCAGCGCAACCAGCAGATAGAGCATCGACACCACCACCAGGACCAGCAGCGAGCCCCGCAGCGGAACGCCGAACAGAACCTTGCTGCCGAGGACCGAGAGAGCAAGACCGATCATGCCGAGGACAAAATACGGGACACGTCTTGCCAAGCAGGATCTCGCTCGGGCCGCACGGGCGTGACGAACAGCGCCTCGAACGTTCCCCGCTCCCATTCGCGCGCCATCACCAGCGAGGTCAGCAGCGCGCCGATCAGCGTCATGACCAGCACGATGAGGCCCGGGACCAGAAAGTACGTGCTCTCGTTGGCCTCGTTGAACCACAGCCGGTTCTCGACGACTGATCGAAGCGGCGGCGAGCGAAGCGCCCCCGCGCGGCCTCGCGGGCAAGCCAGGTGCCGATGGCGCCCTGCGCGTAGCCGAGCGAGATGCGAGCGGTGTTGGCATCGGTGCCATGGACGACGACCTGAATCTCCGCATCGCCGAGCTCCAGCACGGCGCGCGAAGTCGGGCGGGGATGCGGACGATCGCGTTGACGTCCTTGTCGAGGAGCAGCCGTTCGGCCTCCGCCATCGTCTTGACCGGCGCCGCGTCGAAATAATCCGAGAGCTTGAAGCCGGAAACGGCGCCCATTGCGTCGGCGGATGAGTCCTCCATCACGAGCGCGACGGGAACGTTTTTGACGTCGAACGAGAGTCCGTAGCCGAACAGGACCAGCAGGACCATCGGCATGACGATGCCGACCGCGATGCTGCTCGGGTCGCGAAACACCTGCAGTGTCTCCTTGCGGATCGAGCGCCGACGATGCGGCGCAGGCCGTCCCGACCGCCCGGTCCTGGTGGTCGCTGCCGCTCATGCGGCGCTCCTTCCCTCGTCGGTATCCGCTCGCGCGGGATTCCTCGACGATGGCGATGAAGGCATCTTCCATCGTCGGTTCGTGGCCTCGCGGCATCCTGCGCGTGGGCGCGGATTTCGGCCGGCGTGCCTTCAGCCAGATCGCCGCCCGCATCGAGGATGATGACGCGGTCGCAATATTCCGCCTCGTCCATGAAATGCGTGGTGACGATCACCGTGACGCCCTGTTCGGACAGCGACGTGATGCGTCCCCAAAATTCCCGCCGCGCCATCGGGTCGGCGCCGCTCGTCGCCTCGTCGAGAAAGAGGATTTCGGGTTCGTGGAGAAGTGCCGCCGCCATGGCGAGGCGCTGCTTGAAACCGCCGGGCAGTTGCCCGCTCGGAAGGTCGGCAAACCTGTCGAGTTCGAATTGCTGCTTGCGCCCAGGCGATGCGCTGGCGCTTTCGCGCGCCGCGCAGGCCATAGGCGCTTGCAAAGAATTCGAGGTTCTCATCGACGCTGAGCTGGCCGTAGAGCGAGAACTTCTGCGCCACGTAGCCGAGCCGCTGCCGGGCCTCGGCGCGCGAGGTCCGCAGATCCGCGCCGGCGACACGCAAAGTCCCGCCGCTCGCCGGAAGGAGCCCGCACAGCATTCGGAACGTCGTGCTCTTTCCCGCGCCGTTCGGACCCGAGCAAGCCCATAGATCTCGCCTTTGCGGACCTCGAAACTCACATGATTCGACGGCGGTGAAATCGCCGAATGTGCGCGTCAGATCATGCACCTCGACGGCAATCTGACCGGTGTCGCCGGCAAGCGGCCGGTCGAGCACCATGCAGTGCGGCATCTCTCGCCCGCCGCCGGCGCGAAACAGCACCATGAAACCGTCTTCGAATGTGCGGCGAACAGGTTCCGTGCTGGATCTTCTCGCCCTCGACCGTCAGCGCCTGCGCATGATCGGACGAGCGCCAGCACGACGCGCACCTTGCCGGCTTCGGGGACCGCATCGACAATTGTCCGGCAATTCGAACAGCCGCGCCTGCAGCGAGCGCGCCGGCATGCCCGGGGGCGGCGTTGCCATGAAGGTGCGGCCCTCTGCCTTCGCGGTGATCTCCTCCGGTCGGCCCTGCGCCAGCACGCGTGCCGGCATGCATGACGCACTGCATGGTCGCAGCGCTCGGCCTCGTCGAGATAGGATGTGCTGACGAATGACGGTCAGACCATCGTCCCGGACCAGCTTCAGGACGATGTCCCACAGCTCGCGGCGCGATAGTGGGTCGACGCCGACCGTCGGCTCGTCGAGCAGCAGCAGTTCCGGCGATCGGACGAGCGTGCAGGCAAGCCCCAGCTTCTGCTTCATGCCGCCCGATAATTTCCCGGCGAGCCGCTCCGTAAAGCGCCCGAGCTGGGTCATCTCCATCAGGCGCGGATAGACGCTCCTTCGCTCATGCCGGGTCTACGCCGTGAAGGTCCGCGTAGAGATCGAGATTCTCCTGAACGCTCAGATCCTCGTAGAGGCCGAATTTCTGCGGCATGTAGCCGATGCGATCCTGCACCGCCTGCGGGTCGCCGCGACATCGATGCCGATCACCTCAGAGCTCCCGGCCTCGGCTTTCATCAAGCCGCACATCAGGCGCAGCAGCGTGGTCTTGCCCGCGCCGTCAGGTCCGACGATCGCCGTCAACGTTCCTCTGCGAGCCGTGAACGAAACGTCGTCCAGCGCCACGACCATTTCGCCGGTCTCGCGGCGAAAGCTCTTGCGGAGTCCGGCTGCCGCGACGGCGGCGCTGCGCCGCTGCCGCCGTCATGATCGCCGCCCGTCTGTCTGGGCCACCGGCGACGTCTCGCCCTTGTCGGGGGACAGCCGCACGGTGGCGGGCATGCCGAGCCGCAGCTCGTTGTCCGGGTCCTTCACATGAATACCCGCACCTCATAGACGAGGCTCGTCCGCAGATCTTCCGTCTGGACGGTCTTTGGCGTGAATTCGGCGACGGGCGAGATGAAGCCGACCCAGCCGTCGAACGTCCGGCCCGGAAAACTGTCCGTCGTCACCGTCGCGCCCATGCCAGATCGGACGTGTCCGAGTTGGGTTTCCGACACGTAGGCGCGCACCCATTTCGGATCCCTGGTCGCCAGGGAAAAGACCGGCCTCGTCGTCGAGGCCATTTCGCCCGGTTCCATCAGGCGCGAGCGAACGACGCGCATCGACCGGAGATTTCAGTTCCGCGTCGGCGAGTTGTTGGCGAAGAAGCGCGAGTTGCGCCTGGCTCACGCGCAGTTGCGCTTCGGCCTGCGCAATTTCCTCCGCGGCGCGGCCCCGCGATGCTGAGCTCCAACGCGCGTTGAGCAACCGTCACCTTGGCGTCCGCGATGTCCGCCGCTGCCTTCGCGATGTCACTTTCCTGCTCGCTCGCGAAGGACCTTGCGGCCAGAGCCTCGCGCCGCTCGTGCTGGCGGCGGGCATTCAGGGCTTCGGCCTTTGCGGCCTCGAGCTGCGCCCGCGCCTGCGCGATTTCCTCCGGCCGGCTGCCGTTCCGCAGCCGTTCGACGACAGCCTGCTGGCTTGCAACCTGGGCTTCCGCCTGAGCGACCTGCGGCGCGAGACGGCTGGTATCGAGGCGCGCCAGAACCTGTCCCTTGTGCACGAGGCTGCCTTCCTCGACGAGCACTTCGGCGATACGCTCGCTGCCGTTGAACGCCAGCGCCACCTGGCGCATTTCGACGTTGCCGTAGAGCACGACCGCGTCCGAGACAGGACGGCGAGACAGATACCACCATGCTCCGCCGGCAATCGCGGCTGCCGCGAGTATGACGACAAAAACGCGAATGAAGGCCGATTCTGCTCATCTGATCATAGCTATGCCCGACGTTCAAGTTTGTCAAATTTGAATTTGAATTTTCAATTTGATCTTGGCGCTCGGTCTGCTAGAACAATCTCTCATGAAAGCTGTCCGTTCCTCCCGCACACATGCGAACGCCCGAGGGCCCCGGGATGGCGGTGCGAGTACGAGGTCTCAGATCCTCGAAGCCGCCGGCGAAGTCTTCGCAGAAAAAGGTTTCGATCGCGCCACCGGCAAGGAGATCGCAAATCGCGCGGGGACGAATTCCGCCGCGGTGAACTACTATTTCGGCGGGATAGCCGGGCTGTACGAGGAGGTTCTCGTCGCCGCCCACCAGCGGCTTGTAAGCTATGAGGCCCTCACGGCAATCGCCACCGCGACGGTCGAGGCACCGGAAGCGAAACTGCGCAATTTCATCGAACTGGTGGTTGCCGCTCTTGCCAGTCCCCTGTCGACAACCTGGGCCTTTCGGGTCTTGAGCCGTGAGATCCTTTCGCCGTCGCCCTTCATAGACGCGCTGAAAGTCCGGCAATTGCAGCCGAAGAAATTGTTGCTGAGCGCAATCGTCGCAGACGTCATGGGCCTTCCGCCGGATCACCCCCTCGTCGATACCGGCTGCTTCAGTGTGCTGGCACCCTGTGCCATGCTGCTGGTCGCCGATCGCCGCCTCATCACGCAAATGTTTCCCGTTGTGGCGCAATTCGCCGATCAGAAACCTCTCGTCGATCACCTTGTGAGATATGCCCTGGCCGGGCTTGACGCGCTTGCCATGGATGAGCGACCTCGTTCCCAGCGCAAGGAAGGGCAACGCGGCCGATTGTGATGGGGAGCGCGATCCTGTAACGGTGTGCAACGGTGCCTGAGAGGCCATCGCCAAGAGGATTCAGGTTAGCAGGGGCCGATCCCGGCGTCCTCGGCCTCATGTTTCGCGGAAATCCATGAACCGTCCTGGCCTTCGCAATCGACCGGTTACATTGCGCGACGCCCGTTTGATTTCCGGGCTGATCCTCGGGAGCTTCCTCCTCACGCACTTTAGCAATCACGCCCTCGGTCTTCTGTCCATCGACGCCATGGAAAGCGGCCGGCGGGTCTTCAATCTCATCTGGCGCAATCCTCTCGGCGGCCTTCTCCTGTACGGTTCGTTGTGTCTGCACTTCGCGCTGGCGCTGCAGGCTCTGTACAAGCGGCGAACATTGCGGATGCCTCTCCGGGAAGCAGCCCAACTCGCTTTAGGCCTTTCGCTGCCGTTTCTGCTCGTTGCGCACGTCGTCGGAACCCGTGTGGAGTTCGCGTTGACGGGGCGCGACATCGGATATCCTACGGTGATCCGCAATCTTTGGATCCTGGCGCCGGATATCGGTTTGCGACAGACAATCGCGCTGGTCGTCGCTTGGCTTCACGGCTGTCTCGGCATCTACTTCTGGACCCGGGCGAAGGACTGGTTTCCCCGGTGGGCACTCCTTCTCTATACAGTTGCACTTCTCGTGCCGGTTCTCGCCCTGCTGGGATTTGCCGAGGCCGGAAAAGAACTCTCGTCGGAGCCGACTCGCTTTGGTTCGCCGTTACCACCGTCGCCCGCCGGCGATGCCCTGGCGGAGATCGGGTTCTCGCTCAATGCGATCTTTGTCGCTCTCATCGGCGCAGTCCTTCTCGCACGTGCGATCCGGCGGTATCGCAATCTGGCGATGCGCATCCGGATCACATATCCGGGCGACCGAGTGGTGACGATCCCACCCGGGTTCAGCGTCCTCGAAGGAAGCCGGATTGCGAAAGTCCCGCATCAATCGGTTTGCGGCGGGCGAGGGCGCTGCTCGACCTGCCGGATACGCGTCGTCGCCGGGCTCGAGCGACAGCCATTGGCGACCGCGCAGGAATTGGCGACGCTCGACCGGATCAATGCAGGGCCCGACATCCGTCTTGCCTGCCAGCTTCGTCCGACCCATGACGTCGTGGTCGTGCCGGTTCTCACAGCGGAACGTGCGAGCGCATCCGGCCGCGTCGGAGAGAATCCTGCGAACTCGTGGACGAGAAAACGAACTTGCGGTTCTGTTTTGCGACCTCCGGGACTTCACGCGCCTGACCGAGCACAGACTGCCCTTCGACACGGTCTTTCTGCTGAACCGATATTTCGAGATTGTCGGGAGAGCGGTCGAGGATACCGGGGGGCATCTCGACAAGTTCATCGGCGACGGGGCACTCGCGCTTTTCGGTCTGCACGCGTCGCCCCAAGTCGCATCCAGGCAGGCATTCGAAGCGGCATTGCGCATCCTCAGAGGCGTCGAGGAACTGAACGACATCTTTGCGTCGGAACTCGACGATCCGCTGCAGGTCGTCGTGGGCCTTCATGCGGGCTCTGCCGTGGTGGGGGAGATGGGGTATGGACAAGCCCGTGGATTGACGGCGGTCGGGGACACCGTCAATGCCGCCAGCCGCCTTGAAAGCCTCGCAAAGGAACTCGGTGCCGACCTCGTGGTCTCCGACGAACTCGCCCGTCGCGCGGGGCTCGACCTGTCCCGGTATGAAAAGCAGACCGTGACAGTACGGGGTCGTGCGGCGCCGATCGACGCATGGATCGTGGACGACGCGAAGAACCTGAAGTCGTCGTGAAGCGCCAAACCCGGCGTCGTATCGGCGAGCAAAGTTCGCCTTTCTATGGGGGAGTCTTTTCTGCGGAAGCCGGGCCCGGTGCCGGGGATGGGAATGGGGCGGGCAATGAACCGGTCTGGCGCTCGATCATCCGGTGGACGCGCGGGGGCGTGGCTCCGCGATGGAGCGCTCTGACCCGCTCTCCTACTTCGGCGTCGGCCTGTGTGATGCGCTGGTTATGGCGCACGTAATCGAGCCAGGTCGGCGTGTGATAGCGCTCCATCCACAATTCCGGGTCCGCGAGGTCGCGGAGCAATGTCCAGTGGCGTGCCCCGTCGCGCCGGCGAACGCGCCGTCGCTCCGCCATGGCTGCCAGGAACTCTCGCACATCCTCTTGCCGGATCATGTATTCGATGGTGATGACCACCGGCCCGCTGCGAGGCTTGATGTCGATGGCAACTTCGGGCTCGGTCCACCGCCTGAGCGGGTCGAGGTTCTGGAGCGTATGATCGGGCAGCGTCAGATAAAATCCGATAAGAATGCCGGCGGCATGCACGAGGACCGATGAAAGCAAGGCGTCGCCGGTTCCAAGATTTTCGGCCAGCACCCCCCATACGGCGCTGCCGAGCGCCATTCCACCGAATGTCGCCATTTGATAGAGCGCAAGAGCGCGGCCGACGACCCAGCGAGGAGCAGAGAGCTGCACCGTCACGTTGAAGGTCGAGAGCGCCAGTACCCAGCAGGCGCCACCCATGGCCATGGAGATCGCCGTGATGGATGTGGTGGAACTCATCGCACTCGCAGCGGCGCTCAACGCATAGCCCGCGAATGCGCAGCGAACGAGCCATTCGACCCGGAGAAGCCGCCGCATTCGCGAACTCATCAAGGCGCCCGCGACCGCGCCGATGCCGAACGCTCCGAGAAGAAGACCGTAGGTCAGCGGCCCTCCATGCACGAGATCGCGCGCTACCAGCGGCATCAAGGCGGGCACGGCGATGGACGCGAGACCGAAGGTGAAGCTGCGCAGGAGGACGGCCCTGATAGCGGGAGACATCGCCACATATCGAATTCCGGCGCCCATCGCATCGCCCAGCGATTCCGGTGGGAGAGCGCGTGGGGCACGGACCGGTCGCCAGCGGAACAGGACGGCGATCAGCGCCAGATAGCTGATGGTGTTGACCGCGAATGCCGCGGCGGCTCCCGCCGCTGCGACGATCGCGCCACCGATGGCCGGTCCGAAACTTCGGGCGATATTGAAACCCATGCTGTTGAGCGCAATCGCCGCCGGGAGATCGGAACGAGGCACCATCTCGCCGACGGAGGATTGCCAGGCAGGACCGTTCAATGCCGTGCCGCAACCGATCAGGAAGGTGAATGTCAACAGCGAAAAGGGCGTGATGAGGTCGAGATACGCAGATGCAGCCAGCCCGATCGAGACCATGAACAGGAAAAGCTGGGCCGCCAGCATGACTTTGCGCCGGTCGTAATTATCGGCGATCGCACCGGCTGCGAGCGAGAACATCATGATAGGCAGCGTCGTGGAGGCTTGCACCAGAGCGACCATATTGGCCGAATCGGCGATCGACGTCATCATCCAGGACGCGCCGACGGACTGGATCAAACCGCCGAAATTCGAAGCCAGACTGGCAAACCACACGGCACGAAAAACATTGTGCTTCAGCGGCGAGAGAGGCGATGCGCTGAAACCGGTGCTATCCCGATCGCGAACAATGGTTTCATCGGGAGCCGGAAGAATGGGCGAGTCGTCAGGCATGGGTGGGCAAACAATTCCCTCGGGCGCGGCGTCGATGAGAGGGGGTCGATATCGCGCGGCGCGGTAGAGCCTATCATCCCAACTCACCGCCTGCTAGCACCGCTCGGGGCTGCCGGACGCTAGATTAGAGCCTCGTCGGCTCAGACGGAATATCGCCCGAACGCGCCCCGTTCCTGCCTCGTGCCGGTAGGATGGATGAGTGCGAGCGCGTCCGCAACGACATCGACCTGTTCGACCAGAAGGCTCGTTGCGACCCGGATATGCTGGGTCTCGGTAACCGAGCATTTCTTGCCGGGCAAAACGGCGATGCCTCGCGCCGCCAAGGTCACGAGTGCGTATTGCTCCGACCGGACCGGAAGCCACAGGCACAAGCCATCGCGGTCAGGAACGTTCAGGCCCCGCTCCTTGAGCTTTTCGATCAACGCGAGGCGGCGCGCTCTATAAATCGACTTCGCGCTTTGCACGGCCGCGTCGGTCGCAGGATCGGTCATGAGCCAGGCGCCGGCCGCTTGCAGAATCCGGCTCGTCCAGCCGGCCCCAAAGCTGCGATAGGCCTGGATCTGGTCGACGATGCGAGCCGAACTGGAAAGGATCGCGAGCCTCAGGTCCGGGCCGAAAGGTTTCGAGAGGGATAGGATATGGACCGTGCGATCGGGAAAATGCCCACCGAGAGTCTGGCGGGGGGAAGGCTCGACAGGTCGCCGACGCCGTCATCTTCGAGGATCAGAAGGTCGCTGTCCTTCAGCACGGCCGCAAGCGCCTCGAGCCGACCGGGCGATAGCCGGTGGCCGGTGATCGCGTGGGTTCGCGGTTGGTAGATGAACGCCGCATGGCTTTTTCCGAAGTGCTTCGGCAAGCGAGTGCGGACACGGACCTTCTTCGTCGCACGTCACCGGGACGATGTGTGCGCCGAGATTGTCCAGGATGTCGAGCAGTCGCATGGCCGTTGGATTTTCAATCGCCACGACGGATCCCGGCATGACGAGCGCCTGCAACGTCACATAGACCGCGTCGTAGCCGCCGTTGGTGGCGAGATAGGCCTCGGCCTTGTAGGGCCAGCGTTTCTCTGCCGCCTTCTGGAGAGTCTCCAGAATAGGCACGCGCACGTAGCTGTTGAGCTTGGCGACTTCCGTACCGTGCAGAAGCGCTTCGTCCAAAGGCGGCAACAGGGCAGGGTCAGGGACCGCGACTGTCAGGTCGATCACATGATCGCCGAAATTTCCGATGGTCTCGAACCGGGACGGTCGCGGCGCGATCTTGTCACCGCAGACCCAGACGCCGTTCCGGCCACGCCCGCTGATCACGTTGTGACGGCGCAACTCGCCCCAGGCGGACGAAACCGTCGCGGGGCTCACCCCGAGCGCCGTGCGATGTCCCGGACCGGCGGCATCTGCGTGCCAACCGGGATCGTGCCCGGAGCGTATCAGGGCGCTCGTCTCAAGGGCGATGCCGCGCATAGTTCGTTCGCTGAGCCTTGGTCCGCTAGCCACTCCGGCGATATGAGATCTGTCATCTTCATTTTCTTTGTTCAGTAACAAAACTATAATTGTACAGTCGCAATTAAACAAATAATACTTTGCCGAACTGATCACAAGCACGGCGAGGGAGTGGCCTTGGACATCACAATTCGATTGGCGGTGCGGGATTGGGACTACATTGTTCCGCTCGCACTGGGCGAAGTGCGGCCGAAAGACTTCAACCTGGAGGTGCATCGGGTCGGGACGCTTCCAGAGGACTTCGCCAGCGACCCTCTCTATGACGCGGCCGAGGTGTCGCTTGAGCCGTTACTCGCTGGCGCGGGCAAAGGGCGACGACGTCCATCGTCGGCGTGCCTCATTTCCTGATGCGGGCGCTTTCGCCACCGCTGCATCATCACGTCGAAGAAAAGTCCGATCACCCGGCTTGATCAACTCGCCGGAAAGCGCATTGGCCTTACCGGCTGGCAGGATTCCGGCAACACCTGGACGCGCGCCCTGCTCCGACGCGAGGGTGTCGGCATCGAGGACGCGCAGCTGGTTCGCCGGGCGCCTCACGGACGCCCATCCCGATCGTCGACCGTCTCGGCGGGCTATGGCCGCCCCGGTCGCATCGAGGCAGTTCCGGGCGAGCGGCCGATGATGGAGCTGCTGCGACGAAGGGCTGGCTCGACGCCGTCTTCACGCCCTTCATGCCGCCCGGCTTCTTCGACGCTCGATTCTGAGTTTCGCCAGCTCGTGCCGGACTTCCGGCGGGCCGAGCGCGCATTATTTCGACGATGTTGGCTACGTGCCGGGCATTCACCTGCTCGGGATCAAGCCCGGCATCGTCGCGCCGGCATCCCTGGCTCCCCGCCGCGCTGAGCGAAATTCTCGACAAATCCGCCCGCGTCTGGCTGGAGAAGCGGGCGAAATATGCCGACACGACACCCGTGGATCATCGACGAGATCCGGCAGGTGGCGCGGGATCTCCCGGCCACCTGGAATCGCAATGGTTTCGAGGCCAACCAGCGCATGATCGCCGATTTCGGCATCGAGCTTCACGCCCAGAAACTCACCGACAAGCTGCTCACGCCGCAGGATCTCTTTCCCCATGCTCCCGGCGCCATAGGTCAGTCATGAAGCTCGCAGCGAGGAGCATCGATCATGAAAGTCGCGCTCGGACAGTTCGCGGTCAGCCGCGAGTGGCAGGAAAATGCCGACACGTGCCTCCGCCTGATGAGCGAGGCGCAGGCCGGCGGCGCCGACGCTGCTGGTGCTGCCGGAAGGCATTCTGGCGCGCGACATCGCCGATCCCAATATCGTGCTCAAGTCAGCACAGCAGCTCGATGGCCCGTTTATGACGCAGTTGCTTGCAGGCGAGCCGCGGCAACGATCTGACCGTGATGACGAGCGTCCACACGCCGGCCGGCGACGGCCGCGTGTGGAACGTGCTCGATCGCCATCCGAAATGGCGAAATCGTCGCGCAGTACCGCAAGCTCCATCTTTACGATGCGTTCTCGGCCAAGGAATCCACCAACGTGACGCCGGGCGGCGACGTGCCCGCGCTTGGTCGAGGTCGCGGGCTTCAAGGTCGGTCTGATGACCTGCTACGATGTGCGGTTCCCGGAACTGGCGCGTCGCCTCGTCGCTCGACGGAGCCGACGTGCTGGTGCTGCCGGCAGCCTGGGTGAAGGGTCCGCTCAAGGAGGCGCATTGGGAGGTGCTCGTCACCGCGCGAGCGCTCGAGAACACCGCCTATGTGGTGGCCGTGGGCGAATGCGGTGAACGCAATATCGGCAACAGCATGGTGGTCGATCCGCTCGGCGTTGCAATCGCGCGCGCCGCGGAAGCGCCGGCGCTGGTTTTCTGCGATATCGACGCCGGCGCGCATCGCCCATGCGCGCGACGTGCTGCCGGTGCTCGCGAACCGCCGTTTCGCCAAGCCTGAACTCCGCAACGCGAACACCTGAACGTTTCGCCATCAACGAAGGGAATGATCGCCATGAAATTCAAACACCCTTGCTCCGCCGCCGCTGCTCGCTGGCAGTGCCTTCTGCGCTGGCTCCGCCGCAGGCGCAGGAGGCCAAAATTCCGACGCAGACGGTCGACGCCGCGCTGCGCGCCAAACTGCCGAAGGAGATTCAGGACGCGGGCGAGATGATCTCGGTGAACAGTGGCTCGTTCCCTCCCTACGAGATCGTCAGCGACACGCGCAGCATGAGTGGCGCGAGCGCCGATCTGGCCGATGCCCTCGGCGAGCTCCTCGGCGTCAAGATCAAGCACGAATCGGTCAGCGGACTGTCGGGCTTGCTGAGCGGCATCAAGTCCGGCCGCTATCAGTTCGCGATCGGGCCCGTCGGCGATTTCCCCGAGCGCGCAGGAGGCCAACGACTTTGTCGACTGGGTGCAGGAATACGTGGTCTTCGCGGTGCAGATGGGCAATCCGAAAGGCATCAAGTCGCTCGGCGACACCTGCGGCCTCAAGCATCGCAGTGCAGTCGGGCGGCTCGGCCGAGCGGGTGATCAAGCAGCAGGCCGACAAATGCGCCGAGGAAGGAAAGCCGGCGCTCGAGGTGCAGTCCTTCACCGACCAGCCCACATCGATCCTGGCTGTGCGCTCGAAGCGTTCGGACGGCTTCTTCTCGTCGCAGGCGCCGCTGACCTATTTCGTCCAGCAATCCAACGGCCAGCTCGAGCTTGCCGGCGTCGGCCAAGCCAATGGCTTCGACGATCTGTTCCAGGGCACGGTCGTGCCGAAGGATTCGCCGCTCGGTCCGAGTTGTCCTCGAAGCGCTACAAGAAGCTCTATCGAGAACGGCACCTATGCGACGATCATGAAGAAGTGGGGCCTTGAGAACAACATGATCAAGGCGCCCGGCATCAATCTGGCGGAGAAGCGACCGCAATGACCGAGCGCACGCTCGATCCGGACGCTCCCGGGTGCGACGTCGCGGAGCTCAGCTTCGCGACGTCGCGCATGCCCACCGGCCGATCGACTGCGGCCGCTGGATCCTCTGGGTGGTGACGCTCGTCGTTGCGGCCGAACTTCCCGTGGATTGTCGCCAACAACGAGAATTTCGAGCTGGCCGGTCGTCGCGCAGTGGTTCACGGCCGAATCCGATCCTGCGGGGCCTGTCCGTGACGCTTGGGCTCACGGTGGTGGCGATGCTCATCGGCATCGTGATCGGCCTGCTTCTCGCCGATCGCGCGCCTGTCCGACACGACCGCTGCTCAGCGGCGCTGCCGGCCTCTTACATCTGGTTCTTCCGCGGCACGCCGCTGCTGGTCCAGCTGATCTTCTGGTACAACCTCTCGACGCTGTTCCCGGCGATCTCGATCGGCGATCCCGTTCGGCCCGACGCTGGCCAGCTGGAACACCAACGATCTCATCACGCCGATGACGGCGGCGATCGCCGGGCTGTGCGCTGAACGAGGCCGCCTACATGGCGGAGATCATTCGCGGCGGTCTGCTTTCGGTCGATCACGGGCCAGGTCGAGACCACGCAGGCCTTCGGCATGACGCGCGCGCGGGCGCTGCGGCGCATCATCATTCCGCAGGCGATGCGCTCCATCATCCCGCCGACCGGCAACCAGCTCATCAGCATGATCAAGGCGACCTCGCTGGTCAGCGTCATCGCCATGGCGCGATCTGCTCTATTCGGTGCAGGCCGTCTACAACCGCACCTTCGAGGTCATCCCGATGCTGATGGTCGCGGTGATCTGGTATCTGCTCATCACGTCGATCCTCAATGTCGGCCAGGGCTTCATCGAGCGCTACTACGCGCGCGGCGAGCGCGGCGCCGCCGACGCCAATGCACGCGCGCACGATGCGCCGGAGGATGCCGGCATGACCGTGGCAGACGCGCAATGACGCGCCAGCTCCGACGAATCAGTCGAACCGCTGGTCGTCGCGCCCGCAACGTGCACAAATCCTTCGGCGACAACGAGGTGCTGAAGGGCATCGATCTCGATGTCTGGCCCGGCGAGGTCGTCGTCATCCTCGGCCCGTCCGGTTCCGGCAAATCGACCTTCCTGCGCTGCATCAACCATCTCGAGGCGATCGACCGCGGCTCGATCGATGGTCGCCGGCGAGCAGATCGGGCTATCGAGCTGCGCAAGGGCAGCGGCTGCACAAGCTGTCGCCGACGCGCCATCGCCGCGCCAGCGCCGCAAGATCGGCATGGTGTTCCAGCAGTTCAATCTCTACCCGCATCATGACGGCGCTGCAGAACATCATCGAGGCGCCGATCGGCGTGCACAAGCGAAAGCCGGCAAGAGGCGCGAGGCCTATGCGCATGGAGCTGCTGGCAACGCGTCGGGCTGACCGAGAAGGCCGACGCCTATCCGCGCCAGCTCTCGGGCGGCCAGCAGCAGCGCGTTGCGATCGCGCGCGCGCTGGCGATCAAGCCGCAAGCTCATGCTGTTCGACGAGCCGACCTCGGCGCTCGATCCCGAACTCGTCGGCGAAGTGCTGGCGACCATGCGCGATCTCGCCGAGCAGGGTCTGACGATGATCGTCGTCACGCACGAGATCGGCTTCGCCCGGGAGGCGGCCGATCGCGTGGTCTTCATGGATGGCGGTCATATCGTGGAGCAGGGCAAGCCGGAGGATGTCCTCGTCAATCCCGAGCATCCGCGCACCAGGCCGTTCCTCGGCAGGTTCATCTAGTGCGCGGAGCTTGGTCTCGCGCAAGAGGATGTTCATGGGTCTTGAAAAAAGTCGTCGTAAGCCCCCTGTATCGGGAGTAGGGGCTAGGTCGGAACCAATATGGAACTGCTTCGGCTAGCCGGCATCGCAACCGCGCCTTATGGTGGAAATCGACACGGTGAGGGTCCGCCTTGGACTGGGACAAGATCCGGCTTTTCTACGAGGTCGCGGAAGCCGGGAACTTCACTCGGGCCAGTGAGAAACTTGGGCTCAACCAGTCCTCGGTCAGCCGGCAGATCAGTGCGCTCGAGCGCGATCTGAAAGTTCCGCTGTTCCATCGCCATGCGCGCGGGCTCATCCTGACCGAGCACGGCGAAGTACTCTTCAGTGCGGCCAGCGACGTCAACCGGCGTCTCGAGGCGACGCGCCTGCGACTTGACGGAAACCAGCGAGCGACCCGCGGGCGACCTCAAGGTCACCGCCACCGTCGGGATCGGCGGCATTTGGCTGGCCCAGCGGATCACCGAGTTCCTCGATGCCTACCCCGAGGTGAACATCCAACTGATCCTGACCAATGATGATCTGGATCTCGCCATGCGGGAGGCTGATGTGGCCATCCGCCTACGGCGGCCTGCACAGCCTGACCTGATCCAGCGTCGCCTGTTCACCATCCACTATCACGCCTACGCGTCTAATGCGTATATCGAGCGCTTCGGCGAGCCGGAGACGCGTGGAGGACCTTGATCGCCACAGGATCGTTTGCCTCGGCGGCGATCAGCCGGCGTTCATTCTCAATCTGCACCGACTGACGACCCTCGGACGCAACCCGAAAGATCCGCGTCCGAACCGCTTCATGGTCAATGACAGCCTGGCGCTTCGGCACGCCATCGAGTCCGGGACCGGAATCGGCATGGCGCCGGATTATGCGATGGGCGGAAACACGAACGTGCAGACGGGTGCTGCGCGACGTCGAAATGCCCACGCTCGACAGTTATCTGGTCTATCCGGAAGAAATGCGGTCCGTCGCGCGGGTACAGATCTTTCGGGATTTCCTTGTCTCCAAGTCGCAGCGTTGGGTTTATTGAATAATGCCCACGCCCTGGGGGTCTATCGGAGATTCCGAAAACGGCTCGTCGTAGATCGCCGTGCGCAAAATCGCCGTCGCCTGTGACGACGCCGCGATACATTCCCGAGCAATTGAAAGGCAGCGAAAACGCCCCGTTCCTGTCCACCGCGATCAGCGCCGCCGGACCCGCCCGACAGGCGCGAGCACGTCGATGACGACACCGCGCGCCGCTTCTTCGAGAGTCTCGCCCGCATGGCGCAGGCGGGACGCAATCTCGTGAGCAGGCGGCATAGCGGATGAAAATCTCGCCGTGCCCGGTCGCCGATATGGCGCAAGTCGCATCATCGGCCCACGTGCCCGCGCCGATCACCGGGCTGTCGCCCACGCGGCCCGGCGCTTTCGCCGTCATGCCGCCCGTCGAAGTCGCGGCCGCCAAATGCCCGTGCCGGTCACGCGCAACCGCGCCGACGGTGCCGTGCTTGCGCGATTCGTCCTGATCGTCAGCGCCGCTACGTCGCATGGCGAGGGTCTCCTGCAAGGCGTTCCAGCGTTGCTCCGTGAAGAAATAGGATGCCTCCTCGAAGGCGACACCGTGCTGTCGGCAAAACTCCAGGGCGCTCTCGCCGATCAGGAAGACGTGGTCGGATTTTTCCATGACGGCGCGCGCGGCAAGAATGGGATTGCGCGGACCGCAGATGCCCGCAATCGGCGCCAGCCGCGCGATCACGGCCATCCATGATGGCCGCATCCATCTCCTGCTTGCCCGCCGACGTATAGACGGCACCCCGCCCCGCATTGAAGAGCGGTTCGTCCTCGAGCGCCATGACGGCTGCTGTGACGCCATCGATCGCCGCTCCGCCATCCGCCAGCACGGTACGACCCGCGTCGAGGGCGCGGCGGAGGCCGGCGTGGTAGGCCGCCTCCCGTTCCGGCGTCATCCTCGAGCGCAGGATCGTGCCGGCGCCTCCATGGACCGCAAGGGTGAAATCGAGCGACTGTGAGAGAGCTTGTCATGCGCGGGTGGCCTTCATGGCGTGACGTTGCATCAGGGTTTCGGCAAGGCCGGGGCGGTGATGGCCGTCGCGGCCGATCATCGGGCCCGCCGCAACAAAAGCGAATCCAGCACGGCTTCCTGAGTCGCATCAGCCATGGCCTCGAAAAGAACGTCGATGCGATTTTCGTTGAAGATCCGATGTTCGATGAAGGCATCCTGCTCGTCGTGCCGCACGATGTTGGCAGTTGTGAAACCGAGCGCGATGTCGCCGCTCCCGTGACCCCAAAACGAACCGAGCCGCGCCAATCCCACGCCGGATCGGCGGATGACCCGCTTGATCTGGCGGTCGCTCAGCGGCACGTCGGTCGCCATGATGATGATGATCGAGCCACTCTCGCGCTTGTCGTTGTCGCTGGCCGGCGCCGGCGCCACGGAAGTCCCGTCCGGAAGCCGCAGATCCCCCGCGCGCCCGAAATTGGCGAGCACCAGCACGCCCAGATGGTGGATCCGGCCATCGAGATCCAGTCTTCGGGACGACGTGCCGATCCCGCCTTTGAATCCGAAGGCGCTCATTCCGCGTTCCCGCGCCGACCGCGCCGCATTCGAAATCCTCCGACGCGGATGCAAGCGCTGCTTCGGCATCGGCTTCGCTGATCGCCAGCGCCTGTATGTCGTTCAGGAAGCCGTCATTGCATTCGAGAACGACGGGATTGACGGTGGCGGTCTCGCGCCCGATATCTTGGTTCGATCGCAACGCATGGCGGACGAGCGCGGTATAGCATGTCCCGACAGACAGTGTGTTCGTCAGCAGCAGTGGCGTCTCGATCGTCCCGAGTTCCTCGATCTGAACGAGCCCCGCGCTCTTGCCGAACCCATTGAGAACATGCGCCGCCGCGACCGGTTTCTCCCGATAGACATTTGCCAGGGACGGGACGAGTGCGGTGACACCGGTTCGAATTCCGCCTCGAATCGAGCGTCTGGTGTCCGACGCGAACGCCCGGCACGTCGGCGATGCTATTGCGGATGCCTGTCGTCATCCTTCCGCAGGATAGGCCTGCATCCCGAGCGCGGCGCGATGGGGTCATGGGGCGCATTCCGCCTTCACGAACGCAGCGATCTCGGCATGGGTCGCGACCCAGACGTCGGGACGTGCCGTAATCTCAGCCAGAAGCTTCTCGAGAATCCAGATCCGCGAGCGGTATCCCGTGACATGCGGATGCATGGTGAGCAGAAACAATCCGCCTTCCTCATAGGCGCGTTCGAATTCCCTGAAGAAAATGTCGTACACGTCCGAAGGCGCCGTATGGGGACGCAGGCCGCTGAAGCGGTGCATGTTGAAATAGACCGCGTCGTCGCGAATCCACTCAACCGGCAATTCGACGATGCCGGTTGGCTCACCCTTCTCCATAAGCTCGTATGGGTCGTCGTCGGCCATCAAGGACGAATTGTAAAGCAGCCCGAGCTCGCGCTCGATCCGCAACGTATCCGGGCTGAAATCCCACGAGGGGGTACGCATGCCCACAGGCCGCTTTCCGCTGACGCGCTCCAGCGTATCGGCCGCGCGGAACATCAGATCGCGTTCGATCTCATACGGAAGCTGGCTGTTGAGTTCGTGAATCCAGCCGTGGATCCCGAGCTCATGGCCTTCGGACGCCACGCGGCGCTGCTCGTCCTCGTAAAGCAGGGCGGCGACCGCCGGCACAAAGAACGTCGCCTTGGCGTCGTGTTTCGCTAGAGCCTCGAGAATCCGCGGGACGCCCTTGCGATTACCGTACTGGCCCTGCGACATGCGGCCGATGGATTTTCCTCCGTCGCGCAACTCGTTGGTCTCGTGATCGGAATCGAACGAGAAAGCAACGGCGCAGCGTGCACCGTTCTTCCATCTCTTGGGCTTCATCGAGCGTCCGGCGCGGACGTGATTGACCTTGTCGCGCCAGATCTGCTCCGGCCACGTCCAAGGCTGCTGCTGCGTATCGTCCAAAGCCCATGCTCCCTGAAATCGACGTATCGTTCACCCGGTCACGCCGAGCGCGAACTATGATCGTCCGCCATCCACCGAAATGATCTGCCCGGAGATCCAGCCGGCGACGTCGGACGCGAGAAACATCACGGTGTCGGCGATGTCCTGCGGTTGACCGAGCCTGCGGGTATGAATGCTCTCCAGCAGGCGCTGCTGCCCATCCTCGCCATAACTCTCCCATTGGCGCTGGGTGGCGGGATTCGACAGGACGAATCCCGGCGCCACGCTGTTGACGGTGATACCGAACGGGCCGAGCTCGAAGCTGAGTTGCTTCGTCAGCCCACGAGCGCGTGCTTCGACGCCGTGTAGGCTTGAATGCCCGTCAGGCTGGGGCGCAATCCGGCGCCCGACGAGATATTGACGATCCGCCCGAAGCCGCCCTTCTTCATGTCCGGGGCGACGGCCTGCGAGCACCAGAAAGCCCCATGCACGTTGGCCTCGAAGAGCACGAGCCAATCCTGCTCGCTCACCTCCTCGATGGGTCGGCCGACCTGGCCGCGCACGCCACCTGCGCAATTGACCAGAATGTCGACGCCGCCGAATTCCGTCGGCGACGTCGCTCGACGGCGCTTTCTAACCGCGCTGCGGTCGGAGAGGTCGAGCGTGCGCGAGACACGCGGCGCCCGCCTCGTGGCTTGGCGCAAGCCGTCCTCGTCGAGATCGAAAGCTGCGACGCGCGCGCCTTCCCGGGCGAGCGCCTCGACGATGCTGCGTCCGATGCCTTGTGCGGCACCGGTAACGATGGCGCGGCGATGGGAGAGATCGATGTTCATGGCTGCAGCATCAGATCGAGAGTGGACCAGGATTGTTCGCGCCGTCCATCCTCGATGTCGTGAATCAGGCGACACCAGCTTGTCGATCGGCGGGCGTCGCGACGCCCGCCTCCGCGCCGAGTGCGGCGATGATGGCGATCTGCGCGTCGACCTCCGTCTTGCGCTTGCGCACGGCAAGGTCGCGCCAGATTCCCGAATGGGTCTTGGCCGTGTGCCGGTTGAACTCCGCCATGTCGGCGACCGAGCGGCGGGCCGCCGCTCTCGTCGGCATCGGGCATGAAAGCCGCAGGGTCGAAGCCGTTGAAGCCGAGCGGCTGCGACGCCACGCGCGATCGCCACCGCCATGACTTCGCGCCCAAGTCGATTGAAGACCTCGAAATGCCGCTCCGACGCAAGGTTGTCGGACATCGATTTGTTGGTCAGCGCGGTCGCAAACAAGATCGCGCCGTAGCCGAGTTTGCCCCAGAGATAGCCCCAGATGTTGTCGGTCAGGACGGCATCGGGCTCGAAAATCGACAACAGGCGGTGATAGTCGCGCGCCGCGCCTGGCGCGTCGTCGCTGTCGATTTCACCCACCGCGACGGTGGCGCGGTTGCCGAACAGGATGCGGCCCGGTTCGAGCCAGTCCGCGCCGAAATTCACGAAACAGCCGACGGTGCGCTCGCGCGCCGATCTCTTCCGCGATGATGATCTCGTTCAAGCCGTTCTGGGCCGAGAGCACCGTGCCGTCTTCCGCCAGATGCGGCTTGAGGGCGCGCACCGCCTCGCGGGTATGGTGCGCCTTCACGGCCAGGATGATGCGCCTGAATTTGCCCGTCACATCTGCCGGCAGTCGTCGGCGCGGACGTTCTGGGTGAAGGCCTCGACCGGCCCTTCGATGATGAGCCCATCGCGGTTCATCGCATCCACATGCGGCTCGACGATATCGACGAGCAGGACATCCTCGCCCGCGCGAGCGAGATAGGCGCCGAGCGTGCCGCCGATGGCGCCGGCGCCCCAGATCAGAATGGTGTCTTGGTTCATGTGGAGATTCTCGCATCACCAGGTTTCGATCAGCGCGCGGGTTTCATCGAGGGCCACCGACCAGATGGCGTCCATGTCCGCGTCGGAGCGCTGGTAGAGGCCGCCGAAATTGCCGTCGCCGAGAATCTCGCGCACGCCCTCGGGACCGAAGGTGCGCATGCGTTCGAGATCCGCCATGGGCTTCTGATGGTCGGGTTGCTTCGATGCCGGCAAGTCGCGTCCAGGGGAAGTTTTCCATCCAGGAGGCGTGCGACGCGACCGGGTCGATCTCCTTGACCTTCTCGAAGGTGCGGGGCGCGTTCCACCAATTGTGGAAGCGCACGCGGCAATCGGGGTTCCGTGCCCATCCATTCGAGAGCGGCGGTCTGGCCCGGCGAGTTGCCGCCATGGCCATTGACGAAGAGGATGCGCCGAAAGCCGGTCCGACGCAGGCTGTCGAGGATGTCGGTGAGAATGCGCAGATAGGTCTCGGCCTTGAGCGACACGGTGCCGGGATAGGCCATGAAGGACGGCGTGATGCCGTAGGCCACGACAGGAAAGACCGGAACGCCGAGGGTTCGGCCGCCTCCACCGCGACGCGCTCCGCCAGGATGCTGTCGACCGACAGGCTCAGATAGGCATGCTGTTCGGTGCAGCCCAGCGGCACGACGGCGCGGTCATCCGACTTCAGGTATTGCTTCGACCTGAAGCCAGTTCATGTCGCTGATTTTCATGAAGGCTTTTCCTCTTTGGTGACGGCCTCGGTGCGCAAGCGTTCGAGTGCCGGAATCAGGGTCTGGCGGATGGCGTGCGGGTCGGGCACATAGCGAAATTCGATGGCCTGGCGGCCAGCCGGCAGGTCCTTCAGGATCGGTTCCGCTCCGCTCGCATAGACCAGCACGTCGAGGCTGATGGAGAAACTCCTTGAGGTCCGGGGCCGTGATCAGGCGCACTTCCGCGTCGGAGACGTGGGGCGTGAACCGCAGGACGCCGGGCTTCATCAGCGCCATGAATTCGGGAAAGATCGACACGATGCCGATGCGCGCCATCGGATCGATGACGGCGAGGAGCGCGCGGGTTTCCTCCGCCGGAATGAAACTCAGGCCTACGACCGGAATGCCGGCGGGAAGCAGGCTCTCGACCTCGCCGCGCCGATGGGCCAGCGTCACGCACAGATCGTAGGGAAGCGGCTCGGAGCACGGTCTTCTTCGAGCGCCCCGACGGTCGTGGCCACGATCGTGTCGCCCGCGTCCGAGATGCTGCGCGGATGCAATCCACATATTGCTGCGTGGTGTCGATGAAATTGCCCACCATCACGATGCGCAGCGGGCGCAAGGAGGATCGCCCGCGCGCCGCGCGCGCATTGACCAGCGAGGCGACCAGCGATGGCGCGAGGCCGAGTTCCTCCGCCTCGTTGAACAATCCATCGATGCGGCGCTGCAGCTTGCGCATCGCGGATGAGCGCAGGCCGTCGCTGCTATGACCGTCGCCCACATAGGTGCCGGCGCCCGGCTTGGACTCGATCAATCCCGACTTCGCGCAATTCGCGATAGACGGTCGCGACGGTCATCGGCGCGATGCCGGCGCGTTCGGCCAGTTCCCGCACCGACGGCAGGCGGACGCCCGACGGCAAGTTCGCCGAGCGCAATGCCGAACTCGATCAAGCCCGCGAAGCTGCACGCCCAGCGGCACGGGCAGCGTGCGGTCGAGCGAGCCGGCGAGCCCGGCGAGGATCTTCTCCGCGCCCGACTGTTCTATCGAGCTATCACAGTCTGCAGTCTGCAACAGTAGAGCTATTCTGTGTCATCTATACGTTGCTTGTTGACTTTTGCGGGGTTCGGCGACCTACCGTCATAATCGATAAGAACACATTGGACGAAAAGATCGGTTCTTAGCAAGAGGGGATATTTGATGAAACAAACTTTCAAGCTCGGCGGCACGCTCGCCGCGGCTCTTCTTCTCGGAACCATGCTCGGCGGCGCGGTTTCGGCTCAGACGCTGACCATGGGCGTTCGCGCCGGTCCCGACTTCGATCGATCCGCATTGGTCGACGCTCGGCAGCCAGGCCGAAGCGCTTCGCCACGTGTTCGACACGCTGGTGATGGCGGACGAAAACCTGCAGATGAAGCCGGGCCTCGCGGTCTCGTGGAAGCCCGTCGATGAGACCACGTGGGAATTCAAGATCCGCGAAGGCGTGAAGTTTCACGATGGCTCGGAACTGACCGCCGAAGACGTCAAGTTCTCGATCGACCGCATCCCGGTCGTGACCGGTCCGATGAGCATGACGATCTACACCAAGCAGGTGAAAGAGACCGAAGTCAAAGACAAGTACACGCTGCATGTGAAGACCAAGGTCGCGGCGCCGACGCTTCCGAACGACTTCATCCGTCTGTTCGTCGTGTCGAAGTCGATCGGCATGGATGCGCGCAACGAGCAGTTCAATTCCGGCAAGGCCGCGATCGGCACCGGCCCCTACAAGTTCGTGTCGTGGGAGCCCAAGGGCGATCTGGTCGTCGAGCGATTCGATGGCTATTGGGGCGACAAGCAGCCTTGGCAGAAGGTCGTCCGCAAGGAAATCCCGAACGATCCGGCCCGCATGGCGGCTCTGAAATCCGGCCAGGTCGATCTCGTCAATTATGTGCCGGCGACCGACTATGCGTCGATGCAGAAGGACAAGAGCGTCGACACGTTCGTGGCCGATTCCGTCTACTTCCTCAACATCACGCCGAACGTGAAGGAAACGCTGCCGAAGCCCGTGAAGGTGGATGGCAAGGAAATCACCGCCAACCCGCTGCGCGATCCCGAAGGTTCGCGAGGCGATGGATCTTGCCATCGATCGCAAGACCCTCGTGCGCGTCGTGCTCGAAGGTCTCGGCCGTCCCGCCAACCAGCTGATGCCGACGAGCTTCTTCGGCGGCAGCAAGAACCTTCCGGAGCGTCCCTACGACGTCGCGAAGGCAAAGCAGCTTCTGGCCGATGCCGGATATCCGAAGGGCTTCGAGATCGACTTCCACTGCACCAACAATCGCCTGCCCGGCGATTCGGCGGTGTGCGAAGCGCTCTCGCAGATGTGGGCTCGCGCCGGCCTGAAGGTGAACGCCAACGCGCTCAACGGAACGGTGTTCTTCCCCGCGCAGCAGAAGGGCGAATTCAGCCTCTGGATGAGCGGTTGGGGCACGCTGACGGGCGAGGCGAGCTACACCTACGGCTCGCTCGTTCACACGGCCGATCCTTCGACCGGTCTCGGCGCGTTCAACAAGCAGGGCTATTCCAACCCGGAAGTCGACAAGCTTCTGCAGGAAGGCAGCCGCACCATGGACGACACCAAGCGTCGCGCGCTGTTCGAGAAGGTCGACGGACGTCTCCATGACCGACCGCGCGCTGATCCCGACCGTGCAGCTCCAGACTGTCTGGGCGGCCAAGAAGGGCATGGTGACGATCCCGTCGCGCGTCGATCAGGAGACGCTCGCCTACGAGATCAAGCCGAAGAGCTGATCACCTGACATGCAGCCGGCCGGGCAATGCCCGGCCGGCCTGTTCTTTGATTGAGACGTCTTTCAACCCGCACGGGTAAGTATGATCGGTTTTTTTATCCAGCGCATTCTGCAGGCGCTTCTGGTGATCATCGCGATGTCGGTGATCGTGTTCGTTGGCGTCTACGCCATCGGCAACCCGATCGATGTGATGATCGACCCGGCCTCCGATCAGGCGCTGCGCGAGGCACTCATCCAGCGCTACGGCTTCGATCAGCCCGCTGATCGAGCAATATTTCATCTTCATGGGCAACATGCTCCGGGGCGATCTCGGCAAATCGTTCATCTATCGCCTGCCCGTCATGGGCCTGATCTTCTCGCGCCTGCCGGCGACGCTCGAACTGGCGCATCTCCGCGATGCTGATCGCCACGCTGCTGGGCATCCCGCTCGGCCTGTGGGCCGGCTACAAGCCGGATGCGATCTCGTCGAAATTCATCATGGGGTTGTCGGTTCTCGGCTTCAGCGTGCCGACCTTCTGGGTCGGCCTGCTGCTCATCATGACGTTCGCGGTCGAACTCGGCTGGCTGCCTTCCGGCGGACGGGGACCGGTTACACGATTTCCTCGGCATGAAGCTGTCCATCGGCTCGATGGAGGGGCTGAGTTACATCATCCTGCCGGCCTTCAATCTCGCGCTGTTCAAGCTCGGACTTCTGATCCGCCTCACGCGCGCCGGCACTGTGGAAGTCATGAGCTCGGACTATGTGCGTTTCGCCCGCGCGCAGGGCCTCTCCGAAGGCAAGGTCGTGGGCCTGCACGTGCTGAAGAATATCTCGATCCCGATCGTCACCGTCTTCGGCCTCGAGCTCGGTTCGACGCTCGCCTTCGCGGTCGTGACCGAGACGGTGTTCAACTGGCCCGGCATGGGCAAGCTCATCATCGATTCGATCACCGTGCTCGACCGCCCGGTGATGGTCGCCTATCTGATTCTCGTGGTGTTTCTGTTCGTGCTGATCAATCTCGTCGTCGATCTGATCTACGGCCAACTCGATCCCGCGGATCCGGGTGAAGGCGCGCGTCATGAGTCTTGCTCCCGAAACCCGCTGGAGCCGGCTGGCCAATTTCTGGTCGGACTACAGGCAAAGCCCGGTCGCGATGGCGGCCCTCATCATCATCGTGTCGGTGGTGCTGATGGCGATCCTGGCGCCGCTGATCGCGCCGCAGGACCCCTACAACCAGGAGACGCTCGACCTGTTCGATGCGCGGCTGACGCCGGGCGAGACCGGGTCCGGGGGCTATGTTCACTGGCTCGGCACCGATGCGGCCGGACGGGATGTCTTCTCGGCCATTCTCTTCGGACTGCGCACGAGCCTGATCGTCGGCGTGCTGGCCGGCACCTTCGCGCTGCTGCTCGGCGGCGTCGTCGGACTGATGGCGGCCTATTACGGCGGTCGCACCGAGGCGGTGATCATGCGCATCATCGATCTGCAGCTCTCGCTGCCGGCGATCCTGCTCGCCCTCGTTCTCGTCGCCATGCTGGGACAGGGATTGCCGCAGCTCGTGACCGCCCTGACCTGGCGCAATACGCCTATTTCGCGCGCACCACGCACGGCGCAGCCAGCGCCGAACGCGGCAAGGATTACATCGAGGCCGCGTTGTCCACGCCGCTGCCGGCGCGGCAAGTCCTGTTTCGCCACCTTCTGCCCAACGCCTTGCCGCCGCTGATCGTGGTCGCGACGGTGCAGGTCGCAAACTCGATCGCGCTGGAGGCCACGTTGTCGTTCCTCGGATTAGGGCTTCCGCTGACGCAGCCCTCGCTCGGGTCGCTGATCTCGAACGGTTTCCAGTTCCTCCTCTCCGGGCCGCTATTGGATATCGATCTATCCTGGCATTGCCCTGATGCTGACCGTGGTGGCAATCAATCTCGTGGGCGACCAGGTTCGCTATGTCCTCAATCCGAGGCGCAGCCGATGAGTGAGCCTGTGCTCAGCGTCAAGGATCTGCGGACGGAGTTCGTCGTCCGCGCGGGTGTCGTCAAGGCCGTCGACGGGGTGACCTTCGAGGTGTCGCCGCGGCCGCATTCTCGGGTCTCGTCGGGGAATCCGGTTCGGGCAAGAGCGTCACCGGCTACTCGATCCTCGGCCTCATCGAACTTGCCAGGCCGGATCGCCGGCGGAGAGGTCTTGCTGAACGGTGTGGACCTGACGAAACTCAAGGGCGAGCAGCTCCGGCGCATTCGCGGCGCCCAGATCGCCATGGTGTTCCAGGACCCCATGATGACGCTCAACCCGGTGCTCAAAATTTCGACCCAGATGATCGCGGCGGTGCGCGCGCACGACAACGTCTCGCGGAAGGTTGCTCGCGATCGGGCGCGGGAGGCCCTCGCCATCGTGGGCATTCCCAGCCCGGAGGAGCGTCTCGACTCCTACCCGCACCAGCTCTCGGGCGGCATGCGGCAGCGCGTGGCCATCGCGATTGCGCTGTTGCACAAACCCGCGGTGATCATCGCCGACGAGCCGACGACGGCGCTCGACGTGTCGATCCAGGGTCAGATCCTCGCCGAGGTTCGCCGCCTGGCCGACGATACCGGCACTGCCTTCGTGTGGGTGACGCACGACCTCGCGGTGGTGTCGAGCCTCGCGGACGATATCTGCGTGATGTATGCGGGGCGCGTGGTCGAGACGGGCGCCGCGGCCGACGTCATCGCATCGCCCCGGCACCCCTACACGGCAGGTCTGCTCGCCTCTGTGCCGGCCGAGCACGAACCCGGCGAGCGGTTGCCGCAGGTTCCGGGTTCGGCGCCGTCGCTCGCCAATCTTCCGCCAGGTTGCGCATTCGCTCCGCGCTGTTTCAAGGCCGGCCCGGCCTGCAACACCACGCCGCCTGTCCAGCATTTCGAAGACGGACGCACCGCCCTCTGCCATTACCCGATCGAGCCCAATTCATGTCAGCCGCTCTCCTCGACATCGACCACGTATCAAAGCGCTTCATAAAGCGCCCGAGCATCGGCGAGCGTATCGCGGGCTTGCTCGGCGCCGGCCGCGCGACCGAGATCGTGCGTGCTGTCAGCGATGTCAGCCTGACTGTCCGCAAGGGCGAAGTGGTCGGTCTCGTGGGCGAATCCGGCTGCGGAAAATCGACCCTTGGGCGCATGGTCGCGGGGATCTACACGCCGAGCGACGGCAAGGTGATGTTCGACGCCAAGCCCGTGGCGCGCGAGAAGGGTCGCCGCACCGACAAGCTCACGACCCGCATCCAGATGGTCCATCAGGATCCGTTCTCGAGCCTCAACCCCCGCATGCGGATTGGCGACACGGTCGGCGAGGGACCGGTCACGCATGGCATTGTCGAAGGCGCGCGAGGCGGATTCCTACGTGGCCGATACGCTGGAGCGCGTCGGTCTCGACCCGAGCTACCGCCGACGCTTTCCGCACCAGTTCTCGGGTGGCCAGCGTCAGCGCATCGCGATCGCGCGTGCGCTGGCGATGAAGCCCGATCTTCTCGTGCTCGACGAGCCGGTGGCGTCGCTCGATGTCTCGATCCAGGCGCAGGTGCTGAACCTCTTCATGGATCTGCGGCGCGATCTCGATCTCACGGCGATCTTCATCAGCCACGATCTTGGGGTCGTGCGGCACGTCTCCGATCGCGTCGCCATCATGTATCTCGGCCGCATCGTCGAACTCGCGCCGACACCAGAGCTTATATGCGGCTCCCGAACCACCCCTATACGCGCGCGCTGTTCGAGAGCGTGCCGCGTGTCGGCGTGGGGCGGAAGGATTTTCGTCCGATTTCCGGCGAGATTCCATCGCCGCTTCATCCGCCGAGCGGATGTCATTTTCATCCGCGCTGCCCCTTCGCCGGTCCCCGCTGCCGGCAGGAAGTTCCAGCCCTGCTGCCTGTCGGCGAGGGCCGCCTCTCGGCATGTCACCTCAATACCGGCGGCACCGCATAAACCTCTGGACCGATCATGATGAATGAAACGCCTCTCGCCGCGCTGAACGCCCGTGTCGCGGCGGTCAACGATGTCCTGAACGCGACCTCGGTGCTGACCTGGGATTCGCGCACCATGATGCCGCGCCGGTGGCGCGGAGACGCGCGGGCAGCAGATCGCCACGCTCACGCGTGTTGCCCGTGACCTGCTGCTTTCGCCCGAGACCGAGACGGCGCTCGAAGCCGCCGAGAAGGTCGGTCGAATCCTTCGGCCAGGATAGCGGTCGAGCGGCCGCATGGTGGCGCAGATCAGGCAGGCTTTCGATCATCACAGCCGTGTGCCGGCCTCGCTCATTCAGGCAACGCGCGGCCCTTCGCACGTGGCGCAAGCCGCCTGGATCGACGCGCGTGCCAAGAGCGATTTCTCGATTTTCGCCCCGCATCTCGAAAAGACCGTCGCGCTGGCGCGCCAACTATGCCGATTGCATCGGGTGGAGCGAGCATCCCTACGACGCCATGGTGTCGATCTACGAGCCTGGCGAAACCGCAGCGAGCCTCGCGCGGCTTTTCGCGAACCTTCGGGCGGGCCTGCAGCCGATTCTCGAGATCGCCCGCGCGCGGTCCGGCGCCGCGCTCCGATTTTCTGTTCCGCCGATTTTCCGGAAGACCGACAGCGCGCCTTCGGCCTCGGGCATGGCGGCGAAGCTCGGCTACGATTTCACGCGCGGGCGGCTCGACACCACTGTCCATCCCTTCGAGGTCTCGTTCACCCGCAACGACGTTCGGATCACGACGCGCTACACCCGCAACTACCTGCCGGCTTCGCTGTTCGGGACCGCGCACGAGACGGGACATGCGCTTTACGAGCAGGGTGTCGAGCCGCGCTTACACGCGCACAGCCTTCGCCACCGATCTCGTCGGCCTCTATGCGGTCGGCGGCACGAGCTTCGGGGCGCACGAATCGCAATCGCGCTTGTGGGAAAACCACATCGTCCGAAGCCGGACCTTCTGGAGCCTGCATTTTGGCGAGTTGCAAAGCCAGTTTCCGGAGCAGCTCGGCGATGTGAGTGCCGAGGAATTCTATCGCGCCGTCACGCGCGTCGAGCCTGGCTTCATCCGCGTCGAGGCCGATGAGCTCACGTACGATTTCCACATCATGCTGCGCGTCGAGCTCGAATGCGCGTTGATGGACGGTTCGCTCGCGGTCGCGGATCTGCCGCCGCCTGGAACGCCGCGATCAAGCGCGACCTCGGCCTCGATGTTCCCGACGATTCGCAGCGGCGTGCTGCAGGACGTCCATTGGTCGACCGGCTATATCGGCTCTTTCCCCACCTACACGATCGGCAACGTGATGGCGGCGCAGTTGATGGAAACGCTGCGCGCGGAAGATCCCTTCGCTCGACGCGGCCATCGAGGCGGGAGACTATGCGGGCCTCGCCGAGGCGCTGCAGGGCGCGGATCTGGCAGCACGGGCGACGTTTCACGCCGGGACGAGCTGCTTCAGCGGGAGACGGGCCGTGGCCTCGATCCGGCACCTTACCTTGCCTACCTGCGGGCCAAATACGCGGCCTAGGGTCTCCGCCTGCTGCCGCGCCTGTCTTCGCCAGCGAAACCAGCATCGGGCGGAGTTCGTCCGCGCTCGTCAAGGGCCGCGGGAAGGTGCAGCCGGACTACCGTGTCGCCCGAAGGTCGAGCAGCGCGCCCTCCGGATCGAGCGCCGTCATTGTCCAGTCGCCCGCGCCTGCCGCCGCACAGCCGCGTCGCATAGAGTGCCACGGCTTCGGCATGATCGGCGTTCATATGCGCGACGGCCTCCGCCTCGATGGCAGCAAGATCCGTCGAGACCGCTCATCGGCAGGCAGGATGTCGCTCGCGCTCATGCGATAGGCGCGCCCGAACCCGCCATTCAGGCTGGCGGCGCTGAATCACCAGGCGCCAGAACGCGAAATCCGGAAAATCCACGTAAAGCGCGGCCTTCGGATGATGCGCCAGATAGCGCCGGCGGGTCCGCGTGTCGTTTCCGGCGCTGCGCGGATCGAGCTTGCGGGCCTCTGCCAAGAACGTGAGCGCGGGGATGCGCCAGCGGATCGCCCTTGCCGGTTGCCGCGACAAGCAGGGAGCAGCGGGCATCGGCATCGAGCAGTTGTGTGTGGGTCGACAATTGCGACGTCAGGATGATCGGCGAGCCATCGATCTCGGTGGCCACGCGCCACGAGGCTGGCGAACGGCATGCCGCTGACGCCAGTCGTTCGTCGCCAGGGCGCCCGAGCGGGCCGTGCGCAGCAGTTGCCGGGCGAGCGCGCGGGCCTCGTCGTCCACAGGCAAGGTCGGGTCCTTGGGGGAAAGGCTCATGGAAGTCTCCTCTGCGGGTTCTCGCCTAGCATGCGCGAGCCTAGGATGAACAGGGACGACGACCGGCTCGCAGATCCTGCCCTTTCTGTCTGCAAGTGACCTTGGATTATCCATGCGCAATGTTCGCGAGAAACTTGAAATCGTCCTCGGTCGTCTGGCCGAGCGCGCCGGCGACGAGCGGGTATTCGTGCGGCTCTATCCGCAAGAGGCGCGCGATGCGGCGGACGCGGCCGACAGAAGGCATCGCATGGGCGCGAGCCTTGGGCCGCTGGACGGCGCTATCGTTTCGCTTGAAGGATCTGCTCGACGTGAAGGGCGAACCGACCACTCGCAGGCTCGCTGGTTCTGCGGGACGCAGCGCCGGCGGCGGAGGACGCCACGATCGTCACGCGGCTCAGGCAAGCCGGGGCGGTGATTCTCGGCAAGACCAACATGGTGGAGTTCGCCTATTCGGGGCTTGGCCTCAATCCGCATTTCGGGACGCCCTGGCAATGCGACCGATGCGAGCCTCGTGCCGGGCGGCTCGTCCTCGGGCGCGGGCGTGACGGTGGCCGAGGGCACGAGCGAGATTTCCATCGGCAGCGATACCGGCGGATCGATCCGTATCCCGGCGGCGCTCAACGGCGTGGTCGGTTTCAAGCCGACGGCGCGTCGCATCCCGCTGACAGGCGCCTTTCCCCTGTCCTACACGCTCGATTCGCTCGGCCCGCTGGCGCGCTCGGTCGCGCGCATGCGCGGACGCTGATGCGATCCTGGCGGGCGAGGCGCCGGTTCCGCTGCGTGTGCCGTCATTGGCAGGTCTGCGCGATCGGTATCCCGCGAGGGCGGTTGTTCGGCGAGATCGATTCCGCCGTCGAGAAGGCATTCGGACGTGTCGAGAGGGTCCTGGCCGGCGCCGGCGCTAGCCTCCAGGATTTCTCGATTGAAACGCTTGCTGCAGGAGATGCGGGACGCGACCGCGGCCGCGTCGATTGCCTCCATCGAGGCGTCGGCCGTTCATGCCGACTGGATCGACGCCCGCGCGGCCGAGATCGATCCGCTGGTGCGCAAATCGATCGTGCGAAGCGGGAAGATCACCGCAGCCGTCTATATCCGGATGCTGCGCCGCCGGAACGAGCTCGTCGCCGCCATGGACCAGCACCTGTCCGGCATCGACGTGCTGATGCTGCCGACCACGCCGGTGACGGCGCCTCCCATCGCCCCGCTCCTGACGGACGATGCCCTGTATCACCGCACCGATTGGCTGCTGCTGCGAAATCCCATGGTGGCCAATCTGTTCGATCTCACCAGCATCACGCTCCCGATCCCCGAAACGCCGCGCCCGGTCGGTCTCATGCTGATGGCGCGCCATGGAGAGGATCGCCGCCTGCTGGAAATCGCCGCAGCGATCGAGCGCGCGATGTCCGCGTGATGCATCGACGGGCGTCGTCTGGACGTTATCCACCGGCAAGGATTCACATTCGTCGCGAACGTGGGTAGACTCGCGATCGTTGCGGAGTCGTCGCATGTTCATGATGCATTTCGCCGGATGACGGCGTCGACCAAAGGTTCGATCGAAACGCTCACCGATCAGCTGCTGGCGGTTGTGGAAATTCTCTCGGCTCAAAATCACGAACTCGAAATCCTGAAGCGGCGTTGTTCGCGCCTGGAGGAAAACGACCAGGCGGCGATGGTCGCCTTTACGACATTTTTTCATATTCTATCGGCGAGCAATGTCTCGGATCTCGATTCGATGGCGAGCGTCTTCGGCGGCATCATCGACGAGGCAGGTTCGCTCGATCTTCCCTCCGATTCCGTGACATTCCTGCGTTCGATCGAGAGAATGCTTCGAACGCAGCATAGGACCGACGCGGGGGCAAACGGCCAAGGATTGTTGTCAGCTCAGGAGAGTTAGCGATGCCGCTTCTGACAGAAGCCGTACAGGAAGCCAATGTGACGATCGAGGGTATTCTCTCGCGGCTCGAGCGAAGCCCGGACAGCGAGGCGGGTCTCGGCGACCTGCGTTCGCAAATTCTCAGCATTCTCTGGCTCGTGGAGCGCGACCCCGGCATCGAGGCGGCGGCGGACGATCTCTTCAACGCCGCGACGGCGGTCGTTCGGGTGGTGGATGACGGCGATTCGGGCGTTCGGCACAAACGCATCATGAACGAGGCGAACCTGCGCTTCCGCGAACGGTTGCGCACCGCGACCCCAAGTCAGCAGGCGCTGAAACTCGGCCTCACGGGAGCGGCCACCGCCAGATAGCGCGTTGCCATTGCGATGCGATGCCGGGACGGGTTCGATTGCGGGGCGCCAAGGGCGGGTGTAGCATCAATCCCAGCAGCCGCGCGTCTGACCGCCGCTTGGCGAATGCCGACCAATTTGCGCGCGGTAACAGCGTGACAGGAGGTCCGCTATGGCCATCGCACCGAGGCTCCAACGTTTTCTGAACGATCAGGGTTTGAAATACGATGTGGTCGCGCACACGCCCACCATGTCGTCAATCGGCACCGCCCATGCGGGACATATCCCGGAGGACCGCTTGGCCAAAGGCATCATCCTCAGCGACGGGGATCGCTACATGATGGCCGTCCTGCCGGCATCTCATCAGCTTCGGCTGTCGGATCTGCGCGTCGAACTCGGGCAGGAGGTCCGGCTCGCGAGCGAGGAAGAGGTCGAGGATATCTTCGTGGATTGCGCGCGAGGCGCGGTCCCCCCGGTGGGGGCCTGCTACGGACTGGACGTGATCATCGATAACAGTCTGAACGACGGATCGGATTTTTATCTTGAGGGGGGCGATCATGCGACCTTGGTCCACATGACGGGCCAGGAATTCGCGCGCCTCAATCCACGGGCCCAGCATGGCTCATTCAGCACCCGCCATTAGGCTGCGGGAGGGCGCGAGCGGGATGCTGCCTCGAGGGCATGAGGTATCAGGGCCGGCGCAGCGTGCGCGAACTTGCGCTCAACTGATCCCGCCGGACGTTCAGGCAATCGCAAGCCGCCCCGGAGGGCGGCTTGCGAGCGAGGCGCCGGGATGGCCGGCGCCTGCAGTTTCAATCAGGCTGATTGCAAATTGGTGGCGGATTCCTTGCCGGACCGACGATCCTGCTCGACCTCGTAAGAGATCTTCTGACCCTCGACCAAACCGCGCATTCCAGCGCGTTCCAGGGCGCTGACGTGGACGAAAACGTCCTTGCCGCCTGTATCGGGCTGGATAAATCCATAACCCTTTTGGTCGTTATACCACTTCACCGTACCAGTAGCCATTTGATGTCTCTAAGCCCTTATCTATGCGTGACGCGCCATACCGTGCAGCGTGTTGGGCATAAACGTCAAGAGTAGAACCTCCGGATTGACGCATCTCCTTGCTCCCGCCGCTTGGCCGGAAACGCATTTCCGGATGAAAACACGCGAAGGAACCTCCATCGCGGCGAGCCCGTCCCCGGTCTGACGAAGCGCCGGAAGCCCGCCCGGAACGCTCCAATCCGCCCAATCCTCGACGATTCCGGCCTCAAGGTTAGTGGCGGGATTGCCCGGGAACCGAAGGGTTCTTGGGATGAAAACGGCTCCCCGCATCAGTCGGACATGGACCAACGTCACTTTGCGGCAAGCTTGCGGCCGGACAACACAGAGCCCGGTGAGAAATGTTGAGAAGCGCCGCGGACAAAGATATTCCGGCTTCGCCCCTCGCTATTTCAATATCCGAAACGCTGATCTGGACTTCCGACAGAACAGAAAGTCATCCCGATGCTTCGCTCCCGCGCCGTATTTTCGCGTTTGTGACCTCCAGCCGCCCGGCGATCCAGAACATCGTCCCACGCGCGCCGGACGGCGCATCATCGGAGAGGTTTTGACGGCCAGCGAAATGGAAAACAGCCAAAGAACAACTTGACCGAATGCGATGATTGGAAGATGTAGAATTCCTTGGCCCGAAGATCAACTTGGAAATACGATGAACGTACTCGATCCGCAGCTGCCCGATCTCACAGAACTGACCGCCGACATCGTCTCGGCCTATGTGGCAAACAACTCCGTGGCTCGCGGCGATCTCGCCGAGGTCATCGTGTCCGTCTACGGTGCCCTTCACAATCTGACCGCGCCCGCCCAGCCCGCGCCGCCCAAGCAAGAGCCGGCCGTCGCGGTCCGCCGATCGGTAACCCCGGACTTCATCTTCAGCCTTGAAGACGGCAAACCCTACAAGACCTTGAAGCGCCATCTGGGAATTCTCGGCATGACGCCTGCGCAGTATCGCGAGAAGTGGGGCCTTCACTCGGATTACCCGATGGTCGCCGCCAATTACGCGAAGCGCCGCTCCGATCTCGCCAAGAGCCTTGGCCTCGGCCAGATCCGCAAGAAAGGCGCTGCCCCCAAGGCTGTCGGGTCGGAGAGCATCAGCGCCGGCGCGGCCGAAGCCCAAGGCCCGCGCGGCGAAGAAAGCCAAGGCCAAAGCCTAAGGCCACGACGCTTTCAATCGAACGGCCCGGACTGTCCGGGCCGTTGTTTTGTGCAATGATGTTCTGCCTGTCTGAGAGCCGGGTCGTGACCGTTCTCCGACATGCGCAGCGGGTCCGTACCTAGAGTCCCGCGATGCGAAGGCTCCCCGGCACCCGTCCTCGACCAGTCCCATAAGCACCGCCAGGCGGGTTCGCGCCCGGTTCACCCGGCTCTTGACGGTTCCCACCGCGCAATTGAGCGCCTCCGCGGCTTCCTCATAGGTCAGTCCGTCGGCACCCACCAGCATGATGGCGGCGCGTTGGTCCGACGAGAGTTGGGCCAGTGCCGACTGGAGATCCTTGATCGCCAGCCTGTCATCCTGGTCCGGAATCGTGACCAGCGTGGCGGCATGATAGCCGTCCGCATCCTCCACCTCGCGGCCCTTCGTGCGATGAGACGTGAAGAAGCTGTTGCGGAGAATCGTGAAGAGCCAAGCCTGCATGTTGGTGCCCTCCTCGAAACCCTCCCGCCGGCTGAGAGCCCGCAGGACGGTGTCCTGCACGAGGTCCTCGGCCCGATCCGCGTTGCGGGTCAGGGAGATCGCGAAGGCGCGAAGCGACGGAATGCTGCTCATGATGCCATCGACGAAGACCTGGCTGACCGGCTCCTGGTGGGCCCGGATGATCTGGCTGGTCCTGGCGATCAATTGCGCCATGTGCCGGGGCACCCGCTGGTCGACGGGGTTCCCGTAGATGGCGCGAAGTTCGTCTCCGAGATGATCCTGCACATAGCGGCTCAACGAGCCAAGGCGGGAGGCAGGAATTTCCGTATCGCTTGTCATGCTACTCATCCGAGCTCTTTGCAGGGGCATGGCTTGTCGCAGTGTCGGGCGGCAGTGTCGACCCCCCGTTCTGCAGCCGGAACCCTGACAGTCATTTAGAGTTATGTGAACAGCTTGGAAACATCCCAACAGGCCTCAGCATTCGCGTTCCGCTTCGTGTCTCTACGCAACCTCGGTGTCAACCGGTCGTCTCCAAGCTGAGCCACAGATCTATCCTGTCAGAAGCGTTGCAGTTCAGACGCATTCCGCAATAGACAGTGGTATGCGACCATGATCCATATAATGCTCATGGCCGCTGATCAGCACATTAATAGTGCGTTCACGTTTCGTTAATAATTCTATCTTTGGAAATTTCAGAATTGATCGAAAATTAAGCTGAACCTTTTGCTTGTCGAAATGTGTTTTGCTCCACGGAATACATACGTTCCTCTAGGAGATCGAACATGTCGAAGAAATTTCTGATGGTCGCCGCGCTTGCTTGTGTCGCGTCCACCGGCGCCTGGCTCAGGGCGGCGGCGTCGCGGCCGGCGCCGCCACGGGCGCTGTCGGCGGAGCCGTCGTGGGCGGCCCGATCGGCGCGGCCGTGGGCGGCGTCGCGGGAGCCATCGTCGGCGGCATCGCCGATCAGCAGCAGCCCCAGTTCCGCCAGTACGTGGTGACCCAGAAGGCCCCGTCCTACGCCTATGCGACGAAGTGCGCGTCGGCGCCGTTCTGCCGGCACAGGGCGTGACCTATTACGAAGTCCCGGCGGAATACAAGGTTCAGGGCTACCGCTACACGGTCGTGAACGACACGCCGGTGCTGGTTGATCCGGGCACTCGCCGGATCGTCCAGATCGTTCGCTAACGGATGAGACGGTCTGCCGGCTCTGAAAAGCGCCGTGCACGATTTCCCGACGTGAACAGAGCCGCTATCGCCGCCCGCCGATGGCGGCTTTGTCTTGTGGCGCCGACTCTCTGGCCATGATATCGCGGCGCGTCGGGTCCGCATCCTCCAGCGCGTGGTGACAATGAGCAATCCCACCAGAAATCGTTCTTATCACCAGCCCTCTCGAGGTCGAGCATGTCGGGCGCATTCGCGCCGTAGCGCCGGACCGGCTCGAGGTGATCTTTGAGCCGGACCTTCTCCCGCCCTCTCGCTATCCGGGGCGATCACGAAGGAGACGGAGGCGTTCCGGCGCACGGGCGCGCAGGAGGCTCGCTGGCGCGATGCCCTCGCCCGCGCGACGATCCTGTGGGATTTTCCGTCGGGCGCGAAGACGAGCGCGGTCTCGCCCTCGCGCCGAATGTTCGCTGGGTCCAGACGACGAGTTCGGGCGTCGGGCAACGCGTCCATGCCCTCGGGCTTGCCAGACAGCGACCTCATCGTCACGACCGCCCGCGGCGTCCACGCCAGACGCGCTCGCGGAATTTGTCTTTCTCGTGCTTCTCGGCGACACCAAGGATCTGCGGCGCTCTTCAGCGCGATCAGGCAGCGAAACGCTGGGATCGCTATTGCGGTGGGGAGCCTTGCGGGCAAGACGATCACGGTCGTCGGCGCCGGGCAGATCGGCGCCCGCATCGGCGCCATTGCGCAGGCCTTCGACATGAACGTCATCGCGGTCGTGAACCGTCCGGCGCCGGAGCGTCGTGCGGGAATTGTTCGCCGATGAGGTTTGGGACAGTCCCAGATTGCGAGAGGCCGTGGCCGAGGCCGATTATGTCGTGCTGTCGACCCCGCATACCCCCCGAACCGACCGCATGATCGATCGGGAGGTCATCGCGGCCATGAAGCGCGGCGTCGTTCTGGTCAATATTGCGCGGGGTCGCGTCGTGGATGAGGACGCCATGATTGCCGCGCTGATAGACGGCCATATCGGATTCGCCGGCCTTGACGTCACGACCGTCGAGCCCCTGCCGCAGGAATCGCCGCTCTGGACCCTCCCAATGTCCTGATCAGCCCCCATTCCGCCAGCACCGCCCCGACGAGAACCGCAAAATCACCGATATCTTCTGCAACAATATTCGCGCAGTTTCTGGACGGGGATATCGAGCGGAATGATCAACCTGCTCGACAAGCAGCGCATGTACTGAAACCCGCCCATGCGGGACTTTTCGGATCGCCGTTGGGCCTGGCAAGACAGGTCCGCGCACCCTCGCGACGCGGCCCGTCGGCTCGGCAACGGCGCAAAAAAGGGCAGCGGTGCTGTCCTTTTGATCTTGTAAAAATGCAGGTGAAACCTACATATTGGAATGCAGCACGGCGATTGGCGTTGCCGTGCCGCTGCCCTTCTTGGGCGTTTCCTCCCTAAACTTCGGGCCGCTCGCAAGGGCGGCCTTTTTTCTTGCCGGAGGGTGCCCACGAGAGCACTTCGTCGGTCACCACGTCGAATTGGTCACCAATTCGGACGCGCCGAACCCCGTCGATAGCGCCACATCGGTGGCGTCGCGGCCCCGTCGCCATCAGGATCCGGCCGATCCGCGGCGTGTTGTGCCGGGCGTCGAACGTGTACCAGCGACCCCCGAGATAGACCTCGAACCAGGCGCTGAAATCCATCGGGATAGTCGACGGGCGGAATGCCGATATCGCCGAGGTAGCCGGTGCAATAGCGAGCCGGGATGTTCATGCAGCGGCACAAGGCGATCGCCAGATGGGCGAAGTCCCGGCACACGCCCTCGCGTTCGACGTACCCGTCGTAGGCCGTCCGGGTCGGACTTGCCTTCTGGTAGTCGAACGCGATCCGATCATGGACGAAGTCGCAGATCGCCTGAACCCTCGGCCAACCGGGCCGCGTGCTCCGCGAAATCTGCCACGCGATGTCATCGAGGCGCTGGGTATCGCAATAGCGGCTGCCAAGGAGATAGACGAGCACGTCGGCCGGCAGATCGTTCACCTCATGCTGGTGCGCCGTCAAGCGCGACCTCGTCCGCGCAGACCGCTGTCGTCGACGAGAAAATCGCTGTGGAGCGTGAGTCGCCCTGCGGTGCCAGAAGCCGCAGGCATCGGTTTCCGAAGCCGTCGCGATACGTCTTCGACGGGCAGTTCGGGCGTGACCTGGCGATCCGGTCGGGCGTGACGAGATCTGGCTCCCGCGACGGATGGACATTGAGCAGAAAGATGAAGGGCGTCGGCGCCGGGCATCTCAGAGTGATGGTGAAACCGGCTCTGATTCTCATCGCGCCTTCCTCATCCTCGGAACAGGAAGCTTAACGCAGCCACAGCCCGATTTGTTACGCCACTTCTTGGACATGCCGCTTTTACGAGCGCGCCTGCCGGCCGGAATGCTTTTTCTTCGTGCACACTGACCTCCACGGTCATTCCGAGGCTGTCCTCGGGTGCCCCGACCCAGGTGCCCGAGAGCGGAATCGCCTGCCGGGGATCGCGCGCGACCGCGATCCGGATGAGATCGCGGTTGCCGATGATGCCGTTGGTCGGGTCGAACTCCACCCACCCGGCTCCCGGCAGATAGACCTGACACCACGCGTGGGTCGAGCCACCCCCCAGATAAGGCTCGTCGGATCCGGCGGGGCTGTAGATGTAGCCGGAGACGAAGCGGGCGGCGAATCCGAGGCGAGCGGGCCGCCTCCATCATCAGGACCGCGAAGTCGCGGCAGGTGCCCGCTGCCCCGGTCAGTGTCGTGATCGGATCCTGCGTGCCCTTCTCGCTGCGCCGTCTCATACGCCAAAGCTTTCCTTGATGCCGTAGGTCACGGTCATCAGAAGTTCGCTCGTGCTGTTGATCGTGCCCCGCTTCGACGAATCGCTGCACCCAATGGTGGAGGCGGCGGTCCGGATCGAGGAATTGCGGCTCGACCAGGCGCATCAAGTCCGGCATTTCCTCCGAGCTGTAGGAGAACGGATAGGTGCGCGCATAATCCTCCATCTGGAAGTCGGGCGTGTTGGCCGGCACGTGGTCGAGGGTGATGTTGGTTTCGAACCGCAGTTCGGAAGCGGCGGCTCGTGAAGCGTGCAAGCGCGACGCAATTGCCGAACACGTCGTGAATCCACCGCAGGGACCCCTGATCGCGGCGTGATCTCGATCCCCGCCCGGATCAGCCGCTGGTCATAGCTGTCCCGCGGCCGGAACATGATCCGATGTTCGCCGAACGAGACCGGACGCTTGTAGCGATAGGTCGTGACGTGGCGGACGGACAGGATCGTCATGGCGCGAACCTGGCATGGCGGCGACAAAGCATGAAGCCCGGCAATCGGCGATCATCGACAGGATCTCATGGTGAGGGGTTCAAGGTCCCGGCGGCAGCTCCTGGCAAGGCCCGCCGAAAAACGCCTGGTGGAGCTGAGGGGAATCGAACCCCTGACCTCTGCAGTGCGATTGCAGCGCTCTCCCATCTGAGCTACAGCCCCGGTCGGTGTCGTGACCAAGCGGCGAAACTTTTAGGCCTCGGGCCTTGGCCCTGTCAATCGGCGCACAAAGGCCGCCGCTGATCGCCGGCACAAACGCCGTCAATCCGTCCATTGGGTTGTTCCGGGGGGCGAGGGGGGTTACATGAGCAACGTCCGACCCCCGCGAGATCCCCATGCGCGCCTTGCTCGAAATCATCCTGATGGCCTTGCAGCTCTACGTCTATCTCATCGTCGCGTCGGCGATCTTGAGCTGGCTGGTGGCTTTCAACGTCGTGAATACCCGGAGCGACGTCGTCCGCTCGATCTGGAATTTCCTCGACGCGGTCACCGAACCGGCCCTGCGACCCATCCGCAACATCCTGCCCAATCTCGGCGGCGTCGACATCTCGCCCGTGATCCTGATCCTGGTGATCATCTTCATCCAGAAGCTGATCCAGGATTATCTGCTGCCGATCGCCTTCTAGGGGCGCTTGCTTTGCCCTGGCGACCCTGCGCCGAGGGGCTTGAGGTGCGGGTGCGCGTGACGCCCCGGGAGGGCGTGACGCCGATCGACGGCGTCGAGACGCTCTGTCGAATGGCGAGCGCGTCCTGAAAGTGCGGGTTCGCGCCGTGCCGGAAGACGGCGCCGCCAACGAGGCCGTCAGGCGGCTTCTTGCCCAGGCCCTGCGGCTCCGCCCTCCGCCGTTAGGCTCGAGGCCGGGGCGACGGCGCGGCTGAAGACATTTTTGCTCGAAGGCGATGCGCAGGATTTGACCGCGCGGCTCGCCGCCCTGACAGGACCAGACATCATGAGCGCCACGATCATCGACGGAAAAGCCTATGCGGCGGGCCTTGCGCGGCGCGCATCGCCGATGCGGTCGCGGCGCTCGAGGACGAGGGCGTCACGCCGGGCCTCGCCGTGGTCCTGGTGGGCGAGGATCCGGCAAGCCAGGTCTACGTCAGGAACAAGGCCCGCCAGACCGTCGAGGTCGGGATGCGCTCCTTCGAGCACCGGCTTCCCGACGCCGCCAGCGAGGCCGAGGTGCTGGATCTTGTGGCGCGCCTCAACGCCGATCCCGGCCGTCGACGGCATCCTGGTCCAGCTGCCCCTTCCGCCGACAGGTCGATGCCCAGAAGGTCATCGAGGCCATCGACCCCGCAAAGGACGTCGACGGCTTTCATCCCATCAATGCGGGCCGGCTCATGACCGGCGTGCCGGGCTTCGTCTCCTGCACGCCCCTCGGGCTGCCTTCTGCTCATCCGGTCCGTCCAGCCGGCATCTCGGCGGGTCTCGACGCGGTGGTGATCGGGCGCTCGAACATCGTCGGCAAGCCCATGGCGCAGCTGCTCGTGAGCCAGAACTGCACCGTCACCATCGCCCATTCGAAGACCCGCGATCTCGCCGAAGTCTGCCGCCGGGCGGATATCCTGGTGGCGGCGGTCGGGCGGCCCGAAATGGTGCGGGGCGACTGGATCAAGCCGGGCGCCATCGTGATCGACGTGGGCATCAACCGGGTCGCCGAACCCGGACGCGGGCGAGGGCAAGACCCGGCTCGTCGGCGACGTGGCTTACGCGGAGGCCGCCGAGGTCGCCTCCGCGATCACGCCGGTCCCGGGCGGCGTCGGGCCGATGACCATCGCGTGCCTCCTGCGCAACACGCTGGAGGCCGCCTGCCTGCGGCGCGGCCTGCCGATGCCGCCGCGTGGACGTCGACAGGCTGAGCCTCAGGCGCCCTTGCGCAGGTGTTCCACGAGCCGCAGGGCCGAGGGTGGAAGCTCGGCGAGGGCGCGCACGCACAGCGTCAGATCGCGCGCAGCCCAGAAATCCTCCAGCGCCACGGCCGTGATGGCCATGGTGCGGCCGGCGCGCAGGGCGGTGGTCTCGGGAACGATGCCGAGGCCGACGCCGGCTTCCACCATCCGGCAGACCGCATCGAAGCTGCGCAGCTGGACTCGCAGACGCAAGCGGCTTGCCGATGCGCCCGGCCTTGTCGGCGAGAAAGCGCTGAAGCGCGCTGGCGCGATCGAGG
This sequence comes from uncultured Alphaproteobacteria bacterium, assembly GCA_963837375.1. Classification (GTDB taxonomy): domain Bacteria; phylum Pseudomonadota; class Alphaproteobacteria; order Rhizobiales; family Beijerinckiaceae; genus Microvirga. Next base: position 21,441 of record CAWINL010000007.1, on the reverse strand, counting down.
CCGACGAAATCGTGGTCGAGCACTTCGGCGAACGAGATCCGGCGGACGTGCCGGCAAGCGGATGCCCCTCCGGCACGACCAGAACGAAGCGGTCGCTGCGGAACGGAAAGGTCTGCAGCCGCCCGGTATCGACGGTGCCGGCGACGATCCCGATATCGCCGACGCCCTCGGCGATCAGGCCGACGATCTCGTCGCTGAGCCGCTCCTCGAGGTCGATGCTGACCTGCGGGTGCTCGGCCAGAAAGGCGCTCAGGGCCTCGGGCAGAAATTCGGTCAGCGCATTGGTGTTGGAGAGAATCCGGATCTGCCCGGCAAGCCCGCCCGTATAGGTGCCGAGGTCCTCCCGCAGGCGCTCGGCCTGGGACAGAAGCGTGCGGGCGTGCTGGAGCAGCGTGCGGCCCGCCGGGGTCGTGACCACGCCCTGCCGGCTGCGCAGGAGCAGGGGCGTGCCGAGGGACTTTTCCATGTTGCGGATGCGGGTGCTCGCGGCCGCCAAGCGCCAGATGGGCCCGCTCGGCGCCGTGGGTAATGCTTCCCGCCTCCACCACGTGGCGAAACAGGCGAAGATCGGTCAGGTCGAACTGCATGGCTTCCTTCGTGATGCCGCGAAGGCAGATAAGAATAATTACAAATTGCCTCGAGAGCGGAGATGAAAGGCCAGACTTCGCGGCTGACGAAGTTTACTCTCTGTCATCCGCTGTCGCCAAACGCTCGATTGCGGCGCCGCGGTGGTTCAGATACGAAATCTTCCAAACTGCGCGATCAGGAGCGAATCCATGGCTGAGGCAAAGGTGACCCCACGGCCGCTGTCACCCCATCTTCAAGTCTACCGCTGGACCTGGACGATGGCGATGTCCGTCTTCCATCGGGTCACCGGCACCGGGCTCTATTTCGGCATCGCGCTGTTCGCGATCTGGCTGGTGGCGCTGGCGGCCGGCCCTCGGGCCTTCGAGGCGGTCCAGTGGTTCTTCGGCTCGCCCGATCGGATTGCTGGTCCTGTTCGGCTATACCTGGGTCCTGATGCACCACATGCTGGGCGGCGTGCGCCATCTGGTGTGGGACTTCGGGACGCGGCATGGAGCCGGGCGAGCGCATGGCCATGGCCCGCTTCACCCTCATCGGCTCGATCGCGCTGACTGTCGCGATCTGGGTCGTCGCCTTCCTGCTGTTCTAGAGGAGACCGAGTTCATGGCCGACAACTGGCGACAGCCGTTTCCATGCGCACCGCCCTTTCCCGCGTGCAGGGGCTCGGCGCCTCCGGGCACGGCGTCGAGCATTGGTGGCTGCAGCGGGTCACGGCGGTCGCCAACATCCCGCTCATCATCGCGTTCGTCATCATCGTGGCGGCCCTCGCCGGCCGCTCCTACGCGGAGGCGATCGATCTGATTTCGCATCCGCTGGTCGCCATCATCCTGGTCCTGGCGGTCGATTTCGGTGTGCCTGCACATGCGGCTCGGCATGCAGGTCATCATCGAGGATTACGTCCACGACAAGGGCCTGCGGATCGCCGCCATCATCGCGAACAATTTCTATGCGGTCGATCGTCGCGGTCGCCTGCCTGTTCGCGATCCTCAAGGTCAGCCTCGGCCGGATCCTGGTTTAAGGAGCTTCTCTCAATGGCCCAAGGAACCAAGCGGCGCTGCCGTGAACGGCAAGGCCTACACGATCGTCGACCACACCTTTGACGTGGTCGTGGTGGGCGCCGGCGGCGCGGGGCTTCGCGCCACGGTCGGCTGCTCGCAGGCGGGACTTCGCACGGCCTGCATCTCGAAGGTCTTCCCGACGCGCTCCCACACGGTTGCGGCGCAGGGCGGCATTTCGGCCTCGCTCGGCAATATGGGGCCGGACGACTGGCGCTGGCACATGTACGACACCGTCAAGGGGTCGGATTGGCTGGGCGACCAGGATTCCATCGAATATCTGTGCCGCAACGCGCCGGAGGCCGTCTACGAGCTCGAACATTGGGGCGTGCCGTTCTCGCGCACCGACGAGGGCAAGATCTACCAGCGCCCGTTCGGCGGCATGACGACCGATTACGGCAAGGGCACCGCGCAGCGCACCTGCGCGGCCGCCGACCGGACCGGCCATGCGATCCTGCATACGCTCTATGGGCAGGCGGTGCGCAACCACACCAACTTCTTCATCGAGTATTTCGCGCTCGACCTGATGATGAACGACGAGGGCCGCTGCATCGGCGTCGTGGCGCTCGATCAGACCACCGGCGAGATCCACCGCTTCCGCGCCAACATGACGATCCTGGCGACGGGCGGTTACGGACGCGCCTATTTCTCCGCCACCTCGGCCCATACCTGCACGGGCGACGGCAACGCCATGGTGCTGCGCGCCGGCCTGCCGCTGCAGGACATGGAGTTCGTGCAGTTCCATCCCACCGGCATCTACGGCGCCGGCTGCCTCATCACCGAAGGCGCGCGCGGCGAGGGCGGCTATGTGACGAATTCGGAAGGCGAGCGCTTCATGGAGCGCTATGCGCCCTCCGCCAAGGACCTCGCGTCGCGCGACGTGGTGTCGCGCGCCATGACGATGGAGATCCGCGCGGGCCGCGGCGTCGGCCGCAACAAGGATCACATCTACCTGCATCTCGACCATCTCGACCCGAAGATCCTGCACGAGCGCCTGCCGGGCATTTCGGAAAGCGCCAAGATCTTCGCGGGCGTCGACGTCACCAAGGAGCCGATCCCGGTCCTGCCGACGGTCCATTACAACATGGGCGGCATCCCGACGAATTATCACGGCGAGGTGCTGACGCTGAAGAACGGCAACCCCGATACGGTGGTGCCGGGCCTGATGGCGCTCGGCGAAGCGGCCTGCGTGTCGGTGCACGGCGCGAACCGCCTCGGCTCGAACTCGCTCATCGATCTCGTGGTGTTCGGCCGCGCGGCGGGCTTGCGCTGCGCCGAGATCCTGACGCCGAACGACAAGCATGCGGATCTGCCCAAGAACGCCGACGAGCTCTCCCTGTCGCGCCTCGATCGCTTCCGCCACGCCAATGGCGGCACGCCGACGGCGGAGCTGCGCCTCGAGATGCAGAAGACCATGCAGAACAATTGCGCGGTGTTCCGCACCGGCGAGGTGCTCGCGGAGGGCAAGGATCTCATCCACAAGGTCTGGAGCGGAGCCGAGCGACATCAAGGTCACGGACCGGTCGCTGATCTGGAACACCGACCTGCTCGAGACGCTGGAATTCGACAACCTGATCGGCCAGGCCGTCGTGACGATGGAAGGCGCGCTCAACCGCGCAGGAATCGCGCGGCGCCCATGCCCGCGAGGATTTCCCGAACCGCGACGACGAGACCTGGATGAAGCACACGCTGGCCTGGCTCGACGATCACTCGCACAAGACGGCGATCGATTACCGGCCGGTGCACACCTACACGATGTCGAACGAGATCCAGTACATCGAGCCGAAGGCTCGGGTGTACTGAGGACTGACCGTCAGCCCGGCACGACGACAAGAGGATCAGAGATGGCTCAGTTCCAACTTCCCAAGAACTCCCGCTACACCGAAGGCAAGTCCTGGCCGAAGCCGGCCAATTCGAACAACGTGCAGGAATTCCGCATCTATCGCTGGAACCCGGACGACGGCGCGAACCCGAAGATCGACACCTATTATGTCGACCGGGACGATTGCGGGCCGATGGTTCTCGACGCGCTGATCTGGATCAAGAACAACGTCGATCCGACGCTGACCTTCCGCCGCTCCTGCCGCGAGGGCATCTGCGGCTCCTGCGCCATGAACATCATGGGCGAGAACACGCTCGCCTGCACGCTCGGCATCGACGATTGCAAAGCCGACAGCGTGAAGATCTATCCGCTGCCGCACATGCCGGTCCTGAAGGATCTGGTGCCCGATCTGACGACCTTCTTCGCCCAGCACGCCTCCATCGAGCCATGGCTGCAGACGGACACGCCGGAGCCCGAGAAGGAATGGCGCCAGACGCCGGAGGAGCGCTCGAAGCTCGACGGCCTCTACGAGTGCATTCTGTGCGCCTGCTGCACGACGTCCTGCCCGAGCTATTGGTGGAACGGCGAGCGCTTCCTCGGCCCGGCGGCGCTTGCTGCAGGCCTATCGCTGGCTCATCGACAGCCGCGACGAGGGCACCGGCGGGCGCCTCGACAACCTGCACGATCCGTTCCGGCTCTATCGCTGCCACACCATCATGAACTGCGCCAATACCTGCCCGAAGGGCCTCAACCCCGCCAAGGCCATCGCCGAGATCAAGAAGATGATGGTGGCGCGGACCGTCTGACGGCCGCGGGCTACGGCCTACAGTTTCCGTAATATTGTGGCGATCTGGATCGGCGGCGTTGTGACATGGCCGTGGGACTGGCGCCTACGACGGAACAAACTGCTCCCGCTCGAGGCTTCTCCGCGGCAGGCTTGGCTTGACACGGCCCTGATTGCTGCCATTTCACGAAGCCGGACTGAAATCGAGGTAACGATGAGCCGTCAGATTCTCGCCTCCGTCGCTGCCCTGTGCGCCATTCTGGCCCTGGGGCCTGTTCGTCCGGCCCGCGTGGGAGGCTATGGCGGCCAGCCGGTGCGCAGCGCCGCGGCAGCCCCGACCATGACCATGGAACAGCCGATCGAGGCGGTGCCGTCGGCTCCCGTGACCTCCGAACCGCTCGCGCCCATCGAGGGACAACCGCTTCCGCCCATCGGCGGAACCTTGCCGCCCGCGTCCTGCGCCGACCGACATGGCGAGCCTTCCTCCCGGCCGCCGCGCCGGTGACTCCGGCGCCCGCGCCCGCTCCGCCACGACCCGCACCGCGATGGTGGGCAACTGGACGGCCAGGGACGCGTCCGGCGGGTCCTGCCGGATTCAGCTCTCGAGCTCGCCGGCGCTCGATCTCTATCGCGCCTCGGCGTCCGGCTGCGCCAACCAGGACCTGTCGAAGGTCAATGCGTGGGATTTCCGCGACGGCGAGGTCTACCTCTACCAGCAGGGCGGTTCGGTCGCGGCGCGCCTGCGCGGTTCGTCCGGCGCGCTTGAACGGCGTGCTGGCGAAATCCGGCGCGCCCCTCACGCTCGCGCGATAAGCGCATTTGCGCTTCGAGGCGCCGGACGCGGTAATCGGTCCTCCGTGACCGACCGCAAACTCACCTCGCCGAAATCCATCACCGCCCGCTATGACGCTCTCGTCCGCGAGGGCGCCATCGAGCGCGACCCGGCTCAGGTCGCGCTGCTGCGGCATCTCGAAACCCTCGCCGAGGGACTGAGCGGCTATCGTCTCGCGCGCAAGACGAGCGCGCTCGGCTGGCTGTTCGGCAAACGCAACGCCGACGCCGCCGCGCGGGCTCTACGTCTGGGGCTCGGTCGGGCGCGGCAAGACCATGCTGATGGACCTGTTCTTCGAGGCGCTCCCGGTCCAGCGCAAGCGCCGCGTTCATTTCCACGCCTTCATGGCGGATGTGCACGAGCGCATTCATGCATGGCGCACGCAGCTCAAGGCCGGGACGGTCAAGGGCGACGATCCGATCGGGCCCGTGGCGGCGTCCCTTGCCGAGGAAGCCTGGGTCCTCGTGCTTCGACGAATTCACCGTGACGGACATCGCCGATGCGATGATCCTCGGGCGCCTGTTCACGGCGCTTGTTCGCCCAAGGCGTCGTCGTGGTGGCGACCTCCAATGTGGAGCCCGAGCGGCTCTATGAAGGCGGTCTGAACCGGACGCTCTTCCTGCCTTTCATCGCGCTTGCTGCAAGAGCGCATGGCCGTCGTGCGCCTCGACGCGCGGGCGGATTTCCGCCTCGAGAAACTGGCGGGCGGCATGGTCTTCCACACGCCCGGCGGATCAACGTTCGCACGAGGCGCTGAGCCAAGCGTTCCGCAGCCTTTCCGGCCACGCCCACGGCGAGCCGATGGCTCTGACGGTGAAAGGCCACCCGGTCGAGATCCCGGAGGCCGCTGGCGGCGTGGCGCGCTTTCGTTTCGGCGACCTCTGCTCGAAGCCGCTGGGCGCGTCCGACTACCTGGCGATCGCCGAGCGGTTCCACACGGTCATCGTCGAGGACATTCCCGCGGCTCACCTTCGAGCGGCGCAACGAGGCCAAGCGGTTCATCACCCTCATCGATGCGCTCTACGACGCGCGCGTCAAACTCCTCGCCTCGGCCGAGGCGGAAGCGACCGACCTCTATCAGGCCGATACCGGACGGGAGGCTTTCGAATTCGACCGGACCGTCTCGCGGCTGATCGAGATGCGGTCGGAAGACTATCTGGCGCTGCCGCATGGGCAGCCGGATTCCGCCGGTTCCGGGCAGACGACCGGCCTCGTCGAGACATGAAGCGGCCGCGGGGGGACGCGGCGGACGCGGCTGCTCGATGCCTCCGATCCCGGCGGATGCCCGCCTTCTGACCATCGCGGCCGACCACCTGAAGCGTTTCGGCGCCGCGGCACGTCACCGTGGTGAGCATCGCGGACGCGGCGGGCATGACCCATGCCAACGTCTACCGCTATTTTCCCTCCAAGGCCGCCCTCATCGATGCGGTGGCGGGGCAATGGCTGAAGCGGGTCGAGACGCTGATCGCCGCCATCGCGGATGCGCCCGATCCGGCGGACGACAAGCTCGAACGGCTCCTCCAGGCCTGGGCGCGGACCCACCGGGACCTGCTGCGCGACGATCCGCATCTCTTCGACGTCTATTGCACCGCGACCGAAACCCGCCGCCCCATCGTGCGCACGGCACCGCACGCGCATGCGCCAATTGACCGAGCGGGTGCTCGATGAAGGGATCGCCACGGGCAAATTCGAGACGCGGGATCGCGACCGCGCGGTGACTTTCATCACCGATGTGACGTTCCGGTTCATCAACCCGCTCGACGATCAGGCTCGATTCCGACATGCCGGACGACTTTGCCGATCAACGGCTGGGGGCGCTTGTACGCGGCGATTCTGAGGACGCTTGGCCAACGGCTACGTTTAGAGTCTAGTTACAAAATCAAAAATTTGTAACACAAAATTTCGATCGCCGATATCTGCCTCTAAGTGTATTGGAGCAAATTGATTTGTAATCGGCAAGTCGCCACGAAACGCCGCTGGCCATCGAAGGCAACACTCTACCGTTTACCCTTTTGTTGGCTTGAAGGTGACCCATTTCTGAGTCAAACAGCGCCACGTTTTTCAACAGGCTCGGCGCCTCTCCAACACTCAAGGACATCTCATGGCCCGTCACAAGATCGCGCTCATCGGTGCTGGCCAGATCGGCGGCACGCTCGCCCATCTGGTCGGCTTGAAGGAACTCGGCGACGTCGTGCTGTTCGACATCGCGGAAGGCGTTCCCCAGGGCAAGGGTCTCGACATCGCCGAATCCGCGCCGGTCGACGGCTTCGACGCCAAGTACAAGGGCGCCAACGATTACGCGGACATCGCCGGCGCGGACGTGATCATCGTGACGGCGGGCGTGCCCCGCAAGCCCGGCATGAGCCGCGACGACCTCATCGGCATCAACCTCAAGGTCATGGAAGCCGTCGGCAACGGCATCAAGCAGCATGCGCCCGACGCCTTCGTGATCTGCATCACCAACCCGCTCGACGCGATGGTGTGGGCGCTGCAGAAGTTCTCCGGCCTCAAGCCCGAAAAGATCGTCGGCATGGCCGGCGTTCTCGAATTCGGCGCGCTTCCGCCACTTCCTCGCCGAAGAGTTCAACGTCTCGGTCAAGGACGTCACCGCCTTCGTGCTCGGCGGCCATGGCGACGACATGGTGCCGCTGGTGCGCTACTCGACGGTTGCGGGCATTCCGCTTCCGGACCTCATCAAGATGGGCTGGACGACGCAGGAGAAGCTCGACGCCATGGTCGAGCGCACCCGCAAGGGCGGCGGCGAGATCGTCAACCTCCTCAAGACCGGCTCGGCCTTCTACGCACCGGCCGCATCGGCGATCTCGATGGCCGAGAGCTACCTCAAGGACAAGAAGCGGGTCCTGCCCTGCGCGGCCCATCTGTCGGGCCAGTATGGCGTGAAGGACATGTATGTGGGCGTGCCGATCGTCATCGGCGCGAACGGGCGTCGAGCGGATCGTCGAGGTGTCGTTCACGGGCGACGAGAAGGCCATGTTCGAGAAATCGGTGGCTTCCGTGCAGGGCCTCGTCGACGCCTGCAAGCAGATCAATCCGGCTTTGGCCTAAGGACGCGATGGGAATGGGTGGGCAGCTGCACGACCTTCTCTTCACCATTCGCTACTCGCCATTCGCCATTCGCCAATATTGAAAGCGCGAACACATGAACATCCATGAATACCAGGGCAAGGCCGTCCTGAAAGAGTTCGGGCTTCCCGTCTCGAAGGGCGTGGCGATCTTCTCCGCCGACGAGGCCGAGGCGGCCGCAAAGCAACTCGGCGGCCCGCTCTGGGTCGTCAAATCCCAGATCCACGCGGGCGGCCGCGGCAAGGGCAAATTCAAGGAAGCGGCGGCCGGCGAAAAGGGCGGCGTGCGCTTGGCCAAGTCCATCGACGAGGTGAAGCAATTCGCGCGCGAAATGCTCGGCAACACGCTGGTCACCATCCAGACCGGCGAGGCCGGCAAGCAGGTCAACCGCCTCTACATCGAGGACGGCTCGGATATCGAGAGCGAACTCTATCTGTCGATGCTGGTCGACCGCGCCACGGGCCGCGTCGCCTTCGTCGTCTCGACCGAAGGCGGCATGGATATCGAGGCGGTCGCGCACGACACCCCTGAGAAAATCCACACGTTCTCGGTCGATCCCGCGACCGGCATCATGCCCCATCACGGCCGCCTGGTCGCGAAAGTGCTGGGCCTGAAGGGCCCGCTCGCGAAGGAAGCCGAAGACCTCGTCACGAAGCTCTATAACGGCTTCATCTCCAAGGACATGGAGATGCTCGAGATCAACCCGCTGATCGTCACCACCGACGGCCACCTGCAGCTGCCTCGACGCCAAGATCTCGTTCGATTCCAACGCGCTCTACCGGCATCCCGAGATCGTCGCCCTGCGCGATCTCACCGAGGAAGACGCCAAGGAAATCGAAGCCTCGAAATTCGATCTCGCCTACATCGCCCTCGACGGCACCATCGGCTGCATGGTCAACGGCGCCGGCCTCGCGATGGCGACCCTCGACATCATCAAGCTCTACGGCGAAGAGCCGGCGAACTTCCTCGATGTGGGCGGCGGCGCTTCGGAAGAGAAGGTGACGGCGGCGTTCAAGATCATCACGGCCGACCCGCAGGTGAAGGGCATTCTCGTCAACATCTTCGGCGGCATCATGAAGTGCGACGTCATCGCGCGCGGCGTGATCGCGGCGGTGAAGACGGTCGGCCTGCAGGTTCCGCTGGTCGTTCGCCTCGAAGGCACCAATGTCGAAGAGGGCAAGAAGATCATCCGCGAATCCGGCCTCAACGTGATCCCGGCGGACGACCTCGACGACGCAGCGCAGAAGATCGTGTCCGCTGTCCGCGGCGGAAAGTAAGAGGCTCAGATGTCCATTCTCATCGACAAGAACACCAAGGTCATCTGCCAGGGCTTTACCGGCAAGAACGGCACCTTCCATTCCGAGCAGGCGATTGCCTACGGCACCAGGATGGTCGGCGGCACGTCGCCCGGCAAAGGCGGCTCGACGCATCTCAACCTGCCGGTCTTCGACACCGTGATGGAAGCGCGCGAGGCGACCGGCGCCGACGCCTCCGTCGTCTACGTTCCGCCGCCGGGCGCGGCCGATGCGATCTGCGAGGCGATCCAGGCGGAAATCCCGCTCATCGTCTGCATCACCGAGGGCATTCCGGTGCTCGACATGGTGCGCGTGAAGCGTTCGCTCGAAGGCTCGAAGTCGCGACTCATCGGCCCCAATTGCCCCGGCATCGTGACGGCCGGCGAATTGAAGATCGGCATCATGCCGGCCAACATCTTCAAGCCGGGCTCGGTCGGCATCGTGTCCCGCTCGGGCACGCTGACCTACGAGGCCGTGTTCCAGACCACCAACGAGGGCCTCGGCCAGACGACGGCGGTCGGCATCGGCGGCGATCCGGTCAAGGGCACGGAATTCATCGAGATGCTCGACATGTTCCTGTCCGATCCCGAAGACCACGTCGATCGTGATGATCGGCGAGATCGGCGGATCGGCCGAAGAGGAAGCGGCGGAGTTCATCGAGCGCGAGGCCAAGAAGGGCCGCAAGAAGCCGATGGTCGGCTTCATCGCGGGCCGCACGGCGCCTCCGGGCCGCCGCATGGGCCATGCGGGCGCCATCATCTCGGGCGGCAAGGGCGGCGCGGAAGACAAGATCGCCGCCATGGAGGCCGCGGGCATCCGCGTGTCGCCGTCGCCGGCGCGCCTTGGAAAAACCCTCGTCGAGGTTCTCAAGGGCCAATAACCATTCGTTGATCGCCCCGGCGCTACATGGGGCGATCAATTCGTTCATTTGGATCGAGTATTGCCATGGCACGCCAGGACGCCAACGAAACCTTCCTCAACACCGCTTTCCTATACGGGGCGAACGCGCCCTATATCGAGGATCTCTATGCGCGCTTCCAGAAGGACCCCGCTTCGGTCGATGCCGAGTGGCAGGCGTTCTTCGCGGCATTGAAGGACGACAGGCAAGCGGTCGAGCAGAGCGCGCGCGGCGCGTCCTGGAAGAAGCCCAACTGGCCGATCGCGGCGAACGGCGATCTCGTCTCCGCCATGGACGGCAACTGGGCGCAGGTCGAGAAGGTCGTCGGCGACAAGATCAAGGCGAAGGCCGAAGCCAAGGGCGGTCCGATCGACCAGGCCGAGGTTCTCCAGGCAACGCGCGATTCCATTCACGCCATCATGCTGATCCGCGCCTACCGCGTGCGCGGACACCTGCATGCGAAGCTCGATCCGCTCGACATCAATCCGCGCCCGAACGACCAGGAACTGCATCCCGTCCCATTACGGCTTCACGGAAGCCGACTGGGACCGCAAGATCTTCCTCGACAACGTGCTGGGGCTCGAATTCGGCACCATCCGCGAAATCGTCGCGATCCTCGAGCGCACCTATTGCCAGACGCTCGGCGTCGAGTTCATGCACATCTCCGATCCCGGCCGAGAAGGCGTGGCTGCAGGAGCGCATCGAAGGCCCCGACAAGGAGATCACCTTCACGCGGGAAGGCAAGCGCGCGATCCTCAACAAGATCGTCGAGGCCGAAGGCTTCGAGAAGTTTCTCGACGTGCGCTACACGGGCACCAAGCGTTTCGGCCTCGATGGCAGCGAGTCGCTGATCCCGGCGCTCGAGCAGATCATCAAGCGCGGCGGAAATCTCGGCTGCAAGGAGATCGTGCTCGGCATGGCCCATCGCGGCCGCCTGAACGTGCTGACGCAGGTGATGGGCAAGCTCGCACCGCGCACTCTTCCACGAGTTCAAGGGCGGCTCGTTCGCACCCGACGACGTGGAAGGCTCGGGCGACGTGAAGTATCACCTCGGCGCATCGAGCGACCGCATCGTTCGACGACAACAACGTCCACCTGTCGCTCACCGCGAACCCGTCGCATCTCGAAATCGTCGATCCGGTGGTGCTCGGAAAGGTTCGCGCCAAGCAGGACCAGCACGGCTGCTCGCCGGATAACCGCACGGCCGTGATGCCGCTGCTGATCCATGGCGACGCGGCCTTCGCCGGGCAGGGCGTCGTGGCGGAATGCCTCGGCCTCTCGGGCCTTCGCGGTCACCGCACCGGCGGGTCGATCCACTTCATCATCAACAACCAGATCGGTTTCACGACCGATCCGCGATTCTCGCGCTCGTCGCCCTATCCGTCGGATGTCGCCAAGATGGTCGAGGCGCCGATCTTCCACGTGAACGGAGACGATCCGGAGGCGGTGGTCTTCGCCGCGAAGGTCGCGACCGAATACCGTCAGAAATTCCAGAAGCCTGTCGTGGTCGACATGTTCTGCTATCGCCGGTTCGGCCACAACGAGGGCGACGAGCCTGCCTTCACGCAGCCCCTGATGTACCGGAAGATCAGGTCGCATCCCTCGATCCTCGAAATCTACTCGAAGAAGCTGATCGCCGAGGGCACGGTCACCGAGGCCGAGTTCGAGGAGATGAAGAACGCCTGGCGTTCCAAGCTCGATGCGGAATTCGAGATCGCCCAAGGCTACAAGCCCAACAAGGCCGATTGGCTCGATGGTCGCTGGGCCGGCCTCAAGGCCGTGCGCGAAGATTCGGACGACCCGCGCCGTGGTCAGACCGGTTTGCCCGGTCGAAGACACTTCGGGCAGATCGCCAGCGCGCTCACCACGGTGCCGGAGGGCTTCCACGTCCACCGCACGATCCAGCGCTTCCTCGATAACCGCAAGAAGATGATGGAAACCGGCCAGGGCATCGATTGGGCCATGGCCGAGGCCTTGTCGTTCGGCTCGCTGCTGGTCGAGAACCATCGGGTCCGCCTGTCGGGTCAGGACGTGGAGCGCGGCACCTTCTCGTCGCGCCACTCGGTGCTGATCGATCAGGAAAACGAGGAGCGCTACACGCCGCTCAACCACATCAAGGAAGGCCAGGCGCGCTACGAGGTCATCAACTCGATGCTGTCGGAGGAAGCGGTTCTCGGGTTCGAGTATGGCTACACGCTGTCCGAGCCGAACGCGCTGACGCTTTGGGAAGCGCAGTTCGGCGATTTCGCCAACGGCGCGCAGGTGGTGTTCGACCAGTTCATTTCGTCGGGCGAACGCAAATGGTTGCGCATGTCGGGCCTCGTCTGCCTCCTGCCGCACGGCTACGAGGGACAGGGCCCGGAGCATTCCTCCGCGCGTCTCGAGCGCTGGCTGCAGATGTGCGCCGAGGACAACATGCAGGTCGCCTATTGCACGACGCCGTCGAACTACTTCCACATCCTGCGTCGCCAGCTGAAGCGCGAGTTCCGCAAGCCCCTCATCCTGATGACGCCGAAGAGCCTGCTGCGCCACAAGCGCTGCGTCTCGACCCTCGACGACATCGCCGAGGGCACGTCGTTCCACCGCGTTCTGAAGGACGACGCGCAGAAGGGCGGCGAGGCGATCAAGCTCGTCAAGGACGACAAGATCCGCCGCGTCGTGATCTGCACCGGCAAGGTCTATTACGATCTCTACGAGGAGCGCGAGAAGCGCGGCATCGACGACGTCTACCTGATGCGCGTCGAGCAGCTCTATCCGTTCCCGGCGAAATCGCTCGCGGCCGAGATCGCGCCGTTTCAAGAAGGCCGATGTGGTGTGGTGCCAGGAAGAGCCCAAGAACATGGGGGCCTGGACCTTCGTCGAGCCCTATCTCGAATGGGTGCTCAAGACGGCAGGCGCCAAGGTCGATCGTCCGCGTTACGTCGGTCGCTCGGCCTCCGCCGCCACTGCGACGGGCCTGATGTCCAAGCATCTGCTGCAATTGCAGACTTTCCTCGACGAGGCTTTCGCGGCTTAATGGCCGCGAGATCCTCCGCTCCCCTCCACGGGCTCTTCGCCCCGAACAGTTAAGACGATCATGGCCACCGAAATCCGCGTACCCACCCTCGGCGAGTCCGTTTCCGAAGCCACCATCGGCCGCTGGTTCAAGAAGCCCGGCGATGCGGTGAAGGCCGACGAGCCGCTCGTGGAGCTCGAAACCGACAAGGTCACCCTCGAGGTCAATGCACCGGCGAGCGGCACCCTCGGCGACATTCTGGCCAAGGACGGCGAGACGGTCGCTCCCGGCGCCGTGCTCGGCTCGATCACGGAAGGCGGCGCCGCGGCTGCGCCCGCTGCCCACGGCTGGCGCCCAAAGCTGAAGCGCCAAAGGCGGAGGCTCCAAAGGCGGAGGCTCCCAAGGCGGCCGCTCCCGCGCCCGCGGCCAGGCCGGCGGCGGCGAAGGATCACGGCCCGGCCGTGGCCCGGATTGCCGCCGAAAGCGGCGTCGATGCCGCGACGCTCGCCGGTTCGGGCAAGGACGGCCGGGTGACCAAGGGCGACATGCTGGCGGCGATCGCCACCGGCGGCGCCCAGGCGCCTGCGCCGGCAGCCCCGTGCAGGCCCGTGCGCCGTCATCGGCCGATGACGCGTCGCGCGAAGAACGCGTGAAGATGACCAAGCTGCGCCAGACCATCGCGCGCCGCCTGAAGGACGCGCAGAACACCGCCGCGATGCTGACCACGTTCAACGACGTGGACATGAGCGCCGTGATGGGCCTGCGCAGTCAGTACAAGGACGTGTTCGAGAAGAAGCACGGCGTGAAGCTCGGCTTCATGGGCTTCTTCTCGAAGGCGGTGATCCAGGCGCTGAAGGACGTGCCGGCGGTCAACGCCGAGATCGACGGACAGGATCTCGTCTTCAAGAACTACTACCATATCGGCATCGCGGTCGGCACCGAGAAGGGCCTCGTGGTCCCGGTCGTGCGCGACGCGGATCAGATGTCCATCGCCGCAGATCGAAAAGAAGATCGCGGATTTCGGCAAGCGCGCCCGTGACGGCAAGCTGACCATCGAGGAGATGCAGGGCGGCACGTTCACCATCACCAACGGCGGCATCTACGGCTCGCTGATGTCGACGCCGATCCTCAACGCGCCGCAATCGGGCATTCTCGGCATGCACCGCATCGAGGAGCGGCCGGTGGCGCGCAACGGCCAGGTGGTGATCCGTCCGATGATGTATCTGGCGCTGTCCTACGATCACCGGATCGTCGACGGCAAGGATGCGGTGACCTTCCTCGTGCGGGTCAAGGAGGCGCTGGAAGATCCCGCGCGTCTCGTGCTCGACCTCTGAACCGAAATTCCATCTTGCCCGGCGCGATGCCGGGCATTCCATCGACTTACCTGCCGGGATCGCCCGGCCCTGACGTCCAAGGGGGCGACCCATGTCCTACGATCTCATCGTTATCGGAACCGGCCCGGGCGGCTATGTGTGCGCCATCCGCGCGGCGCAGCTCGGCCTGAAGACGGCCGTCGTCGAAAAGCGCAAGACCCATGGCGGCACCTGCCTGAATATCGGCTGCATTCCGTCGAAGGCGCTGCTGCACGCATCGCATTCCTTCGAGGACGCCAAATCCCATTTTCCCGCCATGGGCGTGATCGTGGGCGAGCCCAAGCTCGATCTCGCCAAGATGCAGGCGTTCAAGCAGGAGGGTGTCGACGGCAACACCAAGGGCGTCGAGTTCCTGCTGAAGAAGAACAAGATCGACGCCTTCATCGGCACCGGGCGCATCGCCGCGGCCGGGCAGGTCGAAGTGACGGCCGAGGACGGCTCGAAGCAGATCATCGAGACGAAGAACATCGTCATCGCGACCGGCTCGGACGTGACGCGTCTGCCGGGCATCGAGATCGACGAAAAGGTTGTGATCTCCTCGACCGGCGCGCTCGAACTCGCAAGCGTGCCGAAGCGTCTCGTGGTCATCGGCGCGGGCGTCATCGGCCTCGAGCTCGGCTCCGTCTGGCGTCGCCTCGGCTCCGAAGTGATCGGTGGTCGAATATCTCGATCGCATCCTGCCGGGCATGGATGGCGAGGTCGCCAAGCAATTCCAGCGCTTGCTCACCAAGCAGGGCATCGCGTTCAAGCTCGGCGCGAAGGTCACGAAGGTCGAGAAGAAGGGCAAGGGCGCGACGCTCACCTTCGAGCCGGCGGCCGGCGGAACGGCCGAGACGATCGAGGCCGACGCGGTGCTCGTGGCCATCGGGCGCGTTCCCTACACGCAGGGGCTCGGCCTCGACGAGATCGGCGTCCAGAAGGACAACAAGGGTCGCATCCAGACCGATCGCGCATTTCGCCACCAACGTCACGGGCATCTACGCGATCGGCGACGTGATCGCCGGGCCGATGCTGGCGCACAAGGCCGAGGACGAAGGCGTGGCGGTCGCCGAGATTCTCGCCGGCAAGGCCGGCCACGTGAATTACGACGTCATCCCGAGCGTCGTCTACACGTTCCCCGAGGTCGCCTCCGTCGGCAAGACCGAGGAAGAGCTGAAAGCCGCCGGCATCGCCTACAATGTCGGGCAAGTTTCCCGTTCACGGCCAATGGCCGCGCCAAGGCGAACCGACACGACCGACGGCTTCGTGAAGATCCTGGCCGATGCCGCCACCGACAAGGTGCTGGGCGTCCACATCGTCGGCGCGGAGGCCGGAAACCTGATCCACGAGGCGGTTCTGGCGATGGAATTCGGCGGCTCGTCGGAGGATATCGCGCGCTCCTGCCACGCGCATCCGACGCTGGCCGAGGCCGTCAAGGAAGCGGCGCTCGCGGTGGAGAAGCGCGCGATCCACATGTGAGCGGATCGATGGCGAAGCTTCACTTCCTCTACTCGGTGATGAATGCGGGCAAGACCACGCATCTCCTGCAGGTTCGCCACAACTACGTCGAGAACGGCGGCAACGTGCTGCTGTTCACGAGTGTGCATGGATGACCGGTTCGGCACCGGCAAGGTGAGATCCCGCATCGGCATCGAAGCCGACGCGGTCCCGCTGCGAGCGCTCCGATTCCATCGACCGCATCGTGGCGGACGAGCATGCCAGGAAGCCGCTGACGGTCATCCTCATCGACGAAGTGCAGTTCATGACCGCCGAACAGGTCCGCCAGTTGGTGTGGATCGTCGATGAGCTGAAGATACCCGTCATGGCCTATGGGCTGAAGAACAACGTCTACGGCACGTTGTTCAGCGACGCCATCGCGGCCTTGATGGCGCTGGCCGATCAATTCCTCGAGATCAAGCAGCTCTGCCATTGCGGCCGCAAGGCGACGATGATCCTCAAGTTCGATCGCAACGGCGAGGCCGTGCGGTCCGGGGAGGTGGTGGAGATCGGCGGCGAAGGCCGCTACGTCTCGGTCTGCCGCCGTCATTGGACCCAAGGCGAAATCGGCCCTGCCGCCAGGCATCTGCTTGCGCAGGCGGTGGACTAGGAACGACGGGCTCGCCGGCGAATGTCAGCCTAAGTCTTAATCCGAGCTCGCGGATGAGACGCGTCGAAAGCGTCCATGAGCCGGGTCGCGTCGATCTTCGTGTAGAGCTGCGTCGTCGACAGGGAGGCGTGGCCCAGCAATTCCTGAATGCCCCGGAGATCGCCGCCGCGCGCCAGCAGGTGCGTGGCGAACGAATGGCGCAAGCGCATGTGGGCGTCGCGCTGTCGGGCAGCCCCAGCATGCCGCGCATCTCCTCGACCGCGAGCTGGATGATGCGCGGCGACAGCGCGCCGCCGCGGGCGCCGACGAAAAGCGGTCCCTCCGGCGGAACCGCGTAGGGGCAAAGCCGCAGATATTCTTCCACGGCGCGCTGGATCGGCGGGATGATCGGCACGCTGCGCATCTTGCCGCCCTTGCCGATCGACGGTCAGCGAATCGGTGCCGTGGATAGGCGCGTCGCGCCGTTTGCAGACCGAGCGCCTCAGAAATGCGCAGGCCCGCGCCGTAGAGCAGCGACAGCACGGCGGCGTCGCGCGCGACGATCCAGGGCTCGCGGTCGCCTCCTGACGCGCAGATCGGTCTCGGTCACCGCGACCGCGGACGCGGCGGAGAGCGGTCGCGGCAGGTTCTTCTCCATCCTGGGGGTTCGAATCGCCGCGAAGGCGGAGGCGGTGCCGTGCCCTTCCCGTTCCAGATGGCGCGCGAAAGAGCGCAGGGACGCGAGCTGGCGCATGAGCGACCGGCTCTGCACCGCTTGCATGCGGCGGGCCGACAGGAACGCGCGGATGTCGAGCGGCTTGAGGGCGAGAATCGCCTCGACGCCCGGCGGCTCGCCGAGATGGTTCGGTCAGGAAGGTGAGAAACTGCCGCAGGTCGCGGCCATAGGCCTCGACGGTCTTGGGCGACAGCCGGCGTTCCTTGGCGAGCGAAGTCGAGCCATTGCATGGCCTCCTGGCGCGTATCCGGGCGCGCCGGGCATGGCCAGATCGAGGGCCGTTGGCGAATCGCTGCTTGACATGTTCCCGCTTTGTGCAAGGCCAGACACCATAGCATGGACAGGTTAATCCCGAGCCGAATGACAAGCCACATCGCCGATGTCCTCATCCCCCTGGCGCTGGACACGGCCTATAGCTACGCCGTGCCCAGACGGCCTCGCGCTGAAAGAGGGCGACGTGGTGCAGGTGCCGCTCGGCACCCGCGAGGTCGTCGGCGTGGTCTGGGCGCTGCGCGCCGGGCGCCGGCGGCAATTTCAAGGCCGTGACGGACGTCATCGAGGCGCCCGCGCTTTCGCCCGAAGATGCGGAAGTTTCTCGATTGGGTGGCCTGGTACACCCTGGCGCCGAAAGGCTCGGCGCTGGGCATGGGCCTCAAGCTCGCCGATCTGGATCGCCCGGAGGCCGTGCGCGTCGGCATCCGGCTGGCGGGGCCTGCGCCCAAGCGCATGACGCCGACGCGCCAGCGCGTCCTTGATGCGGCTGGCCGACGGCCTTGTGCGACTCAAGCGGCGATCTCGCTCAGGAGGCCGGAGTCAGCGTCGGGGTGATCGATGGTCTGGTCGACGAGGGGACGCTCGAGACGGTGGCGCTGCTGCCCCGAACGCGCCGCGGAGCCGCCCGATCCGGATTTCAGCCAGACCGGTCTTTCCGACGACCAGCGGGCGGCCGCTGCAGCCCGGCTCGTCGCCACCATGACGGCCAGGTTCCGCCGCCGGTCAGCCTGCTCGAGGGGGTCACCGGCTCGGGCAAGACGGAGGTCTATTTCGAGGCCGTCGCGGAGGCGGTGCGGCAGGGGCGGCAGGCTCTCATCCTGATGCCCGAGATCGCACTGACGGCCCAGTTTCTCGACCGTTTCGAGGCCCGTTTCGGCGCCAAGCCGGCGTCGTGGCATTCGGGCGTCACCGGCCGCAGGCGCGAGCGCATCTATGCGGGCATCGCCTCGGGTGAGGTGAAAGTCGTGGCCGGCGCCCGCTCGGCCCTGTTCCTGCCCTACAGCAATCTCGGGTTGATCGTGGTCGACGAGGAGCACGAGGCCGCCTACAAGCAGGAGGACGGCGTCCATTACCACGCCCGCGACATGGCGGTCGTGCGCGGACGGATCGAAGACGCGGCGGTGATTCTCGCCTCCGCGACGCCGTCCATCGAAAGCCGCACCAATGTGGAGCGCGGCCGCTACCGGCACGTGCCGCTTGCCCGAGCGGTTCGGCGGGCGACAGCTGCCCCATATCCGCACCATCGATCTCAAGCGCGAGGCCATCCCGCAGGGCGCTGGCTGTCGCCGAGCCTGACCGGCGCCATGAACGAGACGCTCGAGCGCGGCGAGCAGGCGCTGCTTTTCCTCAACCGGCGCGGCTATGCGCCGCTGACCCTCTGCCGCTCCTGCGCCCATCGCTACGAATGCCCCAATTGCTCGGCTTGGCTCGTGGAGCATCGGTTCCGACGGTCGCTGGTCTGCCACCATTGCGGGCATGTGGAGCGCACGCCGCACGCCTGCGTCGCCTGCGGCACAGTCGATTCGCTGGTCTCGTGCGGGCCCGGCGTCGAGCGAATTGCCGAAGAGGTCGCCGAGCTGTTTCCCGACAAGCGGCGAATCGTGCTCTCGAGCGATTTTCCGGGCGGGACAGAGCGGCTTCGCGCCGGAACTCGCCGCCATCGCCGCGGGAGAGTTCGACATCGTCATCGGCACCCAGCTGGTGGCCAAGGGCCACAATTTCCCGCTCATGACCCTTGTCGGCGTGCTTGACGCCGATATCGGCCTGACCTCCGGCGATCCGCGCGCGGCCGAGCGCACCTTCCAGCTTCTCCAGCAGGTGACCGGCCGGGCCGGCCGGGGCGACAAGCCGGGCAGGGCGTTCGTCCAGACCTGGCAGCCGGACCACCCGGTGATCGCCGCACTGGTCTCCGGCGACGCCGAGCGGTTCTACCGGGAGGAAACCCGCGTGCGGGAGACTGGCCGGGCTGCCGCCCTTCGGCCGGCTCGCCTCCCTCATCGTCTCGGCCACCGAGCGGGAGGCCGCCGAGGCGCATGCCCGGGCCATGGCCAAGGTCGCCGAGCCCACGGCCGGGGATTACCGTGCTGGGGCCGGCGGAGGCGCCCCTCGCGCTCATCCGGGGCCGCTACCGCTATCGTCTGCTGGTCAAGACGGAGCGGGATGTGGATCTTCAGGCCTATCTGCGCGCCTGGCTGGCGCGCTGTCCAAAAACGCGTGGTAATACGCGCGTCGCCATCGACGTCGATCCGCAGAGCTTCCTCTGACTTCAGTCCAACCGGCAAAATCCGATATCACGAGCAAAATCCATGCCAAAGACCGTCCATTGCATCCGGCACGGGCAATCGACCTTCAATGCCCATTGGGAGCATGCGGGCGGCTCCGACCCTCTGCATTTCGATGCGCCGCTGTCGGATCTCGGCCAACAGCAGGTCGGCCGCCGCCAGCGGCTGCGCTGCGCGATGTTCCCTATGAGCTGGTCGTTACGTCGCCGCTCACCCGGGCGATCCAGACGACGCTCGGGCTGTTCGCAGACCATCCCTCGGCTCGCCGAGATCCGGGTCGAGTGCCTTCACCGCGAGCGGCTGGAGAACAGCTGCGACGTGGGCCGTTCTCCCGTCCTGCTGGGAGCCGACTATCCCAGGCTTGCCTTTGAGCATCTCGAGGAGGTCTGGTGGTACCGGGACGGCGAGCCGGACGGGCGCGGCATCGTCGTCGAGCCCGATGCGGTCCTGACCGAGCGGGTGCGGACATTCCGCCACTGGCTCTTAGGGCGTCCGGAGGGGATCATGGCGGTGGTCGGACACGGCACCTTTTTCTACCATCTGACCGGGCGCCAGCTGCGGAACTGCGAGATCGCCACGCTTGAACTGTAACCGGGTATCCGCCGGTTTGCCGGAAAGGCCGGCCGTGCGGGGCGAGATCGCCTTGCGCCTCGGAAAATCCCATGCTAGTGCACCCCCGCCTGACGGGCGTAAGAGACGCCCGCTCCGGCTCATTTCCACCGACTGACGGGTTTCCCCGCGGCCTCCTCCAAAAGGCCCTGCCGGTCTGAAGTCCGTTAGACTTGAGAGAGACGATTCAAGTGGCGCAAAGCGGTTCCCAAGAAGGACCTCTCCTGTCGGGTGTGGCCCTGCGCTATGCCTCGGCGCTGTTCGAAGTCGCTCAGGAGGCGAATTCCGTCGATGCCGTCGCGGCCGATCTCGACCGCGTCGGTCGGATGGTCGACGGCAGCGAGGACTTCCAGCGCCTGATCCGCAGCCCCGCCTTCACGGTGGAGCAGCAGCTGAAGGCCATCGTCGCCATTCTCGACAAGGCCGGCATTTCCGGCCTTGCGGCCAACTTTATCCGGCTTGTCGCCAGCAAGCGACGGCTCTTCGCCTTGCCCGACATGATCCGCGCCTTCCGTGATCTTGTGGCGAAGTCGAAGGGCATCGTCAGCGCGCAGGTGGTGCTGGCCGAAGAGCCTTGCGACAAGGTTCTGACCGAAATCAAGGCGGCGTTGCGCGACGTCGCCAAGGCTGACGTTTCATTGAACGTCAAAATCGACCCGAGCCTCATCGGCGGCCTCATCGTCAAGATGGGTTCCCGCATGGTGGATGCCTCGGTGCGCACCAAACTCAATTCCATTCGTCTAGCGATGAAAG
>CAWINL010000006.1:0-205296 GCA_963837375.1 uncultured Alphaproteobacteria bacterium | reverse complement strand
TCAAGGCGGCACACGTCATCCGCAAGGTCGTCCTGCGGCAGACAGCAATCCTGAATTACGTCAATCCATTCTGACGGAACGCCGAAATCGGAGGAGAAAATGAAGAGATCGATCGTTGCAGCCCTCGCCATCATCGCCATGGCGGGTCCCCTGCGGGCGCAGCCTGTCTCCCTTTCCGACCAGGAGATCAGCGGCGCCTATATCTATCTGCTCGGCCGCCTGTTGGTGACCCGCCAGCAGCAGCTCGACTTCCAGGAGGGCTTCCGGTGGAACGAGATCCGCCACCGTAAGCCGGGTGCGGTCGACTTCGCCAATCCCAACCTCGATGTAGCCTATTCCGAGGCCTGGGTCGCCGTCGACGAGAACAGTTGCACTATCGTCTCCGTACCAAAGATTGAGGACCGCTATTTTACGGTGCAGTTCCTCAACGGCTGGGGCGAGACGCTGGCCAATATCAACAAGCGCGTCTTCCCGAAGCGACCTTACGGGGACTTCGCCATGTGTCTCCAGGGATCGAACGTGTCCCTTCCCGCCGATGCGCAGCGCATCGACCTTCCCGTGAAACACTCGCGCGTTCTGGCCCGCGTTGCGCTGGGAGACGACTGGGACAAGGCCGTTGCCTTGCAGCAGCAGTTCAGGTTCCGGGCCACAGGTTCCCCCGTTCCCGACAGCCCGAAAACACCCATTTTCGAGCTTAGGAGGAGGCCTGCCCGGCGTGGAGGCATTCGAGGCGGCCGAGATAGCCCTCGGCAGCGAGCCCGACCTCAATCCCGGCCTGGAGCTGTTGCAAGAGAAAGCCCGCGCCATCGCAAGGGCCGTGAAGAACCCCGAGGAACGGGCGCGCATCGATAAGGTCATCCGCACGGGGGGGTTCGCCGACTTCGCCAGGGCCGGGCCGCCCATCGGCCACGGTACAATCCGCGACGGCTGGGCACGCCCGGCGGTCGTCGGAGCCTACAACATCGATTATCTGCACCCGTGCCCTTCATCAACTACGGCGGCATCTGGGCCAATATCGCCCCGGAAGTCATGTATTACCGGGCCAGTACCGATGGCTCTGGTGCCGCCCTGTCCCAGCGACAATGGCTACACGATGACCTTCCCGAGGAGGCGCTGCCCAGGTTCGCGAATTATTTCTGGTCCGTCATCGCCGTGGACACCAAGTACTTCCGCGTCCTGCCCAACCTGAAGGAGAAGGTTCCCTTGATCAACGAACAGTCCAAGCCTGAATACGCTCCGGACGGCTCGTTAAACTGTACCTTCGCCGCCGAGAAGCCCGCCAACGTGCCGGAGGGCAACTGGCTGCCGACCCCGAAAGGCTCGGTCTACCGCCTCACCTTCCGCTTCTACGGTCCCATCGATGGGGTGTCGAACGGCACCTATTACCCGCCGGTGCGTGGGCTAAAGTAGTCCAACCAGAGAGCAAGCGATGTTGGCTATTGATGAGGGTTAAGTCATGACGTTTCAGCAAATGTGGCAGTCCCGCTGTCTGCTGTTTGGTCCGTTGATTCGGTCAGTCTCGCGAGCCGGGTCTCAGTGGGCTCGTTGCGATCCTGCTTGTTACGTCCAATGCCCTCGCACAGGCTGACCCGCTTCTGTCGTGGAACGACACGCCGACGAAGCAGGCCATTGTCTCGGCGTTCGTTGCCAAAGTGACCCGGAAGCTGGGGGATTGGACTTCGTACCCGAGAGTGAGCGGGTGGCCGTCTTCGACATGGACGGCACACTCGTGCCCGAACGGCCTGTTCCCCTCGCGCTCGTTCCGGTGCTCGTCGACATCAAGGAGGCCGTCGCGAGGAACCCACTGCTCAGCGACAAGCCCACAGTCGCGGCGCTTCTCAAGGGTGACCATGCGGCCCTGCACGCCGCCGGCGAGCAGGGCATCAATGATCTCATCGCGGCGGCGACCGATGGCCGGACGACTAGGACATCGTCCGAAACGTCGGTCCGCTCACGACTCAGGCATCGCATCCAAAGTTTGGGATACCCTATGCCCGCGCCGTCTACCAGCCGATGCGCGAGCTGCTCACCTATCTCGAGACCAACGGCTTCCGTAACTGGATCTGCAGCGGCAGCCCGGTCCTGATCACGCGAGCGGTCTCGGAATCGATGTTCGGCATCCCGCCGGAGCGGGTGATCGGCAGTTACGTCACGACGAAACTTGAGGAAAGGGACGGCAGAACCGTGCTCGTCTTCGACGGCCGCATCGCCCACCTAAACGATGGTGCGGGCAAACCTGTGGCCATCAATCTCGCGCTCGGCACCCGGCCGGTCTTCGTGGCCGGCAACGAGGGTGGGCGCGGCGATATCGCGATGATGCGCTGGTCGAAGGATCGTCCGGGTCCGAGCTTCCAGCTTCTCGTCAATCATGACGACGGTGAGCGAGAGTACGCCTACGAGGAACCAGACGACTATTCGTTGAATGCCGCGAGCAAGTTCGGCTTCCAGGTCGTCAGCATCAAGAGAGACTGGAAAACCATCGTCGGGCCATAAGGCCCGCTTGGAATGATCAGGAAGCCGGACATGACCGACGCACGTATCAAGAGCGCATACCCGTCTCGCTCCATCCAGCCGTCGCCGAATTGGGCTCAGGCCATGCCGTCCGGCCCTGATACCAGCGTTAAGATTACCGAGCCATATGCCCGGATGGTCGCCCGGGACGCCTACTTCTGGGCCTGGCCGATGGTGAACATCTACAACCGCCGTCTTGCTTTCAAGCAGGCGCCGCAGCGGCCTCATGAACGGCGTGCTGCCCTTCGCACCGCTCAACACGCTGTCCATGTTGCACGACTACATCGAACCGCAGCAGCGTTGGGTCGCCTGCCCGAACCAGGACGTGGTCTACGGCGCTGGCGTCGCCGCGCTCGACGAGACCCTGTGGTGGTCCAGGTGCCAGACTTCGGCGACCGCTTCTGGGTCTATCAGGTGGTGGACCTGCGCACCGACAGCTTTGCGCAACTCGGCTCGATGTACGGCACCAGCCCGGGTTCTACCTCTTGGCGGGGCCGGACTGGCAGGGCGAGGTGCCGAAGGGCATTGCCAAGGTGTTCCGCTGCCCGACCGACACCGCGTTCGTGGTGCCGCGCGTCTTCCAGGACGACACGCCGGAGGACAGGCAAGCCATCCAAACGTCTTATCGCAGCATCGACGTGTATCCGCTGTCCGAGTTCGACGGGACGATGAAGCGCCACGACTGGAGCAAGCTCCCACGCTCGGACGCCAGCGACGACGTGGGGAGGGCGAGACACGCTGGGTGTTCCCCGAGACATTCCTCGACCAGTGCCGCGGTGCTTGAAGGACGCCCCTCCGCTGCCCGGCGAGGAAGCGCGCTATGCCGAGGTGCTCGCCCTTCTCGCCGCCGCGACAGAAAGACCCGCGCTCAAGCCGGCGATCACCGACGAGGTGACGAAAGCCGACGCCGATCTGGTTGGGCCGCTGCTCCAGTTCCGCAACTGGGGTGAGCAACTGCCTCACCACTGGAGTTCGATGGCCAACGGCGCCGCGTTCGGCACCGACTACTTCACGCGCACCGCTGTCGCCAAGTCCAACATCCTCGTCAACGCGCCCAACGAGACGAAGTACTTCTACCAGGACCTCGACGTCTCCGGCGCTCGCCTCAACGGCGCCAACCACTACACGGTGACCTTCGCCAAGGACCGGACGCCACCAGTGGCTGGGTTCTGGTCCCTGACCCTGTACGACGAGCACCACTTCTTCGTGCCCAACGAGATCAAGCGCTACTCCCTCGGCACCAAGAACAAGGGCATGAAGCAGCAATCCTGACGGCTCGCTGACGATCCTAGTGCAGGCCGACCCCCGCCGAGGCCCAGCGGGCGAACTGGCTGCCAGCGCCGCAGGGGGCCGACTTCTCGCTGTTCATTCGGGCATACTGGCCGAAGGCGGCGGTCCTCGATGGATCGTGGACGCCGCCGGCCGTGCAGCGGGCGGTGTAGTGATTGACCGTAATAGTGAAGGTCCGGATGTGGCACAACTCGGAAGTACAACCATGGTCGGCTTGCTGCCGACAACTAGATGTTAAATGCGAGTTTCAAAACTGGTTCAAAGCGGACCACCAGTCTTATCGGGGGCAAGCGGGCCTGAGTGACGGACGGATTCTCGCAAAGGCCGGTCTGGCTCTAATCGTCACCATCGCCTGCCGATATTCGACGAAGCATCTGCCCACATACGTGGCCACCTGATCGGCGGGAATAAGCCGCTTCTGCTTCGCTTCGATATTCAGAGCGCGTTCCCGCGCCTTTAAAATCGTCTCTGCGGTGCGGGCATCGTCGAAGCCAAGGACACCGATCGGCGCGCCGCCTTCCTCCCGCAATACGCGGGCAATCAAGCTCACGGCCTCGCGTGCGTCGTCCTCTGTCGAGACTACGACCGGGTTCGCGGGTTCGCGCACGGTGCGCACCTTCGAAGTTGCCGGGTCGGTCGATCGCCCCCAGGCCGCCGAAGCCGCCTCGAGATCATACGTTCCGTCATCGAGTTTCTTGATGTGGCCAGCCTTTGCGGCCTTTCGCACTGCGGCTTCACTCACCCCGATGTGCGTTGCGAGTTGACGGCCCGAGATCCCCACTGCGAACTCCAGAAAGTAATGCTGTAACTAGCGAAAGACCGGGCTGCGCACTCCCACTTAGCCCCGGGGTCAGGAGGACCTAACCGGGTGGGGGGCATGTCATACCATTTCATCAATGGTGGGCAGATGTTATTTTATTCTATCGAACGAGGAGGCACCCTTGCCTTTGTGCTTGCCTGTCGCTGGCTCCGCTTCGGCGCGGTGCCGTGCCCCCTCGTGGGGCTCAGCACATCCTGCTTCGAGCATGGCGGCTGTGGTCACTGTCATCGAGAGTGGTCCACCTGTTCCTTGTTGGAACGGGCGGCCAGCCAGGACGGCTGCCTCTTTGGCGTTAGTCGCATCTTGAGGATCAACATATTCGGGCTCTCTTTGTCATTCGGTCCTGGCTCGCCCGTGCTGGCCTGTGTGTGGTGCGCGCCATGGGGCTAGAAGGTCATCATAGACGGCAGGCTAGGCGGCAAGGTGGGGTTAGCCTCACCGAACTGTGCCAAGCTCATATCAACCACAACGGAGGCGCATATCTTGCCCTGTGCATCAGGCCCCACGCCGAGCACGCTGGCCCCGTGCACGAGGGGCCCTTGCACCTGCAATGCCAGCCGCCGCGTCGGCGTCCGCACGATCCTGAGGAGTAAGGCCCGGTGCATGTGCAGACGTGACGAGGGCGACGGACATGGGCTCTCCTTAAGCGTAGGTGGGGACGATAGGCCGGCACGCCTTGCGGATGCGGTCGAGGATGGCTGCGAGCATGGTGCCTTGTGAATTATGAAAGCGGCGGGGAGCGCAGCACGGCAAGGCCAATGCAATAGGGCGCTCAACCCGCCGCGCACGCCCGGCAGCGGAAGGAGAGTAACGCGTGCGGGGGTGTTGGGATTGCGCGTCGTCGTTAGACCGCTGCGCATAGACGTTGATGCCGAAAGCCCGTCTCGTCGCCGGCCGTTGTGCGAAGCACGTCGCCCTCGCGGACAACCTCAGTAAGCGCAATGGCCAGCGTCTCGTCGTCCTGTGCGCGAATGAGCGCCTCGGTTAGTAGTCAACCACGCTGGCCGGTGTGCCGAAGGCCCTTACCAGCTTCAGGCGCGGCTTACGTGCCATGCGTCCGCTCCAGCTCGTCGATCGCCGTTTCGTTATCGTTCGCGGCCCGGGCCGGCGTTGCGGGGTGGCGTCGATCGGTTTGAACAGCTGCCGGTTTCAGTGTCTTGGATGACGCGGGGTGTTTTACGGGGCGGGGCATGTGTCGGTGTCCTTGGCGGGGTTAGCGGGGCTTCTTTGTGCCACTCTGTCCTTATGCGCGCGTTCCGTGCGCATTCTCTTCTCTAGAGAGTGAGTTTTTTTATGCTTACGTGCGCAAGGACAAGTGGTACAAAGTAGATGCTAGGCGGCGCTTTGGATGGCTTCGCGGATAGCCTGGCGGCGCGCGGCCTCGGCCTCTGCCCGCTCTTCGAACAGAGTATGAACGAACGGCCGGACCGTGTAGTGCGGCGAGGTCTCGTTACGCTGAGCGGCTGCGCGTCGAGCCAGCCGAAAGCATCAAGCTGACTCAGGACGGCGGCGGCTTCCCGGTCGTCCATCGTCTCGCATGGTTCGGTCACCGCGCCGGACATCGCGGACAGTTATCGTTTCCAGCCGTTTTGAGAGGATGTAGCCCGCAACGGCAAGAACACGGTCATGCCGGTCGGACAGGCCAAGCACGTTTCCGTAGAACGCCAGGGCATGCCGGAAGAGGTAGCCATGCAGGAAGTCCGCGACCCGACGGGCCGTGCTCCCTGTTATCGTTGGGTCCAGCGCCGTGCCGTCTGAACTCGATGCAGTGGAACACGATGCAAAGACGCGCGAAGAAGGCGTCATACTTGCCGATATGAGCGGCCAGCTTCAGATTCACCTCTTCCCATGTGGCCGCCATCTCGTGATGACGTTCCTCCATCTCGGAGCGGATTGCCTGCGCCTCGTCGTCAAAGCGGAGGTTCACCTCCAGCAATCCAGCGCGCGGCCGGGCAAGGCCATGCAGACGCTCGATTAGTGCCGCATAGCGCCCCGTGACGGGCGTTGTAGGCTCATCCTTGCCGAGGGTAGCCGGGCCGAGAACAATCGGCAGGATACGCGCTAGAAGGCCGTCGTCCGCGGCTTCGGCCGCTAGTTGACGGACAGGTTCCGGCTGGATGCCTCCCAAGAGGGAAACGGACAGGTTCGGAACGTGGACCAAACCGCGTCCGATCCGGTTGGCCGTGTAGGAGCCGCCATTGAACGACTGCAGCCAGAATGCCCGATCCGCCGCGCCACCCTTTCCGCTGCCATAGCGTTCCATCGAGCCGAACCAGCCGGACAGTTCGTCCCGCAGGAGCAAGAGCCCTTGGGGATTGTCCTTGAGCACCTCCTGGGCGGCTTCCGTTGTCGTGTCCTCCAAGGTTGCCCGCCGCTGTGGCGGGGGTGTCGCGAGCAGGCGGTCGGCGGGTGCTGAGGCTTGGCATAGGCTGAGACTTGCCGTGAGGTAGCTCTTCGCCAGTTCAGTATCGATGGCAACCCAGCGGCCGGCTTGCGGCGCTTATGATGGGTGACTTCCGGGTGCTGGGATTGCCAACGAGCGCGGTCCATAGCCGAGGGGATTCCAGCCAATCCGGGTCGTGCCGCTTCACCTGGAGCTTGATGGCGTCGGGGATGGCGCCAGCGCAGACGGTGAGCGCCGCCATGGCAATGCCGCCGGGGTCCACGCCAATCATCCCGGCCTGGGTGCGGGCGAACTCCTCGATGAAGGTCGGAACGGCACCCTCCGGCAGGGATGGCTTCTCCCGCTCGGCCCACAGGTCAACGGGGAAGTTATCGTTCGCGGCCGGCTGGAATCTCGCCGGGACCGTGGGTGCATCCCGAATAGCCGGCACCATTTGCGGAACAATACCGAGATGCCGAAGCAAGATGCTTTGGCCGACGACTTTGTCACCCTCCGGCCCCGCAATTTGGCGAACCGCGGGCTGATTGCCGAACCCACTCCGAATGCCGACGAGAAAGGTCGTCGCCGGGTCGCAGGCGAGGATATTATCCACGAGGACACAAAGCCGCTCGGCCTCGCTGCGGTTTCGAGGCAGGACCGGAGCGTCCTCAAGGTTCTCCGGGACGGCTTTGGGCCAGTCAGCGCCCCCTCGCTTGTGAGCGGGCGCTAGTTTCAACCGGCCGTCGAGGCTGTCCGCTAAGGCGCGATAGAGATCCGTGATTCCATGGAAGTCATCTGCGGCAAGGAGGTCAGAGAATTGAGGTCCGCTCATGCTGCCACCTGCAGGGAAGGCACGGCATCGAGCAGGTTACCGATAATTTCCTCGGCAGCGGCTTGTGTAAACGCAACCAGCGGGTGCCCTGTGGGTCCATCGCGTCTTGACCAGAACTCTATATCGACCGGAGGGGGTGCGGACCAAAGCCAGATCCCGGACCAGAAATGGGCCGGTGTGGCAATCAAACCGGGCAACGATGTCGGTGCCCGTGGTCGTGCTTTTCGGCGGCACAAGAACCGCTATGTTGGAAAGTTGCATGTGGGTACTCGGTAGCGCGCGGCACGGCCGGGCGCGGGTTGTAGCTTGGGGGGGTGGTTAGAGCGCAATATGACGCGCAAAATCGCCCGCCGGGGCTGTGCCTCGCCAGAACGAAAAGCGATCAGAGAGTAAATCTGTTTTGGCCGGGAGTCTGAATCCTGGCGAGCGCACCCGCTAAGTGCTTGATGGAAATGGTGCCGGTTACGGGACTCGAACTCGTGACCTACCGCTTACAAGGCGGTTGCTCTACCAACTGAGCTAAACCGGCATGCATCGCCAACGCCGCTCAGGTAGCAGCGGCCAGTGGCGGACGCAAGTTCCCTCGAAAAGCAAAAATATTGTGTGGCGGCGCACCGAAACGATCTTCCCGTCATGGGATTATCGTCTGACGCATTTTGGAGCCTCGACGATGTCCCTGACCTCACCTCGCCACCGATGGAAAACCCTTGGATACGCCGCCATCCTGGCGGCCGGCTGCTGGGGCCTTGGCGCTCCCGCGCAGGCCGCTCAGACCGCCGGTCACGGCGATCGCCCGGCGGCGATGATCAAAGCCACCGTCACGGCGCAGAACACGCAGGCCGCCTCCGAACTGGATATCGACGACGGCAAGAATTGCGGCCAGTCCCGCAAGAAGATGTTTGTCGAAGGCGAGGGCTGGATCGTGCGGCGGGTGACGACCTGCTACTGAGCCGCCACCACCGCTGCCTCACAAAAAAGCCCCGCCTTCACGGCGGGGCTTTTCAGTTTCGGGGCGTGACCGGACGATCACGCCCCGGAGGTTCGACGGGCCTATTCCTTGTAGGTGTAGATATCCCGGTTGCGGGTCTCGGGCAGGAACAGCAGGCCGATCACGAAGGTCATCAGCGCGACGACGATCGGATACCAGAGACCGGCGAAGATGTTGCCGCTCGCCGCCACGATGGCGAAGGCTGTCGGAGGCAGGAAGCCGCCGAACCAGCCATTGCCGATATGGTAGGGCAGCGACATGCCCGTGTACCGGATGCGGGTCGGGAACAGTTCGACCAGCAAGGCGGCGATCGGCCCGTACACCATCGTTACGAAGAGAACGAGGACGAACAGGAGGCCGATCAGTTTGAGTGTCCGCGCGTCCGTCAGCACTCCGCCGACCGTCGGTTGCTTGACGATCGTCGCATCGCCGGCCTTCGGATAGCCCGCGGCCTGCGCGGCCGCCACGATCGCGGCGCCCGTGTTGTCGGTGGTCGGAACGTCCACCCCGTTCACCTTGGCGACGAGCGGAGAGCCCGCTGGCCCCGGCACCAGGTTGTAGTGGATCGAGTTGTTCGCCAGGCTCCGGCGAGCAACGTCGCAAGGCCGGGTGAAGGTGCGCACGCCGACGGGGTCGAACAGCGCGCCGCAATTGGCAGGATCGGACGTCAGCTCGACCTTCACCTGCTCGGTGGCAGCCATCAGCTTCGGATTGGCTTCCTGCGCGATCATCTTGAAGAGCGGGAAGTAGGTGATCGCCGCGATCAGGCAGCCTGCGAGAAGGATGCTCTTGCGGCCGATCTTGTCCGAGAGCCATCCGAACAGGATGAAGAACGGCGTACCGAGCAGAAGTCCGAAGGCGATCAGCAGGTTGGCGGTGGTGCCGTCGACCTTGAGCGTCTGCGTCAGGAAGAACAGGGCGTAGAACTGCCCGGTATACCAGACGACGGCCTGACCGGCGGTGCCGCCGAACAGCGCGATCAACGCGATCTTGGCATTGTCCCAGCGGCCGAAGGCCTCGGAGAGCGGTGCCTTCGAACGGGTTCCCTCTTCCTTCATCTTCGTGAAGGCCGGGAATTCGCTGAGTTGCAACCGGATCCAGATCGAGAAGCCGAGCAGGATGATCGAGAGCAGGAACGGCACGCGCCAGCCCCAGTCGGCGAAAGCTTCAGGCGTCATGCTGAGGCGCAGGGTCAGGATCACGATCAGAGACAGGAACAGGCCGACCGTCGCGGTCGTCTGAATCCAGGAGGTGTAGAAGCCACGGCGTCCCTGTGGAGAATGCTCGGCCACATAGGTTGCCGCGCCGCCATACTCGCCGCCCAGCGCAAGGCCCTGGAGCAGGCGGCAGATGATGAAGATGGTCGGGGCCGCATAGCCGATGGTCTGATAGCCGGGCAGAAGGCCGACCACGAAGGTCGCGATACCCATGATCGTCATCGTGACGAGGAAGGTGTATTTGCGGCCGATGAGATCGCCCAGGCGTCCGAAGAACAAAGCGCCGAAGGGTCGGACCGCGAAGCCTGCCGCGAAGCCGAAGAGCACGAAGATGAACTTGGCGGTCTCGTTGGTGCCGGGGACGAAGTTCTGGCTGATATTCGCCGCGAGCGAACCGGCCAGATAGAAATCGTACCACTCGAAGACGGTACCGGCGGAGGAGGCGACGATGACCTTCCTCTCCTCCTTGGTCATGGGCCGGGCCTTTTCGACCGACCCAGGCGATGCGGTTGCAGTTGCCATAGCGTTTCCTTCCAAATTCCGTGATGCCCGTGTGCCGGGTTCTTGCGTCAGACGTTGTATTCGCCTGCGCCGAAGTCTTCCCCGTGTCGTGCGACAACCGAGAATCCCTTGCTGGAAACGCTATCGAGGATCGGCCTTTCTTCAATGCTCAATTGGTAGTTTCGACTTCCGTCTAAGAGACGTCGATCGTACCTGATTTAGTGTTTTAGATCAATGATTTACGAGGTTCGGCGGAATCGCCCTCTATTTCGTCGACACGGCTTTAGTCACAGCAAAAAGCGAGATGGCGGCCGCATTCGAGACATTCAGGCTCTTGATGGCGCCCGGCATGTCGAGGCGACCGATGGCGTCGCAGCAATCGCGCGTCCGCTGACGCAGGCCTTTGCCCTCCGAGCCGAGCACCAGCACGACGGGCTGCCTGAGGGGGATTTCATCCAATGGCAGGTCGCCGGACGAAGTCGAGCCCGATCCGCTGGAAGCCTTCCTTGCCGAGGGCCACGAGGGTGTCGGAGAGGTTCCGCACCACCATGAAGGGCACGTGTTCGAGGCCGCCCGAGGCCGACTTGGCGAGGACGCCCGTGGCGGCGGGGGAATGGCGCGCCGTCGTGATGATGGCCTCGACCCCGAAGGCAGCGGCGGTCCGCACGATGGCGCCCACATTGTGCGGGTCGGTGATCTGGTCGAGCGCCAGCACGACCCGGGTGCCGCTCAGGGTCTCGGGCGTCGGCGAGGGCAGGGGATCGGCTTCGAGATAGAGGCCCTGGTGGACCGCATCCGGCTCCACCAGCCGGTTGATCTCGTCCGGCCGCACGATCTCCGGCTCGATGGGCAAGGGCGTGCCGAGTTCCTCCGTCAGGCGGCGGGCCGAGTTCTCGGTCGCGAGCAGGCGGCGGAACTTGCGCTTGCCGTTTCGCAAGGCCTCGGCCACCGGATGCCAGCCATAGAGGACGATGACGTCCGGATCGCCCATCGGCCGGCGAGTCTGGCCCTCGCGGCGTCCGGGCCGTCCCGTCGGACGCTGGAATCGGGGTTTGCGGGGGCTGAAGGGACGGTCGCTCATGAGGTTTTCTCGCGTGATGGCGCGGTGCACATAGCACAGGAGTCCGAGGTTCACGACCCGCCCTGTTTTCGTTTCGCTTTGGTGTTGACACCGGCGGGCGTGCCAACCATAAGAGCGCCCACTGAAACGGCCTGAAGCACGTAGCCGATGGTTGGGTCATGGGGGAATGTCCCGAGCGGCAAAGGGGGCGGACTGTAAATCCGCTGGCTACGCCTTCGTAGGTTCGAGTCCTACTTCCCCCACCACCCAAACCCGAGTCTTCCGCGGGTGTAGCTCAATGGTAGAGCAGCAGCCTTCCAAGCTGAATACGAGGGTTCGATTCCCTTCACCCGCTCCAATTTCCCTGCAAAAATCACTACGATTTAATGACTTGCCCATACCAAAGTGTCGGTGAGCGAGCTTGGGCGCGTGTCAGGAGCTGCTTTTCGGGCGCAGGTCGGGCGCGAGAATCAGCCTGCCAGGCTGTTTTTCCCCATCCGATTCGTAGTCTTTTCCCATTTCCTTTCACGAACGATCCCGTTCGGCGCCGCCATCAGCCTCTCGGCTTCTGTCTCGTCAATTACGTTCCTCCAAGCGATATCCTTGGGCTGTGCAGCGAATGTGTAAGGCACAAACTCTCGAACATTCGCGTCCCATAGTTCTAAAGGCACGCCTCGGGCCGGGCCGCGGAACAGCGCACCTTCGTTTTCGATGTAGATCATGTGTTCCACTCCAGGCTGACGCCGGCGAGTTGAGGCGTCGGGATCGCGTCCTCCGCCCGCTTGTCGTCCGACCTTCCTCGGAGCTAGGCCAGTCCTCAAGTCGGATGTTACGTTCCGGCAGAAGCAAAGCAAGGCGCGGCACCGATCCCCTTGCTCGAAAGGGCGAGCGTTGGCTGCGGAGCGAAGTATGCGCGACATTATCAAAATTGGCACTTGCGCAAAGAGCGCAACCGCAATATCGGACGCTCCAGCTTTCATGAAATCCCAGCTCGACAAGGTACATAAACGATGGGCAAGGAAAAGTTTCAGCGGAATAAGCCGCACTGCAATATCGGGACGATTGGCCACGTTGACCATGGCAAGACGTCTTTGACGGCGGCGATCACGAAGGTTCTGGCGGAGTCTGGCGGCGCGACGTTTACGGCGTATGACCAGATCGACAAGGCTCCGGAAGAGAAGGCGCGCGGGATCACGATCTCGACGTCGCACGTGGAATACGAGACGGCGAACCGTCACTATGCGCACGTGGATTGCCCCGGTCACGCGGATTATGTGAAGAACATGATCACGGGTGCGGCGCAGATGGACGGCGCGATCCTGGTTGTGTCGTCGGCTGACGGCCCGATGCCGCAGACGCGCGAGCACATCCTGTTGGCGCGCCAGGTCGGCGTTCCGGCGCTGGTGGTGTTCATGAACAAGGTCGACATGGTCGACGACGCGGAGCTTCTGGAGCTGGTCGAACTCGAGGTTCGCGAGCTTCTGTCGAAGTACGAGTTCCCGGGCGACGACATCCCGATCGTGAAGGGCTCGGCTCTTTGCGCGCTGGAAGACCGTTCGCCGGAGATCGGCCGCGATGCGGTTTTGAAACTGATGGCTGAGGTGGATGCGTATATCCCGCAGCCGGAGCGTCCGATCGACCTTCCGTTCCTGATGCCGATCGAGGACGTGTTCTCGATTTCGGGTCGCGGCACGGTGGTGACGGGTCGCGTCGAGCGTGGCATCGTGAAGGTCGGCGAGGAAGTCGAGATCGTGGGTCTGAAGGACACGGTCAAGACGACGGTGACCGGCGTCGAGATGTTCCGCAAGCTGCTCGACCAGGGCCAGGCGGGCGACAACGTGGGCGTTCTGCTTCGTGGTACGAAGCGCGAGGACGTGGAGCGCGGTCAGGTTCTGTGCAAGCCCGGTTCGATCAAGCCGCACACGAAGTTCAAGGCCGAGGCCTACATCCTGACCAAGGAGGAGGGTGGCCGTCATACGCCGTTCTTCACCAACTACCGTCCGCAATTCTACTTCCGGACGACGGACGTGACGGGCGTGGTGACGTTGCCTGAAGGCACCGAGATGGTGATGCCGGGCGACAACATCTCCATGGACGTTCAGCTGATCGTGCCGATCGCCATGGAAGAGAAGCTGCGCTTCGCCATCCGCGAAGGCGGCCGCACCGTCGGTGCAGGCGTCGTCGCGCAGGTCATGGATTAATCGGGGCAA
This sequence comes from uncultured Alphaproteobacteria bacterium, assembly GCA_963837375.1. Lineage (GTDB taxonomy): Bacteria > Pseudomonadota > Alphaproteobacteria > Rhizobiales > Beijerinckiaceae > Microvirga. The sequence goes on along the minus strand of CAWINL010000006.1, from coordinate 191,484 downwards.
TTGACCCTTTACAGTTCCAGGTGATGGCCTTACGTCACCTGTGATCCGCCGGAGGAGTGTAGCTCAACTGGCTAGAGCACCGGTCTCCAAAACCGGGGGTTGCGGGTTCGAGTCCCTCCACTCCTGCCAGCGGATCGACAAAGCGGGCGTTTTGCGTTAGTGAAACGCCCCGAAGCAGGGTTTACAGGCGGCGCGAGGCTCGTAAAACGGCTTCGCGCCCCTTCAATTTGGGCCTGACGGTCCTGGGGCATGGTGCCGAAACGCGTCCGGCGGTTTGGCGGACGACATCATGCTCCGGGTGATTGGAATCGATCACGTTTGATGTGTCTGGGCCATCCGGTCGAGGCTCGTCGTGATCCAGGAGAGGACGTTTGCATTCGCTTTTCCGGCGATGCGAACGCAGTGCGATGGCGAAGACGAACCCGTTCGATTTTTTGACGCAGGTGCGTTCCGAAGCCGCGAAGGTCACCTGGCCGACGCGCAAGGAAACCATGATCACCACCGCGATGGTGTTCGTGATGGTCGTGCTTGCGAGCATCTTCTTCCTCGTGGTCGATCAGGCGGTCGGCTGGGGGGTCCGTTCGATCCTCCTCGGTTTTGGCGGTTAAGGGGTGGATGTGATGACGAAGCGTTGGTACATCGTCCACGCCTATTCGAATTTCGAGAACAAGGTCGCCCAGTCAATTCGCGACCAAGCGGCCCAGCGCGGGCTGGAAGACAAGTTTGAAGAAGTGATGGTGCCGACCGAGAAGGTCGTCGAGGTGCGCCGCGGCCGCAAGGTCGATACGGAACGCAAGTTCTTTCCCGGCTACGTGCTGGTGAAATGCGACCTGACGGACGAGGTCTACCACCTGATCAAGAACACCCCGAAGGTCACGGGCTTCCTGGGCGCCGACAAGGCGAAGCCGGTGCCGATCCCGGACCGGGAGGCCGAGCGCATCAAGGGCCAGGTCGCCGAGGGCGTCGATCATCCCAAGCCTTCGGTCAGCTTCGAGGTCGGCGAGCAGGTCCGCGTCTCGGACGGGCCGTTCGCATCGTTCAACGGCACCGTCGAGGAAGTCGACGAGGGCCGCGCGCGCCTCAAGGTCGCGGTATCCATCTTCGGCCGGGCGACCCCGGTCGAGCTCGAATACGGTCAGGTCGAAAAGCTCTGATCGTCGGCGAGTGGCGAATTGCGAGTGGCGAATGGCAGGCTAAGGCCCCATTCCCCGTTCGCTTCTCACCATTCGCTTTTCACCCGCGGGAGGTCTGCCCGGTCGCCATCCGGGAGTTCCAGGCTGCACCGCGACCTTTCAATACCATGTCGACCGGTTGGCGCCGGGAGGCTGGTCCATTGGAGAGACTCCCATGGCAAAGAAAATCTCGGGCTACGTTAAGCTCCAAGTCCCGGCAGGCGCGGCGAACCCGTCCCCGCCGATCGGCCCCGCTCTCGGTCAGCGCGGTCTGAACATCATGGAATTCTGCAAGGCCTTCAACGCGAAGACCGCGCAGATCGAAAAGGGCACCCCGATCCCGGTGATCATCACCGCCTATCAGGACCGCTCCTTCACCTTCGAGATGAAGCAGCCGCCGGTTTCCTTCTTCCTCAAGAAGGCCGCGAACCTCCAGAAGGGCTCGCAGACCCCCGGCAAGGGCAACAAGGCTGGCAGCGTGACCCGCGACCAGATCCGTGAGATCGCCGAGAAGAAGATGGCCGATCTGAACTGCGACAGCGTCGACGCCGCCATGGCCATGATCGAGGGCTCCGCCCGTTCGATGGGCCTGGAAGTGGCAGCGTAAAGGAGGGCATGATGGCAACCAATGAAGGCAAGCGCATCCGCGCAGCCCGCGAGGGCATCGAGCCCACCAAGCTCTACGGCATCGAAGATGCGGTCAAGCTGATCAAGGAACGCGCCAAGGCGAAGTTCGACGAGACGGTCGAAGTCTCGATGAATCTCGGCGTCGATCCCCGTCACGCCGACCAGATGGTCCGTGGCGTCTGCAACCTGCCGAACGGCTCCGGCCGGACGGTTCGCGTGGCCGTGTTCGCTCGCGGACCCAAGGCCGATGAGGCCAAGGCCGCTGGCGCGGACGTGGTGGGCGCGGAGGATCTGTTCGAGATCGTGAACGGCGGCAAGATCGACTTCGATCGCTGCATCGCGACCCCCGACATGATGCCTCTCGTCGGCCGCCTCGGTAAGGTGCTCGGCCCGCGCGGCATGATGCCGAACCCGAAGGTCGGAACCGTCACCATGGACGTCAAGTCCGCGGTCGAAGCCGCCAAGGGCGGCGCGGTCGAGTTCCGGGTCGAGAAGGCCGGCATCGTCCATGCCGGCATCGGCAAGGCGTCGTTCGACGATGCCAAGCTGATCGAGAACATCAAGGCTTTCGCCGACGCGGTTTCGAAGGCGAAGCCTGCCGGCGCCAAGGGCACCTACATCCAGCGCGTGGCGGTCTCCTCCACCATGGGCCCAGGCGTCAAGGTCGAGCCGTCGAGCGTTCTGGCGAGCTAAAATCCCGTCGAGTTAGGAAAAGCCCGGCTTCCTCAAGCCGGGCTTTTTCTCGTCGGGGAAGGTGCAGGCCGCGGTGCTCTTGAAAGCCGCAAGGCGGATCACCACCTCACGATCCTGTTTTTCAGCTTCCCTTGCGCAATGTCATGGAAAAGCCATGCAATTGCCTCTTGGCTTTTCGGGCGTAAGGGCTTAAAGACTCGCGTTGAGATTCCAACATAGGCCGAAGTTTCGCGTCCGCGCGAGCTTTTGGCTGCCAATCCGCTCCGGTGACGGAGCGGTGACAAGCCGGAAAAGCCAAGGGGCAACCTTTGGCATGTTCCGGCTATGTCCTGTCCGAGACTGCAGGCGCTGGCATGTCCAGCTTAATCCTTGAAGGAAAACATCCTCAAAGGGCCAGCATAGACGGGGAAGCCGTTATTTCTGTCTGCCAACGCAGACGAAGAAGATCGGTTCGAACCATCTCACCCTATCGCGTCCGAAAGGGCGCTCATTGGGGGACAGGGCTTGCGAGAGCGTCGCTTGAGACGCCACGGACGCAAGTTCGGGGCGCGCTTCAGGCGACAGGTGCAACCGGCGGATTTATCCGCCAACCGGAGAGAGCCCAGTGGAAAGAGCAGCAAAAAGCGAGCTCGTCTCGACGCTCAACGACGTGTTCAACAACACGAACGTGGTCGTCGTCGCCCACTATGCTGGCCTGACGGTCGCCGACATGCAGAACCTGCGCGCGCAGATGAAGCAGGCCGGCGCCACCGTGAAGGTCGCGAAGAACCGCCTCGCCAAAATCGCTCTCGAAGGCACGGACGTCGCGTCCATTTCGGGCCTGTTAAAAGGCCCGACCCTGCTCGCTTATTCAAGCGATCCGGTCGCGGCGCCCAAGGTCGCAGTCAATTTCGCCAAGGCTAACGAAAAGCTCGTGATCCTCGGCGGCGCAATGGGCTCGACCTCCCTGAACGTGGACGGAGTGAAGGCGCTTGCCGTTCTTCCGTCCCTCGACGAACTGCGCGCCAAGCTGGTCGGCCTCATCCAGGCTCCGGCTACCAAGGTTGCTCAGGTCGTCAACGCACCGGCGGCGAAGCTCGCCCGTGTGTTCGGGGCCTATGCCAAGACAGGCGAAGCGGCGTGAGGCCGTAACCTCAATCATCAATCGTTCGAACCGAACTTAAGGACACAAAACTATGGCTGATCTTGCCAAGCTTGTTGACGATCTCTCGTCGCTGACCGTTCTCGAGGCCGCTGAGCTCGCGAAGCTCCTCGAAGAGAAGTGGGGCGTCTCCGCTGCCGCGGCTGTGGCCGTTGCAGCTGCTCCGGGCGCCGCTGCCGCGGCGGTCGAAGAGCAGACCGAGTTCACTGTCGTGCTGGCAGCCGCCGGCGACAAGAAGATCGAAGTCATTAAGGAAGTCCGCGCCATCACCGGCCTGGGCCTCAAGGAAGCCAAGGACCTCGTCGAAGGTGCGCCCAAGCCCGTCAAGGAAGGCGTCACCAAGGACGAAGCCGAGAAGATCAAGGCGACCCTCGAGAAGGTCGGCGCCAAGGTCGAACTCAAGTGATTTTCGCGGCTTCGGCCGCGATGTCATCCCGGTGCAAGCCGGGGCTTTAACAACACGCGGTCCCAGGCAGTTTTGCCTGGGGCCGTTGTGTCGTCGCTGAGGCAAAACAGCCCCGGGCGACGAAGCCGCGACCCTCGCGGTCCTGATTATTTTTCGTGGTAGCTGGCGGCGCAAACGTCGCTGGGCGGCTGATCGAGCATCCCCGGGATCTCCATTCCCGGATTTCATCCCAGACGAGCGGGATGCTCGATCAGCCGTAGATGAGGAACGAGGTCCAGATGGCCAACACACTGATCGGCCGGAAGCGCATTCGCAAGTTCTTCGGAAAAATCAAGGAAGTGGCCGAGATGCCGAACCTCATCGAGGTTCAGAAGGCATCCTACGACCAGTTCCTGATGGTCGAAGAAGCAAAGGGTGGCCGGCCGGAAGAGGGATTGCAAGCTGTCTTCAAGTCGGTGTTTCCGATCTCGGACTTCTCGAACACGGCCTTGCTCGAATTCGTCAAGTACACGTTCGAGCCGCCGAAATACGACGTCGATGAGTGCCGCCAGCGCGGCATGACGTTCTCTGCACCCCTCAAGGTGACGTTGCGCCTGATCGTATTCGATGTGGACCCGGATACCGGCGCCCGCTCGGTCAAGGACATCAAGGAGCAGGACGTCTACATGGGCGACATGCCGCTCATGACCGATAACGGCACGTTCATCGTCAACGGCACCGAGCGCGTCATCGTCTCGCAGATGCACCGTTCGCCGGGCGTGTTCTTCGATCACGACAAGGGCAAGACCCACTCGTCGGGCAAGCTTCTGTTCGCCGCGCGCATCATTCCGTATCGCGGCTCGTGGCTCGATATCGAATTCGACGCCAAGGACATCGTGTATGCGCGCATCGACCGGAAGCGGAAGCTTCCGGTGACGACGCTGCTTTACGCGCTCGGCCTCGACGGCGAAGAGATCCTCAACACCTTCTACAACAAGGTGATCTACAAGCGCACGAAGACCGGCTGGACCGTTCCGTTCGATGCCGAGCGCATGAAGGGCTTCAAGGCGACCGTCGATCTGATCGACGCGAAGACCGGCGAAGTCGTCCTCGAAGCGGGCAAGAAACTGACCGTGCGCACCGCGCGCCAGCTCGCCGAGAAGGGCCTCAAGAACCTGCGCGCCACCGACGAGGATCTGTACGGCCAGTATATCGGCCAGGATCTCGTCAATGCGAGCACCGGTGAAATCTATGCCGAAGCCGGCGAAGAGATCACCGAGAAGCTCCTCGCGGGCCTCGGAGAAGCCGGACTGAGCGAAATCCCGGTTCTCGATATCGACCACGTCACCGTCGGTCCGTATGTCCGCAACACGCTCGCCATCGACAAGGCCTCGGGCCGCGAGAGCGCGCTGTTCGACATCTACCGGGTCATGCGTCCCGGCGAGCCGCCGATTCTCGAAACCGCCGAGAACATGTTCAACTCGCTGTTCTTCGATGCCGAGCGCTACGATCTCTCGGCCGTCGGCCGCGTGAAGATGAACATGCGCCTCGATCTCGATGCGGAAGACACCGTGCGCACCCTGCGCCGCGAGGACATCCTCGCGGTGGCGAAGGCGCTCGTCGATCTGCGCGACGGCAAGGGTGAAATCGACGACATCGACCACCTCGGCAACCGCCGTGTCCGCTCGGTCGGCGAATTGATGGAAAATCAATATCGCCTCGGCCTGCTCCGCATGGAGCGCGCCATCAAGGAGCGCATGTCGTCGGTCGATATCGACACCGTCATGCCGCAGGACCTGATCAACGCGAAGCCCGCGGCTGCCGCCGTGCGCGAATTCTTCGGCTCGTCGCAGCTGTCGCAGTTCATGGACCAGACCAACCCGCTCTCCGAAGTGACGCACAAGCGTCGTCTTTCGGCGCTTGGCCCGGGCGGTCTGACCCGCGAGCGCGCCGGCTTCGAAGTGCGCGACGTGCACCCGACCCATTACGGCCGCATCTGCCCGATCGAGACGCCGGAAGGCCCGAATATCGGTCTGATCAACTCGCTGGCGACTTTCGCGCGCGTCAACAAGTACGGCTTCATCGAGACGCCGTTCCGCCGCGTAAGGACTCGAAGGTGACGATGGACGTCATCTACCTGTCGGCCATGGAAGAGGCGAAGTACAACGTCGCCCAGGCGAACTCGGTGATGGATGCCAAGGGCATCCTGACGGACGACCTCGTGGTCTGCCGCCGCGCCGGCGACAACATCGTGGTTTCGCCTGATCGCGTCGATCTCATGGACGTGTCGCCCAAGCAGCTCGTCTCGGTGGCCGCGGCCCTCATCCCGTTCCTCGAGAACGACGATGCGAACCGCGCGCTCATGGGTTCGAACATGCAGCGTCAGGCCGTGCCGCTCGTGCAGGCCGACGCGCCGTTCGTCGGCACCGGCATGGAAGCGGTCGTGGCCCGCGACTTGGGTGCCGCCATCGCGGCGCGCCGGGCCGGTGTGGTCGATCAGGTCGATGCGACCCGTATCGTTATCCGCGCGACTGAAGAGACCGACCCGACGAAAGCCGGCGTCGATATCTACCGCCTGCAGAAGTTCCAGCGTTCGAACCAGTCGACCTGCATCACACAGAAGCCGCTCATCCGCGCCGGTGACGTGGTCCGAAAGGGCGACATCATCGCCGACGGTCCGTCGACGGAACTCGGTGAGCTGGCGCTCGGCCGCAACGTGCTCGTCGCGTTCATGCCCTGGAACGGCTACAACTTCGAGGACTCGATCCTGCTCTCCGAGCGGATCGTGAAGGACGACGTGTTCACGTCGATCCATATCGAAGAATTCGAAGTGATGGCCCGCGATACCAAGCTCGGTCCCGAGGAAATCACGCGCGATATTCCGAACGTTTCGGAAGAAGCGCTGAAGAACCTGGACGAAGCCGGCATCGTCTATATCGGCGCCGAGGTCCATGCGGGCGACATCCTCGTCGGCAAGATCACGCCGAAGGGCGAAAGCCCGATGACGCCGGAAGAGAAGCTTCTGCGCGCCATCTTCGGCGAGAAGGCCTCGGACGTTCGCGACACCAGCTTGCGCGTTCCGCCCGGCGTGACCGGCACGATCGTGGAAGTGCGCGTGTTCAACCGTCACGGCGTCGACAAGGACGAGCGCGCCCAGGCAATCGAGCGCGAAGAGATCGAACGTCTGGCAAAAGACCGCGACGACGAGCAGGCGATCCTGGACCGCAACACCTATGCGCGTCTGGCCGAGATCCTGAACGGGCAGACGGCGGTCGCCGGACCGAAGGGCTTCAAGAAGGACACCAAGGTGTCGCGCGAGCTCCTCGCCGAGTATCCGCGTTCGCAATGGTGGCAATTCGCCGTCGACAACGACGCGATGATGACCGAGATCGAGGCCATCCAGAAGCAATACGACGAGTTGAAGAAGCGTCTCGAACAGCGGTTCCTCGACAAGGTCGAGAAGCTGCAGCGCGGCGACGAGCTTCCTCCCGGCGTCATGAAGATGGTCAAGGTCTTCGTCGCCGTGAAGCGCAAGATCCAGCCGGGCGACAAGATGGCCGGCCGTCACGGCAACAAGGGCGTCGTGTCGCGCATCGTCGCGATCGAAGACATGCCGTTCCTCGAAGACGGCACGCATGCGGACATCGTGCTGAACCCGCTCGGCGTGCCGAGCCGCATGAATGTCGGACAGATCCTCGAGACCCATCTCGGGTGGGCTGCCGCCGGTCTCGGCAAGCAGGTCGCGACAGCGGTCGACGCTTACCTGAAGTCGGGCCAGTCGAAGGGCCTGCGCGATCAGCTCGTGTCGATCTACGGCAACATGCCGGAAATCGATGAGGCATCCGATCAGGAGCTGGCCGAACTCGGCCACAACCTGCGCCGCGGCGTTCCTTTCGCAACTCCCGTCTTCGACGGCGCGAAGGAATCCGACATTGAGTTCATGCTGCAGAAGGCGGGTCTCGATCCGTCCGGTCAGGTGACCCTCTATGACGGCCGCACCGGCGAGCCTTTCGACCGCAAGGTGACCGTCGGCTACATCTACATGCTGAAGCTGCACCACCTGGTGGACGACAAGATCCACGCGCGTTCGATCGGTCCGTACAGCCTCGTCACCCAGCAGCCGCTGGGCGGAAAGGCGCAGTTCGGCGGCCAGCGCTTCGGCGAGATGGAAGTGTGGGCGCTCGAAGCTTACGGCGCGGCCTACACGCTGCAGGAAATGCTCACCGTCAAGTCGGACGACGTGGCGGGCCGCACCAAGGTCTACGAGGCCATCGTGCGCGGCGACGACACGTTCGAGTCGGGCATTCCGGAGAGCTTCAACGTTCTCGTGAAGGAAATGCGCTCGCTCGGCCTCAACGTCGAGCTGACGAACTCCAAGAAGGCCGCCAACGAGACGGAGCAACTGCCCCCGTCCGAGGCTGCCGAGTAATCAACATCGTCATCCCCGGGCTTCGTCCCGGGGGTCTCGACCCCGAGAGGCTAACACCCTCTCAGACCAAGAGATGGCCGGATTATTCTATCCGGCCATGACACCTTCGAGGTTTTAGGAGCTGGCGATGAATCAAGAGGTCATGAATCTTTTCAACCAAACGGCGGCGCCGCAGAGCTTCGATCAGATCAAGATCTCGATCGCGAGCCCTGAGAAGATTCTGTCCTGGTCTTATGGCGAAATCAAAAAGCCCGAGACCATCAATTACCGTACTTTCAAGCCCGAGCGCGACGGCTTGTTCTGTGCGCGTATTTTTGGACCCATCAAGGACTACGAATGCTTGTGCGGCAAGTACAAGCGGATGAAATACAAGGGCGTGATCTGCGAGAAGTGCGGCGTCGAGGTGACGCTTGCGCGCGTTCGGCGCGATCGCATGGGCCATATCGAGCTCGCAGCCCCCGTCGCGCATATCTGGTTCCTCAAGTCGCTGCCGAGCCGCATCGGTCTTCTGCTCGACATGACGCTGAAAGATCTCGAGCGCATCCTCTACTTCGAATCCTACATCGTGGTGGATGCGGGTCTCTCGCCGCTGAAAGACCGCCAGCTCCTGTCCGAAGAGGAATACATCCGCGCTCAGGACGAGTTCGGTGAGGATTTGTTCACGGCCATGATCGGCGCGGAGGCCATCCGTCGCATTCTGCAGGAACTCGACCTGGAGAAGGTGGCGGCGGATACCCGCGAGGAGATCGCCACGACGACTTCGGAGCTGAAGCCCAAGAAGCTTCTCAAGCGCCTGAAGATCATCGAAGCCTTCCTGATGTCGGGCAACAAGCCCGAGTGGATGATCCTGACGGTCGTTCCGGTGATCCCGCCGGATCTGCGCCCGCTCGTTCCGCTCGATGGCGGCCGCTTCGCCACGTCGGACCTGAACGATCTCTACCGCCGCGTCATCAACCGCAACAACCGCCTGAAGCGGCTGATCGAACTGCGCGCGCCGGACATCATCATCCGCAACGAAAAGCGCATGCTGCAGGAGGCCGTCGACGCCCTGTTCGACAACGGCCGCCGCGGCCGCGTCATCACGGGCGCCAACAAGCGTCCGCTGAAGTCGCTCGCCGATATGCTCAAGGGCAAGCAGGGCCGGTTCCGCCAGAACCTGCTCGGCAAGCGCGTCGACTATTCGGGACGTTCGGTCATCGTCGTGGGTCCGGAGCTCAAGCTCCATCAATGCGGCCTGCCGAAGAAGATGGCGCTCGAACTCTTCAAGCCGTTCATCTACGCCAAGCTCGATGCGCGCGGCCTGTCCGCTACCGTCAAGCAGGCGAAGAAGCTCGTCGAAAAGGAGAAGCCGGAGGTCTGGGATATCCTGGACGAAGTCATCCGCGAGCATCCGGTCCTGCTCAACCGCGCTCCCACGCTTCACCGTCTGGGCATCCAGGCGTTCGAGCCCACCCTCATCGAGGGCAAGGCGATCCAGCTGCATCCGCTCGTCTGCGCGGCGTTCAACGCGGATTTCGACGGCGACCAGATGGCGGTTCACGTGCCGCTCTCGCTCGAGGCGCAGCTCGAAGCCCGCGTTCTCATGATGTCGACGAACAACATCCTGCACCCGGCGAACGGTCAGCCGATCATCGTGCCGTCGCAGGACATCGTTCTGGGCCTGTACTATCTCTCCATCGTCTCCGACGGCGAGCCCGGCCAGGGCAAGGCGTTCTCCGACATGGGCGAGATCGAGCACGCCCTGCACGAGAAGGTCATCACGCTCCACACCAAGATCCGCTATCGCTGGGAAGGTCTGGGCGAGGACGGCAAGCACGTGTCGAAGATCGTCGAGACGACGGCCGGCCGCGTGATGCTGTCCAAGCTCGTGCCGTCCCACCCGGCGCTGCCCTTCGACGTCGTGAACAAGCTCATGACCAAGAAGGAAATCTCCAACATGATCGATGCCGTCTATCGGCATTGCGGTCAGAAGGAGTTGGTCATCTTCTGCGATCGCATCATGAAGCTCGGGTTCTACAACGCGTTCAAGGCCGGCATCTCGTTCGGCAAGGACGACATGGTGATCCCCGAGAACAAGTGGGAGATCGTCGACGAGACCCGCGCGCTCGCCAAGGATTACGAGCAGCAATACCAGGACGGCCTGATCACTCAGGGCGAGAAGTACAACAAGGTCGTGGACGCCTGGGCGAAATGCTCGGATCGTCTCGCGGGCGAGATGATGAATCGCATCTCGGCGGTCCATAAGGACAAGGACGGCCGCGATAAGCCGGTCAACTCGATCTACATGATGTCGCATTCCGGTGCGCGTGGTTCGCCGGCCCAGATGAAGCAGCTCGCTGCGATGCGCGGCCTCATGGCCAAGCCTTCGGGCGAGATCATCGAGACGCCGATCATCTCGAACTTCAAGGAAGGCCTCGACGTTCTCGAGTACTTCAACTCCACCCACGGCGCCCGTAAGGGTCTGGCCGACACGGCGCTCAAGACGGCGAATTCGGGCTATCTGACCCGTCGTCTCGTAGACGTCGCTCAGGACGCGGTCATCCGTGAGGACGATTGCGGAACCGAGCGCGGCATCCGCATGCGCGCCATCGTCGATGCCGGGCAGGTGGTCGCTTCCTCGGTTCGCGCATTCTCGGCCGCTCCACGGCCGAGGACCTCGTGAACATCGACGGCGTGGTGATCGTGCCGAAAGGCACGATGATCGAGGAGCAGCATCTCGAGGCCATCACGGCCGCGGGCATTCAGGAAGTGAAGATCCGTTCGGTTCTCGTCTGCGAGTCCAAGAACGGCGTCTGCGCCACCTGCTACGGCCGCGACCTTGCTCGCGGTACGCCCGTCAACCACGGCGAGGCTGTCGGCGTCATCGCCGCGCAGTCGATCGGCGAGCCGGGCACGCAGCTCACCATGCGCACCTTCCACATCGGCGGTGCGGCGCAGATCGCGGATTTGTCGTTCTTCGAGTTCGAATTTCGAGGGCACGATCAGCTTCCGCAACAAGAACGTCGCGAAGAACTCGGATGGCGATCTGATCGTCATGGGCCGCAACGTGGCGGTGGTCATCACCGGTCCGGACGGGTCGGAGCGGTCGGTTCACCGGCTGCAATACGGCTCCCGTCTCAAGGTCGATGAGGGCGACACCATCAAGCGCGGCCAGCGCATCGCCGAATGGGATCCCTATACCCGTCCCATCCTCACCGAAGTCGACGGTGTGGTGGGCTACGAGGATCTCGTCGACGGCGCGTCGATGATCGAGACGATGGACGAGTTCGACCGGCATCGCCAAGCGCGTGGTCATCGACTGGCGTTCGTCCGCCCGTACGGCGGACCTGCGTCCGGCGGTCATCATCGAGGGCAAGAACGGCAAGATCGCCAAGGTCGCACGCGGCGGCGACGCCCGTTACCTCCTGGCGGTCGACGCGATCCTCGCGGCCGATCCGGGCTCGAAGGTGAAGGCCGGCGACGTCATCGCCCGTGTCTCCACCGAGAGCGCCAAGACCCGCGACATCACGGGCGGTCTGCCGCGCGTGGCGGAGCTGTTCGAAGCGCGGCGTCCGAAGGATGCGGCCATCATCGCGGAGAAGTCCGGCACGATTCAGTTCGGCCGCGACTACAAGAACAAGCGTCGCCTGACGCTGACCCCGCACGATGGCTCGGAGCCGGTCGAGTACCTGATCCCGAAGGGCAAGCACATCCACTTGCAGGACGGCGACGTGGTGGAACTGGGCGACTTCATCGTGGACGGCAATCCGGCTCCGCACGACATCCTTGCGATCAAGGGCGTCGAGGAACTGGCCGCCTACCTGGTGAACGAGATCCAGGAGGTCTATCGGCTCCAGGGCGTGTTGATCAACGACAAGCACATCGAGGTGATCGTCCGGCAGATGCTGCAGAAGGTGGAAATCACCGATGGCGGCGACACCGAACTGATGACCGGCGAGCAGGTCGACCGGCTCGAGATGGAAGAGATCAACGAGCGCATGGTCGCCGAGAAGAAGAAGCCCGCCGTCGGCGTGCCGGTTCTCCTCGGCATCACCAAGGCGTCGCTCCAGACCCGCTCGTTCATCTCGGCGGCGTCCTTCCAGGAGACCACCCGCGTCCTCACGGAGGCGGCGGTCAACGGCAAGGTCGATACGCTGGAGGGCCTCAAGGAGAACGTCATCGTCGGCAGCCTCATCCCGGCCGGCACCGGCGCCATGAACGCCCAGGTCAAGGCCGTGGCGGCTCACCGCGACCAGCTGATCCTTCAGCAGAAGCGAGCCGAGTCGAACGCCCAGATGAGCGAGCTGCCGCCCGCGGCGGAATGAGCGGTTCGTTCTGACCCAAGCAAGAAAAAGGCCGCCTCAGGGCGGCCTTTTTTGTTGTCCGGGCCCGCGGCCGCCCACGGGTGCCTGAACCATATTCAGCGGGCCGAGCTTGGCGTTATTGCAACTATAATATAACAATACTACAGAGGAGTTTCCATAGGATAATTTCCTATGCCTTGAACACGCTCTGCCCGAGGACCTGTCATGACCCAAACCGTATCGCTAGTCGGCACTGAAACTATGGTTGTGGCAGGCGGCACTTTCTCGGGCGGGTATCCGGGTTATCCGAACATCTCGGCCTTCCCGGGTGCGCCGGGCGGTTACGTTGCGGTCTGGGATTTGCAGGACGGCGGCGGGCAAATAGATATCTTTGTCCAGAAGTTCACGGCTGCCGGCGTCGCAATCGGCGCGCCCGTGAAAGTCAATTCGACGCTCGTCGCCGATCAGGTGAACCCCAGTGTCGTAGCGCTGGCCGACGGACGCTATGTGGTCGTCTGGGAGGGCGTCGGCCCCGACGGCGCGAGCGGACTGGACCAGAACGGCGTGTATCTGAGGATCTACAATGCCGATGGGACGACGAGCGGCCCCGATCAGCCCGTGAACGGCACGGTTGCCGGAATTCAGCAATCGGCATCGATCGCGGCTTTGGCGGATGGCGGCTGGGTCGTGACCTGGGACGTGGCCAATGGCGATGTGGTGCAGCAGCGTTACAGCGCCGCCGGTGCAAAGGTCGGTGCTGAGCAAGTCGTCAACACCACGATTGCCGGCATCCAGTTGAACGCCGAAGTCACGGCAATCGGCGGCTCGTCCCCCGGTTGGCTCGTCACCTGGCACGGGAATGGAACGACTCCGGACAACGTGGACACGATCGGTGTCTACCAACAACGCTACTCGCTCGGCGGCGCGAAGATGGGAAGCGAGATCCTCGTCAATTCGAGCACGACCAGCGCCCAGGACAATGCGGTGGTGACGGCGATCCCCGGCGGTGGCTGGATCGTCGTCTGGCGGGATCAAAACTCCGGTCATAGGGGCTGCTTCCAGCAGGTTTTCGACAATTACGGCAACAAGGTCGGGGGCGAGACGCAGGTCAGCTCCGCCTTGACCGCCACCGTCATCGGCGATCCGTCCGTGACGATGCTGTCCGGCGGGCGCTGGGTGGTCACATGGTCGGCGCTGCTCACCTCACCGATCACCCAGAACGACGTCTACCAGCAGGTGTTCAACGCAGACGGGACGAAGAACGGCACCGAGATGCTTGTGCACGCGCCATCGTCGAACATCCAGAACCCGCCCAGCGTCGTGGCGCTGGCGGACGGCGACTGGATCGTCATGTGGCAGGGTGCTGGTTCCGGGGCGAACGCCACGATCGCCAGCGGCGTTTTTCAGCAACGCTTTCATCTCGACAACGTCGCTCCCGAATCGATCACGCTCGCCGGCGCAACGGCGGTCACCTATTCCGGTGTGCTGGGTGGCAATTTCGATTTCGGTCAGCTGTCGGCGATCGACCCGAACGGCGACACGGTCTTGAGCTATCAAATCGTCGACGGTGCCGGAAATCCGACGACGAGTTCGCGGGTCGAGATCACCGGCGATGCCGCGTCCGGCTATCACATCGCCCTGAAAGCCGGCGTGACACTCGATTCGAGCAACCCGCAAGGGCGGAACTTCAGCTTCAACATCATGGCGACCGACCAGGGCGGGGCGCATTCCGCCATCCAGACGATCAGCTTCACCGGCAGCACCGGCTCGGGCACCCCCGCGGCGGTCAAGGTCGGCGGAGCCGCCGCGCTGACCGTCACAGAGCTCGGCGTCGCCGGTCGCGATATCGGCCTCCTGTCCGCGGTGGACCCGGACGGTGTATCCGCGCTCGCTTACACCGTTGTCGATCAGAATGGGAACGCGCTCTCGAACTCACCGTTCGAAGTAGTCGCGGGGGATGCCGCCGGCTCATTCAAACTGAAGCTCAAGAATGGCGTGATGCTCGACCGCGAGGCTTACAGCAATGGTGCGATTCGTGCTGTATTTACGTGTCACGGATGCTGGTGGCCATACCACCTTCGAGCCCATCACCGTGACGGTTGGCAACGTCGTCGAGGCGCCGACCGCAGTCACGATGTTCGGCGGCACGAGCTTTGCGTTCGTCGAGAATGACGCGGGTCTCGTCATCGTCAACCTCGCCACGGTCGGCGGGGACATCGGCACCTACATCTACACGCTCCTGCCGACGGCTGCCGAGGGCAACACCAATCCCGACGCAGCCGCGTTGGCGCAGCTTTTCGAGATCGACGGCACCAACATCCGGAAGATCGCCTCTCTCGATCGGGAGGCGTACCACAACGGGACATTCACGTTCATCATCCGCGCCGAGATTCCCGGTATCGCGGGAACGGCCTTCGACCAGGTCATCACCATCGATGTCACGGACGAAAACGAAGCTCCGACCGCACTCACGATCACCGGCGGAACGGTGGCAGACGACGCCGATATCGGCGACGTCGTCGCATCCTTCGGCACCACCGATCCGGACTTCAACGACAGTCACGCCTACATGATCGTTGCCAATCTCGCCGGCGATCCTCTGCCCGGAGGGCATGCCTTCTTCGCGATTGGCACAGGGGCGGATGCGGACAAGATCATCTTGAAGGCGTCGCTTGCCGGCGCCACGGCCGCCGATCTGCAGCTGTTCATCCGCACGACAGATGCCGGCGGCCTGTCCAGGGTCGAGCCGCTCACCGTCACGGTTACGGAGGCGAACGCAGCGCCGACCGCGGTGCTGGTCGCGATCGGAACCGATGCACCCACGACATTCATCGCCATCGCCGAGAACGGCACTGCCGGGCGCGACATCGGTATTCTGTCGACCACGGACGCCGATGCGGGGCAGACGCATACCTATCGGCTGGTCGATGCGCATGGAGACCCCCATGCCCATTTCAACTTCGATATCGTCGAGACAGCCGAGGGCAGCGGCATCTTCATGCTGAAGCTCGGGAACGGCGTCACGCTCAACCGTGAGGACCATAATGGCGGCATCTACGGGATCCGCATCGAGGTCACGGATTCCGGCGATCCCGCGAAAAGCTTCATTCAGGATATCGGAATCGACATTACCAACGTGGTCGAAGCCCCAACATCGGTGCTGGTTGCCGGTGAGACCACGCTTGCTCTGACGGAGAATGCGACGCCCATCGCCGATTTCGGCGGCATCGCTGTCGACGGGGGCGATCAGGGCTTCTACACCTTCTCGCTCATCTCCACCGCCGGGGAGGGCAACACAAATCCGGATGCGGCTGCTTTGGCGCAGCTCTTCGCGATCAGCAACGGGACGAACCTCCGGCAAACGGCATTCCTGAATCACGAGGATTATACGAACGGCACGTTCACCTTCAAGATCCGGGCCGAACTCGCAGGCGTGCCTGGCACGGCCTTCGATCAGGTCATCACCGTGAACGTCGCGAACGAGAACGAAGCGCCGACCGCCATCGATTTCGGCACGGCCGGGGGCGTGACGGCCACGTTGGTGAAAACAGCCTCTACAGATAGTCCAATCGGCACGCTGCGCACGCTCGACCCGGACGCCGGCGATACGTATTCCTATACCATCGTGATCGGCAACAACGACAGCACGGAGGTTGCGGCGGGCGGTCCGTTCAAGATCGGCGCCGGTGGCAAGCTCCTGGTGGACAACGCCGCCGCCCTTGCGGCCCTTGCCGGAACGCAGACGACCCTTTGGATCAGGGCGACGGATGCGGGCAATCTGAGCACTTGGCAGGAATTCACCATCAACCTGACGGACAACGTGGCGCCAACCGACATCGTGGTGACACGCGGCACGGTTACGGAGAACGCGGGTATCGGTGCGGAGGCGGCAACGCTTGCCACCACCGACCAGGCAGGTGACACTCACCACACCTATGCCCTCGTCGCGGATGAGTTTGGCGATCCGCTGCCCGTGGGCGGGCACGCGCTTTTCGAGATCCGGACAGGCGACAACAAGATCCTGCTGAAGGCCGGCCTGAGCGACGCTGATGTTGGCAGCTATGACCTGTGGGTCAGGACGACCGACGACGGGGGACTTTCTTATATCGAGAAAGTGACGATTACGGTCGCGAACGTTGAGGAAACTCCAGCCGAGCTGAAGATTCTCCGCCGCGCCGGTTGCCGAACTTGCCGCGCAAGGCACCGTGGTCGGCTCCCTGACTACGATCGATCCGGACCCGTCTGGTGGCTATACCTACGCGTTGTTGGACGATGCCGGCGGTCGTTTCGCCATCCAGGGCGACAGGGTCGTGGTGCAGAACGGTTTCCGGCTCGATTATGAGCAGGCGGCTTCCCATGCGATCAAGGTGCGCGTTACCGACTCCTCCGGCCTGAGTCTCGACAGGACCTTCACTATCGCGGTCAAGGATGTGAACCCCGAGATAACGTTGGGATCGGCGGCTGCGGATCAGTTCGTAGGCGGCGCTGGCGCGGACCGGCTTGGCGGCGGTGCTGGCGACGATTGCCTCAACGGTCGGGCGGGAATTGACATTCTGACCGGTGGCGGAGGCCGGGACATCTTCGTATTCGACATCGCGCCCGTGAAAAGGGGCAAGCCGGACATCGATCACCGATTTCAGCGCCAAGGACGATTCCATCTGGTTTGACGATGCATTCTACAAGGCGGGCAAGGGCACGCTTGCCAAGCCCGGCAAAGTCGAGAAGGGCGTCTTCGCCTTCGATAAGGCCAAGGGTAGCGACGACCGTTTCGTCTATCACAAGAAGACCGGCATCCTTGCCTATGATAAGGACGGCTCGGGCAAGGCCGCTGAAATTGCCATCGTCAAGCTCAAGCCTAACGCTATTCTCACCCATGCGGATTTGTTCCTGATTTAGAGTGGCAGGCCGACGATTACTCAAGGAACAAATACATATTGTTCCGCCTGTAGAGCGGCTGGATCCTGGCGGCTTTCTCAGGTTCTGCGAGGGCAGCAGTCGAAACGAGTTGACTTTTGCCGACTCGGGAGCTAGAGAGACCGGACTTTCCGACGGGCCGTAGGTATTTGCGAGTTCGAAACGACCAGTTTCGACGGAGGCGACCTAAACGCCGTCGAGTTCAACCTTGACTGACAGACGTCAGATATAGGGCACGATTGCGGTTCGCCGTAATCCTCTGCAGGCACCGCGCTAAGGGCTTCATCGGCCAATGGCGCGGCTTCGTTTTGTGCAGGCTTTCGGCTTGCCGGGGCGTCCGCTGTGGCGCTCCACCGTTGAAGACACGCAAGGCCACCCTGGGTGGCGAGTGAAAGAGGGCAGAGGATGCCAACGATCAGTCAGCTGATCCGCAAGCCGCGGACGGCGCAAAAGAGCCGGAATAAGGTTCCCGCGCTTGAGGCCTGCCCGCAGAAGCGGGGCGTGTGCACGCGCGTTTACACGACCACGCCGAAGAAGCCGAACTCGGCGCTTCGTAAGGTCGCCAAGGTTCGTTTGACCAATGGCTTTGAAGTCATCGGTTATATCCCGGGTGAGGGCCACAACCTTCAAGAGCACTCCGTGGTGATGATCCGCGGCGGCCGCGTGAAGGACCTTCCGGGTGTCCGTTATCACATCATTCGCGGCGTCCTCGACACGCAGGGTGTGAAAAATCGTAAGCAGCGTCGTTCGAAGTACGGCGCGAAGCGGCCGAAGTAAGCCGCCAAACTTTATTTGAAGGTCGGAGCCAGCTCATGTCCCGCCGCCACAGCGCTGAAAAGCGCGAGATTATTCCGGACGCCAAGTTCGGCGATATCGTCGTCACCAAGTTCATGAATTCGATCATGTACGACGGCAAGAAGTCCGCTGCCGAAGGCATCGTTTACGGTGCGTTCGACATCATCGAGGGGCGCGCCAAGGCGAACCCGCTCGAGGTGTTCAAGCAGGCCCTCGACAACGTCGCTCCGGCGATCGAAGTTCGCTCCCGCCGCGTCGGCGGTGCGACCTATCAGGTCCCGGTCGAAGTTCGCATGGAGCGCCGTCAGGCGCTGGCGATCCGCTGGATCATCCAGGCGGCTCGCGGTCGCAACGACAAGACCATGGTCGATCGTCTTTCGGCCGAACTGCTCGACGCTTCCAACAACCGCGGCAACGCGGTCAAGAAGCGCGAAGACACCCACCGGATGGCGGAAGCCAACCGCGCCTTCTCGCATTATCGCTGGTAACGGCTGGACTTGAGGAACTAAGCGATGCCCCGCACGCATGCGATTCAGGACTACCGTAACTTCGGCATCATGGCCCACATTGATGCCGGCAAGACGACGACGACCGAGCGTATTCTTTATTACACCGGCAAGTCGCACAAGATCGGTGAAGTCCACGAAGGCGCTGCCACCATGGACTGGATGGAGCAGGAGCAGGAGCGTGGCATCACGATCACGTCCGCTGCGACCACCTGTATCTGGCGCGACAAGCGCCTGAACATCATCGACACCCCCGGCCACGTGGACTTCACCATCGAGGTCGAGCGTTCGCTGCGCGTTCTCGACGGCGCCGTCTGCGTTCTCGACGGCAACCAGGGCGTCGAGCCGCAGACCGAGACCGTCTGGCGTCAGGCCGACAAGTACGACGTGCCGCGCATCGTGTTCGTCAACAAGATGGACAAGACCGGCGCGGACTTCTTCAAGTGCGTGGCCGACATCATCGACCGCGTCGCCGGCAAGCCCGTTTGCCTTCAGCTGCCGATCGGCGCTGAAAGCGATTTCCGCGGCGTCATCGACCTCGATCAAGATGAAGGCGATCGATCTGGTCCGGCGAGTCCCTCGGGGCGAGCTTCGATGAGGTCGAGATTCCGGCCGAACTGAAGGATCAGGCGCTCGAATATCGCAGCAAGCTCATCGAAGCGGCTGTCGAGATGGACGACGACGCCATGGTGGCCTACCTGGACGGCCAGGAGCCGGATGATGCGACCCTGCGTCGCCTCGTTCGCACCGCCGTGCAGCGTCGCGCTTTCCATCCGGTCCTGTGCGGTTCGGCCTTCAAGAACAAGGGCGTTCAGCCCCTGCTCGACGCCGTCGTGGATTTCCTGCCGTCGCCGGCGGATCGCGAAGGCATCGAAGGTCTCGACTTCAAGACCGAAGAGCCGATCCTGCGTCGTCCGACCGACGAGGATCCCTTCTCCATGCTCGCGTTCAAGATCATGGACGATCCCTTCGTCGGCACGATCACGTTCTGCCGCGTCTATTCGGGCAAGGTCGAGACGGGCGCTTCGCTCCTCAACTCCACCCGCGACAAGAAAGAGCGCGTCGGCCGCATGCTTCTCATGCATGCGAACAACCGCGAAGACATCAAGGAAGCCTATGCGGGCGACATCGTCGCTCTCGCGGGTCTCAAGGATGTCCGCACCGGTGACACGCTTTGCGATCCGTTGAAGGCCGTGATCCTCGAGAAGATGGAGTTCCCCGAACCCGTCATCGAGATCGCCATCGAGCCGAAGTCGAAGGCCGACCAGGAAAAGCTTGGTCTGGCTCTCGCGAAGCTCGCGGCGGAGGATCCGTCCTTCCGCGTCTCGACCGATCAGGAATCCGGCCAGACCATCCTCAAGGGCATGGGCGAGCTTCACCTCGACATCAAGGTCGACATTCTTCGTCGGACCTACAAGGTCGATGCGAATATCGGCGCTCCGCAGGTGGCCTATCGCGAGACGATCACGAAGAAGGTCGAGATCGACTACACCCACAAGAAGCAGACCGGCGGTACCGGTCAGTTCGCTCGCGTCAAGCTGGTCATCCAGCCGAACGAGCAGGGTGCGGGCTTTGCCTTCGACTCCAAGGTCGTCGGCGGTTCGGTTCCGCGGGAATACATCCCCGGCGTCGAAAAGGGCCTTCAGTCGGTCATCGGCGCGGGCGTGATCGCCGGCTTCCCGGTGGTGGACGTCAAGGTCGAGCTGATCGACGGCGCGTTCCACGAAGTCGACTCGTCGGCACTCGCCTTCGAAATCGCTTCTCGTGCGGCGCTTCGCGAAGGTCTCCAGAAGGGCGGTTCCGTTCTTCTCGAGCCCGTCATGAAGGTCGAGGTCGTGACGCCTGAAGATTACACCGGCTCCGTGATCGGTGACTTGAATTCACGGCGTGGCCAGATCCAGGGCCAGGACATGCGCGGCAACGCGGTCGTCATCAACGCGATGGTGCCGCTGGCCAACATGTTCGGTTACGTGAACACCCTGCGTGGCATGAGCCAGGGCCGGGCTAACTACACGATGCAGTTCGACCACTACGAACAAGTGCCGTCGAACGTGGCTGCCGAGGTTCAGGCGAAGTACGCCTGAACCCACTCACAGCGAATGTTTTTGGAATAAAGGAACGGGTGCCACGATGGGCAAGGAAAAGTTTCAGCGGAATAAGCCGCACTGCAATATCGGGACGATTGGCCACGTTGACCATGGCAAGACGTCTTTGACGGCGGCGATCACGAAGGTTCTGGCGGAGTTTGGCGGCGCGACGTTTACGGCGTATGACCAGATCGACAAGGCTCCGGAAGAGAAGGCGCGCGGGATCACGATCTCGACGTCGCACGTGGAATACGAGACGGCGAACCGTCACTATGCGCACGTGGATTGCCCTGGTCACGCGGATTATGTGAAGAACATGATCACGGGTGCGGCGCAGATGGACGGCGCGATCCTGGTTGTGTCGTCGGCTGACGGCCCGATGCCGCAGACGCGCGAGCACATCCTGTTGGCGCGCCAGGTCGGCGTTCCGGCGCTGGTGGTGTTCATGAACAAGGTCGACATGGTCGACGACGCGGAGCTTCTGGAGCTGGTCGAACTCGAGGTTCGCGAGCTTCTGTCGAAGTACGAGTTCCCGGGCGACGACATCCCGATCGTGAAGGGCTCGGCTCTTTGCGCGCTGGAAGACCGTTCGCCGGAGATCGGCCGCGATGCGGTTTTGAAACTGATGGCTGAGGTGGATGCGTATATCCCGCAGCCGGAGCGTCCGATCGACCTTCCGTTCCTGATGCCGATCGAGGACGTGTTCTCGATTTCGGGTCGCGGCACGGTGGTGACGGGTCGCGTCGAGCGCGGCATCGTGAAGGTCGGCGAGGAAGTCGAGATCGTGGGTCTGAAGGACACGGTCAAGACGACGGTGACCGGCGTCGAGATGTTCCGCAAGCTGCTCGACCAGGGCCAGGCGGGCGACAACGTGGGCGTTCTGCTTCGTGGTACGAAGCGCGAGGACGTGGAGCGCGGTCAGGTTCTGTGCAAGCCCGGTTCGATCAAGCCGCACACGAAGTTCAAGGCCGAGGCCTACATCCTGACCAAGGAGGAGGGTGGCCGTCATACGCCGTTCTTCACCAACTACCGTCCGCAATTCTACTTCCGGACGACGGACGTGACGGGCGTGGTGACGTTGCCTGAAGGCACCGAGATGGTGATGCCGGGCGACAACATCTCCATGGACGTTCAGCTGATCGTGCCGATCGCCATGGAAGAGAAGCTGCGCTTCGCCATCCGCGAAGGCGGCCGCACCGTCGGTGCAGGCGTCGTCGCGCAGGTCATGGATTAATTCAGAGGATCGAAGAAGGTGACCGGCTCTCCGTCGGTCTCCTCCTTCTGGAACAGGTCAAGCCATGAACCAGAATATTCGCATTCGCCTTAAGGCGTTCGACCACCGGATCCTCGACGCATCGACACGCGAAATCGTGTCGACCGCGAAGCGGACCGGCGCCCAGGTTCGCGGGCCCATCCCGCTGCCGACGCGCATCGAGCGCTTTACGGTTCTTCGCTCGCCTCACATCGACAAAAAGTCGCGTGAGCAATTCGAGATGCGCACTCACAAGCGTGTTCTCGATATCGTGGACCCCACACCCCAGACGGTGGACGCGCTGATGAAGCTCGACCTCGCCGCGGGCGTGGACGTGGAGATCAAGCTCTAGGCCTTTGGCTTGGAGCTTTCGGTAGGACACGCCGAGAGGATACGCACATGCGCTCAGGCGTCATTGCACAGAAGTTGGGGATGACACGCATCTTTACGGATGCGGGTGAACACGTCCCGGTCACGGTCCTGAAGGTCGACCAATGTCAAGTGGTCGCCCATCGGACGATGGACAAGAATGGCTACACGGCGCTGCAGGTCGGCGTCGGCAAGGCCAAGGTCAAGAACGTTTCGAAGGCAGAGCGTGGACGGTTCGCCGTCGCCAACGTCGAGCCGAAGCGCAAGATCGCGGAATTCCGCGTCTCCGAGGATGCAGTCATCCCCGTGGGCGCAGAAATCACCGCCGATCACTTCGTCGCGGGGCAGTTCGTGGACGTCACGGGCACCACGATGGGTAAGGGCTTCGCCGGCGGTATGAAGCGCTGGAACTTCGGCGGTCTTCGCGCCACCCACGGTGTTTCCGTGTCGCACCGTTCGATCGGTTCGACCGGTGGCCGCCAGGATCCGGGCAAGACCTTCAAGAACAAGAAGATGCCCGGTCATCTCGGCGCCGAGCGCGTCACGACGCAGAACCTGCGCGTGGTGTCGACCGATGTCGAGCGCGGTCTGATCCTGGTCGAGGGCGCCGTTCCCGGCGTCGCCGGCGGATGGATCTACATCCGTGACGCGGTGAAGCGGAAGCTGCCGACCGACGTGCCGATGCCCGGCAAGTTCCGGACCGGTGCTGAACGGCGCTGCGCTGCCGAGGCCGCACCGCAGGCTCAAGAGGAGAACGCGTGATGAAGCTCGATATCACCACGCTCGAAGGCAAGAGCGCAGGCTCGGTCGATCTGAACGAGACCATCTTCGGTCTCGATCCGCGCGCCGATCTGCTTGCCCGTTGCGTCCGCTGGCAGCTCGCAAAGCGCCAGGCCGGCACGCACGCCACCAAGGGCCGTTCGGACATCAACCGCACGACCAAGAAGTTGTACAAGCAGAAGGGCACCGGTAACGCCCGCCACGGCGCCGCAAGCGCTCCCCAGTTCCGGGGTGGTGGTCGTGCCTTCGGTCCGGTCGTTCGCTCCCATGCGCACGACCTGCCCAAGAAGGTCCGCGCGCTCGCTCTGCGGCACGCCCTGTCGTCGAAGGTCAAGGATTCGTCGCTCATCATCATCGATGACGTGAAGCTTTCGGATCCCAAGACCAAGGGCCTCATCGAACGCTTCGGCAAGATGGGTCTGGGAAGCGCATTGATCATCGGCGGTGTCGAGATCGAGGCGAACTTCCAGCGGGCTGCTCGCAACATCCCGAACATCGACGTCCTGCCGGTGCAGGGCATCAACGTCTATGACATCCTCCGCCGCGAGAAACTCGTTCTCACGAAGGCGGCTGTCGATGCGCTGGAGGCGCGCTTCAAATGAGCCTGGACCCGCGCCACTACGATGTGATCGTGAGCCCGGTCATCACCGAGAAGGCCACGACCCTGTCCGATCAGAACAAGGTCGTCTTCAAGGTGAGCCCGACGGCCACGAAGCCGCAGATCAAAGAAGCGGTCGAGAAACTGTTCGACGTCAAGGTGAAGAGCGTGAACACGCTCGTCACCAAGGGCAAAGTGAAGATTTTCCGCGGTATGCGCGGTCAGCGGTCGGATGTGAAGAAGGCGGTTGTGACCCTCGAAGAGGGCCAAACCATCGACGTCACGACGGGCCTCTGAGCGGTTGAGGAAGTGATCCCATGGCTTTGAAGACATTCAAACCAATCACCCCCGGCCTGCGCCAGCTGGTGATCGTCGACCGCAGCGAGCTCTACAAGGGCAAGCCGGTCAAGAAGCTGACGGAGGGCAAGAGCTCCTCCGGCGGCCGTAACAATCTGGGTCGTGTCACCGTCCGCTTTCGCGGCGGCGGTCACAAGCGGACCCTGCGCCTTGTCGACTTCAAGCGTCGTGGACGCATGGGCGATGTGGCTGTCGTGGACCGGATCGAGTACGATCCCAACCGCACTGCCTTCATCGCGCTGATCCGCTACGCCGATGGCGAGCTGGCCTACATCCTGGCTCCGCAGCGTCTGGCTGTGGGCGATCAGGTGTCGGCCGGCGAGCAGGTCGACATCAAGCCGGGCAACGCGATGCCGATCGGCAACATGCCGGTGGGAACGATCATCCACAACGTCGAGCTGAAGATCGGCCGTGGCGGCGCAATCGCCCGCTCTGCCGGCACCTACGCTCAGATCGTTGGTCGTGACCAGGGCTACGTCACGGTTCGCCTGAATTCGGGCGAGCAGCGTCTGGTCCATGGCAATTGCTTCGCCACCGTCGGCGCCGTGTCCAACCCCGACCACATGAATACGTCGTTGGGCAAGGCAGGCCGCAATCGCTGGCTCGGCAAGCGTCCGCATAACCGCGGCGTGACCATGAACCCGATCGATCACCCGCACGGTGGTGGTGAGGGTCGCACCTCGGGCGGTCGCCATCCGGTGACGCCGTGGGGCATTCCGACCAAGGGCAAGAAAACCCGTTCGAACAAGCGGACCGACAAGTTCATCGTGTCGAGCCGCCACGCGCGGAAGAAATAAGGACAGAGGCACGTCATGGCACGTTCGCTTTGGAAGGGCCCGTTTGTTGACGGCTACCTCCTCAAGAAGGCCGAGGCTGCCCGTGGTGCGGGCCGCAGCGAGGTCATCAAGATCTGGAGCCGTCGCTCCACGATCCTGCCGCAGTTCGTCGGCCTCACTTTCGGGGTCTACAACGGTCAGAAGCATATCCCCGTCTACGTGAGCGAGGAAATGGTCGGTCACAAGTTCGGCGAGTTTTCGCCGACCCGGACCTTCCACGGTCACGCGGCCGACAAGAAGGCGAGGAGGAAGTAATGGGTAAGACCTCTACTCCCCGCGCGCTCAGCGACACGGAGGCGAAAGCCGTCGCTCGCATGCTGCGCGTCAGCCCGCAGAAGCTCAACCTTGTTGCCCAGCTCATTCGCGGCAAGAAGGTCGAGCGCGGCACTCGCCGATCTCGAGTTCTCGCGCAAGCGGATCGCTCTCGACGTGAGGAAGTGCCTCCAGAGCGCGATCGCGAACGCCGAGAACAACCACAACCTCGATGTGGACGATCTCGTCGTCAGCCAGGCTTTCGTCGGCAAGGCGCTCGTCATGAAGCGTTTCCATGCCCGCGCTCGCGGCCGTGGCGCCCGTATCTTGAAGCCCTTCTCGAACCTGACGATCGTGGTTCGTGAAGTCGCCGAACAACAGCAGGCTTAAGGAGCACCAGATGGGTCAGAAAGTTAACCCGATCGGTCTTCGGCTCGGCATCAACCGGACCTGGGACAGCCGCTGGTTCGCCGGCAAGGGCGAATACGCCAAGCTGATGCACGAGGACATGGCGATCCGCGAAGCGCTCATGAAGCAGCTGAAGCAGGCCGCCGTTTCGAAGATCGTGATCGAGCGTCCGCACCGGAAGTGCCGCGTCACCATTCACTCGGGTCGTCCGGGCGTGGTCATCGGCAAGAAGGGCGCGGATATCGAGAAGCTGCGCAAGCTCGTCAACAAGATGACGAATGCGGACGTGGCCATCAACATCGTCGAAGTCCGCAAGCCGGAAGTCGACGCGACCCTGGTGGCCGATTCGATCGCCCAGCAGCTCGAGCGCCGCGTTGCTTTCCGTCGTGCCATGAAGCGCGCCGTTCAATCGGCGATGCGTCTTGGCGCGGAAGGCATCCGGATCAATTGCGCGGGTCGTCTCGGCGGTGCCGAAATCGCCCGTCAGGAATGGTATCGCGAAGGTCGCGTTCCGCTGCACACGCTGCGCGCGGATGTGGATTACGGCACGGCGACGGCCTTCACGACCTATGGCACCTGCGGCATCAAGGTCTGGATCTTCAAGGGCGAAATCCTTGAGCACGACCCGATGGCGCAGGACAAGCGGATGAACGAAGAGGGAAGCCGCTCGAGTGGCCGCCGCGATCACGCGGCGTAAGCTCTAGAGGGTTCAGGAGAGGTTTGCCATGTTGCAACCGAAGAAAACCAAGTTCCGTAAGCAGTTCAAGGGCCGGATTTCCGGTACCGCGAAAGGTGGTACGGACCTCAATTTCGGCCAGTTCGGGCTGAAGGCGATGGAACCCGAGCGTGTGAACGCTCGTCAGATCGAGGCGGCTCGCCGGGCGATCACGCGCGCAATGAAGCGTGCCGGTCGCGTGTGGATCCGCATTTTCCCGGACGTGCCGGTTTCGTCGAAGCCGACGGAAGTCCGCATGGGTAAAGGCAAAGGCGCTCCCGAATTCTGGGCCGCCCGCGTCAAGCCGGGCCGTATCATGTTCGAGATCGACGGCGTGCCGGAGGATGTCGCCCGCGAGGCGCTTCGTCTGGGTGCCGCCAAGCTCCCGATCAAGGTGCGGTTCATCCAACGCATCGCCGAGTAAGGAGGGCATCATGAAGTCTAAGCAGAGATCCTCTGACATCAAGGCGATGTCGACGGACCAATTGTCGGATGAATTGCTGAACCTGAAGAAGGAGCAGTTCAACCTCCGCTTCCAGCGTGCCACCGGCCAGCTCGAAAACACCGGGCGCGTCACCGAGGTCCGCAGGGACATCGCACGCGTCAAGACGCAGCAGCGGCAGAAAGCCACTGCGGCGAAGGCATAAAGGGGAACAACATGCCGAAGCGCGTTTTGCAGGGCGTCGTTGTCAGCGACAAGCAGGACAAGACGGTCGTCGTGAAGGTCGAACGTCGTTTCACGCACCCGGTCATGAAGAAGACCGTGCGTCGGACGAAGAACTACCACGCTCACGATGAGAATAACGTTGCGAAAGTGGGCGATCAGGTTTCCATCGAGGAATCGAAGCCGCTCTCCAAGCTCAAGACCTGGGTGCTCCTCAACCAGACGAAAGCGTAAGGCTTTCGGGAAAGCGCCTGGCGCTTTCCACCTGGGACTTGTCTAACGGGGGCGGCTCGTGTATACGGCCGCCTTTCTCGACATGAAGGGCAGGGGACTGCAGATCCCCATCAGGCGTAGTCCGGGAAGGCAATCGTGCCTTGGCCCGGAAACCTGTCTGAAACAAAGGAAAGGATCAAAGCCATGATCCAGATGCAGACGAATCTGGACGTCGCCGACAATTCCGGCGCGCGTCGCGTGATGTGCATCAAGGTTCTCGGCGGTTCGAAGCGTAAATACGCTTCCGTCGGCGATATTATCGTCGTCTCCGTTAAAGAAGCCATCCCGCGCGGTCGCGTGAAGAAGGGCGACGTCATGAAGGCGGTCGTCGTTCGCACCGCCAAGGACATCCGTCGCGCCGACGGTTCGGTGATCCGGTTCGACCGGAATGCCGCCGTTCTGATCAACAATCAGAAAGAGCCGGTCGGCACGCGTATCTTCGGCCCCGTTCCCCGTGAACTGCGCGCCAAGAATCACATGAAAATCATCTCGCTTGCGCCGGAGGTGCTCTAATGGCCGCGAAGATCAAGAAGGGCGATAAGGTCGTCATTCTGGCCGGTCGCGACAAGGGCAAGACCGGCGAAGTCGTCCAGGTGATGCCCAAGGAGGAGCGTGCGCTCGTCCGTGGCGTCAACCTCGTCAAGCGCCACCAGCGCCAGACGGGAGCCCAGGAGGCCGGCATCATCTCGAAAGAGGCGCCGCTTCACCTGTCGAACCTGGCCTATGCGGACCCGAAGGACGGCAAGCCGACCCGGGTTGGATTCAAAACTCTGGACGACGGCCGCAAGGTCCGGTTCGCCAAGCGTTCGGGAGACCTGATCGATGGCTAAGGCCCAGGTGGACGGCTACACTCCGCGCATGAAGAAGCACTACGAAGACGTAGTGCGTCCGGCGCTGATCGAAGAATTCGGCTACAAGAACCCCATGGAAGTGCCGACGATCACCAAGATCGTCCTCAACATGGGCGTTGGCGAGTCGACGGCGGATTCGAAGAAGGCCACCGTGGCCGCTGCGGATCTGGCGCTGATTGCCGGCCAGAAGCCGGTGATCACGAAGGCCCGCAAGGCGATCTCGCAGTTCAAGGTCCGCGAGAACATGCCGATCGGCGCCAAGGTGACGCTCCGCAAAACTCGCATGTTCGAGTTCATGGATCGTCTCGTGACGATCGCTCTGCCTCGCGTCCGCGACTTCCGGGGCCTGAACCCCAAGTCGTTCGACGGCCGCGGCAACTACGCGCTCGGCATCAAGGAGCACCTGGTGTTCCCTGAGATCAACTACGACAAGGCCGAGCAAGTCTGGGGCATGGACGTGGTCATCGCGACGTCTGCGAAGACCGACGACGAGGCCCGCGCACTCCTGCGCCACTTCAACTTCCCGTTCCGGCAGTGAGAACATCCGTTCTCAGACGCGGACACTGGAGAAATATCAATGGCTAAAAAAAGCGCTATCGAGAAGAACAAGCACCGTCGCGAACTGGTGAAGAAATTCGCCGGCCGCCGCGAGCGCCTGCTGGCGGTCGCCAACGACGAGTCGAAATCCATGGAGGAGCGCTTCGACGCGCGCCTCAAGCTGGCTGAGCTGCCGCGCAATTCCAGCGCGACGCGCATCCGCAATCGCTGCGAAGTGACCGGCCGCCCGCGGGCCTATTACCGCAAGCTCGGCATGTCCCGCATCGCCCTGCGCGAGCTGGGTTCGCAAGGCCTGATCCCAGGTCTCGTGAAGTCGAGCTGGTAGGAGGAGAGCATCCATGATCAATGATCCATTGGGCGATATGCTCACCCGTATCCGCAACGCGCAGATGCGCCGTCGCGGCACGGTTTCCACCCCAGGCTCGACCCTTCGCGCCCGTGTCCTCGAGGTTCTCAAGACCGAGGGATATATCCGCGACTACTCGCAGACCGAGTTCGGCAACGGCCGGACGGAGTTCTCGATCGAGCTGAAGTACTACGACGGCCAGCCCGTGATCCGCTCGATCCAGCGTGTCTCGAAGCCCGGTCGCCGCGTGTACGCATCCGTCGACGCCATGCCCCGCGTGGCTGACGGATCTGGGCATCACCATTCTGTCGACGCCCCAGGGCGTGATGGCCGATCATGAGGCTCGCGAGAAGAACGTGGGCGGCGAAGTGCTCTGCCAGGTCTTCTAAGACTTCGTGTCTATTGGAAGATTGAGCATCAGCACAGAACCACGGAGATTTCGAAAATGTCTCGAGTAGGCAAAAAGCCCGTACCGGTTCCGTCAGGTGTGACGGCGACCGTCGAGGGTCAGAACGTTAAGATGAAGGGTGCAAAGGGCGAGCTCTCGTTCCTGGTGCCCGAGGAAGTCACGGTTGCGCTTGAGGATGGTGCGGTCGCGGTGAAGCCGCGCGACGATTCCAAGACGGCTCGTGCGAAATGGGGCATGTCCCGCTCTCAGCTGGCGAACCTGGCCGAGGGCGTCTCCAAGGGCTTCGAGAAGCGCCTGGAGATCAACGGCGTCGGCTACAAGGCCGCCGTCGCGGGCAAGATCCTCAAGCTCTCGCTCGGCTACAGCCACGACATCGATTACGAGATCCCGGCCGGCGTGACCATCGTCACTCCCAAGCCGACCGAAGTGGTCGTGTCGGGCACCGACAAGCAGAAAGTTGGCCAGGCGGCTGCTGAAATCCGCGATTATCGCGGCCCCGAGCCCTACAAGGGCAAGGGCGTCAAGTACGCTGGCGAATTCATCTTCCGCAAGGAAGGCAAGAAGAAGTAAGGACGACGCATCATGGCTGAGAAACAAGGCGCTGAAGATCGCCGCAAGGCTCGTGTGCGCCGTGCGATCAAGAAAGCTGCTAACGGTCGCCCGCGCCTGTCGGTCTTCCGTTCTTCCAAGCAGATCTATGCCCAGATCATCGACGACGTGCGCGGCGTGACCGTCGCGGCGGCGTCCACGATCGAGAAGGACGTCAAGGGCAAGCTGAAGACCGGAGCCACCGTCGAGGCGGCGAAGGAAGTCGGCAAGCTGGTGGCCGAGCGCGCGGCCCAGGCTGGCGTGAAGCAGGTCATCTTCGACCGTTCGGGCTACCTCTTCCACGGACGCGTGAAGGCTCTGGCCGACGCGGCCCGCGAAGGCGGTCTGGATTTCTAAACGAACACCTGGACGCGGATCGGCCCGCTTGCGAACGGTTCCGCGGCAGGCATCGAGGTTCCGCGCTGTTCCGGCTCCTTGATGGTCCGGACGGGCGCGATACGGCGGATTGTTTTTTATATTCACCCTTAGCGAGCAGGCCCGCCGCCTGCGCAAGTGAGAGGTCTTATGGCAAGAGAACCCAGAGAACGCGATCGCGATGACCGCGACAGCGAATTCGTCGATCGGTTGGTTCACATCAACCGCGTCGCGAAAGTCGTGAAGGGCGGCCGTCGCTTCGGCTTCGCCGCGCTCGTCGTCGTCGGCGACCAGAAGGGCCGCGTCGGCTTCGGCCACGGCAAGGCTCGCGAAGTTCCGGAAGCGATCCGCAAGGCGACCGAAGCTGCCAAGCGCGGCCTGATCCGCGTGGCGCTCCGCGAAGGCCGCACCCTGCATCATGACGTGAACGGCCGCCACGGCGCCGGCAAGGTCATCCTGCGGTCGGCTCCCCAGGGTACCGGCATCATCGCCGGCGGCCCGATGCGCGCCGTCTTCGAGACGCTCGGCATGCAGGACGTCGTCGCCAAGTCGCTCGGCTCGTCGAACCCCTACAACCTCGTTCGCGCGACTTTCGACGCGCTCAAGAACGAGGACAGCCCGCGCTCGGTTGCCGCGCGCCGTGGCTTGAAGGTTTCGACGCTGCAGAGCCGCCGCCGCGATGCATCCGACGCCGACGTCGTCGGCTCAGAAGCGTAAGGGAGGCTCATCATGGCAAAGAAGCCTGCCGCAGCAGCAACAACACTCACCGTTGAGCAGACCGGTTCGCCGATCCGCCGCGATGGCAGCCAGCGCGCGACGCTGGTCGGCCTCAAGCTCAACAAGCTCCACCGGACCTCGACTCTCGCCGACACCCCTTCGGTTCGCGGCATGATCGAAAAGGTCAAGCACCTCGTTCGTGTCGTCTCTGACGACAAGAACGCGGCGCAGTGAGGAGAGCGTCATGAAACTCAATGAAATTCGTGACAACGAAGGCGCGACCAAGAACCGGATGCGTGTCGGCCGTGGTATCGGTTCCGGCAAGGGCAAGACCGGCGGTCGCGGCGTGAAGGGCCAGACGTCCCGTTCGGGCGTCGCCATCAAGGGCTTCGAAGGCGGCCAGATGCCGCTGCATCGTCGCCTGCCCAAGCGCGGCTTCAACAACATCAACGCCCGTGACATCAACGAGGTCAATGTCGGCCGCATCCAGCAGGCGATCGAGGCCGGCAAGCTCGACAAGAGCGCGCCGATCACCGTCGAATTCGCTGGTCGCAGCCGGCGTCGTCTCGAAGCCCCGCGACGGTGTGAAGATCCTCGGCGTCGGCGAACTCAAGACCAAGCTCTCCTTCCAGGTTGTCGGCGCGTCGAAGTCGGCTGTCGAGGCGATCGAGAAGGCGGGTGGCTCGGTTTCCCTTCTGGGCGCCGTTGCAGAGGCGTGAGCCTGATCCCACATTGATCGAGATCCAAGCGGCGGCCCGCGTCTGATCGTGCGGCCGCCGTTTTCGTGATGACCGCGACGTCTCTATAGTCCGCACGTATCCAGTATTTCGGGGACGACACCATGGCTTCAGCAGCCGAACAACTTGCCGCCAACATCAACTTCGGTTCGATCGCTAAAGCGGAGGAGTTGAAGAAGCGCATTTGGTTCACCCTCGGTGCGCTGATCGTCTATCGCCTCGGCACCTACATCCCGCTCCCGGGCATCGACCCGGAGGCCCTGCGGCAGAGCTTCCAGGGCGCCAGCGGCGGTGTGCTCGGCCTCTTCAACATGTTTTCCGGCGGCGCCGTCGAGCGCATGGCGATCTTCGCGCTGAACATCATGCCGTACATTTCGGCATCGATCATCGTCCAGCTGCTGACCTCCGTGCTGCCGTCGCTCGAAGCCCTCAAGAAAGAGGGTGAATCGGGCCGCAAGATCCTCAACCAGTACACCCGCTATCTCACGGTGCGTTCTGGCCGTCTTCCAGTCCTGGGGCATCGCGGTCGGATTGCAGAGCTCGGGCACCATCGTGCTCTCGCCCGGGCCGTTCTTCCTCATCTCCTCGGTGATCACGCTGACGGGCGGCACGTTGTTCCTGATGTGGCTCGGCGAGCAGATCACCTCGCGCGGCATCGGCAACGGCACCTCGCTGATCATCTTCGCGGGCATCGTCGCGAACCTGCCGACACGCCATCGCCGGCACCCTCGAACTCGGCCGTCAGGGCGCGATCTCCACCGGGCTGATCATCGGCGTCATCGTGATGATCGCGGCGATCATCTACTTCGTGGTGTTCATGGAGCGGGCGCAGCGCCGGCTGCTGATCAACTATCCGAAGCGCCAGGTCGGCAACAAGCTCTACGAGGGCCAGACCTCGTTCCTGCCGCTCAAGCTCAACACCGCGGGCGTCATCCCGCCGATCTTCGCGTCCTCGCTCCTGCTGCTGCCGGCGACGATCGCCAGCTTCCAGGCGATCGTCCGACGGCACCGGCTGGATCTCGATGCTGACGACCTATCTCGGTCACGGCCGGCCCGCCTACATGTTCCTGTACGCGGCGCTGATCGTGTTCTTCGCGTTCTTCTACACCGCCATCGTGTTCAATCCGACCGAGACGGCGGACAACCTGAAGAAGCAGGGCGGCTTCATTCCCGGCATCCGTCCCGGCGAGCGCACGGCCGACTTCATCGATCAGGTGTTGACACGCATCACCGTTATCGGTGCAGCATATCTGGTCATCATCTGCCTGATTCCAGAGATCCTGGTCTCGTACGCGGCGCTGCCGTTCTATTTCGGCGGCACCTCGCTCCTGATCGTCGTGTCCGTTACGATGGATACGGTCGCCCAGGTTCACGGGCATCTTCTGGCTCACCAGTATGAGGGGCTCGTGAAGAAGGCCAAGCTCAAGGGCGGGCGGCGGCGCTAAGAAATCGACCCCCGCCGCGCGGCGAGGGGTTCGACGAAGTCAGGGGGACGTCGATGAGAATGATTCTGCTCGGGCCGCCAGGGGCCGGTAAAGGCACCCAGGCCGTGCGACTGGTCGAGCGGTTGGGCATTCCCCAGCTCTCGACAGGCGACATGCTCCGCGCAGCGGTTGCGGCCGGCACTCCCATCGGCGTCAAGGCCAAGGCGATCATGGATCGCGGCGATCTCGTCTCCGACGACGTGGTCGTCGGCATCATCGCCGACCGGATCGAGGAGCCCGACGCCCGCAACGGCTTCATTCTCGACGGCTTTCCCCGCACGGTCGCCCAGGCCGAAGCCTTCGACCGGACGCTCGCCGACAAGGGCCTGAAGCTCGACGCCGTCATCGAATTCAAGGTCAACGAGCAGGAACTCGTCGACCGCATCGTCCGCCGCGCGGCCGAGACCGAAGCCCGTGGCGAACCGGTCCGCAAGGACGACAACCCGGACGTGTTCAAGACCCGCCTCGAAGCCTTCCGCACCCAGACCGCCCCGCTCTCGGCCTATTATGCCCGGAAGGGCTCGCTCAAGACCGTCGACGGCATGCGGCCGATCGACGAGGTCACCGACGCGATCAAGGGGATTCTGGGTCGGTAGACCGGGCTTCCATTCAGCTCCACATGGCCTCGTAGTGGCTCTGGATCTGCTGCGGCGTCAGCTCGTGATCGTAGATCGCGACCTTTCCCACCGCTCCCTGGAAGAACGAGCGGAAGTCCCGCGTTCCGATACGGAGTGGAGAATTGCCGTCGCCGGGCGAGATCAGATGCGGGGTGGTCGGGTCCGGCCAGAATTCCAGCAGCGAATCCATGTCGTCCCAGGGAGTGGATGAGAGCGACGGCGCGTTGCTGCCATCGCGGTAAATCCTGGTGTATCCGGGATCCTGTGCGTCGTCGGGTGTCGTGTTGATCACCAGCACATAGTGGATCCAGTCACCCGGTGCGATGTCATCCTGAAAATAGGAGCCGATCGCCACGCCCGCCTTCCATGTTGTAGGCGTAGCCGGAAATGCGGTTCTCGCGCCAAGGGATGTCGGTGTTGTTGGCGCCATAGATCCGGGCTGCCCATTCCATCCGATCGGGCGTTGCTCCGTCTCCCAGTTCCCCCTTTCCCATCCAGTGAAGATAGCCGCTGCCTTCCTGCATCGGGAAGATCAGCGCATCCGGGCGCAGCCACGCCTCGATGGTGAGAATGCCGGTTTTCGTGACCGAGAGGTCGGGCGCGTCCGGAAACTCGAAGTAACTGCCGAGGCCGTCGAACCCGGCCGCCCCATCGCCGTTCGGCATGCGCGCGGGAGACACGGCATGATGGTATGTCCCCTCCCTGTCCGCATGCATGCGATCGGTTTCCTGCAAGGCACGCCCGGCGTCCGCCAGGGGAAGGAATAAAGTCGGCTGGTCCAGCAGGATCGTTTTGTCATAGCCGCTCACGATCGGCCCGGGACCCGGAGGCGGGAGAGGCGGGAGAGGCGGGAGAGGAGGGAGAGGAGGGATGCCGTGGGCGACCGGCCGAATGTCGCGGTCGAGAACGAGATGGGCCGGTTTGCTCGCGAGCAGGATTTCGAACTCCGCCTCGCTGTCGGCGTCGGTATTCCCGGAGAGAAGGCCCGTGCTCGAATCGTAGCGGAGCTGCCCGCGGAAGTGAATGACGCGCTCGCTGCCAGCAGCACGGAGAAAGCGTCCAGGCCCGGATGGGAGGAATCGGCATCGAGGCCCGAGACATCGATCATGTCGTCGCCGGGTGTGAAATCGACGATGACGTCGCGGGCCTTGCCGGTCCCCGTCTCGGCGAGCGACGAGAAGACGAAGAAGTCGTGACCTAAGCGTCCCGCCATCCGGTCGGCGCCGCCGCCGCCGACGATCACGTCGTCTCCGTGGCCGCCGTCGAGCACATCGCGTCCGATGCCCCCGGAGAGCCTGTCATCCTGGTGGCCCCCGCTCAGCCGGTCGTCGCCCTTGCCTCCGTCGAGTACATCGCGGCCGAAGCCGCCGACTAGGCGATCCGCTTGCGGTCCGCCAGACAGCCTGTCATTGCCTCGTCCGCCCTCGAGATAGTCCCGTCCGACACTCCCGATCAGGGTGTCGTCGTGTCCGCGGCCCATCAGGTGATCGTCCCCGCGCCGCCCGTCGAGCAGGTCGCGGCCGCCGCCGCCGACCAGCCTGTCATTGCCAAAACTCCCCTTCA
The DNA here is from genome assembly GCA_963837375.1 of uncultured Alphaproteobacteria bacterium. Classification (GTDB taxonomy): domain Bacteria; phylum Pseudomonadota; class Alphaproteobacteria; order Rhizobiales; family Beijerinckiaceae; genus Microvirga. The sequence continues at coordinate 155,703 of CAWINL010000006.1, read as the reverse complement.
TGGTGGTCTCCCTGTCAGGTGGTCAGGACTTTCTCTCGGTGTCGCGGAACGGTCGACGCCCCCGAGGGGGTGAGGGCAGTTGGTCGGTTGTTGTCGAACGAAAAACTCCGCTGCCTGAAGTATTAATATGCAAACTGCAGTAAATTCTCTGATCTGAAACTCAAAATTCCATAATGATTGATGTAGTTTGTTGGAGCATATTGTAGTTCTTAGAACGATATTCCTCTAAAATAACGACATCAACCCAAAACGACAGCGGTTTGTCCGCGTTGTGACGATTGTCACTCGGGGTGACGTTTCACACCTATGAGATATTGCTTGACCCCGTTGTGCCCATGACTAGAAAACGGGGGCTGCGGCACGCTGCGGCTCTCCGGGTCCCCCCCGGCTACCCGGCGGTCGGACGTGCTCCCTTTGGCCACGCCGGCGTTTCGGCCTTGACGCGGCCGCATTGCTGCTCTATGGAACCCGCTCTCTAAAGAAATACGCGACCCGGAGTGCCTCGTGAGAGGCCGCTCCGGATTGTCGTGTTCCGATTAAGCCCGCGCAAGGGCCGGCCTCCACCGGACGCGCGATAACATCAGCCGAAGCGGCAACGCTTCACACCGGAACCTTCGGTTTCGGCCACATGGAGATAACGATGGCCCGTATTGCAGGCGTCAACATCCCGACCAACAAGCGCGTGATCATCGCGCTTCAGTATATTCACGGCATCGGCGCCAAGAAGGCCGAGGAGATCGTCACCAAGGTCAACATCCCGGCCGAACGCCGCGTGAACCAGTTGACCGACGCCGAAATCCTGGCGATCCGCGAGACCATCGACCGCGACTACATGGTGGAAGGCGACCTTCGCCGCGAAGTCTCCATGAACATCAAGCGTCTCATGGATCTCGGCGCCTATCGCGGCCTGCGCCATCGTCGCAGCCTGCCGGTTCGCGGCCAGCGCACGCACACCAATGCGCGTACCCGCAAGGGCAAGTCCAAGCCGATCGCCGGCAAGAAGAAGTAATCGGACGGCGGGTTTCCCGCCTTCGGTCGCCGGCTCATCCCGGCCCGTCGGGACGAGCCGCGGCTTCGTCCCGGCGACAACCCTCGGGTTCGCGCCGATGCGCCTGCTCCGAGGCCGACAATCGAAATTGCAATCCCGAGCGCCTGGCATGACGGGCGCGCTTGAAGGACGGATAGAATGGCTAAAGAAGCTACCCGCGTTCGCCGCCGCGAACGCAAGAACATCGTGTCGGGCGTCGCTCACGTGAACGCCTCGTTCAACAACACGATGATCACCATCACCGACGCGCAGGGCAACACGATCTCGTGGTCGTCCGCCGGCGCCATGGGTTTCAAGGGCTCGCGCAAGTCGACCCCTTATGCGGCCCAGATCGCTGCCGAAGACGCCGCCCGCAAGGCGTCCGAGCACGGCATGCGCACCCTCGAGGTCGAGGTTTCGGGTCCCGGTTCGGGTCGTGAATCCGCGCTTCGCGCGCTTCAGTCGGCAGGTTTCACCGTCACGTCGATCCGTGACGTGACGCCGATCCCGCACAATGGCTGCCGCCCGCGCAAGCGTCGCCGCGTCTAAGATCATCCGGCGCGTGGGAATGCCCGCGCGCTTTCCGGTTTAAAGGGTGGCCTCGATGGCCGCCCTGCAAGCCGTACCTTGAAGAGGTGTGGTTGTGATCCAGAAGAACTGGCAAGAGCTTATTAAACCGAACAAACTCGAAGTCGCTCCCGGCGACGATCCGAAGCGCGTCGCGACGGTCGTCGCCGAGCCGCTCGAGCGTGGTTTCGGTACGACCCTCGGCAACTCCCTGCGCCGCGTGCTGCTGTCGTCCCTCCAGGGCGCCGCGGTCACGTCGATCCATATCGACGGCGTGCTGCATGAGTTCTCGTCGATCCCCGGCGTCCGCGAGGACGTGACGGATATCGTCCTGAACGTGAAGAACGTCGCGATCCGCATGCAGGGCGAAGGCGCGAAGCGCATGACGCTCCGCAAGACCGGCCCCGGCCTGGTCACCGCCGGCGACATCAACACCGTCGGCGACGTCCAGATCCTGAACCCCGAACTCGTGCTCTGCACCCTCGACGAGGGCGCGGAAATCCGCATGGAGTTCACCGTCGACATGGGCAAGGGCTACGTGCCCGCGGAGCGCAATCGCGCCGAGGACGCGCCGATCGGCCTGATCCCGGTCGACAGCCTCTACAGCCCGGTCAAGAAGGTCTCGTACCGGATCGAGAACACCCGCGAGGGCCAGATTCTCGATTACGACAAGCTCATCATGACGGTCGAGACCAACGGCTCGATCTCCCCGGAAGACGCGGTCGCCTATGCGGCCCGCATCCTCCAGGACCAGCTTCAGGTCTTCGTCAACTTCGAAGAGCCCCGCAAGGAAGAGACCGCGACCGCTGCGCCGCAGCTGCCGTTCAACCCTGCGCTGCTCAAGAAGGTCGACGAGCTCGAGCTGTCGGTCCGTTCGGCGAACTGCCTGAAGAACGACAACATCGTGTATATCGGCGACCTGATCCAGAAGTCGGAAGCCGAGATGCTGCGCACGCCGAATTTCGGCCGCAAGTCGCTCAACGAGATCAAGGAAGTTCTCGCCTCCATGGGCCTCCACCTCGGCATGGACGTGCCGGGCTGGCCGCCTGAGAACATCGAAGACCTCGCCAAGCGTTTCGAAGAGCACTACTAAGGACGCGAATGGCGAATGGTGAGTGGCGAATGGGGTTTTGCTCCCGCTGCTCTTCCATTCGCCATTCGCCATTCGCCACTCGCAAGTAACAGACGGTCGTACCTTGGCCCGGCGACCGTAAAATCAGGAGAAAGCCATGCGTCACGGATTTCGTGGTCGGCGGTTGAACCGCACGACCGAGCACCGCAAAGCAATGTTCGCCAACATGGCGGCCGCTTTGATCAAGCACGAGCAGATCGTCACCACCCTGCCGAAGGCGAAGGACCTGCGTCCGATCGTCGAGAAGATCATCACGCTCGGCAAGCGCGGCGACCTGCATGCCCGCCGCCAGGCGATGTCGCAGCTGCGCGACGAGGATATGGTCAAGAAGCTCTTCGCGGTTCTCGGCCCGCGCTACCAGGACCGTCAGGGCGGCTATTGCCGCATCATGAAGGCCGGCTTCCGCTACGGCGACAACGCCCCGATGGCCGTGATCGAATTCGTCGACCGCGACGTCAGCGCGCGCGGCAAGGATTCCGGTCCGACCCAGGATACGGTCATCGACACCGCTGCGTAATTCGCGGACGGGTTTCGAGAGTATCAAGGGCGGCCTTCGGGTCGCCCTTTTTGTTTTTTGGATTGTACTGCGCCTGCCACTTCGCACTTCGCGCGGGTCGAGCGAGTATCTCGGCGAGTCAGTACGTCCGCGCGTCATGCGCGGGCTTGTCCCGCGTACCCACGTCTTTTCCGGCACCGTCGCAAGTCGTGGATTGCCGGGTCAAGGCACTGGCCATGACGTCGAAGATCAGCGCCTGACGGCGAACGACCGACCTCAAAAAGCCGTGGCCTTCTGGCCCAGCGCAGCCCTGACGGATGGCGGGGTTTTGGAGATCGTGCTCTAACATATCGCACCAGGCCGCTCGAACGAGGAACGATGCGCAGCGATCTCGACCACTTGCCGGCGCGGATGCAGCCGGATCTGCGCTGGGCGCTCGAGGTGCTGTTTGCCGGAATTCGAGGCGGCGCAGAAAGGCAAGCTGTCGCCGAAGCGCAAAGGCGGCCGCATCCTCAAGGTCATCCTCTACGGCTCGCAGGCGCGGGCAAAGCGGTGCGCGATCCGGCGGGAGGCTACATCTCGCGATTACGACCTGTTCGTGGTGGTCGACAACGAGGCTTTCGTCGACAGCGAATATTGGGAAGGGGTGAATGAGCGCTTCCTGCAGCGCGGCGTCGTCAATCCCATGCGCCATCCCTTCCACTTCATCGTGCACAGCCTCGCCGACGTGAACGACCAACTCGCGCGCGGCCGGTATTTCTTCATGGACATCCTGAGCGAGGGAGTCGTGCTCTACGAGACGGACGGGCATCCCTTCGTCGATCCGCAGCCGCTGTCAGCTGGAAGTGGCGCATGAGGAGGCGCAGGGGTATCTCGTGCATTGGCTTCCAAGCGCGATTTATCTTCAAACGCTCGCATTATCAGCGTGCAAAGCGGTATGTTAAATAATGCCGCCTTTCTCATGCATCAGGCGACCGAGCAGGCCTATCATTGACGCTTCTCGTCCTCACCCTCTACACGCCTAAGCTCCACGACATCGAGAAACTGCGCAAGGAATGCGAGCGCCTCGACACCCGCCTGATCGCAGCCTGGCCCCGCGATACACGCCGCGCGCGTCGCTTCTTCGAAAAGCTCCGGCGCGCCTATGTGGATGCGCGCTATTCCAAACATTACACGATCGCGACGGAAGAACTCGCCTGGCTGGATGAGCGCATCGGCGTGCTGCACGGGATCGTCAAAACCATCTGCATGGAAAGGCTCGCAGGCGGAACGGAGGCGGAATAGCCGCTTCTGTCATTCATCGCCCGACGCCGACCGAACCCGGAGAGGCGCTCCGGCACTGCGTCTGCCTCGACACAGCCCGCCCCAGCATCAGAAAGTGCCGACGCGTGGAATTGCTGAGCGCTAGTCTGGCGGTGACCACGCATCCTCGCGCAGCGCGAACCACAAGCCGCCAGGATCTTCGTCCTTGGCGCCGTTCCCCAGCCATTCCGAACGACATTTTCAATGATGTCTTCCGCCTTCGACCCGTACTGCTTCTGGGCAATCCAGTGATATGGCGTGCCGCCCCCGCCGATGACCGGTATGGCGCCGCGTGAGAGTAGCTCGGCGATGCAGCGACGGACGTAATCGGTCAGCGCCTCGCCTTCGAGGCCGAAGCCTTTTCGCCCGCCAGGCACGATCTGCCACATGCCGACCGCATCGACCGGGCAGTTCGTCGGCAACTCTGTAAGATGTAATCGCTCAGAGAATGACCATAATATTTGTGTCTTGGTTCTTCGTTCATCTTTGATGGACCTTGAAACTTCTGTTTACGATAGCGGGTGATCATAATCGATAACATCGAACGTGAGGCCGTTGCTTGGGCTTTTACGAATTCCAAAAATAAATCCGTCAAATCGTCGATACCAGTGTCCATTATAGGCAGAAGGAGACCGTCACTAATCTCCGCGCCTTGACTGATGGCTTCAAGCATTTCGTCAAACTCGGCTGACGTAACGGTTCTGGTATCGCCGTCTGCTCTGCCTTGTCTCCTGCCAATGACTTGTCCCTTCGGTATCAACGTTGTCTCAGGCGGCTTCGGCGCCAGCTCCCGCGCGCCCAGCTCCCGCAGTCGCGCCGCAGCCTGCAACGCGTCCGATTGATTGGCCGCGATCTCGCCTTCGACCCCCTCGTAGATACTGGGCCGCGGGCGCCAATTCGGATCGTGGCGCTGAACCTCTCGGATGACCGCGCGGGCCTGCGCGGCGGAGACATCGAGGCGAGCCTCCTGACCGGGTGTGACTTCATGGACGCGGCCGCGAATGACGCGGGTCGCGCCCGAACCGGCCCGTGGACGGGTGGAAACCGGATGGAAAGTTGCCCCACCACCTCCACTGCCGCCGCCGGCCGTCCATCGCCCGCCGCCGGTTGTTCCCGCCGGCAGCCGCGCCTGGCTTGGGTTGAAGCGCTTGAAGATTCTCGCAAGCCTCAGGCTTCTCAATGCGAGCTGAGCGTTCGCCAACGAGTGGCTCGCTCTTCGCAACTCCCGCCCTGCACCATCTGAAAGCATCATAACGATCCATCATTGCATCATCTCTTTATTCCTAGAACAAATAGGGAACAAAGTCAACTTGTGGTATTGGGTTTGGATCAGAGACGGAGCCTTTCGCGAGGTCCGGCGTCGCTGGAATTTGGCGTTTGGCGCACCACGTCTTATGCCAATCTCGTGTCCTTCGATTGGATACCCGTCCCATGCCTTCCGCCATCCGCCGCTTGCCTTCGCCGCCGCCTGTCTTCTCGCTGCCGGTCTCCCCGGTGCGCAGGCGCAGGACCGCGCCGTGTCCCAACAGCCAGGCGCAGGTGCAGCTCTCCTTCGCGCCCATCGTGCGCTCCACCAGCGGCGCGGTCGTGAATGTTTATGCGACCCGCTCCGAGCGGCGCCAGAATGCCGGCATGGAGGAGTTCTTCCGCCGCTTCTTCGGGGAGGGCGGGCCCAGCGTTCCCCCCGGGCGCTCGCAGAGCTCGCTTGGATCGGGCGTCATCGTGGATGCGTCGGGCCTCGTGATCACCAACAACCACGTCATCGAGAACATGAACGAGGTGAAGGTGGCGCTCGCCGACCGGCGCGAATTCGAGGCCGAGATCGTGCTGCGCGATCCGCGCACCGATCTGGCGGTGCTGAGGCTGAAGAACGCCACCGACCTGCAGGTGCTCGAACTGGGCGATTCGGAAGCGCTGCAGGTGGGAGATCTCGTGCTCGCCGTCGGCAATCCGTTCGGCGTCGGCCAGACCGTCACGCAGGGCATCGTCTCGGCGCTCGCGCGCACGCAGGTGGGCGTGTCCGATTATCAGTTCTTCATCCAGACCGATGCGGCCATCAATCCGGGCAATTCCGGCGGCGGCCTCATCGACATGAACGGGCGCCTCATCGGCATCAACACGGCGATCTTCTCGAAGTCCGGCGGCAATGTGGGCATCGGCTTCGCGATCCCCTCGAGCATGGCGCGGGTGGTGCTCAATTCGGCCAAGGGCGGCTCGACGCAAGGTGGTGCGGCCGTGGCTCGGCGCGCGCCTGCAGTCGGTCGACGGCGAGATCGCCACCAGCCTCGGGCCTCGCGCGCCCGACCGGCGTCCTGGTCACCTCCGTCTACGATAACGGCCCGGCGGCCGAGGCGGGCCTGAAACGCGGCGACGCGATCCTCGCGGTCGACGGCCAGACCGTCGATAACCCCGACGCGTTCGGCTACCGTTTCACGCTCAAAGGCACGAAGGGCAGACGCCGCTGACCGTCCTGCGGGACGGCAAGCAGACCGAGTTCGAAGGTCGCGCCTGCTGCCGCCGCCGGAACGGCCGGCCCGCGACCCGGTGCGCATCCGCTCGCGCTCGCCGCTCGCCGGCGCGACGCTGGTGAACATGTCGCCGGCGGTGGCCGAGGAGTTCCAGATCGACATCTCTGACGACGGCGTGGTCGTGGCGGATCTCGACGAGCGGGGCGTGGCGGCGAGCGTCGGCTTCCAGAAGGGCGACCAGATCGTCGCCATCAACGGCGAACGTCTCGCCTCGACGAAGGATGCCGAGCGCCTGACGCAGCGACGGCAGCTATTGGGAAATCACCATCAATCGCGGCGGGCGGGTGTTCACGACGGTGTTCGGACGATGAGCGGCTGGAGCGTCTCGACCGAGCTGATGCCAGACGACAGAGGAGATCGTCTTTCGCTGGATCGCGCAGGACAGTTATTGGGCGAAGGGCATGCCCCGCGAGGTGTTCGATCGGTCGCTCGACCAATTCCCTCTGCTTCGCGTTGCGCGACCAGGACGGACGCTTGAGGGCTTCGCCCGAGCCGTCACCGACCGGCGACGTTCGCCTATCTGGCGGATGTGTTCATCGATCCCGTCGGAGACAAGGGGAGGGGAGCCGGCAAGTTTCTCATCGACGCGATCCTGGCGCATCCGGATCTGCTGCACCTCGCGCGGTGGATGCTGGCCACGCGCAACGCGCACGGGCTCTACGCCCAATATCGGCTTCGAAGCACTGCCCGATCCAGCCGGTCATCATGGTCCAGCAACGATCCCGACCTCTACGCCCGCCTGGGGGCCGACTGTCCACATGAGCGATCTTTTCGCCTCCGCCGGCATGGACCAGAGCGCGCCGCGCCCGCTCGCGGACCGGATGCGGCCGACGAAACTCTCGGAGGTCGTCGGGCAGGATCACCTCGTCGGGCCGGACGGAATTCTCACACGCCTGATCGGCTCGAAATCCCTCGGCTCGCTGATCTTCTGGGGCCCGCCGGGCACCGGCAAGACGACGGTCGCGCGCCTCATGGCGCACGAGACCGATCTCCATTTCGTCCAGATCTCGGCGATCTTTTCGGGCGTCGCCGACCTCAAGAAGGTGTTCGAGGCGGCGCGCGGCCTGCGCTCCACCGGCAAGGGCACGCTGCTCTTCGTCGACGAGATCCATCGCTTCAACCGGGCCCAGCTCGACGCCTTCCTGCCTGTCATGGAGGACGGCACCATCACGCTCGTCGGCGCCACCACGGAGAACCCGTCCTTCGAGCTCAACGCCGCGCTCCTGTCGCGCGCGCGGGTGCTGGTCTTCCGCTCCCTCGATGAGGCGGCGATCCAGGACATCCTGCTCAGGGCCGAGGACATCACCGGGAAAGCCCTGCCGCTCGACGAGACGGCGCGCGCCTCGCTGGTGCGCATGGCGGATGGCGATGGGCGGGCGGTGCTCACGCTCGCCGAAGAGGTCTGGCGCTCGGCCAAGCCCGGCGAGACTTTCGATGCCGAGCAACTGCAGGAGATCATCCAGCGCCGCGCGCCGATCTACGACAAGGGGCAGGAGGGCCACTACAACCTCATCTCGGCCCTGCACAAGACCGTTCGCGGCTCGGACCCGGATGCGGCGCTCTACTATCTGGCGCGGATGCTCGATGCGGGCGAGGACCGCCTGTTCATCGCCAGACGGCTGGTGCGCATGGCGGTGGAGGATATCGGCCTTGCCGATCCGCAGGCGCTGGTGATCGCCAACGCGGCCAAGGACGCGTTCGATTTCCTCGGCTCGCCGGAAGGCGAGCTGGCGCTGGCGCAGGCGACCATCTATCTCGCCACCGCGCCGAAATCCAACGCGGTCTACACCGCCTACAAGGCCGCGACGCGGGTCGCCAAGGAGCATGGCTCCCTGATGCCGCCGAAGACCATCCTCAACGCCCCCACCAAGCTGATGAAGCAGATCGGCTACGGCGACAGCTACCGCTACGACCACGACGAGCCGGATGCGTTCTCGGGGCAGGATTACTGGCCGGAGAAGCTCGGACGGCAATCCTTCTACGATCCCGTCGATCGCGGCTTCGAGCGGGATATCGGGAAGCGGCTCGAATGGTGGGAGAAGCTGCGGCGCGACCGGAATAAATAACCTCTCGGCGGGCGTCACCGCGTGCAATCCCGCCACGGCCGGGTATCTTTTTCGAAACGAACGAATGTGGGGCGATGCGAAGCTATCTGCTGGTTTTTGTGGGCGCGGGCATCGGCGGCTGCCTGCGGCATGCGGTCAATCTCGGCGTGCGCCCGCTATTGCGGCCTGGCATTTCCCTGGGGAACCGTCGCGGTCAATATCCTCGGCTCGTTCCTGATGGGGGTGATCGCCGGCGTGGCTGGCCTTCAAGGCGCCGACGAGGGCTGGAGCCAGCCCTGCGCGCCTGTTCCTCACCACCGGAATCCTCGGCGGCTTCACGACCTTCTCGGCCTTTTCGCTCGATGCCATGCGCTGTGGGAGCGGGGCGATGCCGGTCTCGCCGCTCGCCTATGTGGTGGGATCCATCCTTCTGTCGATCGCGGGCCTGGCGCTGGGTCTCGCGCTCGATGCGCGCTCGCCTAGCGCGCTGGCGCGATTTGGCCTTGCGCGCTGCTCGATTGCCGCCTGCGCGGCGCTCTGTTACCGAAGGCGCATGACACAAAGCGGTTCAGGAAAAAGCGGCGCCCGGGGCACCAAGGGACGGTCGGGCACGCGGCAGGGCTTTCGCTCGCGCGAGGACAAGCCCACACGCCCCACCAACCCCCAAAAACGCGCTCTCGAAGGCGGCAGCGAAGCCCGTCAAGCCCCGGCCTCCGCGCCGCGGCTCTCGCCGGCGCCGTCGCCAAGCCGGCCCCGAAGCCCTTGCCGGCCGACGTGGCGCCCAAGCCGACCCGCGCCGAAGCGCGCGCCGCCGCGACCGAAACGCTGGCAACCGGCGTGCAGACCCTGCAGGTCGAGCCCGACGAGGCCGATATGCGCGTCGACCGGTTCCTGGTGGCGCGCTTTCCGCAACTCGCCTTCACGCATATCCAGCGCATCGTCCGCAAGGGCGAGCTGCGCATCGACGGCCGCCGCGCCAAACCGAACGAGCGGTTGGTTGCGGGACAGAAAATCCGCATCCCGCCGCTGAAGCTCGATCAGCCCCGGCCGATTTCGCGCGCGCCGGGCAAGGATCAGGACGAGCGCGACTTCCTCAAGTCGATCACGCTCTACGAGGACAAGGACGTTCTCGTGATCAACAAGCCGATGGGCCTGGCCGTGCAGGGCGGATCGGGCACCACGCGGCATGTGGACGGCATTCTCGAGGCGCTGCGCGACGACGAGGGCCAGAAGCCCCGCCTCGTGCACCGGCTCGACAAGGATACGGCCGGCTGCCTCGTCATCGCCAAGACGCGCTTTGCCGCCTCGACGATGGCGAAGTCCTTCCGCTCCCGCTCGACGCGCAAGATCTATTGGGCGCTGGTCGCCGGCGTGCCGCGCGTCCGGCAGGGCCGCATCTCGACCTATCTCGCCAAGGAAGGCGAGGAGGGCGAGTCGCGGATGCGCGTCGTCCAAGCACGGCGCCGAGGGCGCGAGCCACGCGCTGACCTATTACGCGACCGTGGAAACCGCCGCCACCAAGCTCGCCTGGCTGTCGCTGAAGCCGGTCACCGGGCGCACCCACCAGCTTCGCGCCCACGCGGCCCATATCGGCCATCCGATCGTCGGCGATCCGAAATATTTCGACATCGAGAACTGGGAATTGCCGGGCGGCATCCAGAACAAGCTGCATCTGCTGGCGCGCCGGATCGTCATCGCGCATCCGCGCACCGGCAAGCCCCTCGACATCACCGCCCCGCTGCCGCCGCACATGCAGCAGAGCTTCAACCTGCTCGGGTTCGACACCAGCCGCTATGATCCGATCGTCGAGGCGCCGGAGGATTGAGACTTCGCGGGCTCGTTGCCCTCGACTGGTATCAAACGTGCAGGCTCATACAGAAAACGCTTGCTGACATGCATTGAACAACGATGAGGATCGCCTAGTTTCATCAGATAAGAGTGACGGTTGGAGGCCAAAATGAAGTCTTCGGTCACGTTATCAGCGCTGCTCATCACTGGTTTTCTAGCGTCGAGCACCGAAGAGGCGAGTGCCGTCGTGTACTGCCAGTACGTCAATTATCCCGTCGGTTGTATCGTGAGATCTGGCGTTGTGCTGCGCCCGCGGCCGGTCGCCCGAGCCGTGGTGACCCCCGGCGTTGGTGCCCCGGGCGTCGGAGTGCGGCCTGGAACCCCCATGAATCGTGGCGGCCCCGTGAACCGCGCCGGCAGGCGCTGAGAGGCCTGCTGTCGGCACTCGCCCAAGATCCAGCTTTGGGCTCTCCTCCGGAACCCATCGACGAGGCGACTTTTACCTTCGAGAGAAGGGGGCCACACACAGTTCTCTGTCGCACTTTTGCCCGCTAGCGGGCGGAGAATGAGACCTCCCCCGGTCGCGTTCGGACCGGGGCTCCAGCAAGGAGGAGGTCTATGGAACACAAGCTTCTTGATCAGCTCCGTAGCGTTGCCGATGTGCAGCCGAGGTCGATGACCCGGCAGGAGCGGCTCGACCGCTGGATCTCGCTTCTCGAGCGCGATCCCGACGCGGCGCCTGAATTCGTTGGGTGAAATCGAATACAAGCCGCCGGCAGAGCGCGAACTCGTCCGCCAGGACGGCTCGCCTCTGGCCGTCGCCTTCGAGGATGCGGTCCTTCGGGCCGAAGGTCTTGAAGAGCGACCGGCTGGGAGACGCCATGAACTTCTTCGAGCTGACGGAAGGGCAGGCGCATTACGCCTTCTGTTCCTGCCTCAGCGGCCGCACGATGGAATCGGGCTCCTTCGCCCAACGCCTTCGCAACGCCGTGGCGGAAACGGACCAGCATGCGGTGGTCGGGGCGTGGGCGTTGGCGGGCGTCGCCGTCGCCATTCCGGGCATCCTCTACCTCGTCGGCTGACGACACAGACCTGACGAGCATCCTCGCGGCACCTCAGGGCGAAGCCGTTCCCCTGAGGTCGCCGTTTGAAGTTCCCGCGCGTCTTTCGCTAGAAGCGAGCCGGGACCTCCCGGAGAGGCATCTCGATGCTCACGATCGCGCCGGTGACGCTGGCAACCGACAGGCTGATCCTGCGCCCGCTGTCGCTCGAAGATGTGCCGGCGCTTGCCGAGGCGGCCGCGGACGGCGCGTTGTGGGACAAGAAGACCACCACGGTCCCGCGCCCGGAGGATTTCGGGCCTTATGTGGAAAAGGCGCTGGAGCTGCAGCAGCAGGGTCTCGCGCTGCCCTTCGCGACCGTCCTGCGTGAAAGCGGCCGGGTCATCGGCTCGACGCGCTTCATGAACATCGACGCCGCCAATCACCGGGTCGAAATCGGCACGACGTGGATCGCCGCGTCGTGGCAGCGCACCTTCGTCAACAGCCACGCCAAGTTCCTGATGCTGCGCCATGCCTTCGAGGGCCTCGGCTGCAACGCGGTGGAATTGCGGACCCATAGCCGGAACGACCAATCCCGCGCCGCGATCGAGCGTCTGGGCGCCAAACTCGACGGCATTCTGCGCCGGCACATGATCATGCCGGACGGACACATCCGCGACACTGCCGTGTACAGCATCACCTACGAGGAATGGCCCGCCATACGGGAGCGCCTCGAAGGCGCTATGGTCGGCTGACCTGACGCGGACGCGCAAACGAGCCGGCGCGGGGCGCCGGCTCGATGGATTTCAGGCTGAGGGATCAGCAGCGGCGGACGCGTCTCACGACGGCGCGGCCCCACTCATCTTCCTCTTCGATGGTCACCGTGCGGCAGCGCTCACCGTAACGGCTGTCGCGGTAGGCAGCGCGACGACCTTCGTCGTAGGCGCGCGCCCGTTCCATCGCGCGGCGCTCGCGCCAGTGCTCGCGACGTTGATAGCGATCATCGTCGGGTCCGACTCGGACGCTGGGGCCATTGGGGCCAATGCCGAATTCGACCTGGGCCAGGGAGGGTGTCGAAAGGAATATGCCGGCTCCGAAAAGGGAAACCGCGGCGAGCGAGACAATTTTTTTCATCACAGGAGCTCCTGTTGGATATTGGCAAGCAAACGCCTGCGTAATCAGAAGGGTTCCGTCTTTCTGAAGATTCGCAATTACCTTACGCGCTCTTGCGGCATGGGTATTTATACCATCGCTGTGGGGATTTGAGTTATACGACCCGCTTGAACTGCGTTGTCACGTTACAGAAGATAGGACCTGCCGCGGCCGGGCGGCGAGGAGTCCGCACCAGGCCGCCAGAAGGGTGATGGTGGCAAACAACACTTCCGGGCCCGCCGGACCCTCCGAGACGTCGCGCAAGAGCCAGACCGCGAGAGGACCGAGCGAGGCTCCGAGATACCCGATGCTCTGCGGCCATCCCCGACAGCATGGCGGCGGCCTCGGATGTGGGGGAGCGGAGGGAGATGAACAGCAGCGCCAGACCGAACACGCCGCCCTGGCCGAGGCCCAGCACGAGGCCCCAGAACGGCGTCGAACCGGGCGGGCCCGTAGAGGAGGCCCGTGAAGCCGGCGAGCGAGGCGGCGAGCACCGCCAGGACGAGCGCGCCGGCGGGGAGTCGTCGTGTGGCGAGAACCGGGGTGATCAGCGCCGTGAGCGTCTGCGCCACGATGGACAATGACGTGATCGACGCCCGCATCGACCACGTCGATGCCGCGATCGCGCAGCAAGGTGGGCAGCCAGCCGAGCACGATGAAGGCGAGGGCGGCCTGCAATCCCATGAAGGCCGGTGACGTACCAGGCCGTCGGATCGCCGAACAGGGCTCGAGAAGCGGGGCAGGCGGCCCGCCTTGAATGTCGCTGGTGGTTCCGCGTCGCGAACATCGCCCCACAGGATGGCGCCGCCGATGGCGGGGAGCGACCAGGCGGCGAGGGCGACATTCCACGAGCCGACATGGCGTTCGAGGATCGGCGTCAGGCCCGCCGCGCTCGCCCCGCCGATGCTCAGGACCATCGTGTAGAGACCGGTCATCAGCCCGAGCCGATGAGGGAAATCCCGTCGGATGATGACCGGCAGCAGCACGCCCGCGATGCCGATCGCCGCGCCCGCAACGAGCGTGCTGACGATCAGCGCCAGCGAGGACATCGACGAGGCGCAGGCCAAGGGCCGCGGCGAGCAGCGCGAACATGCCGAAGATGGCCTTCTCGATGCCGAGCCGCGCCGACAGGAGCGGCGCGAGGGGCCGAAAGAGCCCGAAGCACAAGGACCGGGATCATGGTCAGGATGCCGGCCCAGAAGCTGCTGATCCGAAGACCACGCTGAATTTCGGCCAGCATCGTCGCGAGACTTGTCAGGGCCGGCCGCAGATTGAAAGCCGCGACCAGCAGGCACAGGCCGGCGAACCCCGCAAGGCGCAGGATGGGCGCTTCCCTCTGGTTCGGAACGGGTCGTTCCTGCTGCATGTCGCATACTCGGCCGGCCGTGCGGCGGCGTTTCCGGCCCGTCGCCGGGCCGGCATCCAGATCGGTGTGTGTAAGCGCGAGTGCGCGCTCGCGATGTCGGGCTAGTGCTCGATCTGATCGGTTGCCCGGGTGTGTTTCCAGAACATCTTCGGCGTGTCGAGCATGTGGCGGAAACCGGTGCGGTCGAGCATCGCGTCGGTTTCGCGCTGCGCGTCGTCGAGAACCTCGTCCTCGTTCACGAACAGAGCCTTGCGGCCCTGCAGCGCGATGCGCCCGTCGACGATCACCGTGTCGACGTCGTTGCCGTTGGCGAAGTAGATCAGCCGCGAGACCGGCATGTTGAGCGGATACAGGTGCGGACGGCGCATATCCACCAGCACGATGTCGGCCTTCTTGCCGACTTCCAGCGAGCCGATTTCCTTCTCCATTCCGAGAGCCTTGGCGGCGTCGATGGTGCACATCTCGAGCACGCGTCCCGGCGGCAGCCATGTGGGGTCCTTGAAGAACGTGCGGTGGTAATGCATGCATTGCTGCATGTGCCGGAACATGTCGCCGGAGCGGTCCGGCGCGGTGGCGTCCGATCCGATGCACACATTCGCGCCCGCATCGAGCAGCTCCGGCACCGGGCAGCGGCCGAGGATCGACGCGATGGCGCTCGGGATTGTGCGCGATGCTGGTCCCGGTATCCGCGACGATGCGGATCTCGTCCGCCGTCAGGTCGGTGGAATGCGAGAGAAGCGCGTTCGGACCGAGAATTCCGAGCTCGTTCGCATAGGCGACGCTGCCCTTGTTATGGCCGTCCTGAGTGAAGACGAGGCCGCGCTCGCGGGCGAGGCCCGCGACCTTCACCGCTTGCTCCCGCGCCTTCTGCAGGTTCTCGGCGCCGAGCGTCTCGACGTGCTCGGGACGCAAGGTCGGCGTGATCAGCGCGATGTTGAGGCGCCCGCCATGGGTGCCGTGCCAGGTGTCGATCAGCTTCACGCAGGTCTCGTATTGGCGTTCGAAATCCACCGGATATTCGTGCGCGGTGCCGTTCTCGATCCGCGCATAGGTGCGTGGGTGGGGCGGACGGGTCGGGCCGACGGCGACGAACGAGCGGGTTCCGACTTCGCGCACGCCTTCGCAATGGGCGTCGCCGTAGATCGGATCGTCGGTGCGCAGAATGGTGTCGCCGCCGCCCAGCAGCGACACGCCGGTGGTGACGCCGAAGCGCAGGCGTTCGAGCGCCGCGAGGCGGGCTTCCGCGCGCCAGAATTCCGGCGTCGACGCGACCGTGTAGGCTGCGTGGCAGGCGTCGTACCATTGCGCGCTGTCGCCGCCGCCCATGGTCTTGATCAGGCCGTGGCCCGCATGGGCGTGGCCGTCGATGAGGCCCGGCATGACGATCTTGTTCTTCGCGTCGATCACCGTCGCGGCCTGATGGGCGGCCGTGACCTCTGCGGTCGTGCCGACGGCGACGATCCGGTCGTTCTCGATGGCGACGGCGCCGTTCTCGATGACGCGGCGGTCTTCATCCATCGTGACGACGATGCCGTTGGTGATGATGATGTCGGCCATTCAGAATACTCCAGTCATTCGGAACATTCGTCAGGTAGCGCCCTCGGTCTCGCCGCGGATGCGATCGAGCGTCGGCACGAGCGACAGCAATTCCCGCGTGTAGGGATGCTGCGGCGATTGGAAGAGCGTTTCGGCCGCGGCTTCCTCGACGAGCTTGCCGGACTTCATCACGGCGATGCGGTCGCACATCTGGCGCACCACCGCGAGGTCGTGGCTGATGAGAAGCAGGGTCAGGCCGGTCGCGTCGCGCAGATCCTTCAGCAGGTTCAGGATCTGCGCCTGGACCGAGACGTCGAGAGAGGATGTCGGCTCGTCGCAGACGATGAGGCGCGGACGGGCGCCGAGCGCGCGCGCGATCGACAGGCGCTGGCGCTGGCCGCCCGAAAAGGCGTGCGCGTAGCGGCCGGCCGAATCCGCATCGAGGCCCACCGCTTCGATGCAGCTGCGCCACGTCGCGCTCGGCCTCGGCGCGGCTGGGCGCAAGGCGGTAGAACAGGATGGGCTCGGCCAGGATCGAGCCGATGCGGATGCGGCTGTTGAGCGACGAATAGGGATCCTGGAAGATCATCTGGATCGCCTGCCGCAACGGGCCGACGCGGCGGACCGCCGCCTTCGCCCGCAACGGGTTTGCCCTGGTAGAGAACGCGGCCCGATGTGGGTTTCACGAGCCCCGCCACGACGTTGGCGATCGTCGTCTTGCCGCAGCCGGATTCGCCGACGAGGCCGAACACCTCGCCGCTGCGCACCTTGAAGCTCACATTGTCGACGGCGCGGAAACGGTGTCCCTTCGAGCCGGGGATCAGGCCGCTCGTGACGTAATCGACGCAGAGGTTCTCGACGGACAGAATTTCCGTTCCGTCCACCGTCGTGTCGGCGCGAAACGCCTTGGCGCGAATGGCTTCGCGCGCATCGGCGGCGCGGCCCTTGGCCTCGTCTCCGACGACGGGGAAGCGGTCGAGCCGCATGTCGATGCGCGGCACGGCGCCGATGAGCGCCTTCGCGTAATCGGCTTTCGGTCTGCGCAGGACCTCGGCCGTCGGTCCGCTTTCCACGACCCGGCCGCGATGCATGATGGTGACGCGGTCGGCGATCTGCGCCACGACGCCCATGTTGTGGGTTACGAGCAGGATGCCGATGCCGCGCGTGTCGGCGAGATCGCGCAGGAGCTTGAGGATCTGCGCCTGCACCGACACGTCGAGCGCGGTGGTCGGCTCGTCGGCGACGACGAGGGTCGGATCGCACGACAGGGCGGCCGCGATGACGACGCGCTGCCGCTGCCCGCCGGACAATTGGTGCGGATAGGCCTTGAGACGGCGCTCGGGCTCGGGAATGCCCGACGGACTTCATCAATTCGAGGGCGCGCAGGCGCGCCGCCGCCTTGTCCATCTTGAGATGCGCGCGCAGCGTTTCGGTGAGCTGGCTTTCCACCGTGAAGAGCGGATTGAGGCTCGTCATCGGGTCCTGGAAGACCGCGCCGACATCGCGACCGAGCACCACGCCGTCGGCGGAGCCGCTCGTCGGGTCGAGGAGCTTGCCGCCGATATGGATCGAGCCGGATGCAATGCGGCCGGGCTTTTCCAGCAGTCCCATGACGGCGTTGCCGATGGTGGTTTTGCCTGCGCCGGATTCGCCGACGAGCGCGTGGATCTCGCCCGGCTGAATGGTGAGCGAGGCGTTCTCGACAGCGGTGAAAAGGCCGCCATTGGCAAGCGGATATTCGACCCGCAGATTGTCGATTTCGAGGACGGGCGGCTGGCGATGGCTCATCGTTTCACCCGCAATTTGGGATTGAACCGGTCGCGCAGCCAATCGCCCACGACGTTCACCGCCAGCACGAGCAGCACGAGGGTGAGGGCCGGGAAAGAGCGCGATCCACCAGATGCCCGAGAACACGAACTCGTTGCCGATGCGGATCAGCGTTCCGAGCGACGGATAGGTCGGCGGCATGCCGACGCCGAGGAACGACAGGGTCGCCTCGGTGAGGACGGCGGCCGCGAGATTGATGGTGGCGATCACCAGCACCGGGCCCATGACGTTCGGCAGGATGTGCCGCAGCATGATGCGGCGGGACGGAAGGCCGATGACCTTGACGGCCTTCACGTAATCCTTCGCGGTCTCCACCATGGTGGCGGCGCGCACGGTGCGCGCATATTGCACCCATTCGTGAATCGCGATGGCGCAGATGAGGATCAGCGGCGCCCATTCGGCGGTCGCCGCCTGCGGAAACAGCGCACGCGCGATACCGCTGACGAGCAGCGCGAGCAGGATGGTCGGAAAGCTCAGGATCACGTCGCCGATGCGCATGATCAAGGCGTCGACCTTGCCGCCGAAATAGCCCGCGATGAGGCCGAGGAAGACGCCGATGGAAGCCGCCAGCAGCACCGCGCCGCCGCCGATGGCGATCGACACCCGCGCGCCGTACATCATGGCGGAGAGAAGGTCGCGCCCCTGGTTGTCGGTGCCCGAGGAAGAAGCGGCTGTCGCCATCGGCCGTGAAGGCGGGCGGGATTTCGGCATTGATCAGGTCGAAGGTGGACAAGTCGGTGGGGTCGTAGGGCGCGATCCAGCCCGCGAGCAGGGCGCAGCCGATGATGACGAGCGCCAGCGATGCCGCCAGCATGACCGAAATCGGGAGCGCCGATGCGACGGATCAGGCCGGGAGAAACGAGCGTGTTCATGCGGACCTCGCGCGCAGTCGCGGATCGACGACCGCGTAGAGGATGTCGACCGCCATGTTGATCACCACGAACATCAGCCCGACGAACAGCAGGTAGGCCGCCATGACGGGAATATCGACGAAGCTCACGGCCTGGATGAAGAGCAACCCCATGCCGGGCCATTGGAAGACCGTCTCGGTGACGATCGCGAAGGCGATCAGCGAACCGATCTGCAATCCCGTCACCGTGATGACCGGCATCAGCGCGTTGCGCAGAGCCAGCCGGAAATGGATGTAGCGCAGCGGCAATCCGCGCGCTTTGGCGAAACGGATGTAATCGGTCGAGAGCACGTCGATCATCTCGGAGCGCACGAGCCGCATGATGAGCGTGAGCTGATACAGCGCGAGGGTGATGCCGGGCAGGATGAGCGACTTGATGCCGCTCCAGGTCAGGAACCCGGTGGACCACCAGCCGAGATCCACCACCTGTCCGCGCCCGAAGGAGGGCAACCATCCAAGCGTGACCGCGAAGACCAGGATCAGCACGATGCCCGTGACGAAGGTCGGCGTTGAAATGCCGATGAGCGATACCGCCTGCACGAGGCGCGCCGTCGCGCCGTTGGGCTTGAGGGCGCACAAGACGCCGAGCGGGATGCCGAGCGCCAGCGACAGGAAGGTGGCGACGATGCACCAGTTCCATGGTGGCCGGCAGGCGCTCGGCGATCAGCTCCGTCACCGGGCGCTGATTGCGGTAGCTGATGCCGAGATCGCCGGAGAGCGTGCGCTTGAGAAACCGGCCGTATTGGATGACGACCGATTGGTCGAGACCGAGCGAGCGGCGCAGCTCCTGCTTTTCCTCGATCGACGCGTTCTCGCGCGACATGCTGGCGACGGGATCGCCGACATACCGGAACATCACGAACGACACCGCCGAGACGACCAGCATCACGAGGGCTGCCTGGCCGAGGCGGGAGAGAAGGACTTTGAGCATTGGTTCTCACCTGCGGCCCGCATCGCAACGATGCGGACCGCCCGTCCCCGAAGCGGGGTTATTTGATGTTGGCGAACCAGAGGCGGACATACTCGTCCGGGAACTGGGGCACGTCGACGCCGTCCCGCACGGCCCAGGCGACGGGCTGCTGATGGAGCGGGATGTAGGCCACATCGTCATGCGCGACCTTGAGGGCCTCCACCAGCATCGCGCGGCGCTTGGTCTCGTCGAGTTCCTGCGCCGATTGGCGGGTGAGCTCCTCGATCTTCGGGTTGGTGTAGGTGCTCGGAATTCGAGCCGCCGTAGCCGTCCTTCTGCGCCGCGAGAAGCGACGACAGGACGCTGAACCCGTCCATGGGCGGCAAGCGTCGCCCAGCCGACCATCGACACGTCGAACTCGCCGCGGTCCTGACGCGGGAAATAGGTGGCGCGGGATTCGGTCTGCAGCTCGGTCTGGATCCCGGCGCGTGTCCACATGGCGGCGATCGCCACGCAGGTCTGCTCGTCGTTGATGTAGCGGTCGTTGGGGCAATTGAGCTTCACCTTGAAGCCGTTCGGAAAGCCCGCCTCGGCGAGCAGCGCCTTCGCCTTGTTGGTGTCGTAGGCGAGGATCGTATCGTTTTCCTTGGCGTAGCCCGGAACCGGCGGCGCCACGAGCGTGCCGGTGTTGCGGGACTTGTCGCGCATCACGCGCTTCTTGATCGTCTCCATGTCGATGGCGTGCCACATGGCCTGGCGCACCTTCGGGTCGAGGAGCGGGTTCTTCTGGCCCGGCATCGCCTTCAATTCGGGCCGGAAATTCAACGACAGCATGATGAGGCGCAGCGACGGCTCCTCGATCACCTTGAAGCCCGACGCCGATCCGATGCGTCCGAGATCCTGCAGCGGCGCCGGCGCGATCAGGTCGAGTTCGCCCGACAGCAGGGCCGCGACGCGCGTCGCGTCCGACTTCACGGGCTTGAACTCGATCCGGGTCAGGTTGTGCTGCGGCTTGTCCCACCAATCCGGGTTGACGACGAAATTCGTGCCCGCGTCCGGCTTGTAGGATTCGACCTTGAACGGGCCCGTGCCGATCGGCGTTCGTGGAGGCCGCGGTGGTGACGCCGGTGGCGATGTTGCCGGGTTTCAGCGCGTCGTTCGCCTCCATCCATTCCTTGTCGAGGATGTAGACGCCGGCGAGGTCGTTGAGGAGCAGCGGGTAGGGGCCCTTGGTGACGATATCGACGGTGAAATCGTCGACCTTCTCGGCCTTGACGACGGTCGCGATGTTGCCGCGGGCGCGGGCGCCCGGATCGAGCAGGCGCGTGAAGGAGGCCACGACGTCATCGGCCGTGAAGGGATTGCCGTTGTGGAATTTCACGTCGCGACGCAGCTCGAAGCGCCAGGTGTCGGGTTTCACGTTCTTCCAGCTCACCGCCAGAGCGGGCTCGAGCTCCAGATTGCGCCCGCGGCGCACCAGCGGATCGAACACATGGTGGAGCATGCTGGTGGTGAAGCTCTCCGTATGCGCATAGGGGTCAAGGGTCGTGATGTCGGTGGGGGACGACCACCGAAGGGTCTTCGCCTCGACGGAGGCGCTCATGAGCGCGCCTACGGCGACGGACAGGGTGACGGCAAGCTTGATCTTCATCGGTGAGCCTCCCGAAGCCTCTGGATCTTGATTATTGGATACAATGATCAGAAAAACTTGCATACAGAATTTTCGACGTCAACGGCGTCGAGCGGCATGCGTTGCGAATATTTGAGGCAATACGACTTCGTGGTCATGCACGACGCCGCGCGCCGCGGGCCATCGCGGTGGGCCGAGAAGTGGTCGGGAGACCGCGGCCGTTCGCGTCCGCTCGCGCCGACCGATGCGGGCGCGATCCCGTCGACAGCGGGGCCTCCGCCGTCACCGGGCGCGAACCGACGATGCGCCTACTTTACGTAGCGGTCGAGAATGGTCCGGATGTCCCGGTGCTTGTCGGAGGTCGAGGACAGAGGGCGCGCTGGGTGACGGCCTCGAGATGGTGGTCCATGCTGGCGACCGCGCGCTTGCCGTCCCGCGACCCGCAGGGCATCGACGATCTGCTGGTGCTCGTTCAGCGAGCAATCCGACGAATGGGGGCGGCCATAGAGCGCCAGAATCAGCGAGCAGCGCGAGACCATTTCGTCCACATAGCGCGACAGGACCGAGTTCCCGGCGAGATCCGCCAGCAGGATATGGAACTCGCCAGCAAGCCGGATCGAGGCTGGGCCATCGGCCGGGATCGGCCTTGTTTTCGAGCGCGATATGCTTCTCCAGGATCTCGATGTCGCGGTCGGTGACCTTTTCGGCGAGGCGGGTGAGAACCTGCCGCTCCAGGCACATGCGGGCTTCGAAGACGTCATGGGCCTCCGACAGGCTCGGCTGGGCGATGGCCGCGCCCTTGTTCGGCTGCAGATCCACCAGTCCCTCCGCGTTGAGGCGCGCCAGAGCGGTGCGAACGATGGTGCGGCTGACCCCGAAGCGGTCGCCGATCACGTCCTCGGTCAGCTTGTCCCCCGGCATCAGCGCCTGCTCGATGATGGCGCGCCGCAGGCCATAATAGACCGTTTCGCTGCGGGGACTTTTCGGGGTTTCGATTTGCTGGGGGACATGGTCACGGAGGATGGTGAAACGGAAAGTGGTCTCCACCATTTTGCATCCATTTTGCTCTCGCACAAATGCGCAATTCATCTTACAAATTGTCTCCATTATTGTATACGAACTTTCAGCTTCGGCAAGCCGCCGTGTCGATAGGAAGCCAGACGATGCTTCCGATGCGGCAAGCAGATCGCTTTTTTTGGCGTGCGAGCAGAGGTCGAAAGAGAACAGACGATAATTTGGTGGTCGGTAGCGATCATTTCGGGTTGTATACACAGAGTATACGAGAAGGCTGCGAGGTCCCGGTCGACTATACGTCGCGCGGGCCGTCCGGATTTCTTTGGCAGGATGGAGAAAAGACAAACGATGGGTGAAAACCTGGTTCTGACGAATGTGCGCCCGATGGGCGGTGATCCCACCAGCGTGACCTTCGCGAATGGCCGCATCGCAGGGTTTGGCCAAGCCGGCAGCGACGGCGCGGAGACCCTCGATGGGGGCGGGGGGATCCTGATTCCGGGCCTCGTGGAGGCTCACACCCATCTCGACAAGACGCTGCTGGGGATGCCCTGGTATCACAACGATGTCGGGCCGCGTCTCATGGACAAGATCGAGAACGAACGCGCGCAGAAGCGCCTGCTCGGCATCGACCCCGCGCGCCAATCCGAGCGGCAGGCACTGCTCTCGTCCTCCCTCGGCTCGACCCATATCCGCTCCCACGTGGATGTGGACACCGATCTCGGTCTCGCCGGCATCGAGGGGGTTCTGGCGACCCGCGAGAAGCTGCGCGATGTCGTCGATATCGAGGTCGTGGCGTTTCCGCAAAGCGGAATGCTGATCCGTCCCGGTACGGTCGCGTTGATGGAAGAGGCGATGAAACTCGGCGCCCAGGTGGTCGGCGGTCTCGATCCGTCGGCCATCGATCGCGATCCGAAGGGCCATCTGGACGTGATCTTCGATCTGGCCGAGCGCTATGGGCGGCCGGTGGATATTCACCTGCACGAGACGGCCGAACTCGGCGCCTTCTCGGTGGAACTCATCGTCGAGCGCACGAAAGCGCTCGGTATGCAGGGGCATGTCACCATCAGTCACGCCTTCTGCCTCGGGATGCCCGATCAGGACTACGTCGCGGCGCTCATCGAGGCGCTGGCGGAAGCCCGGATCCACATCCTCACCACCGCGCCGGCCTTCAAGGCTGTACCGCCCGTGAAGCGCCTCATGGAGGCGGGCGTCGTGGTGGGTGCGGGGTCGGACGGCGTCAGGGATACCTGGGGTCCCTACGGCAATGCCGACATGCTGGAACGGGCGGTACTGGTCGGCCTGCGCAACAATTTCCGCCGCGACGACGAAGTCGCCATGGCGCTGGAAACCTGCACCTCCGGCGGGGCGCGGATGATGGAGCGCGAGAGTTATGGTCTGGAGGTCGGCTGCAACGCGGATCTCGTGCTGCTCGACGGCGAGACCCTCGCGGAAGCCGTGGTCAGCCGGCGGCCGCGCAAGCTCGTGATCAAGTCGGGAAAAGTCGTTGCCCGCGATGGCCGCTCGATCATGGCCGCGCCGTAGCCTGTACCCTTATGCGTTCGAGACGCATTCACGCGCCTCGAACGCGCACCCGCCGGCTTGCGGCGTTGAGTCGGATCCATCTTCTTCGAATCTGGTCCGGCTCTATCTCATGGTTTAGCCGCATGATCTTTCGGCGAACCGGCAACCACTTCGCCGGATCGTGCTCTAGTGCAGGATCTGCGACAGGAACAGCCTTGTGCGTTCGTGCTGCGGGTTCTTGAAGAAGGCGTCGGGGGTGTTCATCTCGACGATCTGCCCGTAATCCATGAAGATCACCCGGTCGGCGACCTGGCGCGCGAAGCCCATCTCGTGGGTCACGCAGATCATCGTCATGCCCTCGTCGGCAAGGCTCACCATGGTGTCGAGCACTTCCTTCACCATCTCCGGATCGAGCGCCGAGGTCGGTTCGTCGAACAGCATGATCTTCGGGCTCATGCAGAGCGAACGGGCGATCGCCACGCGCTGCTGCTGACCGCCGGAGAGCTGGCCCGGATATTTGTTCGCCTGCTCGGGGATCTTCACCCGGGTCAGGTATTTCATCGCCACCTCTTCGGCTTCCCTCTTGGGCATCTTCTTGACCCAGATCGGCGCCAGCGTGCAGTTCTCCAGAATGGTCAGGTGCGGGAACAGGTTGAAGTGCTGGAACACCATGCCGACCTCGCGTCGCACCTCGTCGATGCGCTTGAGGTCGTTCGGTCAGCTCGGTGCCGTCGACGATGATGTTGCCCTTCTGGTGCTCCTCCAGCCGGTTGATGCAGCGGATCATCGTCGATTTGCCGGAGCCGGAGGGGCCGCAGACCACGATGCGCTCGCCGCGCTGGACCGTCAGGTTGATGTCCCGCAGCACATGGAACTCGCCGTACCATTTGTGCACGTCCACAAGCTGGATCGCCGGCTGCGCCGTCGGATCGATGGCGGCGCGCCTCGCCGGAGCGTTTGTCATATCGGCGGTCTCCATCAGGCGCGGATCGGGAAGACGCGCGGGGTCAGTTCTTCGAGCCTGCGGCCGGCCCAATCGCGGTCGGGAGCGGCTGCGATCGCCTCGGCCTGGCCCTGGCGCAGCATCTCGATATCGTCCGCGATATCGAAATCGAGCACCTGTCCGTCACGCACCACGCGGCGGCCGTCCACATAGACGTCCTTGATGGCCCGGTCGTTCGCCGAATAGACGAGGCTTCGGATCGGCTCGTAATCCGGCTGCATATAGGGGTTCGACATATCCACGACGGAGAAATCCGCCTTGCAGCCCGGCGCCAGGCGCCCGAGATCGGGTCGCCTGATCATGTCGGCGCCAATGGCGGTCGCCGCCATGAAGGCGTCGGTCGTGGAGGAAGCGGTAAAGCTGCCGGCGACGATCCGACCCGCATAGCAGGCCATGCGCAGCTCATCGAGCATGTTGTGCGGGAATGAATCCGTGCCGATGCCGCACCGGATTCCGGCCTTCATGTAGCGGCTCAGCGTGTTGAGCGCGATGCCGCGCCGCGCGAACACCACCGGACAATGGGCCACCATCGCGCCGCTGTCGCGCAGCCGCTCGAAATCGTTCGCCTGCGGGAGGTGAATCCACGGATGGTCGTTGAGGAAGATGCAATGGCCGATGATGGTGTCAGGCCCGAGAGCGCCGATCTTCTCCAGCCATTCGATGGGGGTGCAGCCGGTGCGCCGGATGATTTCCTGGAACTCAACGATGCTCTGCGCCGCGTGGATCTGGATCGGCTGGTTGCGCTCCCGCGCGGCGTCGAGTGCGTCGCGGATCTGACCCTCGCTGCAGGTATCGATCTGCGAGGGCCCGATGAAGCCCGTGATGCGGCCGCTCGGATGTTTCGAGGCCTCGTCCGCGATGGCGATGGCCTCGCGCAGAAGTCGGTCGCCGCGCTCGACATCGAGATCGTACTGAACCGAATGCCCGTCCGTGGTCTTCCACGGCCCCGAGCGGAACATGCCCCACAGAACGGCGCGAATGCCGGTCTCGGCGTAGTCGTCCGCCCATGAGTCTCCGCGGCGTGCCAAGGTCGCAGATGGTGGTGACGCCGCTTTTCAGCAGTTCGGACACCGCCACGCGCAGGGACGGACGGCTGTATTGCGGGCCGATCTGGAAGACCGGCATGAACTCGTAGAGCGAGGATTGTCCGAGGCGCGGACTTCCGAGTTCCTCGAGCATGCCCTTCCAGCCCGGCTCGTGGCCCGGATGCGAATGCACGTCGACGAAGCCCGGCATCAGCATCATGCGCGAGGCATCGATCTCCTCGTCCGCGTGGCCCGCAAAGCCCGGACCCACATGCAGGATCTCGCTGCCGCGAACCGCGAAATCCGCGCCGCGCAGATAGACGTGCGATTTCGCGGCCTCGTCCCACGCCACGAGCCAGTCGCAATTGCGAAACAGAGTCGTCTTGTTGTTGTCGGTCATCGGAATTCCTTAGAGGCGGGTCGCGAGCGGAAGGGAGCGTCGGGCCAGGGTGGCGAATGAGCGGCCTTGCGGGTCGGCCTTCTCGGCGATGCGGCAGGCCCTCTTCTGGGCGTCCTGCAATTCGCGCACCGCGCCGTCATA
Organism: uncultured Alphaproteobacteria bacterium; assembly: GCA_963837375.1. GTDB lineage: Bacteria > Pseudomonadota > Alphaproteobacteria > Rhizobiales > Beijerinckiaceae > Microvirga. The sequence goes on along the minus strand of CAWINL010000006.1, from coordinate 129,343 downwards.
GTCGAGATGGGCGACGCGGCGATCCCGCACCACGGCGTCGCCGTCGACGAAGACGTCGCGCACGGCCCGCTCGGCCGCGCAATGGAGCAGATTGCGCAACGGGTCGTAGACCGGCTGCATCGCCGGCTGGTCGAGATCGACCAGCACGAGGTCCGCTTTCGCGCCCACCTGCAGGCGTCCGATATCCTCGCGGCCGAGCGCCTTCGCGCCGCCGGTCGTGGCGGCGGTAAACACGCCCGCGGTATCGAGATCGAACACGCTGCGGCCCGACACGCGCGAGCAGATCAGCGCCTCGCGCATCTCCTCCAGCATGTTGAACGGATAGCTGTCCGTGCCGATGCCGACATTCACCCCCGCCCGGCGATAGCCGCCGAGACTCTCCAGCGTCATGCCGCTGCGCGCGAAGGTGACGGGGCAATGGGCGACCGATGTGCCGCTTGCAGAGAGGCGCGCGAGATCGTCGCGGGTGCGATGCCGGGTCCACGAATGGTGATCGAGAAAGATGCAATGGCCGAGGATGAGATCGGGCCCGAGGACGCCGAGGCGCTCCAGCATGGCGGGAGCCGTTTCGCCCGAGCGGCGCAGCAATTCCTCGTGTTCGGCCATGGTCTGGGCCGCATGGATGGTGATCCGCACGCCGCGCTTGCGCGCCTCGGCCACCGCGTCCTGGATCAGGCTCTCGCTGCATGTCTCGATCTGCGACGGCGCGACCACGCCGTCGATGCGGCCGGAGGGGTGGGCGCGGGCCTCGTCGACGAAGGCGAGCGCCTGCGCATAGCGCTCCCGTCCGAGCGCCTCGTTCCAGTCGAAATCGAGCCGGTGGCTGTCGACCACGCGCCACGCAGCCTCCCGGAAACCGGGCGCCAGATAGGCGCGAACGCCGCTCTCTACCGCCAGCGACAGCCATTTCGAGTGAGGCGATGCGATATCGAGAAGCGTCGTCACGCCGCTGCGCATCAGGTCGCCGAGCATGACGGTCTGGCAGGCGGCTTTCGCATCCGCGTCGGAATCGACGAGCGCCGAATATTCGTAGAGGGCATTGCCCCAGAGGGCCGCCGTGCCCGCATCCTCGAAGAGGCCCTTGGCGATGGGCTCGTCGCCCGAATGGCAATGCACGTCCACGAGACCTGGCATCACCATCAGCGATCGGCCTTCGATCTCGGTGTCGGCGGCGCCGTGATAACCCGGGCCGATATGGAGAATGCCGGCTTTCGAGAAGGCGACGTCCACATCCCGCGCGTAAACGTGCTGGCCCGCCGCCTCGTCCCAGGTCACCGCCCAGGCGGCGTTGCGAATTACCGTAATCGTGTCAGTCATGGCCCATCCGGAAGTGACGTTCGAGGAAACGGCTGTAGGCGCCCATGATCGTGCTGAAGAACAGATAGACGGACGCTGCGAAGATGTAGCCTTCGAGCACCACGATGCCCTGCCATTGCGGATCCCGCATGGAGCTTCGGATGGTGTCGAGGAAGTCGAGGAGACCGACGATGACGACCAGGGTCGTGTCCTGGAAGAACCCGATGAACAGGGTCACCAGCGGCGGAATCATGATCTTGATCGCCTGCGGCAGAACGATGAGGCGCATCATCTGCCAGTAATGCAGACCCATGGCGGCGGAGGCCTCGTATTGGCCCTTCGGGATCGCCTGCAGGCCGCCGCGCACGATTTCCGCCACATAGGCGGCGGCGAACAGGATGATGGCGATCTGCGCGCGCAGCAGCTTGTCGATGGTAACGCCGCTCGGCATGAACAACGGAAGCATCACCGACGCCATGAACAGGATGCTGATGAGCGGAACGCCCCGCACCAGCTCGATGAACGAGATCGCAACGACCCGGATCACCGGCAGTTTCGACGCCCGCGCGAGGGCGAGCGCGATGCCGAGAGGAAACGCGCCGGCCAAACCAATGAAGGACAGCATGAACGACAGGGGCAGGCCGCCCCATTGCGAGGTCGGCACGGAGGAGAGCCCCAGCACGCCGCCGCGCATCAGGATGAAGATCGCAATAAGCGCCACGCCCCAGGCGATCAGCAGTTTCCTTCCCCACAGCGCGGGGCTCATGGAGATTCCGCAGGCCGCGAAGAAGATCGTCAGCGCTGCGATGGGGCGCCATTGCTCGTCGAACGGATAGAACCCGAACACCATGAAGCGCAGTTTGTCGGCGAAGAACGGCCAGCACGCCCCGTCGGAGGCCTTGCAGGCGGCAGGGCCCCCGGTGAACACCGCGTCCACGAGCAGCCACTGGAAGGAGCGGTGCGCGAAGAGGGCGATCAGCGCGACGCAAACGATGGTGATGACGGCGTTCGCCGGTGTGCCGAAATACGGCGCCATCGCCTTGCGCAGCCCGACCGATTGGCGCGGACGCTGCATCCGGGGTGCGAGTTCTGCCTTGACGAGCTGCATCCCATTATCCTCGCAGGGCCACGCGGGCGTTGTACCAGTTCATGAAGGCCGAGATGGCGAGCGACAGGGACAGGTAGACGAGCATGAACAGCGCAATCGGCTCGATGGCCTGGCCGGTCTGGTTCATGGTGGTGTTGGACACCATGACGAGATCCGGATAGCCGATGGCGATTGCCAGCGAACTGTTCTTGAAAATGTTGAGATAGGTGCTCGTCATCGGCGGGATGATGACGCGTAGGGATTGCGGCAGGATCACGAGCCGAAGGGACAGGGACCGCCGCAGGCCAAGCGAGGAGGCTGCTTCCCATTGGCCCTTCTTGATGGCGGTGATGCCGCTGCGCACGATCTCGGCGACATTCGCCGACGCGCTCAAGGTCAGGCCCACCAGCAGAGCGACGAATTCGGGCATCAATTGCGCGCCGCCCGCGATGCGGAAGCGGCCGATCTCGGGAAAATCGACCGAGAGGGTGGGGCGCAGCACGAGGGCGAGCACCAGGGCGGGGCCGAACAATGTGAGGACCACCAGCGGCCAGCGGCGGCGCTCGACCCCCGTCGCAACGCGCCTGGCGCGCAGGATCCGCGCGACCACGACCGCGCCGACCGCGCCCAGGACGAACGCGATCGCGATCCAGCTCAGTGCGTCCGACCATTTCACGTAAGGGATCATCAGCCCGCCGTTGCTGAGATAGAACGAGGGCAGGATCTGCAGCGCCTCGCGGACCGGCGGAAGCGACGAAACGATGACGGCGTAACAAAGAAAGAGCAGCAACAGGAGGGGGACGTTCCGCAGAATTTCCACATAGACCATCATCAGCCGCGAAAGCAGCGGATTGGACGACAGGCGGCCGATGCCCACCAGCGTGCCGATGATCGTGGCGAGCACGACCGCGAGGGCGGAGACCCGGATGGTGTTGAGGATGCCCACCAGCAGCGCGCGGGCGTAGGTGTCCGCCGGCTGATAGGTAATCGGCGACTGGCTGATGACGAAACCCGCCTCCCGCCACAGATAGGAGAACCCGGTCGCGATGTTCTGCCGCGCGAGGTTGGCCGACGCGTTATGGAAGAGGAAGACGGCGACCATCACGACCGCGAGGCCGCACACGACTTGATAGAAAATCGCGCGGGCCCGCAGGTCGTAGATGATACGCCACGGGGTTTCCGAGACGGCTGGCATTTGTTGTTACCGGATCTGGTGGGACGGTTCGTGCGGAGGCGGCGCGGTGTTCGCGCGCCGCCTCCTGCGGGTCAGATCAACGGAACGGCGGCGAATAGAGCAGGCCGCCCTTCGTCCAGAGCTGGTTCGGTCCGCGCGTGAGGCCCAGCGGCGTCTTTTCGCCGAGGCTGCGCTCGAACACTTCGCTGTAATTGCCGACGCTCTTGATGATGTTGTAGCTCCACTTGTTGTCGAGCCCGATCATCTTGCCGAAATCGCCGGTAACGCCCAGCATGCGCTGGATCTCGGGATCCTCGCTCTTCAGCTGCTGGTCGATATTCTCCTTGGTGATGCCTTTTTCCTCGGCGGCGAAGAGGGTGTAGACCGTCCAGTTGAGGATGTCGCGCCAGTTGGAATCGCCCTGGCGGACGACCGGGGCGAGGGGCTCCTTGGAGATCGTCTCGGGGAGCACCACGTAATCGGCCGGATTGTTCGCAACGGCGCGAATGGAGGCAAGGTCGGAGCGATCGCTGCTGGTCGCGTCGCAACGGCCGGTGAAGAACGCGTTGCGGTTCTCATCCGTGTTCTCGAACACGACGGATTCGAACTTCTTGTTGTTGGTCCGGAAGAAGTCGGACAGGTTCTGCAGGGTCGTGGTGCCCGGCAGGACGCAGATCGCGGCGCCGTCGAGGTCCTTCGCGCTCGTAAGGTTGAGCTTCTTGGGCACCATCAGGCCCTGCCCGTCGTAGAACACGGCCGGGCCGAAATCGAGACCGAGCGAGTTGTCGCGCGAGAAGGTCTGGGTGGTCTGGCGCGACAGGATGTCGATCTCGCCGGATTGCAGAACCTGGAAGCGGGTGTTGATGTTGGTGGCGAGGAAATCGACCTTGTCGCCGCTGCCGAAGATCGCCGCCGAGACAGCCCGGCAGATATCCACGTCGAAGCCCTGCATGACGCCTTTCGAATCGGGGAAGGCGAAGCCTGCCGACACCTGCGACACGCCGCAGATGAGTTTGCCGCGCTTCTTCACCGCGTCCAGGGTCGCTTGGGCGGATGCGGGTGCCGAGAATGTCGTGAGACAGGCTGCGGCAAGGCCTGCGAGCAGCACTTTGGTGGTCGTCCGTTTCATGGAATCCTCCTGACTTATCGCTTCTTGTGAGCGATCTGGTTGAGCGCGGTCAGCCGAGCTGTGCGCCGAAATTGCGGGTGGGGTCGAATTCCGGGCTTGGCGTTCCGGATGGCTGCATCGACCGTGAAGGGGGGCGGAGCTGGATCTGTCCCGATCCCGGCCGCGCGTGAATGACGCCGCCCGATACGATCACCGCGCCGCGGCGCAGAACCGTCTCCGGCCAGCCGCGGACCACGCGTCCCGCGAAGGGCGTATAGCCGGCATTGTCGTGCATGCCCTCGTCGGTGATCGTCACGTTCCGATCCGGGTCCCAGATGGCGATGTCGGCATCGGCGCCGACCGCGATGGCGCCCTTTTTCGGATGCAGCCCGTAGATCTGCGCCGGGGCGGTGGCCGTGAGGCGAACGAAACTCTCGATGCTCGAGCGGCCCTGGCTCACCATGGCGTCGAACATCAAGGGAAGCCTCGTCTCCAGCCCCGGCAAGCCGTTGGCGATCTGCTTGAACGTCGAATCCGGTCCGGCGGAGAGCTTGCCGGTCGCGTCATGGCGGTAGGGCGCGTGGTCGGATGAGACCATCTGCAGGTCGCCCAGTTCGAGCGCCCGCCAGAGCGCCTCCTGGTCCGCCTTGTCGCGCGGCGGCGGGCTGCACATCCATTTGGCGCCCTCGAGACCCGACCGGTCCATGTCCTGCGCGGTCATGAACAGGTATTGCGGGCAGGTCTCGGCGAAGACCTTGATGCCGTCGCCTCTTGCCCGGCGGATGATGGCGGCGCCTTCCGCGGTCGAGACATGGAAGAGCACGATGGGCTGGTCGAGCAGTTCCGAGAAGCGGATCAGCCGCTCGAAGGCCTCGGCCTCGCTCCCGCGCGGATGGCTGACGGCGTGATATTTCGGTGCCGTATAGCCGCGCGCGATGAGACGGTCGGCCATCCACTTGATCATGCCGTGGTTTTCGGCGTGGGCGCAGACCAGCGCGCCGTGCTGCCGGGCGACCGCCATCACGTCCAGCACCTGTTCGTCGAGCAGCCGCACATTGTCGTAGGTCATGAAGACCTTGATGGAGCGGTGGCCGAGTTCGATGAGCCGGGGGAGGTCCCGGTCGAGCGTTTCGCGGCCGGGGTCCGAGATCCACAGGTGGAAGGCGAAATCGGTCAGGGCGCCGCGCTCGGCGAGAGCCGTGTAATTGGCGACGACCGCGTCCAGGCTGTCCCCGCGATGCTGGGCGGCGAACGAAATGGTGGTGGTGGTGCCCCCGAAGGCGGCAGAGCGGGTGGCGGTCTCGAAGGTGTCGGCGTTCATGATGCCGCCGCCGGACAATTGCTCGATGTGGCAATGGGCATCGACCCCGCCCGGCAGGACGAGCTTGTCGGTGGCGTCGATCTCCTGCGCGCCTCGCGGAAGATCGCGCCCGAGGGCGACGATTTCCTCGCCGCGGATGGCCACATCCATGGGGACAACGCCCTCGATGGAGCCGACGCGACCACCGCGAATCACGAGATCGTATACGGTCAAAAATGCCCCCAGAATTCCGATCCACGCCTTGATGATCGGACTGTATACAAATAGTATGGAAGTGAGCAATACTCATTTTGTATGCAATTTAACTCGGTTTCCCTCCGCACACCCGGCGCGCTAAGGGTTTTTCGCAACGGAGACGGGCATGGACAGTGACGCGCTGACATCGACACGGGGGCAGGTGGCCTACCGGCGTCTGCGCGAGCTGATTCTGGAGGGCACTTTCCCGCCCGGGACGCCCCTTCAGGAGAACATGCTCGCAGCCAAGATCGGCGTGTCGCGCACGCCCGTCCGCGAGGCGCTGGCGCAACTGATCAGCGAAGGACTGGTGTCCCGGGTCGCGGGGTTGACGCCCGTGGTACGCGGTCTCTCGGCGGACGACCTGGTGGAGATCCTGCATCTCCGGCGATTGCTGGAGGTCGAGGCCGCGAGTTCGGGCGGCGGCCTCCGGCCATGGCGGCGATCTGGCTGCCATTCGCGAGCGCCTGCAGGCTTTTCTTGCCGGCGAGCAGCCGACCACCGAGGAGCATATCGCGCTCGACGACCGGCTCCACGCGACGATCGCGAGGCTGTCGGGCTCGAACCTCCTCGCGCAATTCGTGCAGGATCTGCGTCTCCGGACAAAAGTATTCGACAAGGGGCGGCTGCCGGAACGCTTCGTCCCCGGCTGCCACGAGCACATCGCCATCATCGATGCGGTGCTCGCCGGTAACGCGGCCGCGGCCGAGGCGGCGATGCGCACCCATCTGGACCATGTGCGGGAGAGCATCATGACCTACCTGAAGCGGTTGTTCTGAGACGCAACGGCCTTTGCGTCCGCGGCGGATTTCTTGCATATGCGTGCCGTGCCCGGCCGGGCACGCCCCCGCGACATTTTTCGCCGGACTTAGGACAGAGCTTTGAAACTCGTCATCTTCGACGTCGACGGCACGCTGGTCGACAGCCAGAACATCATCGTGGCCTCGCAACACGCCGCCTTCGCGGCCTTCGATCTCGAGCCGCCGAGCCGCGAATTGTCGCTCTCCATCGTGGGCCTGTCGCTCGCCGAGGCCTTCGTGGTCCTGGCAGGGCCCCATGCGCCGATCGACGGCCTCGTGGACGCCTACAAGGAGGCGTTCGGCGTTCTGCGCACCGACCCCGCCTTGGCCGAGCCGCTCTTTCCCGGCGCGGAGGAATGCCTTGCCGGCCTGGAGCGCCGGGACGACGTGCTGCTGGGAATCGCCACCGGCAAGACGCGGCGTGGCGTCTCCCATCTCCTCGACCGGCACGAGTGGCACACCCGGTTCGCCACCATACAAACCGCCGACGGGGCGCCCTCGAAACCCCATCCGGCGATGATCCTGCAGGCGATGGCCGAGGTCGGGGTCGCGCCGCACGATACGCTGATGATCGGGGATTCCAGCTACGACATGGCGATGGCGCGGGCCGCGGGCGTCCTGCCCATCGGCGTCTCCTGGGGCTTCCAGCCCGTGGCGGCGCTCAACGAGGCCGGGGCAGGGCAGATCGTCGACAGCTACGCCGACCTTGCACCCGTCCTCGACGCTTTTCTGTCGCGGGCCACCAGGTCGGAATGAAATCGCTCAAATGAATGTGTTTTGACGCACGAAGCGCCCCATTCCGCTATCCCCATCGTCCGATCATGCTCTATCTGTCGCCCCATGAAAGACACCACCGACTGGTTTCCGCCGGCCTCCGAGCCGCAACCCATGCGCCCCGCCATGGCGGGCATGAAACCGAGCCTTCCGAAGCGGTTCTATAAAGAGGCCGGTCTCGAAGAGCGGGACGGGAGTTTACATGCTCACCCTCGACGGCCGTCCCGCGAGGACGCCGAGCCGGCAGCGTCTCGCCGTCCCCACCCGGGCGCTGGGCGAGGCGCTCGCCGCCGAATGGGCAGGCGCAGGGGGATGAGATCGACCCCTCGACCATGCCGATCACCCGCATCGTCAATTCCACGATCGACGGTGTTGCGCCCCGTCTCGCGGAAGTCGTGGACGATCTGGTGCGTTATGCAGGGTCGGATATGGTCTGCTACCGGGCGGCGGATCCCGAGCGCCTTGCCAAGGCTCAGGAGGAGGCCTGGCGGCCGGTGCTCGACTGGGCGAAGGAGACTCACGGCGCGCGGCTTCGCACTGGCCGAAGGCGTCATGCATGTGGAGCAGCCGCAAGAGGCGGTGGCGGCGATCCGGCGTGCGGTCGAGCAGGTGAATTCGCCCTTTGCCATCGCGGCACTGCACGTGATGACCACGCTGTCGGGGTCGGTCCTGCTGGCGCTGGCCCATGCTCAGGGACATCTCGATGCGGATGCGGCCTGGAACGCCGCGCATGTGGACGAGATCTTCCAGGAGGGCCTGTGGGGCGAGGATTACGAGGCGATGGACCGGCGCCAGCGGCGCAAGGCGGATTTCGACGCGGCCTCGCAGGTCTTTCGTCTCGCCTGAGACCGACCCGCGGGTATTTCTCGGCAGGCTCCGGCTATGCTAAGCGAAAACGCAGTCCTTTCCGTCCGCCAGAGAATCTCCCCATGAAAGACATGCTCGATCAGCTCGAAGACCGGCGCGCGCAGGCGCGGCTCGGGGGCGGCGAAAAACGCATCGCGGCGCAGCATGCGCGCGGCAAGCTGACCGCCCGCGAGCGCATCGAGCTTTTGCTCGACCACGGCTCGTTCGAGGAGTTCGACATGTTCGTCGAGCACCGCTCGACCGATTTCGGCATGGAGAAGACGCGCATTCCCGGCGACGGCGTCGTCACCGGCTGGGGCACCGTCAACGGGCGCACGGTGTTCGTGTTCGCCAAGGACTTCACGGTTTTCGGCGGCTCGCTGTCCGAGGCCCATGCCAACAAGATCATGAAGATCCAGGACATGGCGCTTGAAGATGCGCGCGCCGATCGTCGGCCTGTTCGATGCCGGCGGCGCCCGCATCCAGGAAGGCGTCGCGGCGCTCGGGGGTTACGGCGAAGTCTTCAAGCGCAATGTGATCGCCTCGGGGGTCATTCCGCAGATCTCGGTCATCATGGGGCCGTGCGCGGGCGGCGACGTCTATTCGCCCGCCATGACCGATTTCATCTTCATGGTGCGCGACCGCTCCTACATGTTCGTCACCGGTCCGGAAGTCGTCAAGACCGTCACCAACGAGACCGTGACGTCGGAGGAACTCGGCGGCGCGAAGATCCACACGACGAAATCCTCCGTCGCGGACGGCGCCTACGACAACGATGTCGAGGCGCTGCTGCAGGTCCGGCGGCTGATCGACTTCCTGCCCTCGAACAACATCGACGGCGTTCCGGAGATCCCGAGCTTCGACGATCCCAACCGCGTCGACAACAGCCTCGATACGCTGATCCCCGACAATCCCAACAAGCCCTACGACATGAAGGAGCTGATCCTGAAGATCGTCGACGAGGGCGATTTCTTCGAGATCCAGGAAGCCTTCGCCAGAAACATCATCACGGGCTTCTGCCGCATCGAAGGGCCGCACGGTCGGGATCGTGGCGAACCAGCCGATGGTGCTGGCGGGCGTTCTCGATTCCGACGCGTCGCGGAAGGCTGCGCGCTTCATCCGCTTCTGCGACGCCTTCAACATCCCGGTCGTGACCTTCGAGGACGTGCCGGGCTTCCTGCCCGGGACGGCGCAGGAATATGGCGGGCTGATCAAGCACGGGGCCAAGCTGCTCTTTGCCTATTCGGAGGCCACCGTGCCGCTCGTCACCGTGATCACCCGCAAGGCCTTCGGCGGCGCCTATGACGTGATGGCCTCCAAGCATGTGGGCGGCGACGTCAACTATGCCTGGCCGACGGCGCAGATCGCCGTCATGGGCGCGAAGGGCGCGGTCGAGATCATCTTCCGGCAGGATATCGGCGACGCCGACAAGATCGCGGAGCGCACCAAGGAATACGAGGACCGCTTCATGTCGCCCTTCGTCGCCGCCGAACGCGGCTATATCGACGAGGTGATCATGCCGCATTCCACGCGCCGCCGGATCGCCCGCGCGCTCGCCATGCTGCGCGCCAAGGAAGTCGAGCGGCCGTGGAAGAAGCACGACAACATTCCGTTGTAATTCCCGCGGCTTAGACGCCTGCGCTCGCAAGCCAGTTCTGCGTCAGGCTGACGTCCTGCGGCGTCAGGCCGTGCCCCGCCGGCAGGGTCTGCGCCTCGACGTCCGCCCCCGCCTCGCGAAAGATGCGTCGCGAGGCGTGCCGCGAATTCTCGGGCGGGATGATCGGATCGACCGCGCCCGAGAGAAGCAGGATCCGCTTGCCCGCGCAGATCGACCTCCGGCCTCTCGCTCAACGGCACCATGGCCCGCAGCAATGCCCCGCCGGCAAGCGATTCCGGCCGCCGCAGCAGCATCGCGGCCGCGATATTGGCGCCGTTGGAAAAACCGACCGCGGTGAGTTCGCCGAGGCCATAGGCAGCCCGCGCCTCGGCGACGAAATCCGCAAGCTCGTCGGCGCGGCGCTTCACGTCCTCCTCGTCGAACACCCCTTCGGCAAGCCGGCGGAAGAAGCGCGGCATGCCGTTCTCCAGACCTTGCCGCGCGGCGAGAGAAGCGCCGACCCGGGCGAGATGGCGCGACCGAGCGGCAGCAGATCGGTCTCGTTGCCGCCGGTCCCGTGCAGCAGCAGGAGAGCGGGACGCCCTTCGGTTAACGCAGGCTCGTAAAGGTGGGTGAACGAGAGGGCGGGCATGGGCGCAAATCCTTCGGGTTTAACGTTCCGCACACCTTGCGGCGCGGCGCGGAGCCGGCAGCGCGGTTGCTTTTCTGCCAGATGAGCGCGGGGGCGGGAATATGAAGCCGCACAAGGCCTTGCGGGCAGAAATGCAAAGCTGGAGCGTGAGGGGCACCGACCATAAAGAAATCCGCAACCAAAGAGACTCAGCAAAGCTTAACCTCAACGGCAATTCAGCATTCGGCGTTAACGGTTTCGGACCCTGCCCGTGGCACATTCGGCCTTACAAGACATGAGCGGGATCGCCGAGGGCGGACCGAAGAGGGCGACAAGATGGTGCGGCAAAAGCTTCAGTACTTCGTCGGCAATGTGACGGACAAGAAATTCATCTCCGCGTCGGACGTGAAGCTGCTGGAATGCCACGTCCTCGAAGGCGGCGTCTTCAACCGCCAGGAAGCCGAGGCGCTGCTCGCCCTCGACCGGTCGGTGGAGGCCCACGAGAGCTGGGCGCCGGTCTATACGCGCCTGATCGTCAACTTCGTCGTCCGCCGGACGTTGCCGTCGGGATCGGTCACGGCGGACGATGCGCTCTGGCTCACCTCCGCCCTCGACCTCGGCGGACCGACCGAGACGGCGATCAACATCGCGTATGCGATCCTCGACGAGGCGCAGCACGTGGATATCGCCGATCCTCGATTTCATCATGCGGTGCCGGCAGCAGACGCGCCTTCAGAAACTCGCCGCCTAGTGGGGTCTGCTCACGCTTTCCTGCTCCGCTCGGGGCGGTTGTGCTTTCCGAACGCGCGTATCTGAAGTAACGGAGAGGCACAACGTCCCTTCTCCGGCTAGTCGCGTCCGAGGGCCTATGTTCGACAAGATTCTGATTGCCAACCGTGGCGAGATCGCCTGCCGGGTCATCAAGACCGCCAAGCGCATGGGCATCAAGACGGTCGCCGTCTATTCGGACGCGGACCGGGATGCGCTGCATGTGGAGATGGCCGACGAGGCTGTCCATGATCGGGCCGGCGCCCGCCGCCGAATCCTATCTGGTGATCGAGAAGATCATCGCGGCCTGCCGGCAGACGGGCGCCCAGGCCGTGCATCCCGGCTACGGCTTCCTCTCCGAGCGCGAGGCCTTCGCCAGGGCGCTGGAGGAGGCCGGAATCGTCTTCATCGGACCCAACCCCCACGCCATCGCGGCGATGGGCGACAAGATCGAATCCAAGAAGGCGGCCTCGGCCGCGAAGGTCTCCACCGTGCCGGGTTATCTCGGCGTCATCGACAATCCGGCCCAGGCGGTGAAGATCGCCGATGAGATCGGCTATCCGGTGATGATCAAGGCCTCGGCCGGCGGCGGCGGCAAGGGCATGCGCATCGCCTATTCGGCCGACGAGGTCGCCGAAGGATTTGCGCGCGCCAAATCGGAAGCCGCCTCGTCGTTCGGCGACGATCGGGTTTTCGTCGAGAAGTTCATCACCGATCCGCGCCACATCGAGATCCAGGTGCTCGGCGACAAGCACGGCAACGTCATCTATCTCGGCGAGCGCGAATGCTCGATCCAGCGCCGCAACCAGAAGGTCATCGAGGAGGCGCCGTAGCCCGCTGCTCGACGAGGCGACGCGCGCGAAGATGGGCGAACAGGCGGTCGCGCTGGCGAAAGCCGTCGGCTACGATTCGGCCGGCACGGTCGAGTTCGTCGCCGGGCAGGACAAGCTCGTTCTACTTCCTCGAGATGAACACCCGCCTGCAGGTCGAGCATCCGGTTACCGAGATGATCACCGGCATCGACCTCGTCGAGGAGATGATCCGCGTCGCTGCCGGCGAGAAGCTGCGCCTCACCCAGGCCGACGTGCGGCTCGACGGCTGGGCGGTGGAAAGCCGCATCTATGCCGAGGACCCGGTCCGCAATTTCCTGCCCTCGACCGGCCGCCTCGTCACCTACCGTCCGCCTGCGCGAGGGTCGGCCGGGACGGCGTGACGGTGCGCAACGATACCGGCGTCTATGAAGGCGGCGAGATCTCGATCTATTACGACCCGATGATCGCCAAGCTGGTGACCCATGCGCCGACCCGCGCCGAGGCCATCGCCGCGCAGGCCGAGGCGCTGGATGCCTTCGCCATCGAGGGCATCCGCCACAACATCCCGTTCCTGTCGGCGCTGATGGATCATCCGCGCTGGAAGGAAGGGGCGCTTTCCACCGGCTTCATCGCCGAGGAATTCCCGCACGGGTTCAAGACCGTGGCGCCGGCGGGCGACGTGGCGCGGCGGATGATGGCGGTGGCGGCCGCCATCGACCATCTCCACAACGAGCGCCGCCGCGCGATCTCGGGCCAGATGCGGCAGGCGTCGGCCGTGCGTTTCGAGCGCGACCGCGTGGTGATGCTCGGCCGCGCGCCGCACCCGGTCCGGGTCGAGGATCACGGATGACGAACTCGTCCTCGTCATCGACGGCGCGTCCCTGTCGGTCGTCTCCGACTGGCGGCCCGGCGAGCCGGTCTGGAGCGGAACGGTGGGCGGCGAGACCATCGCGGTTCAGGTGCGGCCGCTGCTGAACGGATTCCAGCTTTCCCATGCGGGCGCCGTCACAGAAGCGCGGGTCTACACCAAGCGCGAGGCGCAACTCGCGGCTCTCATGCCGGAGAAGCTGGAAGCGGATACCGGCAAGACGCTGCTTTGTCCCATGCCGGGGCTGGTCAAGGCCATCCTGGTGAAAGCCGGGCAGGAGGTGAAGGTCGGCGAACCGCTCTGCATGGTCGAGGCCATGAAGATGGAGAACGTGTTGCGCGCGGAGCGCGACGGCACCATCTCGAAGATCCATGCGCGCGAAGGCGACAGCCTCGCGGTCGATGCCGTCATCATGGAATTCGCCTGAGCCATGCCGCTCTATTTCGCCTACGGCTCCAACATGGATCGCAACGCCATGTCGGCGCGGTGTCCGGCCTCGAAACCCATCGGCGTCGGCCGCCTGATGCGACACCGCTTCATCATCTTCTCCGAAGGCTACGCGTCGGTCGCGCGTCACCCGGCCGGCACCGTCTGGGGGCTGCTCTGGGATCTCTCCCTGTCCGACATGCCGGCGCTCGATCGTTACGAGAGTCTTTCGACGGGCCTCTACGCCAAAGTCATCCAGCCCATCGTTACGCAGGCCGGGCCGCGACGCGCCATCGTGTATGTGGGGCGCGACGCGGAGGCCGGCGATGCCGAAGCCCGGCTATATGGAAGGCATCGTCGAGGCGGCCGCAGAATCTCGGCCTGCCGTCGATCCTATGTCGCCGAACTGAATGGCTGGAACCCGAGCGCTTCAGCCCATGCCGCGCCGAGGCCCGCCGTCCGGCCGCTCTGGGCTCAGCCATCGAGCACCCTGCGGCGGACGAGCTAGCAGCCCCGGCGCCGAACCTTCGGCGGTAACGCCGCGTTGAACTGCCGTAAGCCATCGCGCCGATTGACTTGACCCCATGAGCCGAACCGAACACGTCATCATCCACGGCCGCGTTCAGGGCGTCGGCTTTCGCGCCTGGGCCCAGCACCAGGCGCAACTGCACGGCCTGAGCGGCTGGGTGCGCAACCGCCGCGACGGCGCTGTCGAGGCGGTGATGGCAGGACCGGACGACGCCATCGCGGCGATGCTGAAAGCCTTGGCGCAAGGACCGCAAGGCGCGCGGGTCAACGGGATCGAGCACCTGGACGATAACGGGCGGGTGATGGTGTCCGACGGGTTCGAGATTCTCGCCACCGTCTAGCTGCCGGAGCGCTCCGACCGGCCCGCCGGCCTCCCGCCAGGCGGTAAATCCGCCCTCCATATGGGCGACGGGCCGCAGGCCCATATCCTGCGCGGTCGCGGCCGACAGGGCCGAGCGCCAGCCGGCGGCGCAGAAGAAGACGAACCGCTTGTCCTCTGCAAAAATCGGCTTGTGATAAGGGCTTTCGGGGTCGATCCAGAATTCCAGCATACCGCGCGGGCAGTGGAACGCGCCGGGAATGCGGCCCTCGCGCTCCAATTCGCGCGGGTCCCTCAGATCCACCATGCACCACGTCCTCGCTGCCATGAAGGGCGATGGCCTCGGCAGGCGGCAGGGTCTCGATGCGGGACGTCGCATCCTCGAGCATCGCCTTGTAGCCCCGCGTAATCGTCTGTGGCATCTGCCTATTCTCCGCTTCAAGCGCTTCAACAAACTGGTCATGATCGCGCTCATGTCAACGGAGGGCGCCGATGCTGGGTTTCACGTTCGTCGATCTCGCGGCGGTCGCTCTTCTTCATCGCTGGCGTGGTTCGGCTATCACGCGGCCGTCGAACTGACCCACGCCGGGAAAACGAGCCTCAACCGTCTCATGAACGAATACCGCTATCGCTGGATGGAGCAGATGGTCGACCGGGAAAACCGCATCGTCGATACCACCATCCTGTCGGCCCTGATGAACGGCACGGCGTTCTTCGCCTCCACGTCGCTGCTCGCCATCGGCGGCGTGCTGGCGCTGCTGCGTTCCTCCGACGCGGTGCTGCCGATCTTCGCGGGACTTCCCTTCGGAGAGGGGACCACGGCGCTCATGTGGGAGCTGAAATCCATCGGGCTCGCGGTGATGTTCGTCTACGCGTTCTTCAAATTCGCGTGGTCCTATCGCCTGTTCAACTACATGGCGATCGTGGTGGGCGCCGTGCCGGTGCTGCGCGCTGGACAACCGCGATGAAGCCTTGCGCGTCGCGCGCCAGGCGGCCGAGCTCAACGCCGTCGCGGGCACGCATTTCAACCGCGGCCAGCGGGCCTTCTTCTTCTCGCTCGCCTATCTCGGCTGGTTCGTGAGCCCGTATCTGTTCATAGCCGCGACCGCCGGAGTGCTCTATGTGATGTGGCGCCGCCAGTTCGTTTCGGGCGCACGCGCGGCACTGATGAGGAACGATGGCACACAACGCGACCCCTGAAGAGATCGAGGCCAAGATGATCGAGCTGGTGACGGCCCGCGCCGGTCGCAACATCGATCCGACCGAGATTGCCCGCGCGCTCGGCGGCGACAAGCCCGAGGGCTGGGGTCCCCTGATGCAGCCGGTTCGGCAAGCCGCCATCCGCCTGATGAAGGACGGCCGCCTCACGATCCTGCGCAAGGGCCGGCCGGTGGACCCGGACGATTTCAAGGGAATCTACCGGCTGACCTTGCCCGAAACCTAGAGCCGGATTCATCTTCTTCGAATCAGATCACTTCGCCGCGTCATTCTTTAGGGCGCGGGCATAAGCGCGCTGGTCTGGCCCGCGACGTAATAGGCGATCAGGCCGACCCATTCCTTGGTCCCCACATCGAGACGCCGAAGGCCCTCGGACGCGAACGCGAAGACATCCTGCTCCCAGAGCGTTCCGCCGGTGCGGTAATCCACCGGATAGGCCACCACCGGGAATCCGGCCTTGCGGAAAACGCCGACGGAGCGGGGCATGTGCCAGGCCGAGGTCACGAGAAGCCACCGCTCACCGGGTTTGGGGTCCGCCAGCGCGCGCGACAGAACGGCGTTCTCGAACGTCGTGCGCGAGCGGTCCTCGACGGCGATGCGTTTGGGGTCGATGCCGATGGTCTTGAAATATTCGGCGATGATGGGGGCTTCGGCGGGCGCGTTCTGGAACAGCGAACCGCTTCCGCTGGAAATCAGGATGCGCGCTTCAGGGTAGAGATGCGCGAGCGCGATGGTGCCGAGCACCCGTTCGGCCGCCTCGTTGGCGATGAGGGTGCTACGGGACGCGGACTTTGCCGCCTCGACCGAGCCGCCGAGCAGTATGATCCCCGCGACGGGCCTGCCATCGTCCTTGAAGGCCGGAAAGCGATCTTCAAGGGGCAGCAGGAGGTAGCTCGAGAGCGGCGACAGACCAACCGCGAGGGTGAACAGCCCGACGACCAGGGCAAGACCCGCGCCGAGGCGTCGAAACCGTCGCGTGAAGGCGAGGAGCGACCCGAGAACGATCAGGAGAATGAGCAGATTGGAGGGGGTGGCGAAGAACCAGAGTATTTTCGACGCGTAATAGAACATGCGCTCGCCGCCACCCCTTGCCGATTCAGAACCGGATCAAGATGTGGCGGTTTCCGCCTCATAGCGCAACTTGGTTTCGGCGTTCGGCGGATAAAGGCCGGGGAGGGGGACGCCCTTTTCGATCTCGCGCATGATCCAGAGTTCGAGCCGTTCCTGCTCGACGGCGGCCATGGCCACGTCTTCCACCATGGCGGCGGGAATCACCACGACGCCGTCCCCGTCGGCCACGATCACGTCATCGGGGAACACCGCGACGCCGCCGCATCCGATCGGCTCCTGCCATCCCACGAAAGTGAGCCCCGCGACCGAAGGCGGCGCTGCGACGCCCGCGCACCAGACCGGCAACTCGGTGCCCTCGACCCCGGCCGCGTCCCGCACGACGCCATCCGTCACGAGCGCGGTGACGCCGCGCTTCATCATCCGGGCCGTGAGGATGTCGCCGAAGATGCCCGCATCCGTCACGCCCATGGAGTCGACCACCGCGATGCAGCCTTCCGGCATATCCTCGATGGCAGCGCGCGTGGAGCGCGGCGAGGACCACGATTCCGGCGTCGCCAGATCCTCGCGGGCAGGGACGAAGCGCATCGTGAATGCGCGGCCGACCAGACGCTCCGGCGCGTTGAACATGGGAACCGGTCCCTGCATCCAGCAGCGCCGGATGCCCTTCTTCAGAAGCACCGTGGTGAGCGTGGCGGTGGAGGTGGCGCGCAGGGCGTCGGCGATGGCTTTGTCGAGGGTCATGGAACAGTTTCCGATGCGGGAGGTGTCGAGCCTAAGCCAACGGTCATTAGCTGCCGCCGGCGCGGCTGTCATCCAAAAGAGCGGTGCCTGCGGTCATCGTTGCCGCAGGCACGCCGCAATCCCGACGAGACGGATTGTGTTTCACGAAATCTCCCGTAAAACCGCCGAGAGAAGCCATGATTCGCTGTTCCCCTGATGGCGATAGAACACAACCGACTGGGCCGTTTCCCCGGCGCCAGCGCGAAATTGAGGCCCACCGTGAGGGCTATCGCATATTACCGGAAGCGCCGCGCAGCTTCCTGTCGCTCAAGTGGTGGAACGACCGCGTACCGTCGCCGCGCAGGCGGTGCTGGTGGCGGCGCTGGTCATCCTCCCCCTGATCTATACGCTCGTTCCGCCTCTGCAGGATTATCCGAACCATCTCGCCCGGATGTTCGCTTTGTCGAGCCTTCCCGGAAACGAGGTCCTGGCGCATTTCTATCAGGTGGAATGGGCGGCCATCCCCAATCTCATCATGGACATCGTGGTCCCGCCGCTGGTGCCGGTCTTCGGCGTTTATCTGGCAGGTCGCATCTTCATCGGATTGACCCTGCTGCTGATGCTGCTCGGACCGATGGCGCTGCAGCGAGCACTCTACGGACGCTGGTCCGCCTGGCCCCTGTTCGGCGGGATTTTCCTCTATAACGGCTTCCTGTTCGTCGGCCTGATGAACTACCTGTTCGGCGTCGGCGCGGCGGTGTTCGGCCTTGCCGCATGGATCGGGCTTTCCGACCGCAATCCCATCCTGCGCGGGCTCGTCAGCCTGGCGTTCTGCGCGGTGCTCTATACCTGCCACCTGTCGGCGCTCGGATTGTACGGCCTCTCGATTGCGAGTTTCGAGGCGTGGCGCCTGTGGGACAGGAAGCAATGGCGGCCCAGCATCCTCGCCGCCAGCGCCGCGACGGTCGGGGCACCGTTCCTGCCGTTCCTGTATCTCCTCGTCACGAGCCCGACCTGGGGCCTGTCGCACGATTTCAGTTGGCAGGCGCAAGGGAAGCTCGATGCGCTGACCATGATGGTGTCGGTCTATTCGGACCTGACGGATATTCCGCTGCTGCTGATGCTCGCCACGGCCCTGTGGTTCGGCATTCACCGGAAGCTGATCCGCATCCACCCGGCCGGCGTGGTCGTGGCGGTGGTGCTCTCACTCGCCTTTCTGGCCATGCCGCGTCTCGCCTTCGGCTCCTGGATGGCGGATCAGCGCCTTGTCGTCGGGATCTTCCTGATGACTCTCGGCTTCGTGTCGGTCGATCTGCGCAAGCTCGAATACAACCATGCGTTCTTTGCCATCTGCCTGGTCTCGGTGGCGTTTCGCGTGGTCGATGTGTCGGTCAACTGGTCGGCGATCGCCCAGCCGCTTCTCGAATTGCGCAACTCCATCCGCGCCATGCCCCAGGGCTCTCGGCTGCTCGTCGTCGATGCCGATGTCACCGATTCGGCCGTCGCCATCGAGGCCGCCATGTCGCATGCGCCCAATCTTGCCGTCATCGAGCGCTCGGCCCTGGTTTCCCGGTTGTTCGTCGTCCCGGGCAAGCAGATCCTCCGGGCCCGCGAAGGCGCCCGTGCGCATGTGGACAATGAGGACGGGGATACGCCCACGATCAGCCGGGTGATGGCGTCGTCCGACGGACCCGCCCCGTCGGGACCTGCCTATTGGGACAATTGGCTGGACACCTACGACTACATGATCGTGCTGGGGACCGACCCGAACGAATCCGCCAATCCCGATCCCGACCTCCTCCGCATGATTCACAACGGCCGCGAATTCCAGCTGTTCAAGATCGTGAAGCCCAAGTCCTGACGCGGAAATGCCGGATCGAACGGGCGATCGGCCGGGGCCCTTGCGTTGCCGGGCGCGCCGGGTTGAGATTTACTCGGCGTCAGCTCCTTGGCGTTCGCTGTGTCCAAAGGGCGGAAATCTCAACTGGGAGAGACCTCGATGAATCGCAGTTTGCAGTGTCTGGCCGCTTGCTTGCTCGTCGCGGCGGCGCCCGCGGCCCATGCGGCGGAAAACAAAGCCGCGGCCGCCGCCGAACAGGTGGTCAAGCTGACCCGCGGAACGGCCTGGAAACAGGTCGAGGCGGTGCCGATCAACTTCCTCACCCACCATCCGCAAGGCATGGTCAAAATCGGCGACAATCTTTTCGTCTCCTCGGTCGAGATCAAGACGCCGACCAAGCGCTTCCCGCAACCCGTCGACGGCTATGACCGGGACACCGGGGAGGGCGCGGGGCACCTGTTCAAGATCGACCCGAAGGGCAATCTCGTCGGAGAGGTGAAACTCGGCGAGGGCTCGATCTACCATCCGGGCGGGATCGATTACGACGGCAAATACATCTGGGTGCCGGTGGCGGAGTATCGCCCCAACAGCCAGGCGATCATCTACCGGGTCGATCCCGAGACGATGACGGCCACCGAGATGTTCCGCTTCAAGGATCACGTGGGCGGCGTCGTCCACAACACCGACGACAATTCCCTCCATGGGGTCAGCTGGGGCTCCCGCCGGTTCTACCGCTGGCCGCTCGGCGCGGACGGCAAGCCCACCAATGCCGACGCCAAGCCCGAGGCTCTCAGAACCCTCAACACCTCGCATTATCTCGATTATCAGGACTGCAAATATGCGGGCGGCAACCGGATGCTCTGCACCGGCGTGACGGAAATGAGGGTCACGCCCGAAGCGCAGCCCTTCCGCCTCGGCGGCGTCGACCTCGTCAACCTCGCCGATGGCCGTCCGATCTTCCAGTCGCCGGTGCTGCTGTGGTCGCCGTCGGGCATGGACATGACGCATAATCCGGTCTGGTTCGAGGCGAGCGACGTCGGGCTGCGGGGCTATTTCATGCCCGAGGACGACAAGTCGACGCTGTACATCTACGAGGCTGCGACGAAGTAGCGGCTCGCTCCCGTCATTCCGGTGCGAGCGAGCCCGGAAGCCCTGAGCGCGCTCGTCCGACCTCTCCCCGGCGGGGAGAGGTCGAGCGAAGCGAGGGTGAAGGGGGGTGAGCGGTTTCCGGATAGCCCGAAACCCCTCACCCGGATCTTTCGGTCCGACCTCTCCCGCAGAGAGAGGTGAAGTCCGGAGCCTCTCCCGAAGGGGTGGAGCGGCGCGGCTGCTGACAGCCGGTAGAAGTCGTTGGCGGCAATCTTCAGATTCTTCGACCCATTTGCAAACCCGTCCTCCGAAGTCGCGACCATCGCCGCCGTGCCTCTCCCGGAGTTGTTGGCGACTATGGTTTCCGGGCTCCGCCTGCGCGGCCCCGGCATGACGGATGCGTGATCTTCACGCCGATTTCTCGAACAATTCCCGGCCGATCAGCATCCGCCTGATCTCGCTCGTGCCGGCGCCGATCTCGTAGAGCTTCGCGTCGCGCAGGAGGCGGCCCGTCGGGTAGTCGTTGATATAGCCGTTGCCGCCGAGCAGCTGGATCGCGTCGAGCGCGCATTGGGTCGCCTTTTCGGCCGCGTAGAGGATCGCGCCGGCGGCGTCCTCGCGGGTGGTCTCGTTGCGGTCGCAGGCCTTGGCGACGGCGTACACATAGGCCTTGGCGGAATTCATCGTCACGTACATGTCGGCGAGCTTGCCCTGCACGAGCTGGAACCCGCCGATCGGCTGGCCGAACTGCTTGCGCTCGTGGACATAGGGCATCACCACATCCATGCAGGCCTGCATGATGCCGAGGGGCCCGGCGGCCAGCACCGCGCGCTCGTAATCGAGGCCGGACATCAGGACGTTGACGCCCCGGCCGACCTTTCCGAGCACGTTCTCCTCCGGCACCTCGCAATCCTCGAACAGCAATTCGCAGGTATCCGAGCCGCGCATGCCGAGCTTGTCGAGCTTCTGGTGAGTCGAGAATCCCTTGAAGCCTTTCTCGATGAGGAAGGCCGTGATGCCCTTCGATCCGGCCTCCGGGTCGGTCTTGGCATAGACCACCAGCGCGTCGGCCGTCGGGCCGTTGGTGATCCACATCTTGTTGCCGTTGAGCACATAGCGGTCGCCGCGCTTCTCGGCGCGGGTGCGCATGGAGACCACGTCCGAGCCCGAGCCCGGCTCCGACATGGCAAGCGCGCCGAGATGCTCGCCGGAGATCAGCTTCGGCAGGTAGCGCCGCTTCTGCTCCTCGGTGCCGTTGCGGCTGATCTGGTTGACGCAGAGATTGGAATGGGCGCCGTAGGACAGCCCGACCGACGCGGAGGCGCGCGACACCTCCTCCACCGCCACCACATGCTCGAGATAGCCGAGCCCCGCGCCGCCATATTCCTCGTCGACCGTGATGCCGTGCAAGCCCGAGTTCGCCCATCTGCGGGCCAGAGATCGCGGGGGAACTGGTTGGTCCGGTCGATCTCTTCGGCCCGCGGCGCGATCTTGTCCTGCGCGAAGTCGCGGACGGTCTCGCGGATCGCATCGGCGGTCTCGCCAAGGTCGAAATTGAAGGCGCGGATGTTCGGGATCATGGCGTTTCCTCCAACCTCGTGGCGACTTTTCGCGTCGGGTTGAGCCGGAGGTTCGGGCAAGGGGCGGCAATTTGCAAGGGGCGATGGGGAGCGAGATGGCGCTGGCCCGCCGCCTACTCCTCGGCGCCGCGCGCGTAAGCCTCGTCGCCGCCCAGATTGCTGCACACGCCGGTGTTCTTCAGCCGGTCGTGGTCGCGGGGGTCGCAATTGCTGGCGAGGAACATGCGCCACTGGTTGTCGGTGCCGTAGAAGGTGTTGCGGTCGATGTCGCCGGAGACGCCGGGCACGCGGCCCGTGGTGGTGAATTGCCAGAAGGTCCAGCGGCGGTCGTTGTAGCGGTGGTGCGGCTCGGCGGCGGTGCTGCGGATCCAGAACGGGTAATCGGTGAACTCGCCCTCCAGGATCTCCTGGTGGAAGGTGATGTCCGTGTAGATGATGGGGCGCTTGCCCGTATGGGCCTCCATCTCCTTCAGCATCAGGTTGATCATGGCGAGCGCCTGCTCGCGGGGCACCTTGCGCGGGCAGTTGACCGATTCGCCGTTCCATTCCACGTCGAGGACCGGGGGCAGGGCCGTCGGATCGTAGGGCACGTTCCGCTTGAACCACATGGCCTGTTCGTGGGCCGGGCGGCACCAATAGACGAAGTGATAGGCGCCGCGCGGGACGCCGGCCTGCTTGGCGCCGGCCCAGTTCTCGATGAACCGGTTGTCCACGTGGTCGCCACCTTCGGTGGCCTTGATGAAGGCGAATTTCGTGCCGGCCTGGCGCAGAGCCGCCCAATCGACCTTGCCCTGCCATTTGGAAATATCGACGCCGTGAACCGGCAGTCCATGGGCGGAGGCGACGCCCGCGTGAGGACGCGCGTCGCCCTTGGCGGGGTAGCGGCTCGACGGGGCGATGGCGCAGGAGGCGAGGCCGACGGCGAGCGCCACGACCGCGCCGAGCGCGCGCCGCGACCAGGATCTGGCGCAGCCGGGAGGGAGCTTTCGAGCGGCGGGAGGGACGTCGAGGCTTCATCTGATCAACTATATCCGGCGAAATCGATCTGACCAGCCATGACGTAAGCCCGTTAACACCCGCTTACGAAAGAGGCTTAACGGCGGCTAGAGGCCGAACCAGGCGGTCGCGATCCCCAGAAAAGCGAAGAAGCCGACGATGTCGGTGATGCTCGTCACGAAGGGTCCGGAGGACACCGCCGGATCGACGCCGAACCGGTTGAGGGTCAGGGGCACGAAAATCCCCCCAAGCGCCGCGAAGAGCAGGACGGTGATCAGCGCCAGCCCCATGACGACGCCAAGATCGAGCGCCTGGAACCAGAGGCCCGGCGATGGTGCCCATGATGACGGCGAACACGATCCCGTTCAGGAGGCCGACCATCGCCTCGCGGCGGATGATGCGCCAGGCGTTCGAGCGGCCGAGTTCGCGGGTCGCGAGCGCCCGCACCGCCACCGTCATGGTCTGGGTGCCGGCATTGCCGCCCATGGAGGCGACGATGGGCATCAGCACCGCGAGCGCCACCATGTGCTCAAGCGAGGCCGAGAAGGCGCCGATCACGTTGGCGGCGACGATCGCCGTGCACATGTTGGCGAACAGCCAGGGAAAGCGGCTGCGCTGGGTCGTCATCACCGTATCGGACAATTCTTCGTCCGAGTGGACGCCGCCGAGCTGCTTGATGTCGGCATCCGCTTCTTCTTCGAGCACGTCGACGATGTCGTCGACCATCATCACGCCGACGAGCCGTCCGGCCTCGTCGACCACCGCCGCCGACACCAGGTTGTAGCGCTCGAACATGCGCGCCACCTCTTCCTGGTTCTCCGTCGCCTTCACCCGGTCCGGCTCGTCATCCATGAGCTGTTCGATGGTCATCGGCCGTTTCGAGCGCAGCAGCCGGTCGAGCGCCACCGCTCCCGAGCAGATGGCCGGCGGGATCGATCACGAAGATCTCGTAGAAGGTCTCCGGCAGGTCCGGCGTCTCGCGCATGAAGTCGATGGTCTGGCCGACGGTCCAGAAGGGCGGGACCGCGATGAACTCGGTCTGCATGCGCCGGCCGGCGCTGTCTTCCGGATAATCGAGCGAGCGCTGGAGCGCCACGCGCTCGATCGCCGGCAGCCGATCGAGCACGTCCGCCTTGTCCTCGTCGTCGAGACTTTCGAGAATCGTGACGGCATCGTCGGATTCGAGGTCGCGCACGCCCTCCGCGACGGTGGCGGTTTCGAGCTCCTCGAGGATTTCCTCGCGGACCGAATCGTCGACCTCGGTCAGGGCCGCGAAGTCGAAATCGGATCCGAGCAATTCGATCAGGCGAGGGCGGTGATCGGTGTCGAGGGCTTCCAGCAGGTCGCCCATTTCCGATTCGTGGAAATCCTCCACGAGATGGAGCAGGCGCGCGCGTGTCCGAGGCGTCGATCGCGTCGCCGACCGCGCGGAGAAAGTCCTGGTTGATCTCGCCGTCATCGTCGCGGAACGACCATGGGGCTGTTTCGCCCTCGGGCACGCGCAGGCGGCGTCAGATCGTCGACGTCCTGCATGGGCTGTTCCTCGAAGCGCTGGATCCGACGGCCTTTTAGGATAGGCGCAAGCATCAGCACAATGCGCCGCAAAAGCCAAAGCCGGATCGGTGGGTTGGGTCGGTTTCCTGCCGTGTCGTTTCAAGCCGGCGCAGCGGATCGGGAAGCGACAGGCAAGTCTTGTGAACGCCACATAGCCGGACCCGCCCGTCAGCCTAGGTGACAATCCCGCGCAGGCAACAAAAAAGGCCCCGTCAGGGACCTTTTTGTAACGCGCCGGAGGATGTCCGCCGAGGCATTCTTCAAAGTTGGTGCGGCCAAGAGGACTCGAACCTCCACGGGTCTCCCCGCTACCACCTCAAGGTAGTGCGTCTACCAATTCCGCCATGGCCGCAGAGCTTGGAGCCGGGACCGAAATCCCGGCGAGGCGGGCTATACTAGATGGATTGCGGGACCGCAAGCCCATCGGGCCAAGAGTTTCCGCAAGGTCCAAGGGCAGGGTCCAAAGGCAAATGCCGGCCATCCGCGAGGCTTGTCCGCGGGGCGCCTTGTCTGGTGTTCCGGGGCGCATATCTCAGGCCGGTTGACCGCGCGGGCGAACGGGGATCAATACAGCGCTCCTGCCGCGCCTGTCATCCGGGTGGATCGACTTGCCGAGCCTTCGCGACAATCTCGCCGATAGCTTCCCCGCCCTCGCGGGCACGCGTGCCCGTCGAATGGGTCATCGCCGAGGGGCTGACGGGATACGAGGAGGCGGTCGCCTTCATGGAAGCCCGCGCCGACGCCATCGCCCAGGGACGGCGCCCGCGAACTGGTCTGGCTGGTCGAGCATCCGCCGCTCTATACGGCCGGAACCTCGGCGCAGGATTCGGACCTCGTGGAGCCGAACCGCTTTCCGGTCCACCGCAGCGGGCGAGGCGGGCAATATACCTATCACGGCCCCGGCCAGCGGGTGGCCTATGTGATGCTCGATCTCAGTCGCCGGCAGCAGGATCTGCGCCGCTACGTGGCGGCCCTCGAAGCCTGGCTCATCGCAACGCTTGCCGAATTCAACGTGCGGGGCGAGCGGCGCGACGACCGGGTCGGGGTCTGGGTTCGCCGTCCCGAACGGGCGGAGGGAGCCGAGGACAAGATCGCCGCCATCGGCATCCGCGTGCGCCGCTGGGTCAGCTTCCACGGCATCAGCCTCAACGTCGAGCCGGACCTCTCCCATTTCTCCGGCATCGTGCCCTGCGGCGTCCGCCAGCACGGCGTCACCAGCCTGGTGGATCTCGGCATCCCGGTGACCATGCCGGAGGTGGATGCGCGCCCTGCGCCAGACCTTCGAGACGATCTTCGGCCCGACGGAGCGCGCCTGAGCCGCCCGGAAGTGACCCGGAAGTCACAAGCGGCGATTTTTCCGACCTGTCCCAGGGATTTCGGCTCCCGCCGCCACATGGCTTCTCGCCAGCGGCGCTTCATGCTCTAAGCTTGGGAGAAGATTAGCTGATCGGCGGATATCCACATGACTCGCGTTCTCATCGCCTCCCTCATCGCTTTGACCGCTTCGGCCTGCGCCTACCGGCCCTCGCCGACCGATGTGGTCCAGATCATGGATTCGCCGGCCGACGTGCGGGTCTGCACCCGGCTGGGCGTGGTCAGCTCCGACGATCACCACGACGCCGGGCTTCGGTCCTGCGACGCAATCCATGCTGGAGGCGACGGTGGCGCTCGGCGGGACGCATCTCTATCTCGACAAACGATCGCAGGATTGGCTGCTCGTCCGCGGCATCGCCTATCGCTGCGGCCCCGGCGCCGTTCGCGAGCGGGTCGTCATCCGCGCCAAGGGCTGATTTCGACGAGCGTCCTGACCACGACAAGCAGGAGCTGACGCGTGCCCGTCATCGCCACATCCGCCGATCTCGCCTCCGGACGCATGCGCGCGCCAACCGCGCCGCCTGGGCCGAGCTTGCGGCGGAACTGCGGGCCAAGCGCGCGCGATCGGTGGCCGAAGGCGGACCGGCAAAGGCGCGCGAGCGGCATCTGGGGCGCGGCAAGCTGCTGCCGCGCGAGCGGGTCACGCGCCTGCTCGATCCCGGCGCGCCGTTTCTCGAACTCGGCGCGCTCGCCGCGCACGACATGTATGACGGCGCGATCCACGGCGCCGGCATCATCACCGGCATCGGCCGGGTCGAAGGCCGCGAGGTGATGATCGTCTGCAACGATTCCACCATCAAGGGCGGCACCTATTACCCGATGACCGTGAAGAAGCATCTTCGCGCCCAGGAGATCGCCCGCGAGAATCGCCTGCCCTGCATCTACCTCGTCGATTCCGGCGGCGCGAACCTGCCGCATCAGACCGAGGTGTTTCCCGACCGGGATCATTTCGGCCGCATCTTCTACAACCAGGCGACGCTCTCCTCCCTCGGCATCCCGCAGATCGCCTGCGTGATGGGCTCCTGCACGGCGGGCGGCGCCTATGTGCCG
Source organism: uncultured Alphaproteobacteria bacterium (assembly GCA_963837375.1). Classification (GTDB taxonomy): domain Bacteria; phylum Pseudomonadota; class Alphaproteobacteria; order Rhizobiales; family Beijerinckiaceae; genus Microvirga. The sequence goes on along the minus strand of CAWINL010000006.1, from coordinate 102,262 downwards.
GCGATGTCGGACGAGACGGTGATCGTGCGCCATCAGGGCACCATCTTTCTCGGCGGCCCGCCGCTGGTGAAGGCCGCCACCGGCGAGGTCGTCTCGGCGGAGGATCTCGGCGGCGCCGACGTCCACGCGCGCCAATCGGGCGTGGCCGATCATTATGCGACCGACGACGTCCATGCGCTCGCCATCGTGCGCCGGATCGTCGCGACGCTGAACACCCGCAAGGTCGTCGATCTCGACATCGCGGAGCCGGTCGAGCCGAAATATTCGCCATCGACGATCTCGACGCCATCGTGCCGACAGATCTCAAGAAGCAATACGATATCCGCGAGGTGATCGCGCGGCTGGTGGACGGCTCGGAATTCGACGAGTTCAAGCGGCTCTACGGCACCACGCTGGTCACCGGCTTCGCGCGGATCTGGGGCATGCCGGTCGGCATCATCGGCAATAACGGCATCCTGTTTTCCGAGAGCGCGCTCAAGGGCGCCCACTTCATCGAATTGTGCTGCCAGCGGCGCATCCCGCTGCTGTTCCTGCAGAACATCTCGGGCTTCATGGTGGGTCGCCAATACGAGGCCGGCGGCATCGCCAAGGATGGCGCGAAGCTCGTCACCGCGGTCGCCTGCGCGCAGGTGCCCAAGATCACGCTGCTGCTCGGCGGCTCGTTCGGCGCCGGCAATTACGGCATGTGCGGCCGGGCCTATTCGCCGCGCTTCCTGTTCACCTGGCCCAATTCGCGCATTTCGGTGATGGGCGGCGAGCAGGCGGCGAGTGTTCTCGCCACCGTCCGGCGCGACAACCTCGAGGCCGAGGGCAGGAGCTGGAGCGCGGAGGACGAGGAAGCCTTCAAGGCGCCGATCCGCGACAATTACGAGCAGGAGGGCAGCCCCTACCATGCCACCGCCCGGCTCTGGGACGACGGCATCATCCTGCCGTCGGAGACCCGCCGCGTCCTCGCGCTCGCCTTTTCGGCGACCTTGAACGCGCCGGTGCCGGAGACCCGGTTCGGCGTGTTCCGGATGTAGCGCCGGCGCGACGCCGCGACGGTCTCCGGGTGACATGGTTTGCCGATTCACGGCGGATTCATGTGGCGCGGCCGCAACACCTTCAAACCTTCCTGATCCTGCCGCGCTTGGCCCACGCTCCGCCGCGATCCCGCCATAAACCGAAGGCACCTCATGGGTCTCGCTAAACTGCTTTAACGGCAAAGCTTTAAGGCAGTGGGGCGCAGACGACGGCCAGGCGCGAGCGGGTTTTTTCTGACTCTCTTGGGACGTTGCGCGAAAGGCGTGGCGCATGGCAGAGCACCAGGGTTCCGTAACCATTCGGGACCCAATGTGACGCCAAGCGGGGAAGAGTGAAGTTCATGGATGCGCGCCGGTTCGACAAATCGAAACTCCCAAGTCGCCACGTAACGGAAGGCCCAGCTCGCGCGCCGCACCGTTCGTACCTCTACGCGATGGGTCTGACCCAGGAGCAGATTCACCAGCCATTCGTCGGCGTCGCCACCTGCTGGAACGAAGCCGCGCCCTGCAACATCTCGCTGATGCGCCAGGCGCAGGCCGTGAAGAAGGGCGTCTCCGCCGCTCAGGGCACGCCGCGCGAGTTCTGCACCATCACGGTGACCGACGGCATCGCCATGGGTCACCAGGGCATGAAGTCCTCGCTGCCGTCGCGCGAGGTCATCGCGGATTCGGTCGAGCTGACCATGCGCGGCCATTCCTATGACGCCCTCGTCGGCATGGCCGGCTGCGACAAGTCCTTGCCCGGCATGATGATGGCGATGGTGCGCCTCAACGTCCCGTCGATCTTCATCTATGGCGGAAGCATCCTGCCGGGCTCGTTCCGTGGCAAGCCCGTGACCGTGCAGGATCTGTTCGAGGCCGTCGGCAAGCATTCGGTCGGCGAGATGTCCGACGAGGACCTGACCGAGCTCGAGCAGGTGGCGTGCCCGTCGGCCGGCGCCTGCGGCGCCCAGTTCACCGCCAACACCATGGCGACGGTGTCCGAGGCCATCGGCCTCGCGCTGCCCTATTCGGCGGGCGCTCCCGGCCCCTTACGAAATCCGCGACCGGTTCTGCTTCACGGCCGGCGAGATGGTGATGGAGCTCCTCGCCAAGAACATCCGTCCGCGCGATATCGTCACCCTCAAGGCGCTGGAAAACGCCGCGACGGTGGTGGCCGCGTCCGGCGGCTCGACGAACGCGGCGCTTCACCTGCCGGCGATCGCCCACGAGATCGGCATCAAGTTCGACCTGTTCGACGTGGCCGAAATCTTCAAGCGCACGCCCTATATCGCCGACCTCAAGCCGGGCGGACGCTATGTGGCGAAGGACATGTTCGAAGTCGGCGGCATTCCGCTTCTCATGAAGACCCTGCTCGATCACGGCTTCATGCATGGCGATTGCATGACGGTGACTGGCCGCACGATTGCCGAGAACCTCGCCAATCCGTGCGCTGGAACGACGATCAGGACGTGGTGCGTCCGGCCAACAAGCCGATCACCGCCGACCGGCGGCGTCGTCGGCCTGCGCGGCAACCTCGCGCCCGAAGGCGCCATCGTGAAGGTCGCGGGCATGCCGCTCGACAAGCAGGTGTTCCGCGGTCCGGCGCGCTGCTTCGACGGCGAGGAGGCCTGCTTCGAGGCGGTCAGCAAGAAGCAGTACAAGGAAGGCGAAGTCCTCGTCATCCGCTACGAGGGCCCGCGCGGCGGCCCCGGCATGCGCGAGATGCTGTCCACCACGGCGGCGCTCTACGGCCAGGGCATGGGCGACAAGGTCGCGCTCATCACCGACGGCCGGTTCTCCGGCGCGACGCGCGGCTTCTGCATCGGCCATGCGGGTCCGGAAGCGGCGGTCGGCGGCCCGATCGCGCTCGTGCGCGACGGCGACATCATCGCGCTCGACGCCATCAAGGGCACCATCGACGTCGAGCTGTCCGGACGAGGAACTCGCCCGCCGGCACGCCGAATGGAAGCCGCGCGAGACCGACGCGACTTCGGGCTACCTCTGGAAATATGCGCAGACGGTCGGTCCGGCGCGGGACGGCGCCGTGACCCATCCGGGCGGAGCGGCCGAGAAGGAAACCTATGCGGACATCTAGTCTCATTGCCGCTTGCGGCGTGGCGTTGCTTGGCTCGAGCGCAGCTTTCGCGCTCGATGCCGCGCCGCGCCCGCAGCCTCTCACGCCGACCATCAAGTATGGCTCGGCGCGCGAGGCTTTGCGCAACGGCATGAGGGACTACAACGCAGGCGACAAGCAGGGCGCGGCGCTCGCGCTCGAATATGCGGCGGGGCAGGGGCATACGCTGGCGCTCTGGAAACTCGGCCGCATGTATGCGGATGGCGACGGCGTCGAGCACGACGACCTCAAGGCGTTCGAGTATTTCTCGAAGCTCGCCGACCAGAACGCCGACGAGAGCCCGGATTCGCCGAACGCCGCGGTGGTGTCGAGCGCGTTCGTGGCCTTGGGCACCTATTTCCTCGACGGCATCCAGGGCACGTATGTCTCGGCCAACCCGGGCCGGGCGGTCGAGATGTTCAATTACGCCGCGAGCTATTTCAGCGATTCCAACGCCCAGTACAATCTCGCGCGCCTCTATCTCGAAGGCACGGGCGTCGAGAAGGATTCGCGCCAGGCGGCGCGCTGGTTCAACCTGGCGGCCGAGAAGGGCCACCACGCCTCGCAGGCGCTGCTGGGGCATCTGCTGATGACCGGCAACGGCGTTCCCCGTCAGCGCGCCAAGGGCCTGATGTGGCTGACCCTGGCGCGTGAATCGATTGAGCCGACCAAGGACCAGTGGATCGGCAAGCTCTACGACGAGGCATTTGCGGTGTCGGGCGACAGTGACCGCAAGCTGGCGCTGGATCTTCTCGAGCAGTACATTCAGGCGCGCCGCTAAGCGTTTGCGTTTAGGCCTCGATCTTGAGGTCCACCAGCACCGGCACGTGGTCCGACGGTTTCTCCCAGCCGCGGACATCCTTGCGAATGCTGACCGATTGCAGCTTGTCCTGCGCCTGCGGCGACAGCAGCAGGTGATCGATGCGGATGCCGTTGTTCCGCTGGAACGCGCCGGCCTGATAATCCCAGAAGGTGTAGAGGCCGGCCTGGTCGTTGCAGGCCCGCACGGCATCCGCGAAGCCGAGATCGAGCAGCGCCCGGAAGCGCGCCCGGCGTCTCCGGCTGGAACAGGGCATCATTGACCCAGAGAGCGGGATCGGCGGCGTCCTTCGGCTCGGGGATGACGTTGTAGTCCCCGCACAGGACGAGGTTCTCCTCGAGTTCCAGGAGTTCCCGCGCATGGGCCGTCAGCCGGTCCAGCCAGGCGAGCTTGTAGGGAAATTTCGGCGTGCCGATCGGGATTGCCGTTGGGGAGATAGATTGACGCCACCCGCACGACCCCGCTCGCCGTCGAGATCACCCCCTCGATGTAGCGCGCATGGTCGTCGCCATCGTCGCCCGGCAAGCCGCGACGCACGTCTTCGAGCGGCCGCTTCGACAGGATGGCGACGCCGTTATAGGCCTTCTGGCCGTGGGTCGCGACGTTGTAGCCGAGCGCCTCGACCTCGAAGCGCGGGAACGCGTCGTCGACGCATTTCAGCTCCTGCAGGCAGACCACATCGGGCTCGCTGCGTCTTCAGGAATTCGGCCAGATGCTCGAGCCGCTGCTTGATCGAGTTCACGTTCCACGTCGCAATCCGCATCGGCTCACTCTCTTTCGAGATCCGGTTGTGCGGTTTCATCGGATGTTCGGGCAGGTCTGGCAAGGCCGAAGCCGAACGCCATCCCCATCCCCGTCCCAATCGCCATGTTCGCGACGATGCGCGATGGCGGCGCAGCCCGATGGTGCGGTAGAATGGGCTGGCGGAAAACAGGGCTCCGCTGTGACGATCCAGATCCACGGCTACGCGATCGTCTCGGATGGACGACCGCATCACCGATTCGACCGGCGGGGCGACCCCGGAGGCTCTGGCAACGAGGCCGACTGGGCCTATTTCCAGCGCGAGCTCGACAAGGCCGATCTCGTGGTTCTCGGACGGCTCGGTCATGAGGCCAATCCCAACACGAAGGGCCGCCCGCCGTCTCGTCGTGTCGTCATCCTCCTCCGGGCTCGAAAAGCGCGGCGACGACTGGTGGTGGAATCCCGGACCGCTGCGACTGGGACGAGGCCATCGTCGACCATCCTGCCCGCAGGGCGGCCGCGTGGCGGTGCCGGGCGGGCGCCGGGTCTTCGATCTGTTCCTGCGAATCGGCTACGATGTCTTCCACCTGTCCCGCGCCGAGAGCGTCGCAGATCGGTCCGGGCATCGGCCTGTTCTCCGTCTGCGACGCGGGGAAGAACGCCTGCGCGGCGCTCGTTCGAGAGGGGTCTCGAGGCGGGGCCGCGCCAGATGCTCGATCCGCAACCAGCCGGTGAGCTTGACCCTGTGGCGCCGCTGAGCCGAAACCACCGGCTGGCTGTTCGCACGTTGCGTCCGGAGCATCCGCGCGAGGAGGGATCATTGCGGACACTGACATTGGCGACGCTGACGATTGCCGGGCTGTTCATCGGTCAGGCCCTCGCTCAAACCGGAGGCTCGGCGGGAAGCTCCGGTTCGACAGGCAGTTCCATGGGGACCCCAAGTCCCGGAAGCGCCGGCACCAAGACTGCGCCCGGCAGGGCGACCCCTTCGCCGGGCTCGCGCGCCCAGCACCGATGACGCACGCCGCGCCCGGCGCCGGGAAGGAAGGCAGCACGGGATGTCGCCCCGTCCACCGCCGGGGCGCTCGAACCTCGTCCGGACCGGCGCCGACGTGCGCGCGAGCTGGAGATGAGGCGGAAGAGCGAAATGATCGACCGCAAGGTCCGGCGCGGCATCTGCGTCGGCTGCTGACGCCGAGGCGTGAGGCGCCTCTGGACTCATCAGGCCGACGCCGCGATCGAGCCGTCTCGATCGCTCTCGGAATCCAGTGCGAGCCGCGTCGCGGCCGACCAGATCGGCCGAGCTGCTCGACGCTCGGTGGCGCTGGCGATCGGCGCCGTGATGCTCGGGCGGGCCATCAGCCAGGCCAGCGCAACCTGCGCCGGCGCGGTGTTCCTTTCCGCCGCCACCTCGTCGAGGGCCGCGAGGATGCGTTTGCCGCGCTCGTTGAGATAATTGACCATGCGCTCGCCGCGCACGCTCTTGCCGAAATCGCCTTCCGACCGGTACTTGCCGGTGAGAAACCCGCTGGCGAGACCGTAATAGGGGATGACGCCGACCTCCTGCGCGAGGCAGATCGGCTCGAGTTCGCTCTCGAATTCGGCGCGGTCGTAGAGATTGTATTTCGGCTGCAGGCATTCGTAGCGGGGCAAGCCGTCGCTTGGCGCTGATGTCGAGAGCCGATTTCAGCCGCGCGGCGGTGAAATTCGACGCGCCGATGACGCGGACTTTGCCCGCCTCGATCAGTTCCTGATAGGCCCCGAGCGTCTCCGCCTGCGGCGTATCCTCGTCGTCCCGATGCGACTGATAGAGGTCGATGTAATCGGTCTGCAGCCGCGTCGAGCGAATCCTCGACCGCCCGGCGGATATAGGCCTTCGACAATCCTTTCCGCCCTTCGCCCATGTCGGACCCGACTTTGGTGGCGATGATCAGCTGCTGCCGATTGCCGCGCGCCTTCATCCATTTGCCGATGATCGTCTCCGATTCGCCGCCCTTGTTGCCGGGCGCCCAGCTGGAATAGACGTCCGCCGTGTCGATGAATTCGAGGCCGCTTTCGACGAACGCGTCGAGGATGCTGAAGGACGTCGCCTCGTCGGCCGTCCAGCCGAACACGTTGCCGCCGAGGCAAAGGGGCGACACCATCAGGTCCGAGCGACCGAGCCGACGTTTGTTCATGGGCAGTTTCCTTGCGTTTCGCGGCTGGGCGGCTTTGCAGACGATCATGGGCGAAACGGGTTCATGGCGGCAGCGGGCATGGGTTTTGCAGGCCGCGAACCTATATGCCGTGTCGCACGATCCTATCCTGCCCAATCACCGCATGGAAACCTCATGCTGCCGCTTTCTGTTCTCGATCTCTCTTTTGTCACCGCGGGCTCGACGCCGGCGCAAGCCCTGCGCAACACGCTCGATCTCGCGCGGCATACCGACCGGCTCGGCTTCACGCGGTTCTGGGTCGCCGAACATCATAACCTGCCATCCGTCGCCAGCGGCGCGCCGGAGATCATGATCGGCCAGATCGCCGCCGTCACCGAACGGATCCGCGTCGGCTCCGGCGGCGTGATGCTGCCCAACCATGCGCCGCTGATGGTGGCGGAGCGCTTCAAGCTCCTCGAAGCGCTGTTTCCCGGCCGCATCGACCTTGGACTCGGCCGCGCCCCGGGCACCGATCCGGTGACGTCCTATGCGCTGCGGCGGCTGCAGCAGCAGGAGCGGGGCGGCGACGACTTTCCGGAGCGCCTTCAGGAGCTGTTGCTGCTCGAGACCAAGGGATTTCCGGCCACTCATCCGTTCTCCAAGATCGACATCATGCCGTCCGGCGTGCCCCTGCCGCCGATCTGGCTTCTCGGATCGAGCGATTACAGCGCGCATCTGTCGGCGCAGCTCGGGCTTGGCTTCGGCTTCGCGCAGCATTTCGCAAGCCATGACGCGACCGATGCGATGATGAGCTACCGGCGCGAGTTCACACCCTCGTCATGGCGCAGCGCACCCCACGCGATCCTCACCATCGCGGCGATCTGCGCCGAGACGGATGCGGATGCGGAGCGGCTCGCCTCGAGCGCCGATCTCAACGTCCTGCGCCGCAATCGCGGCGAATACGGTCCCCTGCCGAGTCCCGAGGAGGCGCTCGCTTATGATTATTCGGCCGCCGAGCGTGAGGCCATCCGGCGCAACCGGCAACGGCTGTTCGTCGGCTCGCAGCAGACAATGCGCGAGCTGCTTGCACCGCTCCTGGAGGCGACCCAGGCTGACGAATTGATGATCACCGCGGCGGTCTTCGACCACGACGCCAAGCTGCGCTCCTATGACCTGCTCGCACATGCGTTCGGCGCAAAAGGATAGGGGGCTCGCCTCGCGCGCCGGCGAGGCTAGAATGGCGCGGTCGTGGCAACGGCTTTGAAGAACAGTCATCCGGGAGGACGCCATGGGCCGGAAATTCATCGATTGCCGTGAGATCCCCAGCGATGTGAAATGCTCGCTGGCCATCGTCGCCGACAGCGCCGACGAAGTCGTCGACGCCGCCGTCCTGCACGCGGTCGCGGTGCATAAGCAAAAGGACACGCCGGAACTGCGTGACGGGATCAGGGCGCATGATCAAGGACGGTTCGCCGCCGTCCTGAACCCGTCCCTCCCCGCGAAGGCGACGGGAGCTCGGCTGCCGGACGGAAACCTCACTCCTCGTCGTCGGGATCCGTCACGTCGACCAGGAACATGATGAGGGGGCTGTCGTCGTCCTCCGCATCCTCCTCGCCTTCCTCGTCCACGTCGGCCTCCTCGAACTCGGTGATCTCGAGGTCGGTGGCGGGCCGCAGGGCAAGGGTGGCGAAGCCGTCCCAGAGCGGCGCGCCGTCGGTTTCGAGCGTCTTGAGATCGTCCTTGAAGTCCTCGCTCATGAAAAGCTCGCGCGCTTCATCCTCGTCGGCATTCGTGACGGCCACAGCCTTGTCGCTGATTGTGAGAGTGAACACAGGATTTCCTTTCCGGTGAGATCGATCTGGCGGATAGGTTCAACGCTCGACCCGGCCGATCGGGTACGTCGATTTCCTCCCGATGAGGTATAGCTTGCGCGGATAGTCAAGGGCGGCGGAGGATTACGCTTGGGAGATGAACGCGGTCTGGCGGGACGATATCGATTCGCTGGCCTTCATGCCCGAGACGGCCATGGGGGCCAATGCGTCGTGCACCGGCTTGCCTTCCGCGTCCTCGTCGGGCGCAGTCGCCGACGCCCGAGACCTGCCTGACGTTCTTCCGCGACCACCGGGCCATTTTTGACGAAGCGGCGCGAGCCAAGGCGGCGCTGAAACGGGCCTTCGCGCCGCGACGCCAACTTTCACCTCACCAGCCGCGACCTGCGGCGCGTGCTCGCCGAGCGGCGCCTAGTCGCTCGCGCTCGGTGGAGGAGCCAATCTTTTGGTTGGCGGTGCGACGGCGGGCCTCTATACCTGTGGTGTCGGATCCCTCAAGGATGAAAAGGGAACACGGTGCGGGCCTCTCGCCCAAAGCCATGGCTGCCCCCGCAACTGTAGGCGGAGAGCGCTCCTCGATACTGCCACTGGGACCTGTCCTGGGAAGGCAGAGGAGACGCGTCGATCCGTGAGCCAGGAAACCTGCCGACACGCGTAAACTCTTGATCGGCCCTCGGGTGGAGGGCGAAAGGACCATGATGACGACCAATCCAACAACCCTGCCCCTTTCCGCCGGCACGCACATCGGCCTCGCGGCTGACCCAGCTGGGTCTCGCGGCATTCCTCGGCCTCTTCATCGTCGGCTTCGCGGGGCTTTCGCCAGATCAGCGCAGTGCACAACGCCGCGCATGACGTGCGGCATTCGCTCGCCTTCCCCTGCCATTGAGGACAGGCACCATGAGCCTCTTCCGCAATATCGTCTTCGTCTCGGCGCTGGCCGGGCTCGTTGCCGGCCTCGCCATGACGGCGATGCAATATGCCGGCACCGTTCCGCTGATCCTGCGGGCCGAGACCTACGAGAATGGCGGAGCCTGCGCAGCCTCGCACGATCATGGGACCGCCGGTCACACGGCCGGCGAGGCGACGGTGGCGGCGCATCCGCACGAGCATGACGAGGAGGCCTGGGCCCCGGCCGACGGCTTCCAGCGCTCGGCCTTCACGGCGCTTGCCAACATCGTCACGGCCATCGGCTTCGCGGTCCTGCTCGTGACCGCGTCCGAGTTCGCCGGGGGAATGACCGGCTGGCGGCAGGGCGTGTTCTGGGGCCTGGCGGGCTTTGCGGTCTTCACCCTCGCACCCGGCCTCGGCCTCCCGCCCGAACTGCCGGGCATGCCGGCGGCCGATCTCGAGGCGAGGCAGGTCTGGTGGGTTGCAACGGTCGGCGGCGACCGCTGCCGGGTTGGCGCTGCTGGCGTTCACCCGGTCGTTGCCGCTGGCGCGTGCTGGCCGTCGCGCTGATCGTGGTTCCGCACCTCGTCGGCGCGCCGAAGCCCGCAAGCTTCGACAGCGCGGTGCCCGGAAGCGCTCGCCCATGACTTCATCGTCATGGCGTCGATCGTCAGCCTGGTCTTCTGGGTGCTGCTCGGGGGCGCCGCCGGCTTCCTCCGCTCGCGGTTCATGCCGGCTGCCTGACGCAGCGACACGCGACACCGACCGGGGCCTTCGCGAGCCCCGGTTTTTTCATGCCCGTGCTGAAATTCAGCCGGCGAGAACGTGAAAGAACGTGCCTGTGACGGCACCGTTGCGATGGCCCGCGAGGCCAAGCGAAACGCCTGTCGCGTCAGTGACCTGGGCGAAATTGCTCGCATCCTGGCTGACGATGGACGCGTAGTGGAATTCGTGGCCGACGAGCCTCGCGCCCTTGCGGCCCAAGGGGCCGTCCTCGCTGAGCGTGGCGACCCGATAGCCGAGATGAAGCTTGCGCCGCTTGTAGCTGGTTGCAACCGGCAGGAGACCCGCCATCGGGTGGGTGTCGCCGCCGCCATCCTCCAGGCTTTGCCCCAGCACCATGTAGCCGCCGCATTCGCCATGGATGGGCCGGCTTTCCCCGAACGCGCGCAATCCCTCGAGGAAACGGCCCGCGGCGGCAAGGCGGGCGGCATGAAGTTCGGGATAGCCGCCCGGCAGCCAGCAGGCGTCGCAATCCGCCGGCGGCGCCTCGTCCGCGAGCGGTGAGAACGGCACGATCTCCGCGCCGGCCTCGCGCCATCCCTGCAGGATATGCGGATAGACGAACGAGAACGCCTCGTCGCGTGCGAGCGCGATCCGCTGGCCCGGGGGCGGAAGCGCCGGGCATGGGCCGCCGCCATCGGCTCGCATGGTGGTGCGCGGCCATGGCGACGACCCGGTCGAGATCGACCGCCTTCTCGATCCGGTCGGCGAGATCGTCGAGCCGCTGTTCGAGATCCGCGGTTTCGCCCGCCTGCACCAGTCCGAGATGACGCTCCGGAAGGCAGATCGATGGGTCACGGGGCAGCGCGCCCAGAACCGGAAGCCCGATCCGGTTGATGCCATCCTCGACCAGCCGGCGATGACGGTCGCTCGCCACCTGGTTGAGAACGACGCCCATGATGGTGATGCGCGGATCGTATCGCGGCGCAGCCGAGCGCGATGGCGGCGGCGGATTGCGCCTGCCCCGACACGTCGAGCACGAGCAGCACCGGCCAGCCGAAGCGCGCCGCGATATCGGCGCTGGCGCCGGTGCGGCCCGGTCTCGCCCTCGATGCCGTCGAAGAGGCCCATCGACCCCTCGGCGATGACGAGGTCCGCGCCGCTGGCGCGTGCGCTGCGGCGAGCGCATGGAGCAGCGCGATCGTCCATGGCGAAGCTGTCGAGGTTGAGGCTCGATCTCGCCGGTGGCCGCCGCGTGAAAGGCGGGGTCGATATAGTCGGGTCCGCTCTTGGCGCCCGCGCACCCGCAGGCCGCGACGCCGCAGGGCGCGCTGAAGGCCGAGCGTGACGGTCGTCTTGCCGGAGCCCGGACCGCGGCGCGGCGACCAGCAATCCCGGGCGCAAGCCGCTCGCTCACGCGGCCGCTTCCGAACGCAGGCGCAGAAGATGGCTCTGGATCTGCGACCGGAACGCCGCGATCGCGCCGATGACCAGGATGGCGGGCGATCGCAGCGCACCCTCCGCGCGAGAGCCGCGGCAGTTCGCCGAGGCGCGCCTCCACGACCTCCTCGTCCGACGTGGTCGCCGAGCAGACGATCGAGAACCGGCGTTCGCGGCATCGAGCCCGCCTTCGATCAGGTCCGACGACGATGGCGACGATATTGGTGACCGCCCATGTAGAGCACGATGGGGACATCCGGCGCGGGCAAGCGCCGCCCAATCGGTCTCGTGGCCCTCGGCGCAATGGCCGGTCGCCAGGATGACGGCATGGTTGGTGTCCCGGGTCGTTGCCGGAATGCCGTGGATCGCGAGCGACGCGAGACCGCTCGACACCCCGGGAATGATCCGGAAGAAGATGCCGGCTTCGCTCAGCGCCAGGGCCTCTTCGCCGCCGCGCCCGAAGATGAACGGGTCGCCGCCCTTCAGCCGCAGCACACGGCGGCCGGCTCTTCGCCAGCGCGATCAGCCGGTCGGTGATGTCGGTCTGCGCGACGGAGGCGCGGCCGCCGCGCTTGCCCGCATTTTCGAGCGTCGCGTCGGGACGGGCGAGCGCGAGAATGCGCGGATCGACCAGCGCGTCGTGGACGATCACGTCGGCGCCCGCCAGCGCGTTCAGGGCGTGAAGGGTCAGCAGGCCGGGATCGCCGGGCCCCGCGCCGACGAGCCAGACGGTGCCCCGATCGAACGTATGGCGAGAGATGCGTCATGCTCACGTCAATATATCCTCGGGCCGGAGTGGCGGTAGTCCGGAATGGTATGGACGAAACGGGCCGGCCTGCAAACCTCGGACGAAGTCCTCATGAGCGCGACTCCCGCGAAGCCGGGCCGGAAGCGGCGATCGTAACCCGCCGAATAGAGCGCGCTTTCGCCAAAGGCATCCGGTGCCGAGCGCCGGACCCGACGAGAATCAGCGCGGTGCGCTCGAGTCCGGCCGTCCTGACCAGGCGCGGCGATCTCGCCCAAGCGTCGACCGCAGCACCCGCTCGTCGGGCCAGGACGCGCGCCAGACGACCGCCGCCGGGCAATCGGCGCCATAGGCGGGGAGCAGCTCCGCCACCACCTTGTCGATGACATGGATCGACAGATGGATGGCGAGCGTCGCCCGCGTCGCCGCGAAGGCCGCGAGGTTTTCGGTCTCCGGCATGGCGGAGGCCCGGCCCGAGGTGCGCGTCAGGACGACCGACTGCGCGACCTCGCGGCAGCGTCAGTTCGCGTCCGAGGGCGGCGGCAGCGGCGGCGAAGGCCGGCACGCCGGGGGTCAGCGTATAGGGGATGCCGAGGGCATCGAGGCGGCGCAGCTGCTCGCCGACGGCGCTCCAGATCGAGAGATCGCCCGATTGAAGCCGCGCCACGTCCTGTCCGGCCTCATGCGCGCGCACGAGTTCCGCCGACGATCGCGTCGAGATCGAGGGGCGCGGTATCGACGATGCGCGCGCCGGGCGGGCACCAGGACAGCATCTCGGGCGGAATGATCGAGCCCGCGTAAAGGCAGACCGGGCAACGCGCGATGAGATCGCGGCCCCGCACCGTCACGAGATCGGCGGCGCCCGGTCCGGCGCCGATGAAATGGACCGTCATGGCAAGCCTCCCTGCGGCAAGGGCGCAGGTGACCGCGCGCGGAGGCGATGCGGGGCAGCAGCAGGCGGGCATCGCCGTCCGGCCGCCGCGAGCGCCGAGGCCTCCGCGACGGAGCCGACGCCGTGAAGCGCCTCGACGCGCGGCGAATGGGTGCGAACGCTCGCGGCCACCGCGCGAAGGGACTCGCGGCGAGACGGCGATCGCCGGCAGCCCGAGATGCATCGGCGGCGTCGTGAAGCCCGGCTTCGCGCGCGCGTGCTATCGAGCGTGGCGAGGCCATGCAGATCGCCGCGCGACAGCCGGCTTCCGTCGTCGCGCGCGCAGACCAGGTCGACGATCTCCTGCCACGACGCGCCGGCCCGCATGCCGATCCCCGCGACGATCATGGTTTCACCACCGACCATTGCGTGACGGGCATCGCGGCGCGCCAGCCGTGCAGGGAGCCGACCGGTTCGAGATGCGAAAGGGCGATGCGCTTGAGCGAGCCGCCATGGCGCGGCATGCCAGCCGAGGATCGCCCGCTCGGTCTCGAGCGTCACCGCGTTGACGACGAGCCGTCCGCCGGATTTCAGTGCGGCCCAGCAGGCCTCGAACACGCCGTCCCGCGACGCCGCCGCCGCCGATGAAGATGGCATCCGGCCGGGCCAGATCGCGCAACGCGTCGGGCGCCTCGCCGGTCACGATCGTCGAGGTCGGGCACGCCGAGATGGCGGGCGTTGCGCATGATGCGCGCGGCGCGGTCGGGATGCGCCTCGATGGCGATGGCCCGGTTGCGCGGCATGGCGCAGCATCCATTCGATCGCGATCGAGCCGGCGCCCGCGCCCACATCCCACAACAGCTCGCCGGCGCGCGGCGCGAGGGCCGCGAGGGTGACGGCCCGCATATCGGCCTTGGTCAGTTGCCCGTCATTCTCGAACCAGCCGTCGTCGAGGCCGGGCGAGAGCGTGACGATGCGGGCATCGGGCGCGGCCGTGACGGTCGATCGCCACGACGTTGAGCGGATCGACGTCGGGCAGATCGAACGCCGTCGGCGGTCGCCGTGCCTGATCGTCTCGCGCGGGCCGCCCATGGCCGCGAGAACCGTGATGGTGCGACGCGCCGAAGCCGCGCTCGCGCAGCAACGCCGCCAGCCGCTCCGGCGTCGTTCCGTCCCACGACAGCGCGAGGATGCGCGCGCCCGGCTGCAGGTGCGGAATGACCCGTTCCAAGGCGCGGCCGTGCAGGCTGATGCAGGCGCAATCGGGAAGCGACCAGCCGAGCCGCGCGGCCGCGAGGCTGAAGGCGGAGGGCTGCGGAAAACAGGTCATCTCGTCGCGGCGGGACGAGCTTTGCGAGCTCGGCCCCGACGCCGTAATGAAACGGATCGCCGGTCGCGAGAACGCAGACGCGCGGTTGCGGCGCTGGCGCCAGGATGAGCCGATAGGTGTCGGCGATCGGGCTGGACCAGATGGCGGTCTCGGCCGTGAGCGGCCCGGCCAGCGCGAGGTGGCGCGCGCCGCCGACCACGAATTCGGCGTTCGTCGATGGCCGCGAGCGCCGCGGCCGACAGCCCGGCGCGGCCGTCCTCGCCGATTCCGACGATGGCGAGCCAGGGCTGCGGCTCCGCTCGACACGGGCGCGCGGTTAGTGGACAAGGCACACATGCGCATTCTCATTCTCGGCGGCACCGCGGACGCCGCCGCTCTGGCCGAACGGCTGGCGGATCCGGCCGATACCGACGTGATGCTGTCGCTCGCGGGCCGGACGCAGCAGCCGCAAGGCCGCTGCCGTTCCCATGCGGGTCGGCGGTTTCGGCGGCGTCGCCGGCCTGAAGGCCTGGCTCGCGGACAACCGGACCGATTGCGTGATCGACGCGACGCATCCGTTCGCGGCGATCATCTCGCGCAACGCCGCGCGGCCTGTGGCGAGCTCGGTATCCCGCTTCTCGCCCTGCACCGTCCGCCATGGCAGCGACGAGGCGGGCGACAGCTGGAGCGAGGTCGCGGACATGAGCGGAGGCCGCGGCGGCGCTGGGCGAGCAGTCCCGCCGGGTCTTCCTCACCATCGGCCGTCTTGAACTCGCGGCCTTCGCGAGCCGCGCCGCAGCACCATTATCTGGTCCGCACGATCGAGCCGATCGACGACGCCTTGCCGGTGCCGCATGTGACGGCGCTCGCAGGCGCGCGGACCCTTCGACGAGGAAGCCGAGGTGGCTCTGATGCGCCAGCACCGCATCGAGATCGTGGTGTCGAAGAATTCCGGCGGGCCGGCCACCTACGGCAAGATCGCGGCGGCGCGCCGGCTCGGTCTTCCGGTCGTGATGGTCGTCCCGGCCCGAGACGTCCCGACGTGCCCGTCGGTCGACAACGATCGACGAGGCGCTTGCGTGGATCGCCGCTCATCGCCCGCCCCCGTAGAAGCGCGGCGTATAGACGTAAGGCCGCTCGTTGTCCCGCGCGATCAGCCTCGTCGTGCTGGCGCCGATCATCACCAGCGTCGACATGTCGGCCGGGACGTCTGCGCCGCCGATCGAGCGTCGTGACGGTGATGGATTCGTTCGGGCGCCCGACCGCGCGGGCGAACATCACGGGCGTATCGGCCGCCCGGATCGTGCCGGCAAGTTTCAGCGCCTCGCCCAGTTGCCACGGCCGCGCCGACGAGATCGGGTTGTAGAGGGAGATCACGAAATCCGCGTTCAGCGCCGCCGTCAGCCGCTGCACGATCACCTCCCAGGGCTTGAGATTGTCCGACAGCGACATGGCGCAGAAATCGCCGCCGAGCGGCGCGCCGAGACGCGCGGCCGCGGCCAGCATCGCGGTGATGCCGGGCTCGACCGTGATCGGAATGCGCCGCCATGCCGGCCTCGCCGCCATCGAGCGCCTCGAAGACCGCCGCCGCCATGGCGAAGACGCCGGGATCGCCGCCCGATACCACGGCCACATGCCTGCCTTGCGCGGCGAGATCGAGCGCCAGCGCGGCGCGCTCGACCTCGACCCGGTTGTCGGAGGCGTGCCGCCGCTGGTGGGCATGCGACGGGCGCGCGGTCGAGATAGGGGCCGTAGCCGACGAGATCGGTGGCGCGCGCGAGTGCGTCGGAGGCGGCGGGCGTGAGCCATTCGGCGGTGCCGGGGCCGAGCCCGACGATCACGAGGGAGCCGACGGCGCTCACAGGCGTCGCCCTTGGCCGGGCACGAGGATCAGCGCGAAATAGGGCGCGGCGTCGTCGGTTTTTTCCGGCAGCGGACAGATGAATTCGTCCGCCATCGTGCCGCGCTCCACATAGACCGCGCGGTCGTGCAGGCCCGCCTCCTTCAGAGCGCTTCGCGCACTTTCGGCAGGTGCCGCCCGAGCTTCATGATGACGGCGGCGTCGGTGGCGCGGAAGCGCGCGACCAGCGCGTCGTGGTCGAGGGTCGCGGGACAGACGTCAGCACGTCGTCGCCCCAGGTGATGGGAACGCCGGCGCGGGTCCAGCTGCCGGACATGCCGGTGACGCCGGGCACGACTTCGGTGGGAAAACGCGGCGCGAGACGGCGCCAGAGATGCATGAACGAGCCGTAGAAGAACGGATCGCCCTCGCACAGAACCGCGACCGAGCGGCCGGCCTCCAGTTCCCGCGCGAGCCGTTCGGCGGCCTCCTCGTAGAACGGCGTGATGGCGGAACCATAGGCCGGGTCGCGCGCGTCGATCTCGGTGGTCACCGGATAGACCAGCGCGATCTCGCGGGCGGCATCCGGCGCCACGACCGCATCGGCGATGGTCCGGCCGTTGCCGCGCTTGCCCTTCCGGCAGAAATGCACGAGCAGGTCGGCGCTCTGCAGAATTTTCAGCGCGCGGATCGTCATGTAATCCGGATCGCCCGGCCCAAGGCCGACGCCGTAGAGATGGCCGGCTTTTGCGTGCTCCCGCTGTCATTCGTCCGCGCTCGCCAGGGCATTGACGGCCGCTGCCGCCATGGCCGAGCCGCCGCGCCGGCCATGCACCACCACGAAGGGAAGATCGCGCTTGCTGCGGCCAGCGCCTGCTTCGACTCGACCGCGCCGACGAAGCCGACCGGGATGCCGATCACGGCGGCGGGCCGCGGCGCGCCTTCGCGCACCATTTCGAGCAAGCGGAACAAGGCCGTGGGGGCGTTTCCGAACACGACGATGGAGCCCGCGAGCCGCTCGCGCCACAATTCCATGGCGGCGGCGCTGCGGGTGTTGTCGAGGTCGCGGGCGAGCGCCGGAACGCGCGGATCGTCGAGGGTGCAGATCACTTCGTTGCCGGCCGGCAGGCGCGCGCGGGTGATGCCGTTCGCCACCATCTTGGAATCGCACAGGATCGGCGCGCCGCCGCGAAGCGCCGCGACGGCGGCGTCGGCGAAATCGGCCGGACAGTTCGACATCGCCCGGCAGATCGGTCATGCCGCAGGCGTGGATCATGCGCACGACGAGCCGTTCCTCGGCTCCGCTGAAGCGCGCCAGATCGGCCTCGGCGCGGATCATCGCGAAGGAGCGCCGATAGATCTCGGCGCCTTCGCGCACGTAGTCGAAGGCGGCGCTCATGGCCGTCGCTGTCCCGAAAACCCGCATGAGATCCGTCCCGTCCGAAATGCGCGCCAGCTCGCTCGACGATGGCGTCGATGCCGGCGCGGACGACGGGCTTATCGCGCGCGGTCCCGCCGAGCACAACCTGATAGGCGCCTTCATCGCCCACGAGCGTCAGATCGGCCGGCGCGGGATGGGCGCAGCCCTTGGCGCAGCCCGAAACGTGGACCGAGACGCCCGCTGGCAGCGCGGCGGCGATCCGGTCGGCATCCGCATGGGTGCGGGTCGATCCTCTGCGCGCAGCCCTCGCATGCCGGCGCAGGTGCTGATGGCGAGGCGCGGATCGCCGCGTCCACGATGAAGCCGGCTTCGCCTGCGCGAGCGCCGCCAGGCTGGCCTCGCCTGAGGCGTTCACGAAGCGGGATTGCCAGCGCCCGGAAGGGCGACAGGCGGATCTCGCCGCTGCCGTATTCCTCGCTCCAGCGCGACCCGGCCAAGCGCCTCGGCACGTGCAGCGGCCATAGGGCGGGATGACAAAAACCGAGAGATTGCCAGTCGGTTCAGACGCAGCCCGCACGTGGCGCTTGAAGCGCGATCGGGAGGGGCTTCCGGAGGTCGGGAGCCGGAGAGCGCCGAGAAGCTGCGCCAAGCCGTCGTCGCCGATCTCCCGCACACGCAGGCCTGCGCACGCGCCGGCCGCCGCGACCGCGCGCGAGCAGCAGGTCGATCGATCGCCGGAACATCCGGCGAGAGCATGACGCCCGACCCATACGGGTCTCCGTGGGTCTCGCCAAGCCGCAGCGCGATGCGGGTTGCGTCCAACGCCACAAGGCGGATATCCGCGCCGATGGCGTCGAGCGGAAATCGCCCCGCCGCCATCGACCACGATCGACAGTTTGGGGTGCAGGCCCGCGGATGCCTCGGCCAATCGCCTCGATGCGCTCGCGCGAGCGCCGACGCGTCGATCCGGTCGCGCGGGTCGATGCCGGCGAGCGGCGAGATCGTGGTGAGGCGAAACGGGCTCTGGCTCCGAACGCCGTCCAGCAACCCGCGCCGCGACAAGACGATCCACGAGGGCGGATGCGACGTCGGGCGTCACGCCGCGGATCTGGATGTTGCCGCGCGACGAAAGATCGAGAAGACCGTTGCCGAAAAGGCGCGCGCCCTCCGCGATGGCGCGCGCCTGCGCGGCCGACAGCACCGCGCCGCGCGGATGGATGCGCACCAGCAGGCCGTCCGCCGTCGGCATCGGGCGCAGCATATCGGGGCACCAGCCCCGGCGCATGTGCGTGCGGCGCGCTCATGGACGCACCCTCGCGCAGGAGGTCGAGACGGGCATCGACCGAGTTGCGGCGGCTTGCCCAAAGCCCGCGCCGGCGCGCTTCCGTCGAGCCTGGTCGACGATGGCGCGGGCGGCCTCGGGATTGGCGGCGTGGATGCGGGCATAGAGCGCCTCGTCGCGCCACGATAGGCGTTGTAGACGGCGTCGAGCGCCGCGTTCGGTCACCGCGTCGGTGGTCGCGGCGAAGACGAAGAGCGCGTCGACCGCCTTGCGCGAGTTCCGCCGCGCCGCGCCAGCCGTGGCGCAACTGACCTTCGATCCAGCGCGGATTGACGAGGCGGCCCTGGACGAGCCGGGCGATGTCCTCGCGCACGGTGCGCGCCTTCGGCGTCTCGGCGCGGCTGGTGTCGAGGCTGTAGAGCGACGGAGTCTCGCCGAGCATCCGCGCCGCCGCCGCAAATCCGCCGATCGCGTCGCCGTTCGAATCCCCGTCGAGAAGATCGCGCTCGGCCACGTCGCTCACGTGAACGAACGCGTCGGCCTCGGCGACCCGCTGCGGAGAAGGACGGATCGGCGCGGCCGTTCTCATCCTGGCCGAAGGCATGGGAGGTGCAGCGCCAGATAGGCGCGTCGCGAGATCGTCGCGGTTCTCCCAATCGCCGTCGAGCGCCTCGCCCGAGACGCCGGCGCCGAAGCGCCCCGGCGCGGCGCCGAAGACCCGCGTCAGCGGTTCGCCGCGGCGGCGCGCGGCCGCGAGCGCGTTCCACGCATCCTCCTCGTCGAGTTCGGCGACGGCGCGGGCGGCGCGGTCGAGAAGCACGATCTGGTCCGGAAAGGTGTCGCGAAAGACGCCGGAGATGCGCAGGGTCACGTCGATGCGGGGATGGTCGAGGAGCGGCGCCGGGATGATGTCGAAGCCGGTGACGCGGGTCGAGGCGGTGTCCCAGCGCGGCCGGACGCCCATCAGCGCCATGGCGTGCGCCATGTCCTCGCCGCCGGAGCGCAGGGTCGGCGAGGCCCAGAGATCCATCACGATGCGGCGCGGATAATCGCCCTCGTCCTGCAGATGGCGGCGGATGACCTCCGCGGCCGCGCGCGCGCCCAGGGCCGCGGCGGCGCGGGTCGGGATGGCGCGGGGATCGAGGGTCGCGAGGTTGCGGCCGGTCGGCATCACGTCCCGTCGTCCCGCGCGACGGCGACCCGGCCGGGCCGGGCACGACGAAGCGGCCGTCGAGTGCGCGCAGCAGTCCCTCCCGCTCGCCGACGGCGCAGGCGTGCAAGCTCGCCGGAGCCTTCGCCGAAGACATGCAGCCCGTCGCGGATCACGACCTCGCCGAGGTCGCAGAGATGCGCGTCGAGCAGGGTCAGCGCTTCGTCGATGGGCGTGTCGGCATCGACGCCGCAATTGTCGAAGAGGCCGCCGGCTTCGGCGCGATCCATGATCTCGCGGGCGACGAGACCGGCGCGGCGCGGGTCGAGGATCTGCGCGGAGGAATATTCCTCGACGAGTTCGCGGATGACCGCCATGTCGTCCGACAGGTCGGCGGTGGCGACCGCCGGCGTCATGTGGCCGACGGTGATCGCCGCCCAGCCGGCGCTTGGCGGGCGCCGCCTCGCCCGGATCGTCGACGATGAAGGGATAGATCACCGGCAGCGCGCCCATGGCGAGGCGGGGCGCGCAGTTCCCGGACAGCGCCACGGCCTTGCCGGGCAGCCATTCGGTGGTGCCGTGCGTGCCGAGATGGATCAGCGCGTCGACGCGCTCGATCTCCCGCAGGCCGAGATAGAACGCCAGATAGGCGTGGGTCGGTGGCGCGTCGGGATCGTGGTAGAAGGCCTTGCGATCGGCCCCTCGGCCGCGATCGGGCTGCAGCGCCACGCAGAACCTTTCCGGCGCGCAGGCCGCGGAAACGGAACGCGCCTCGACGCAGGAGCGGATCGGCTTCCGGTGCGGTCCCCAGGCCTGCTCGATGGCGCTGCGCAGCGTCGCCGGACAGGGTCGAGAGCCAGGCCTCGTAGCGGCGCAAGCGGAACGGCGAAGGTTGTCGGCGCCGCCGGTCAGCGCCGGCATCAGTGTCCTCGGCATCGAAGGACCGCGCCGGCATCGTATCCGGCATCCGCCAGGCAATCGAGGATGCGGCACGACGCTCGCGGGCGTATCGAGGCCGACCGCGAACCCGGCGCGGCCGCCGCGGGCCGGATAATCGGACAGCATCAGCGCGAGCCGGCGCTGCCTGCGGTCGCGTGCGGCGAAGGTCGACCCAGGCCAGGACCTGATCGGCCGCCTGAGCGATGCCGTCCGGATCGGGGATCTGCCGGCGCCCGGTGAACGCCGAGTGCGGGATCGGGCACCGCCTCGTCCTTGAAGGCGATGGGGCCGATGGCGATGCGGCCGTCGAATTCCGGCAGCACGATCTGCATCGTCATGTCGGCGGCCGAAAGGCCGCGCGCGGAGGCAAGCCACGCCTCGCGCGTCGAGCTCGCGGCGATCGACCTGCATGACCGGGCAATCGGCCTGGTCGAGAACGAAGGACGTCATCCTCGCGCGCCGAGAAGGCCGTGGTGGTGACGATGATGTCGGGCGCGCGCAGCGCCAGCGCCTCGCGCAGCAGGCTCACGGCCTCCGCGTCCTTCAGGCTCGGCGACGGCGAGCACCAGCACCGCTAGGCCGCGCGCCTGCAAGGCGTCGGAAAGCCTCGATCGCCTGCGTGTCGGCGGCGAGGATGGCCGAGCGATAGACGATCAGCCAGGCGAGCGGCGCGCTCGGGCGATCCCGCGCAGTCGCGGCCGACAGATCGACCGGCCGCCTTCGCGGCGACCACGCGAAGGCGCGCGGCAGGGGATGCGGCGCCGCGGCGTCGACAGGTTCGCCGATCTCACGCGCGATGCGCCGCAGAAGCGCGCGCATGTTGTCGACGCCGCCGGCGCGGAAATAGGCGTCGAGTTCTTCCACCAGAGCCGGGCGGCAACGGTGGAGAAGGCGGAAAGCCGCTCATCCGGCCTGTCGTCGCCCGGCAGGACCGCGAGCTTCACGCCCGCTTCGCCGGCAGACGTCGCGCAGGCGCTCGAGCCCATAGCGCCAGTAATCGAGGCCGCCGAGGCAGCGCACGAGCACGAACTTCGCGCGCGCCGCCGTCTTCTCCGCGTAGAGATCCACCGAGAGCGGATGGCGGAGCTGCTTCAGGCTGGCGAGGCGCAGGCTCGGAAGCGCCGCCGCGTCCCGGCGATACGCCGCCGGCGAGCGCGCTGAGGTCGCTGTCGGTGAACGACAGCGCCACGATATCTCCCGGCGCCTGATCGAGATCGATCGCGCTTTCGCTCTCGTCGAGCGAGACCGATGTGACCGGGAGAAGGTGCATCGCTCAGCCCGCGAGCGCGGCCTCGACCGACGCGCGGTCGAAGCCCTTGAGGCCGATCACCACGAGACGGCCCTGGCGGTCCTCGCCTGCATTCCAGGGGCGGTCGTAATGATGCGCGATGCGGCGGCCGACGCCCTGCACGACGAGGCGCATGGGGCGGCCCTCGACCGGCACGAACCCCTTGATGCGCAGAACGCCGTCGGCCTCCGCCGCCTTGCCGACCCGGGACGCCAGCGCTTCGGCCGACGAGACGGTGCCGACCGGGATGGCGATGCTCTCGAAATCGTCGTGGTCGTGCTCGCCCTCGTCGTGATGCGACGGACGCGCCGCGAGATCCGCCCTCGGCCGCGGCCTTGAGGCCGAGGATGAGGGCGGCATCGACGCCGCTGTGATCGGTCTCGACGATCTTGACCGAACGGGGCAGGTGGGCGGCGATGTCGGCCTTCACGCGCGCCTTGTCGTCGGCGCTCATCAGATCGGTCTTGTTGAGCAGGATCATGTCGGCGCAGAGAAGCTGGTCCTCGAAGACCTCTTCGAGCGGGTTGTCGTGCTCGACGGATGGGTCGGCGGCGCGCTGGGCGGCGAGCGCTTCCGGATCGTCGGCGAAGAAGCCGGCCGCGACGGCGGGACCGTCGACGACCGCGATCACGCCGTCCACCGTCACGCGGGAGCGGATCGCCGGCCAGTTGAAGGCGGTGACCAGCGGCTTCGGCAGGGCGAGGCCCGAGGTCTCGATCAGGATGTGCTCCGGCGGGTTCGGGCCGGTCGAGAAGTTTCGTGAGCGCAGGCACGAAATCGTCCGCGACCGTGCAGCAGATGCAGCCGTTCGGCAGTTCGACGATGTCGTCCTCGGTGCAGCCGCTGATGCCGCAGCCCTCGATGAACGAGCCGTCGAAGCCGATATCGCCGAACTCGTTGACCAGCACCGCCAGACGCCGGCCCTCGGCGTTCTGGAGGAGGTTGCGCACGAGCGTGGTTTTGCCGGCGCCGAGGAAGCCGGTCACGATGGTGCAGGGGATCTTGGTGAGGTCGGTCATGAGGTCCTGTCCGATGGAGGGAAAGAGAAGGTCCGCGCTGGGTCCGCCCAAGGCGATGCGCAGAGCCGCGAAGGAATCGCACGGGCCGCACGACGCAGTCGTGGAAGGAGGGGGTCGTCCGTCATCCATCTGCTCGGCCGCTCCGATCGTGCCGGATCCGCCCTGGATGGGAGGGTGCGGCACCATGAGCTTCCACGGACGAGGCCGGACCCGAACGGGCCCGGTACAGCCAACAGGACACCCCGCCCGATTGGCCCGAAGGAAGCGACGCGACGGCAGGTCTCCTGGCTCGCAGCACCCGCTCCGCCTTCCCGAACAATCGTCCAGTGGCTCTTGGAGCAGGCGTCGCTGCTTACAGTTGCGGGGGCAGCCGCGGCTTGAACCGCGTTCCCTTTTCACCTCTTGACGAGGCACCGTCGCCCCATGCTTAGCCTGTTCGCGCCGGAGCCCGCAATCTCCGCCGATTGGCGGTTGACCGCGTCGTCCGCGGCAGGGTCCAACGGCTCGGCACGATCGCGAGGAGCCCGAGCCATGACCACTCCCCAACGACGACGCGACCCAGCGCCACAAGGCCAAGATGGCCAAGCGCAAGGAGGTGCAGGATCGCGAGGTCGCCTCCAAGACCATCGAGAAGGGCCTGCTCATCGTCCATACCGGCCCCGGCAAGGGCAAGAGCACGGCGGCCTTCGGGCTGCTGCTGCGGGCGCTCGGCCATGGCTGGCACGGTGGGCGTCGTGCAGTTCATCAAGGGCGCCTGGAACACGGGCGAGAAGACCGCGCTCGAGCGGTTCGACGATCTCGTCGAATGGCACACCATGGGCGAGGGCTTCACCTGGGAGACGCAGGACCGCGAGCGGGATATCGCGGCGGCCCGGCGCGCCTGGGACAAGGCCAAGGAGCTGATGGCGCGGCCCGAGATCCGCATGGTCGTGCTCGACGAACTGAACATCGCCCTGCGCTACGATTACCTTGCCGCTCGACGAGGTCGTGGCGGCGCTTCGCGAGCGGCGCGCCGGACCTCCACGTGGTCGTCACCGGTCGCAACGCCAAGGCGGAACTGATCGAGGCGGCGGATCTCGTCACCGAGATGAACCCGATCAAGCACCACTTCGCGGCCGGCGTGAAATCCCAAGCAGGGCATCGAGTTCTAGAGGCGGCGCGATGAAGAAACTCCTGGTGATCGGCATCGGCGCCGGAAATCCCGATTACATGACCGTGCAGGCGATCAACGCGCTGAACGCCGCCGACGTCTTCTTCGTGCTCGACAAGGGCGAGGCGGCCGAGGAACTCATCGCCATCCGCGAGGAGATCTGCCGCCGGTTCATCACGCGCGCGCATTATCGCATCGTGAAGGTGCCGCAGCCGGAGCGCGACAGGGCGTCCGCCGATTACAAGGCCGGCGTCGATGCCTGGCACGCCGACAAGGCCGCGTTGTTCGAGACGGCTGATCGGCGAGGAACTCGGCGAGGGCGAGTGCGGCGCGTTTCTCGTCTGGGGAGATCCGGCGCTCTATGACAGCACGATCCGCATCCTTCACCAGATCCTCGCGCGGGGACGGGTCTCGTTCGACTACGAGGTGATCCCCGGCATCAGCAGCGCGCAGGCGCTGGCGGCGGGTCACAGAATCCCGCTCAACCGCATCGGCGAGCCGGTGGAGCTGACGACCGGCCGGCGCGTCGCATCGGGATTCGAGGTGGACAGCGTGGTGCTGCTCGATGCCGGCTCCGGTCTGGAATCGCTGCGCGGGCGCGACGCGACGATCTATTGGGGCGCCTATCTGGGAACCGCCGACGAGGTGCTCATCACAGGCAGGATCACGGACGTGCTCGACGAGATCCTGCGAGTCCGGGAGGCCATGCGACGCCAGAAGGGCTGGATCATGGACACCTATCTGCTGCGGCGCGAGAGGATGCGCCTAGAGGCTCGCCTGCCGCAGAACCGGCAGGGGCTTGACCGCCGGTCCGCTGAAACGGGTGATCGTCAGGTCGCCCGGCAGATGCGGCGCGAAGGTCAGATCGAGCGACGGCGGTGCGCGAAGTCGAACAGGGCGCTCGCGGCTGCCTTGGGCTCGGTCCAGTTGACGGGCTTGCGGACCGGCTCCGGAAGCCGGGGGCGCCGCCACCTCCACGACGGGAAGGACCATCGGATCGGCGCTCGCCACCACGATCGGCTGCGGGGCCGGCCGCCGCGGCGGCAGCGGCGCGAAGGCCATCGGCTCGGCGGACCTCCGGTTCGGCGGACGCGCTGGCGACCGTGACGGGCGCGGGCTCAGGCGCTCGGCGCGGGCGCTTCCTGCCCTTGCCGAAGAGACCCGCGAACAGCCCGCCGAGCGAGCCGCCGCCGGCGGACGCCTGCTGCGCCAGCGCGGCGTTCCGCGACAGGATCTCGGCCCTCGGCGATCTCGTAGCCGGCAAGCGGCTTGCCGTTCGCGGGCAGATGCAGCGTCTTCCCATCGGGGAAGAGGCGGGCGAGCTGGTCCTGCGTCATGCGCGGCCAGGCGCGCACGCTGCCGGTATCGATATGCACGAACGCGCTCGAACTGTAATAGCCCACGCCGCCATATTGCAGCCGCATGGCGGCCGCGCGGAGGCGGCCGGTGTCCACGTCCGGCAGGCGGATGTCCATGGCCTTGCCGAGCATGTGCTGGCTGTGTTCCGAGACGCCGCTCGAACGCCGGCGCAACATGCCGTTGGTTTCGGGCGAGCGATAGGCCGAGATGATGTTGACGGGCTCGCTCGAGCCGACCTCGCGATAGAGCTCCCACAGAATGTCGAAGAGCCGCGGGTCCATCTTGATGGGCTCGTCCGTGCGCCAGTCCCGCAGCAGCCAGTTGAGCTGCGACAGTGCCTGATCGTCATAGCGCCCGTCGCGGCGGAACGTGACTGTCACGCTTTCGCGCGTATGCGTGTGGAAGATCGTCAGGCTGCGGGTGTCGCCGTTGGCGACGGCATTCTGCGTGCCGGTGGCGGCGGAGAAAAACGCCAGCGAGGCGATCGCGACAGCGGCCAAGCGGGGAGCGCGCGTGGCGGCCGGAGAGGAGTTTGCGGGAGAACTTCGGAAGCGCTCGCGACCCGCGGGCGGGGGAGGGTTCAAACGAATGTCATGGGAGGCGTGCCGGACATGCGAACCAATGTGCACGCGGCACTTTAACCAACCGTTAGCGACGATCGAAAGTTTCGCAAAATTCCGTCGATTCATGGCGCTGGCTCGCTGAAAACTGAGGGGAGACTGAAGGACTGGCTCGTCCCACAGGCGATAAGCCAACAGCGCCGAATCTCAAAATTGTCGTCAATGTCGCGGGCATGTGCGGAAGCTTCACCGCAGATGGTGTTCGACCCAGTCGCGCAGCGAATTGGCGTCGCTCGCGCCGGCGCGCTGGGCGACGACATCGCCGTTCCTGAACATCATCAGCGTCGGAATGCTGCGAATGTTGTAGCGCGCGGAAAGGACCTGCTCCGCATCCGCGTCGACCTTCAAAAACCGCGCTCGTGGTTCGATCTCGGACGCGACGCGTTCGAAGACCGGCGCCATGGCCTTGCAGGGGCCGCACCACTCCGCCCAGAAATCCGCCACCACCGGAATCTGGTTTCGCGTCACATGGATGTCGAAGGTCGACGTCGTCGCCGGGAGCGCGCCGCCGACGAAAAGGGGGCGGTGACACCGGCCGCATTTCGCCTGCGCGGCATCCTTGTCGTCTGGCACCCGGTTCACACCGGCGCAATGGGGACACACGATGTGCGGGGAACGATCGCTCATGAAAACCTGCCAAGCTTCAGGGCATCGGGTTCGAGGGACCTTCCGCCAGGACCATGAAGATCGCGGACAGCACCCCTGCGAGGACCAACACGCCCGATCAGGATCGTGCCCACAGGAATGTGACGGCTTTTCCAGGACAGCCGGACGGCCTCCCGGTGCTCCGGATCCCTGTCGTGGAAGTCGATTTGCGGCATGATTTCCTCCCCTGGACGCGAGGGGTCGTTGCGCGGAACAAAGGCCGGGCGGCATGGGCCCGTGAGGGCGAAACACCGCGGGCACCCATTTGTTCGGGGAGCGACGAAAGAATTGGGACTTGTTGCCGGTGCGTCCTGTCGCGCGGAGGCTATTCGGCTTCTATGATCGGGCGACATTCATCAATCCAGAAAGCAGCACCCATGACCGGACCGACCGAAACCTTCAAACGCGCGAAACCGCGACAGCGCACGGCACCGGCGCGACAGCGTCGTGCTCTCGCCAGAAGACAAGAAAGCCTATGAGGAATTGGCGCAAAGCCGGGATGAGCGCGAGAAGAATTACACGCGTCATCTGCCGGCCGACAGCAAGAGACGATAGGCGACGAGCAGGCCGGGAAGGCGGTACATCCGCGCCTGCCCGGTGCTCGTCTCAAGCGCCGATCGATCGGCGCCTGAACATGAATCTGATCTCGTTTCCCGGGGAAAGCAAGCGCTCCAAAGATGGCGCGGCGGCGCTTTCGGGGATGCCCTATTGGACGATGATCGCGGTCGTCCGAATGCTGGTCGCGGAGCATGGTTTCGATCCGCCGCAGATACAGGATCGAGTCCTCCGGCAGGTCGAGTTGCTGCGCCTGGTCGATCAGACTGCCGAACACGCCCGCCATCGCGGCGAGATCCGACACCTTGTTGGCGTCGAGGATGTGAAAGAACGCCGTGAACGCCACCATGCCGGCCTGCTCGCGAAGCTCGAGCCGTTCGCAGCGCGCCTTGAGCGCCTGGATCTGGCGATCCTGCGTGGCGGCGATTTCGACGAGCGTCAGCATCTGCTGGGCGAGGTTCTCGGTGGCCGGGTCGTTGGCGCGCCAGCGGTGCGGATTGCATCTGCCGTTGCCAGCATGGGGGGCCTCTCGATCATGGCTGCGTCGGCCGAAGCTTTCTCGGCGCGAACGTGTTGGGTGCGATCGACGCGCGCTGCCAGCGACGGCGCGGGGCGACGCGCCTCCGAAGGCGCGCAAGATGCGATCGCACTGTGTCGGCGAGGCTTCAAGGCGCTCAGCCCGCTGCCGCGAGGCCGGCATCCGGCTTCCGCGCGGGCCTTGCGGGCGCGCAGGTCGGAGAGCTGCCCCTCGATCATCGTGCGCAACGGCGCGTGCTTCTCGCCATGTTCGGAGACGAGCGCCGACAGAACCTCGAGCGCTCTTTCGAGCCGCTCCTCGGTGATGCCTTCCGGCTGGTGGACGTTGCGCTTGGTCGGCATCGCTACCCTCGAAAAGGTGGTTGCGATGCCCTACAGATGCAGAGAAACCCGTTAACATTTGGTGAGACGCGCGATGTGACAGTATAGCGGCGACGCCTGACTTCACCGCTTCTTTGCGGCGGACAGCTTTGCGCCGCCTTCAAGTTCGTTCTCGATCTTGTCGAGCTTTGTTCTCGACTTTGTCGAGCTTGGCGAGGATCTGGTAGAGAATGTCCGGCACGACGCGGATGTAATCGACATTCTCGCGCGATGCCTTGGCGGTTGCCTTGGCGGCGTCGAGCAACTCGCGGATCTCCGCTGCCGACATGGCGCCGCCGGGGCGCGGCGGGCTGGTCTGGGCGTGGACCTGAGCCGACAGCGGCGAGGCAGAAGGCTCCAACAAGGACGGCGCGGCGCATAGGCATTCTCCATCCGGATCGTGTCCGCCTGATCGAAGCGGACTTGTGCAAACGCGCTGATTCACGCGTCGGCGCGATTCACGACGCCGCGAGCCCGACGACGGAGCAGAATCGCCAGGGAACGGCGCATTCCTTCATGCCACACTTTCACGGGATGCATAGGCCTTGTCGTTTTGGACGAGGGTGGCGTGTTGACCCCGTCGCGTGTTGGCTCGCATCGTGTTCCAGACAGACCAGAATCGAAGGAGAGCGCTCGCATGGTGAAACGGATCGGATCGACGGCCTGGCGGGTCGAGGTGGCGGAGGACGGCCGGATCTTCTCCCTCGCGGTGCGCACCGATGCGGGCCGCGAATACGAGGTCCTCCTCGGAACCGTCGATTCGACGCCGATCGTCACGGATCTTGCTGTCCGAGGTGGCGCGTGTCCATCGCTCGCTGCCGCCGCGGACATTCGACGCGGGGCGCGGGCCCGAACCATCCGAAAAGCGTTCCGCTTCGTCCGCTCGAAACCCGGGTCGAGAGCCATGACGGGACGCGCCGGTCCTTGCCCTCGATTTCGGCGGAACCGTCCTGAAGGTCGCCATCGACCCGGCCGACCTTGCGACAGCAGCCTTGCCGAGGACTCGCCCCTGGCCGCAGATGGACCGGTGCGCGCTCGAGCGCTCAGGCTCCTCTGCGATCGCGACAAGCGGATCGGCGAAGGGCAGGCCCTGCGCCTCCGCCACCGGTTCGCAGGTGATCGCGCCCTCGCACACGTTCAGGCCCGCGAGCAGATGCCGGTCCTGCAGCAAAGCCTCGCGCCAGCCCTGGTCGGCGAGCGCCAGCGCGAAGGGCAGGGTCGCGTTGTTGAGAGCGAAGGTCGAGGTTCGCGCCACAGCGCCGGGCATGTTGGCGACGCAGTAATGGACGACGCCATCGACCAGATAGGTCGGGTCCGAATGGGTGGTCGCGTGCGAGGTCTCGAAGCAGCCGCCCTGGTCGATGGCGATATCGACGACCACCGCGCCTTTCTTCATGCTGGCGATCATTTCGCGGCTGACGAGCTTGGGCGCGGCAGCGCCTGGAATGAGCACGGCGCCGATGACGAGGTCGGCTTCCTTCACCAGCTCGGCGATGGCGCTTCGGGTCGAATAGACCGTCGAGATCGCGTTGCCGAATTGCGCCGAAAGTCGCCTCAGCGCATCCGCCGATCGGTCGACCACGGTCACCTGCGCGCCCATGCCGATGGCGATGGTCGGCGGCATGTGTGCCCGAGACGCCGCCGCCGATGATCACCACGGAGGCCGCGGGCACGCCCGGGCACGCCGCCGAGCAGAATGCCGCGCCCGCCCTTGGGCTTTCTCGAGCGCGTGTGCCCCGACCTGCGGCGCGAGCCGGCCGGCGACCTCCGACATCGGCGTCAGCAGCGGCAGCGCGCCGGACGGGCGACGTGACGGTCTCGTACGCGATGCAGATGGCGCCGCGATTGCATGAGGTCGCGGGTCTGCTCCGGGTCGGGCGCAAGATGCAGATAGGTGAAGAGGATCTGGCCGGGCCGCAGCCGCTTGCGCTCGCGCGGCAAGCGGCTCCTTGACCTTCACGATCATCTCGGCTTCGGCGAAGATGCGCTCCGGCCCGTCGACGATCTCGCGCGCCCGCCGCCACGTAATCCTCGTTGGTCAGGCCGGCGCCGAGCCCCGCATCCGCCTGCACCATCACCCGGTGGCCGTGGTGGACCAGTTCGTGAACCGAAGTCGGGAATGAGCCCGACGCGGGCTTCGTTGTCTTTGATCTCGGATGGTACGCCGATCAGCATCGAATACGTCCTTCGCAGGCGGACCAGCGGTCCGCGGAGGACGAATGATATCGAGCGAGCGGCGCTCGTTGTCACCCGCTCGTTTGATAGCCGCGCTCTCGGCGAAAGTGCCGGGATGGGCGCCCCGGCCGAGGGAACTGGGATCCCTCGGCCGGGGCGGAGGCAGCGCCGAAAGACAGCTGCACATGAAGGTTACCGGACCGGCTATGCGGTGCAACGCCAGGCCGGCTCGCGGCTGCATCAGTTTTGGTCAAGGCATGCCGGAAAATTGGTCCGTCGCACCCACAGCGTGGGCAACGCGGCAGTGACCAAGAATCGGCCAACTCGCACTGTCGACCGGCATCGGGCGGACGCCGACTGGCTTGCGCAGGCGGCGCCCGCGGCTTCGTGGGCCTTCAGCGCGTTCAGATAGGACGACGCCCACCATGCGACGTCCTGCGCCTTCAGGGTTTTCATCATGCTCGGACCAACGCTGGATGCGCTCGTCCAGACTCATGTGGAGCGCCGTATTGATGGCCTCCGCCACCTCGAACTTGTCGTTCGGGTTGACGATGAGCGCATCGGTCAGCTGTTGCGCGGCCCCGGCGAATTTCGACAGGATCAGCACGCCCGGATCGGCCGGATCCTGGGCCGCCACATATTCCTTCGCGACGAGATTCATGCCGTCGCGGATCGGCGTCACGAGGCCGACTTTCGCGAGGCGATAGAGCCCGGCGAGGACCGAGCGCGGATAGCTGCTCGTCACGTAGTGGATCGGAACCCAGCCCGGTTCGCCCAGCGACCCGTTGATCCGTCCCAGCGTATCGTTCACGGCGCGGCTCAGGGTGGCGTATTCGGGAACCTCGCTCCGGCTCGTCGGCGCGATCTGCAGATAGGTGACGCGCCCGCGCTGATCCGGATTGCTGATCGAGAAATCGCTCGAAGGATTCCATCCGCTCGGGGATGCCCTTGGAATAGTCGAGCCGGTCGACCCCGATGATGAGCTGGCGCGAGCCAAGGCCCGCGATCGTCTGCCTGACGAGCGGCGAGGGAAGCCGAGCGCTGCGCCGCCGCCTGGAAAGCCGTTCGAGATCGATGCCGATCGGGAAAGCCTTTCATCCGCGCGCGGCGATCTCCGAGTTCGAGCACGTCGCCCTTGACGATCGCTGGCGCCGACTTCCTGGACGAGTCCGCGCCTGAGATTGTCGGCGTCACGCTCCGTGTGCACGCCCACGAGATCGTACGACATGATGGCGCGCAGCAATTCGCGTGCTGCCGGGGAGGGTGGCGAAGACTTCCGGCGCCGGCCAGGGGATGTGGTGGAAATAGCCGATCCGGTTTTCGATGCCCAGCGCTCGCAGTTCCGCCGCCAGCGGAATCAGATGATAATCGTGCACCCAGATGAGATCGTCCGGGCCGCACGAGCGGGCGAAAGCGCCGCCGCGAAGGTGCGGTTGACACGCAGATATCCGGCATAATCGGAGCGCGAGAAATCCGCGAGCCCGATCCGGTAATGCATGGTCGGCCACAGGGCGCGGTTGGCGAAACCGCTGTAATATTCCTGACGGTCGATGGAGGTGAGGTCCATCAGCGCGTATTTGAACGCGCCCCTTGTCGACGATGCGCGGTTGGGCGGACGGCTGCGCCGCGACCTTGCCGCTCCAGCCGAACCACAGTCCCGGATAGGCCTCGAAGGCCTCGCGTGAGCGCGACGGCCAATCCCCCGGCCGCTCCCTTGGCGTCCGGAACGGCTACTCGATTGGAAACGACGACCAGTCGTGACAATGACGTTCTCCTTGTTGCTCCGTTGGCCTGAGACCCGGGCGCAGCAAAGGCGAAGGCCGTCCGGATCCGTCGCGGCCCGGGACGCGCGCGGGCATCTCCCGACGGAGATGGACGCGCAGCCGCTGGACGATCGTTCTCCGCTGCGGCTCAGTAGCAGCCCCAACGGTTGCAATAGCCACCCCTGTAATAACCGTAGGGGCGGTAATAGCCGCCGTAATAAGGCCGCGAATTGGCCGCGATGACGGCGCCGCCGATCAAGCCGGCGGCTGCGCCGACAGCGACGGCGTTCGCGGTGGCATTGGAATTGGCGACATTCTGCTGGTAACTGGCATTGATGCAGCGGCCATAGGCGGTGGTGCCCGGCCTCAAGCCGGCTTGCAGGCACACGCTTTCGGCACTGGCCATGGATTGTTCGGTTGTCTGGCAGCCTGCCAGTGCGAGTCCGATCGCCCCGATTGCAATGATAAGACGCATGTCATCCCCCTGACCTGCCTTACCAGATAGAACAGCACTCGCGCGTTCGACAATGTTTTGCCGCAATTTTTCAAGCGCGTGCGTCCCATTCGGAGAATGGGACGGCGGAGGCCGCCGTCCCTGGAAGAAGGGGTCAGATCCCCCAGTAATACGGCGTCTTCCAGTAATCGTGGAGTTCGCGCTCGCGGTCGCGATCCGACCAGCGATAATCGTCCTCGCGGTAGAAGGTCGGCGCGCCGCGGAGCTGTTCTTCGGTGATGTCGGTGCGATAGCCGCCGAGCCCGGTATCGTATTCGAGCTTGTTCCAGGGAATCGTGTGCTCCTCCTCGCCGATGCCGAGGAAGCCGCCGAACGACATCACCGCATAGGTGACTTTGCCGCTCATCTTCTCGATCATGAGACGCTTGATCGAGCCGATATGGTTGCCATCGGGCCCGTAGACGCTGGTTCCCTCGACGCGATCGCTCTCGATCAGGGGATCGCCAGTCATCACGCCGGGTGCATCGGTGAATGTGCCATGGTGTTCCGTCTCCTTGTAAATCGCGCGAAGTTCGGCGCTAGCCGCGCGACGTGCAGCGGGCAGTTAAGCGTGCCGGGTTAACGTGGTGCCGACGTGCCGGTTCCCGACAAGCCGCGCTGGCCGGCCTCGACTCTGGCGGGTAGATCCGGTTCCCACTGTCGGTATCGGTACCGCCGATGCAGGATGCCGATGCGAAGGGCTGAGGATGGCCGGGGCGCGTCGAGAATACGATCTCATCGATTGGGTTCTGCAATTCGCGACCGCGCATGACGATCTCGATGCGCTGCTCACCGGCCTGAGCGAACGGCTTGCTCGAGGCGCGGTTTCCCGCTGCTGCGCGCCAGCATTTCGCTTCCCACCATCGATCCGAGCGCGCGCGCGGTCGCGTATATCTGGTGGCGCGGAAGGGGCGTCGCGACGGAGCGCATGCCGCATGGCAAGCAGCAGGCGGAAAACTTCCAGCGCAGCGTGATCTTCGATCTGCAAACGCGCGACGGTCGACATGGCGCGCTTCCGGCTCGAGGACGGGGAAGGGTATCGAGCGCTTCGATCTGCTGCGCGACATGCAAGCGCGAGGGCGCGACCGATTACCTGTTGCGGCTTGTTCCCTTCGGCGGCGGGCCAGGTCGCACTTAGCGGCGTCGCCCTTTCCGTCGCGACCGACCGACGGGGCGGATTCAGCGACGATCAATGCGAACTCGATCAACCGTCTCGTTCCGGCCCTCGCGCTTGCCGCCTATCGGATCAGCGTCGCGCGCATCGCCGCCGACGCGCTGAGCGTCTATCTCGGGCCGCAGACGGGACGGCGCGTTCTTGCCGGCGAAATCCGCCGCGGAGAGGGCGAGCGGATCTGCGGCCGCCATTCTCAATGCGGATCTGAAAGGGTTCACGCATCTCACGGAGCGCGAAGACCCGCTGCGGGTGGTGGGCTGGCTCAACGAGCATTTCGAAGCGATCGGCAACGCGGTGACGGAGCGCGGAGGCGAGATCCTGAAATTCATGGGCGACGGCCTGCTGGCGGTCTTCCCGGTCAGCGATCCTGCATGCGCGCCCTTGCCCGGTCTGCGAAGAAGCGCTGGCCGCCGCCGAGGAGGCGATCGCCGCCAATGCGGCGGTCAATCGAAGGCGGGTTGCCACCGGCGAACCGCCCCTCGATGTCGATGTGGTGCTGCATTTCGGCGAAGTCGTCTATGGCAATGTCGGCGCCGCGCGCAGGCTCGATTTCACCGTTATCGGACGCGCCGTCAACGAGGCGAGCCGGATGGAGCCGCTCTGCGACCGGCTCGGCGTCAATCTCGTCGTGTCGGAGGAATTTGCAAAACGGTGCGAGCCGGGATGACTGCGGGCATGGGCGAATTCGAATTGCGCGGCATCGCCGGACCGACGCACGGATCTACCGCGCTGCCATGAGCAACGATCAGGCACCGACACACGGCGTGGCATTGGACGTTGGCGACGCTTGCTCGTGGCTTGGTCGCGCTCTATCTCGCGACGGCCTATCTGCTGCTGCCGCGGCTGTGGCTGCACTACGAACACCAGCCGCATCTCGCGCCGCGTCCGATGGTGACGCGCACGACGCAGGACATTCCCGGCGATCCGATCAATGTCGGGCTGGTGGGATCGAAAGAGGAGGTGATCCGGGCTTTCGCGGCCGCCGGGTGGCATCCGGCAGACGCCATCACCTTGCGCAGCAGCATCGATATCGGCGCGAGCGTCGTCCTCGACCGCCCTGATGTGGCGGCACCCGTCAGCACGCTCCTGTTCGAGGGGCGAAAGCAGGACCTTGCGTTCGAGATGCCGGTCGGACAACAGCGCCGATCGGCGCCACCATGTCCGCTTCTGGCTGCGTGCTCGCAGAAAGGCGCCGGAGGGACGGCCGGTCTGGCTCGGATCGCGCGAGTTTCGACGTGGGCGTCGGGTTGAGCCACGACACGGGCCAGATCACCCACCACATCGCCCCGGACGTGGATGCGGACCGGGATCTCGTCATCCGCGACCTTTCGAAAGCCGGGATGCTGGTGTCGACCTATCAGGTCTCGGGGGTGGGGCCGACGCTCGACGGCCGCAATGGCGGCGGCGACCGCTACTACACGGATGGCGAAGTGACCATCGGCGTGATCAGCCCCGAGCGCGAACCGCGCCGGCGGCGCGCCCGAGATGCTGGCCAATCCGGCCGCGACCGCCTTCAAGCAGAAGGTCTGGTCGCTCGGCCTGAAGTTGCGGGACGTTTTCTGAGAGCAGGGCGCCTACGCCGCGTCTCCGGCATGCGGCGGCCTTTTTCTTCTCGGCGTGATGGGTGTCGAGCGTGCCGAACTGGGTCATCACATAGACCAGCACGCTCGATGTCCAGCCGAAGGTGAAAAGGCCCGGACACGGCGATGATCGGACCCAGTTGGCGCCAACTCGGCGGCAGCCGCATGACGCCCTCACCGAGTGTGGTGTAGGTTTCGGCCGCGAAGAACGCCGCCGACTGAGAGATCCGGGATGAGGTTCAGCCAGTAGATCGGGAGCGCCCAGACCACCACCTCGATCAGGTGGACGATGACGAGTTGCGCGACCACCATGCCGAACAGCAGGTTGACCCGCCAATGGGGCGTCTCGGTCGTGACATGCACCCAGCGGCCCGAAAAGTAGCGCGAGATCCGGCGGATGCCGGCGCCGTGGATGAACACGACGACGACCAGAATGGCGATGCCGAGGACGATCTGGAACAGATCGAATGAGGTCGACACCACTTCGACCGGCAAACGGGCCAACGGGTCGGGCGGGATCATGGTGTCCTAATGCTCTCCGCGCGGTGGGACGGCGCGTGGCATCGCCGGCCGAGGCTCAGCGCCCACTCCGCGCAAGGCTTCCACGGCGGGCAGTGTCGGGCCTCTTGATGAAGTTTTCGTTGACGGTCTGGCCGACGAATGCTTGCGCGACGCGCTGCTTTTCCTCGGCCTCAATGAGGCGTAGACTTCGCGCGCATTCCGACTACCGGGGAGGTTATCATGGTCCCTCGTGCGGCGTATGGAGTGAACGCGATTCAGCAAAATCGTCATCGGTGCCGCTGTGGTGGGCGCGGCCTGCGTCGTTGCCGGGCCGGCGCCCGGGCAGGAAAGCGCTCCGAAAACGGAGGTGGCGCCGTTCCATCACGGCCTTCATGCCGCTCCCGCGGCAGCGCCCAGCGCCTATGACGAGGCGACGCCGCCGCTTTTCGACAATCTCGGGCGGCATGGCTGGAAGGTGACGACGCCGAAGCCCGGAGGCGCAGGCGTTTTTCGATCAAGGTCTTCGCCTCGCCTATGGCTTCAATCACGCGCGAGGCCCGGCGGGCTTTCCGGCAGGCGCAACGGCTCGACCCGACCTGCGCCATGTGCTTCTGGGGCGAGGCCTGGGTGCTCGGACCCAACATCAACGTGCCGATGGACCCGGCCGCCAACGCGCCGGCGCTCGCGGCGCTGAAGCAGGCCCAGGCGCTCGCGGGCAATGCCAGCGACAAGGAGCAGGCGCTGATCGCCGCCCTGGCCAAGCGCTATTCGGCCGATCCCGACGCCGATCGGATGGCCCTCGACAAGGCCTGGGCGGATGCGCTGGGCGAAGTGGCAAAGCGCTTTCCCGACGATATCGAGCTCGCCGTGATGCATGCCGAAGCGATGATGGATACGCAGCCGTGGGATTACTGGGAGGATGGCGGCAGGCGGGCGAAGGGACATGCCGACGAGATCGTCGCGGAACTCGAGCGCGCGATGGCGAAGAACCCCGATCATCCCGGCGCGATCCATCTCTACATCCACGCGGTCGAGGCCTCCGACAGGCCGGAGCGCGCGCAGGCCGGGCGCCGACAGGCTGGCGGCGCTGATCCCGGGCGCCGGCCATATCGTGCACATGCCGAGCCACATCTACTACCGGGTCGGCCGCTATCTCGATGCGCTGGATGCCAACAAGGCGGCGGTCGCGGTCGACGAGAGCTATATCGGCGCGGTCAAGCCGACGGGGCCGTATCCGCTCGCCTATTATCCTCACAACGTCCACTTCCTGCTCGCCGCGGCGCAACTCGCGGGGGATTCGAAGACCGCCCTGGAGGCGGCCGCGAAGCTGCGGACGATCGTCAGCGCCGGAGGCCGCGAACGCGGTGCCGATGGTGCAGCCCGACATGGCGGCGCCCTTACTGGGCCAGTGCCATGTTCGGCCAGCCCGATGAGGTGCTCGCGCTGGCGGTCCCGGACAACGCGCCCACTTACGTGAAGATCGATGCGCCATTACGCGCGCGGGCCTCGCTCTGCTGGAGCGCGGACGGGCGGCCGAAGTGCCGGCCGAAATCGCCGCCATCGAATCCCTCGCGGGCGCCGAGGATCTCGCAAAAGCCGCTGCGGCCGGGCATTCCCGGCCCGGAGGTTCTGACCATCGCCAAAGAAGTCCTGGCCGGCCGGATGGCCATGGCAAGAGGCGATCCCGCGGCGGCCATCCCGTTCTTCCAGCGGGCAGCCGAATTGCAGGAATCCCTCATCTATATGGAGCCGCCCTACTGGTATTACCCGGTCCGGCAATCGCTCGGCGCGGCGCTGCTGCTGGCAGGGCGGACCGATGAGGCCGACCAGGCTTTCCAGGCGGCGCTGAAGCGCTCGCCCAACAGCGGCTGGGCGCTTTTCGGCCTCATGGAAGTGGCCAAGACCCGGGGCGACAAGGCGGCCCAGCAGGACGCCGAGGCGCGCTTGGCGAAAGTCTGGATCGGCGAGCGCGGGGTTCTCGATCTGAAACGCCTGTGAGGATTCCTGCAAGGAGGGTCGGCCATGTATGTCGTGATTCGAAAATTCCGGAAGATGCGGTCGGTGGCGGAGGCTGCCCGCCGCGCGGAAAGCGGCATTGGCCAGATGCTGAAGGGCTCTCCGGGCTTCCGTGGCTATTATGTTTTCGATGCCGGCGACGGGGCGGGTGGCTCCGTCACCCTCTTCGAGGACAAGGCCACGGCCCTGGCGGCCAATGAGAAGGCCATTGCCTGGGTCAAGGGAAGTCTTGGCCGACCTTATCGAGGGGGAGCCCGAGGTCACGGTCGGGGACGTGCTGGTGGCCATGACGCCGCCGTCGTGATCAAACTTCCAACAGGTTGCATTTTGTCTCCCGGAAATACTGGTAGATAGGTCAGCCTTGCTGATGCATTATGCGCTCGACCAGCTTGAGCGTTGACCTAGATGCTCAAGGGCTGGAACGCGCGCGGCCGCCCCGGCGACTGCCGTCTCTACGGGCTCGAACGAATGGGAGACCACGACGCGATGACCGATTATCCCCCCTTGGCTCTCCATGTTCCCGAACCCGCCGTGCGGCCGGGCGGCCATCCGGATTTCTCGAACGTTCCCATTCCGGAAGCGGGGTCGGTGGACCGGCCCGAGGTGGACGCCGATCCGGCCACCATGCGCAAGCTCGCCTATTCGATCATCCGGGTCCTCAACCGGGACGGGGAGGCGGTGGGTCCGTGGGCCGGCAGCCTGACCGACGAGGAACTTGCTGAAGGGTCTTCGCGATATGATGACCCTTCGGGCCTTCGATGCGCGCATGCAGATGGCGCAACGCCAGGGCAAGACCTCGTTCTACATGCAGCATATGGGCGAGGAGGGCGTGAGCTGCGCGTTCCAACGCGCGCTGCTGCCGGGCGACATGAACTTTCCCGACCTATCGCCAGGCCGGGCTGCTCATCGCGTCGGCCTATCCGCTCGTCGACATGATGTGCCAGATCTATTCCAACGAGCGCGATCCGCTGAAGGGCCGGCAATTGCCGGTGCTCTATTCGGCAAAGGATCACGGCTTCTTCTCGATCTCCGGCAACCTTGCGACGCAGTACATCCAGGCCGTCGGCTGGGCGATGGCCTCGGCGATCAAGAACGACACCAAGATCGCCGCCGCGTGGATCGGCGACGGCTCGACGGCCGAATCCGATTTTCACGCGGCGCTCGTCTTCGCCTCCACCTACAAGGCGCCGGTCGTCCTCAATATCGTCAACAACCAATGGGCGATCTCGACCTTCCAGGGCATCGCGCGCGGCGGGTCGGGCACCTTCGCGGCGCGCGGTCTCGGCTTCGGGCTTCCGGCTTTGCGCGTCGACGGCAACGATTTTCTCGCGGTGCATGCGGTCGCCCAATGGGCGGCCGAACGCGCAAGGCGCAATCTCGGCGCCACGGTCATCGAATACGTGACCTACCGCGTCGGCGCGCATTCGAGTTCGGACGATCCCTCCGCCTACCGTCCCAAGACCGAATCCGATGCGTGGCCGCTGGGCGACCCGATCATCCGCCTCAAGAACCACCTGATCTTGCGTGGCGTGTGGTCCGAGGAGCGCCACAAGCAGGCCGAGGCCGAAGTGCTCGACACCGTGATCGCGCGCCCAGAAGGAAGCCGAGCGATACGGCACGCTTCATGCGGGCGGCAGGCCGTCGGCGCGCGACATGTTCGAGGGCGTCTATGCCGAGATGCCGCCGCATCTGCGCCGGCAGCGCCAGCAGGCGGGAGTTCTGACGATGCCCCGCAAGACGATGATCGAAGCCATCCGCGATGCGATGGACGTGATGATGGAGCGCGACGACAACGTCGTGGTGTTCGGCGAGGATGTGGGTTTCTTCGGCGGCGTGTTTCGCGCCACGCAAGGGCTGCAGGCGAAATACGGCAAGAGCCGCTGTTTCGACGCGCCGATCAGCGAACTCGGCATCGTCGGCTCCGCCGTCGGGATGGCGGCCTATGGTTTGCGGCCCTGCGTCGAAATCCAGTTCGCCGACTACATGTATCCGGCCTATGACCAGATCGTCTCCGAGGCGGCGCGCATGCGCTATCGCTCGAACGGGCAATTCACCTGTCCGCTCGTGGTGCGGATGCCGACCGGCGGCGGCATCTTCGGCGGCCAGACGCACAGCCAGAGCCCCGAGGCGCTGTTTACCCATGTGGCCGGCCTGAAAACCGTGATGCCGTCCAATCCCAGCGACGCGAAAGGTCTGCTTGATCTCCGCTATCGAGGACCCCGATCCGGTCATCTTCCTCGAACCCAAGCGCCTCTATAACGGACCCTTCGACGGCCACCACGAGCGCCCGGTCACGCCTTGGTCGAAGCACGAGCTCGGCGAGGTGGCGGACGGCCATTACACGATCCCGCTGGGCAAGGCCGCGATCCGACGCGCCGGATCGGCCGTGACCGTGCTGGCCTATGGCACGATGGTGTACGTCGCGGAGGCCGCGGCGGCGGAGACCGGCATCGATGCCGAGATCATCGATCTGCGCTCGCTCGTTCCGCTCGACATCGAGACCATCGAAGCCTCGGTGCGCAAGACCGGCCGATGCGTGATCGTGCACGAGGCGACGCTCACATCCGGCTTCGGCGGGGAGCTTTCAGCGCTGGTGCAGGAAACCTGTTTCTATCACCTCGAAGCGCCCGTCACCCGCGTGGCGGGTTGGGATACGCCTTATCCGCACGCGCAGGAATGGGATTACTTCCCGGGTCCTGCCCGCGTCGGTCAGGCGCTGCTGAAAGCGATGGAGTCCGTGATGTGGCCGAGCATGTAATCAGACTTCCCGACGTGGGCGAAGGCGTCGCCGAGGCCGAGCTCGTCGAATGGCACGTGAAGGTCGGCGATCTCGTGCGCGAGGACGCGATCCTCGGCGCGGTCATGACCGACAAGGCGACGGTCGAAATTCCGTCGCCGGTCGAAGGCAAGGTGCTGTGGCTCGGCGCGGAAGTGGGCGACGTGGTCGCGGTGGGCTCCGAACCTCGTGCGCCTCGACGTGGCGGGGGAGGGTGAGGCCGCCGCTCCAACCTCGCGAAGCGCCGAAAGCTGCGCCTGCGCCCGCAGACGCCTCCCGCCGCCGCT
Organism: uncultured Alphaproteobacteria bacterium; assembly: GCA_963837375.1. GTDB lineage: Bacteria > Pseudomonadota > Alphaproteobacteria > Rhizobiales > Beijerinckiaceae > Microvirga. The sequence goes on along the minus strand of CAWINL010000006.1, from coordinate 60,754 downwards.
CCTCCGCGACCGGCTCCGCGCCGGCGCGAACCGCCGAACGCGCCGCTCCGCCCCAAGCCGCTCGCCGCCCCGCGCGTCGACCGGTGCCGCGCTCCGCGTCCCGAAGGCGAGAAGCCCGCTGGCCGCGCCGGCCGTGCGTCTTCGCGCGCGGGAGGCCGGCATCGACCTGCGTCAGGTCGCGGGCACGGGCCCTGCGGGCCGCATCACCCATGAGGATCTCGACGCGGTGTTCGCAAAGGGTCCGGCGAGCGCGCGAGCGCCTGTCCGGCAGGCGCGCACCGCCGTCGAGGACATCAAGGTCGTGGGCATTGCGCCGCCGGATCGCCGAGCGGATGATCGCTGGCCAACGCACGGATTCCCCACATCACCTACGTGGAGGAGGTCGACGTCACGGCGGTCGAGGATCTTCGCGCCGCGCTCAACGCGGACAAGCGACAGGACCAGCCGAAGCTGTCGTTCCTGCCGTTCCTGATGCGCGCGATGGTTCGCGCCATCGAGGAGCAGCCCAACCTCAATGCGCATTTCGACGACGAGGCGGGGATCATCCATCAGCATGCGGGCGTGCATATCGGCATCGCGGCGCAAACCCCGACCGGGCCTGATGGTGCCGGTGGTCAGGCACGCGGAAGCGCTCGATCTCTGGGGCATCGGCGCGGAACTGAACCGCCTCGCGGAGGCGGCGAAGGCCGGCACCGCGACCCGCGAGGAACTCAGCGGTTCGACCATCACCATCACGTCGCTCGGCGCCATGGGCGGCGTCGTGACGACGCCGATCATCAATCATCCCGAGGTGGCGATCGTCGGCGTCAACAAGATGATGGTGCGGCCCGTCTGGGACGGCTCGACCTTCATCCCGCGCAAGATGATGAACCTCTCGTCGAGCTTCGATCACCGGGTCATCGATGGCTGGGATGCGGCTGTGTTCATCCAACGCATCAAGGCGCTGATCGAAACGCCCGCCATGATGTTCATCGAAAGCTGATCCCATGAAAGAGATTTCCTGCAAGCTTCTGGTGATCGGCGCCGGGCCGGGCGGATATACCTGCGCGATCCGCGCGGGCCAGCTCGGCATCGATACGGTGATCGTCGAGGCGAAGAAGGCCGGCGGCACCTGCCTCAACGTGGGCTGCATCCCCTCCAAGGCGCTGATCCACGCGGCGGAGGAATTCGAGGCCGTCCTGCACATGGCCGCAGGGCAGCAGCCCGCTCGGAATCTCCGCGCAGACCCCGATCCTCGACCTGGCCAGAACGATCGCCTGGAAGGACGGCATCGTCGGGCGCCTGAATAACGGCGTCACGCGGCCTCCTCAAGAAGGCGGGCGTCAAGGTCGCTCGTCGGCTGGGCGACCTTTCGCGACGGCAAGACCGTGGAGGTCGCGACCGAACTCGGGGCGCAGGTCGTCCGGGCCGAACAGGTGGTGATCGCGACCGGCTCGGAGGCCGTGACGTTGCCGTTCCTGCCGTTCGGCGAGCGGGTCATCTCGTCGACCGGCGCGCTCGCGCTCACGCAGGTGCCGGATAAACTCGTCGTGGTCGGCGGCGGCTATATCGGGCTCGAACTCGGCACCGCGTTCGCCAAGCTCGGCGCCAACGTGACGGTCGTCGAGGCGCAATCCCGGATCCTGCCGCAATACGATTCCGAGCTGACCCGCCCGGTCTCGAAGCGTCTGCGCGAGCTTGGCGTCGAGGTGCTCACCGGCGCGAAGGCGAAGGCGCTCAAGCGCGACGGTCTCGCGATCGAAACAGCGGAGGGGAAGCGAAGTCATCTGCCGGCCGACAAGATCCTCGTGACGGTCGGTCGCCGCCCGCTGACCGGCCGGCTGGGGGCTCGAAGACATCGACCTGACGATGGATGGGCCCGTTCATCCAGCATCGACGACCAGTGCCGCACTTCCATGCGCGGCGTTTTCGCCATCGGCGATGTGACGGGGGAGCCGATGCTCGCCCACCGCGCCATGGCGCAGGGCGAGATGGTGGCGGAGATCGTCGGCGGGCGGAAACGCGCCTGGGACAAGATCTGCATCCCGGCCGTCTGCTTCACCGATCCCGAAATCGTCACGGCGGGCCTGTCGCCCGAGGAGGCGCGCGCGGCCGGCGTCGAAGTCACGATCGGCCAGTTTCCGTTCCAGGCCAATGGCCGCGCCATGACCTTGGGCAATGAGGCCGGCTTCATCCGCGTGGTGGCGCGTGCCGACAACCATCTGCTGCTCGGCATCCAGGGCGTGGGCGCGGGAATAGCCGAGCTTTCCTCGGCTTTCAGCCTGGCGCTCGAAATGGGCGCGCGGCTGGAGGACGTGGCCGGCACGATTCACGCGCACCCGACACAAGAGCGAGGCGTTTCTCGAGGCGGCGCTCGGGGCGCTCGGCCACGCGATCCACATCTAGGCGGGCCAACAAGCGCGGCTGTTCGGCAATTTCGGATTAGTGCGCCCGTCTACGGGGGAAAACGAGTCTCGCCCATTTCGTGAACCGAGATTTTACGATGTGATGTGGATGAGCAGGTTGCGTATCGCTCGGAACGCCCCGCCGAGGCCTTTGATGTGCCCACGGCGCGGGCGTTTCACATTGTAGAGCGCAACGCCAAGGCCATCACCGGCTCGACTGGCGCTGCGCCAATCCGCGACAGCGATATCCGACGAAACATTGTTCGATATCGGCGGTCGGCACCCAGGCCGGCTCGATGGTTTCCCCCGCCGCGCAAAACCTCCCGCTGCTGACGAAGCGGTCATAGGTGTAGGTTCCGGTGCTCAGCACGAGCGCGCCCGCGGCGCTCACATATCGGTTCGCCGCGAGACAGCTCATCGCCGGCGAGGCCGGCCGGCCTTGGGCCAAGGCTTCCGGCGCCGAGACGATGGGCAACAGGATCAATGCCGCTCTCATCGCTCTCATGCATCGTCTCCTGCGCGTCGACGATCATCAAACGCGCCAATCAAGGAGAATCTTCGGCCAGGAAGGGAGGCGATCCATCAGATCCATCCCAACGATCAGGTAACAACTTACAGCTTGCGAAATATTTTCAGGACACTGTCCCGTCCCATCGACGTGAACGTCCCCAAGCGCGACGGGAGAAACCGGATCGCGCTATCTCCACGCTTGCGCGACCTGTTCCGACCGGTCACCGGGGCCGCGGGTGAGCGCCGCATCGATCTTTAAAAAGATCGGCGATTCGACATGCGCGGCTCGTCTGGCGCCGCGCTTGCTTGCATTCGGGAGGGAGTTCTCCGCGACTGACGATCGGAGGAAGATTATGCCCGAACGGGGCGTTCGAAAAAAAGAACGTTCCGGTTGTTTCGCCGCGACCAATCCGCGAGAATGCGTCACGAAAAATCCGACGGACCGGAAGCGTTCGGCGTGGCGAAGACGTCCCGCGACGGCTGCCGACCACGCCGGAAAAACGACGGGAATCGAAAAGGCCATGACGACGCAGAGACGCGACATTATCGACGAACTCGTGGGCATCGCACCGGGCTCACACCTGGACGCGGTGCGCTCCTTGCGTCCGGAAGCGCGGGACAACGCGCAAAAGAGCTACGGCGCGCTCTTCGAGCCGGACGACCCGCGCGACATCACGTTGGAAGAACGCTTTGCGGTCGCAACATTCGTCGCAGGTCTCCATCGCCAGCAGGAAGTCTCGCGCTTTTACGCCGCGCATCTGCGTCCACTTGCCGGGACAGATTATCTCGCAGCCATCGATGACGAGATCGCGCTCGGAACAGGCGAGGGGCCCTATGGCAGGTTCCCTACCGGACCGTTGAGTTCCGAGGACAGCGCCGGTGCAACCTACCGGACGTCGGATGGCGCGCACAAAGTTCTCGGACCCCGGCTCGCCGCGCGCGTTCGAACACGCGCATCTGCTGGTGTTTCATCCACGCGACGCAAGCCCCGCCGCGCTGCAGCGCCTGCTCGATGCAGGATGGTCGACAGACGGCATCGTGACCCTGTCGCAGCTGGTGTCGTTTCTCGCGTTCCAGATCCGCGTGATCGCCGGGCTTCGCGCATTGGCGAAGAACGTTGCCCTCCGCGAGGCGGATGTCTCGTCGCTGGCGGCCGCACTGGCTTCGGGCGGCTCTCTCTAGTCCCGCCGCCGCACCGCCCCGACGCAAGGATCAAGCATCATCATGACGACCACCATCGCGCATCCGGACAACGTGGAGCCGGCGACTTTCACCCAGGACGATCTCGGTTGGCTGCCTTGGCTCGAACCGTTTCCCGCCGAACAACTGACCGACCGTCATTGGGCCGGCCTGGTCGATGCGTCGCGGTCGAAATCGGACTATTTCATGCTGCTGGCGCGGGATCCGGACATCCTTCAGTTCAGGACCAAGACCGACAAGGATATTTTCTACAACACGAAATCCGGCCTGCCGCGCGCCGAGCGCGAATTGTCGGCGGCTGCCACCTCTCGCTACAATGGCTGCATTTTTTGCGCGTCGGTTCACGCGCGCTTCGCGACGCAGTTCTCAAAGCGGCACGACGAGGTCCAGCGGCTTCTCGACGAGGGCATCGGTGCGCAGATCGACGAGCGCTGGGATGCAATCGTTGCGGCCTCGGTTGCCTTGACGAAGACTCCCGTCGCATTCGGCGAGGATGAGATAGACGCGTTGCGGGAGGCGGGCCTCGATGACCGCGAGATCGTGGACGTGATCAATGGTTCGGCCTTTTTCAACTGGGCCAACCGGCTGATGCTCTCGCTCGGGGAACCGGCTCCGCCGGCGTCGCGCTGACGCTGTAAACGTCAATCCCGTTTCTCCGCCGCGTATCGGTCGCGAATGCGTTCGTTGAAGAACTCGCCTTTCGACGGCGCATCGAGAAATTCCTCGTAGAGCGCGCGAGGAACGTCGAAATATACATAGCTTCCCGTTTCGCGGAACGTGACGCGCAAGATACGGGTGCCGCGTTCGTAATCGATCCGCAGGATGGCGCTTGAGGAGACGTGCGGCACCGGACTTCCCTCGTCCTGTTCGCATCGGGCGAGCAGACTTGTGTCCGTCACATGGCCGTGCTCGCCGCGCTTCCTTTCAGGTTTCGGACCCGAACGGAAGCGCCGAGCTTTGGATCAGTGTCAGTTCGCGATGGACAGGCGTTTCCGTCATTCACATCTTCTTGCCGGTCGCGTCGTATTGCTTCAGGAATGCGATGAGGTCAGTGACGCGTTTTTCATCCTTGATGCCCGCATAGATCATCTTGGTGCCGGGGATCTTGGCCTTGGGGTCCTTGATGTATTCGGCAAAGACCGCCTCGTCCCACGTGATGCCGGAATTCTTGTTGGCCGGTGAATAATTGTAGCCTTCCACAGTGCCGGCCGGGCGACCGAAAAGACCATTCAACACGGGTCCTACGGCGTTCTTGGCGGTCTCGCCGATTTGGTGGCAGGCCCTGCACTGGGCGAAGGTCTTCTCTCCCGCGGCCGCATCCTGAGCGTGGGCATATCCCGTTCCGGCGGCGACGATGAGGGAGGCAATGAGGGCAACGCGCATCACAATTCTCCTGCTGACTCGCTGAATATGATCATAGGGGATCGTCCCGAGGGTTCAATGCCGCATCGAGGGCCGCTGCCACGGCCTAGTTCTGCGCGCCTTCGGCGATGAGGAGAAGCTTGTGCGGCTCGCGGATCATGATCCTCTGCCGGCCGCCTTCCACGAAACCCTGCTCTTCCCACGCGCTCAGGATGCGGCTGACCGTGTGAAGGGTGGTGCCCGTCATCTCGGCGACGTCCTGCCGCGAGATGGGAAAATCGATCTGAATGCCTTCTTCGACCTTGCGCCCAGCCTGTTGGGCAAGGCGCAGCAGGGCGTGGGCCACACGCCTTTCCACCTGTTCGGTGGACATCTCGACCACCCGCGTATGGGCGTCCTGCAACCGGCTTCCGACCGTTTGGAGCGTATTGACCGCGAGGTTCGGGTGTTTTGCCACCAGCCGTGGCCAGATCGCCGACGGCCAGACGAGCGCGATGCTGTCGACGACCGCGAGCGCGGTGGCCGGGTAGGTCGTGCGTCCCATCGCCATGGCGATCCCGAACATTTCGCCGGGCACGACGAAGCGAACGACCACCTGCTGGCCGTCCGGCGTGAGCTTCATGACCCGGAGATGCCCGTGCAGGAGAACGAAGAACGAATGAGCGTCCTCGTCCTGCTGAAAGACGCTCGATCCTTTCGTGTAGCGGATCGATTGGGCCTCGCGCAGCATGTCGTCGAGGTCCTCCGGCGACAAGCCGGCGAACAACGGAAGGTTGGTGATCAAAGACCGGTCGACATGAGACATTACGTGAACTCCCGCCCTCCTTCTACATGGATGGGGGCGGGGTGTGAATGCGCCTTCTCGCATCGCGCCCGAGGGCGATCCGGACAAGAAAAGCCCGGTCATGCCGGGCTCTCCTCAGGGTCGTGTCCGAAACCTAGTGACCGAGGGCGCTCGCCGAGCGCTTCGGGTCGAAGTCCTTGAAGATTTCGGGATTATCCGGGCCCTCGACCGCGAGGACGCCCGCAAGCCCCTTCTCGACGCGGCTCAACGCATGATCGACCAGGATATAGTTGCCCGGCACGTCGAGCTTGAGATCCACCACGATGGCGCCACCCGGAGGAGTCGTGACGGTCTGGACGTCGTTGAGCGGCTGGCGCGGTCAGCGAGCCCATGGGATAGACCTTGTCGAAAATCTCCCCGATGACGTGAAACGACGAGGTGAAGTTCGGTCCGCCGACGCCGAAATACATGCGCACGGTCTCGCCGACCTTCGCCTTGAGGGGAGCCTTCTTCAGGCTGTCGGTGGTGCCGTTGAACACGAAGTATTCCGGACGCTCGTTCATGAGCTTGTCGTAGCTCTCCTCCAGGTGCCCCTGGCGTGCCGATCGGCTTCTCGGTGTAGATCTCGCCCTGCATCACGTAGAACTCGCGGTCGACCTTCGGCAGGCCGCCTTCCGGCTCGACCAGGATCAGGCCGTACATGCCGTTGGCGATGTGCTGCGCGACCATCGGCGTTGCGCAATGATAGACGTAGAGGCCGGGATTGAGCGCCTTGAATTCAAAGCCGCGGCTCTCGCCCGGCGCCGCCTCCGTCGCCTTCGCGCCGCCGCCCGGACCGGTGACCGCATGGAAGTCGACATTGTGCATCAACATGCTGTCGTCGTGGTTCTTGAGGCTCACCTCGACGGTGTCGCCGACCTTCACCCGGACGAAGGGGCCCGGCACCTTCTTGTTGAAGGTCCAGTAATGATAGGTCGCGCCGTCGGCGAGCTGGCCCGTCACTTCGACGGTTTCGAGATTCACCTTGATCCGCCGCGGGCCGCGCGCTTCGATGGGGCCGGGAAGGTCGGTCGGATCACGCGCGATATCGATCGGCGCGCCGGGGATCCCGTCCGTCGCCTGGGAATGGACATGGCCGGTCGAGGCCGCCGCGACCTTGTCGCGCGCCGCCAGATCGACCGGAAGCAGGACCGCCGTACCAAGGGCAAGGGCAGCAGCGGTCGCGAGAAGCGGCCGACGTCCCGAGGTCATCAGAGTTTTCATCACACTCACCTTTGTGGGACCGTCTGGCGGATCGGTATGGTCCGTCATCGGATAGGGAGTTTGTAGACATTCCGGCGGCCTGCGGATTTGCTCCAGTGCAAACAGGCGCTGCCTTAGTCGCTCTGCAACCTCGGAACTGAAAACTTGTTTGCGCTGCAACAAACAGGCCGCATCCAAGGGCTCCTATGACACTGCCACGAGCTTTCGGGCTCATTCAGGCATTCGCAATAAGGAGATACATCATGCGCAAGATCATTGCCCTGGGAGCATTCGCAGCAGTCCTCGCTCTCGCAGGAGCGGCCAGCGCCGCCGAGATCGAAGTCAAGATGCTCAACAAAGGTGCCGGCGGCGTGATGGTGTTCGAACCAGCCTTCGTGAAGGCCGAGCCCGGCGATACCATCAAGTTCCTGGCTTCCGACAAGGGGCACAATGTCGAGAGCGTTCCAGCGATGCTTCCCGAAGGCGCGCAGGCATTCGTTGGAAAGATGAACGAGGACATCACGATCACAGTCGATAAGGCAGGCGTCTACGGCTATCGTTGCAAGCCTCACTATGGAATGGGAATGGTCGGCATGATCGTCGTCGGCGAGCCGACCAACACCGACCAAGCCAAGGCGGCGACGCATCCCGGCAAGGCGAAGCAGGCATTTGCAACCCTCTTCGAGACGATGGAAACACAGAAAACCGCCGCCAAATAAAGTAAGTATTGCAGGATAGCGTCGGCGCGGCTCAGGTCGCGCCGACGCATGTTTCGTTTCGATGGAATTCTGGCGCAAGGATACCGAGCATGGCCCCTATCCCTCGCCTGCGCGACTATGACGGTCCCGCCCTTCTGTCGTATGGATTCCGTCCGTTCTTTCTGCTGGGCTCGCTCTATGCGGGACTCGCCATTCTGGTGTGGGTGCCGATCTATTTCGGCGACATCACGCTGCCGACGGCCTTCGCGGCCCGGGATTGGCACATTCACGAAATGCTCTACGGCTACCTCGCGGCGGTGATCACGGGATTTCTGCTGACCACCATTCCCAACTGGACCGGGCGTCTTCCCATTCAGGGGCTCCCGCTGCTGGTGCTGGTCTTGCTATGGTTGCTCGGGCGCGTGGCTGTGACGAGTTCCGCGTGGACAGGGTGGGGATACGCTGCCGTCGCGGATATTTCGTTTCTTCTGATCGTCTGGCTCGCCGCGGCGCGCGAGATCGTTGCGGGCAAGAATTGGCGCAACCTGAAGATCCTCGTCCTGCTGGGCGCGCTTTTGATCGGGAACGTCGCCTTTCACGTCGAGGCTCACTCTTTCGGCGGCGCCGATCACAGCATCCGCCTCGCCGTCGCCGCCGTCGTCATGCTCATCATGACGATCGGCGGACGCGTGATCCCCAGCTTCACACGCAACTGGCTCGTCCGCGAAAATCCCGGACGCCTGCCAGCGCCGTTCGGAATGTTCGACCAGATCGCGCTCGCCGGCGCGGGCGCCGCATTGCTGGTGTGGATTGCGTTTCCCGAGACGCCTGCTTCCGGCGCCCTGCTGGTCCTCGCGGCCTTGTTGCAGGCGGGCAGGCTGGCGCGCTGGGCCGGGTACCGAACGGGCGCCGATCGTCTGGTCCTGGTGCTCCATGCCGCCTACGCATTCGTGCCGCTGGGCTTCCTGCTGGTGGGGCTCGCCTCGATGGGGGTCATTCCAGCCAGTGCCGGCATCCACGCCTGGACTGGCGGCGCCATGGGCCTCATGACGCTCGCCATCATGTCCCGCGCCAGCCTCGGTCACACGGGACGTGCAATGACTGCGAGCGGCGTGACCCAGGTCCTGTACCTGATGGTGATCGTGGGGGCGCTGGCGCGGATCTGCGCATCGCTCGAGCCGATGTGGAGCGGTTGGCTGCTCCATGTGGCGGGTCTTGCCTGGGCTCTGGCGTTCGTCGGGTTCGCGCTGGCCTATTGGAGCATTCTCACGGGGCCGAGGGCCACGGGCGCAAGACGCTAGAAGCGCTGGACGACGCCAAAGGGCGAAGGCAAAAGTTCAGAGATTGTCGGGTTTCTGCGGCACGTCGTCGTCATCGAGGGTGATGCGAACGGCAGCACCCGCGAGATCGTCGTATTGACCGCTCTTGAGCGACCACATGAAGCTCGCCAGCGCGATGGCGCCGAGCGCGATGGCGATCGGAATGAGATAGAAATAATCGGTCATGCGTTTCCCTCCGACGCGATGGTCATGACCCCGGCGATGTTCCGCCGCGAATCATGCGCCCGCTTCGTGTCGCCTTTCAGGCGGAGGGCATTCGCCACGACAAGGATCGATGACAGCGACATGGCGAAGGCCGCGACCAGCGGCGTGACATAGCCAAGAATGGCCACCGGCAGCGCCACCGCGTTGTAGGCGATCGCCAGTCCGAAATTCTGCCGCACGAGCAGACGGGCCTGCCGCGAAATGCCGATCGCCAGGGGAACGGCCTCGAGCCCGTCACGCAGGAAGACGAAATCGGCGGCATTGCGGCCGATATCGGCGGCACTCCCCGGCGCCATCGACGCGTGGGCGGCGGTAAGCGCCGGCGCATCGTTGAGGCCGTCGCCGACCATCAGCACCCGTCGCCCGGCCTGGGTCAATTCGGCGACGCGCCGCGTCTTGTCGCCGGGCAGCACGCCTGCGCGCAGATCGGAAATGCGCAGGTCCGCCGCGGTGCGTTCCACGGCGGCGTATCTGTCGCCCGATACGATTTCCATCGGCAGGCCCAGCTCTCTCAGCGACGCAACCGCCTCGCGCGCGCCGGCTCTCAGGGTGTCGTCGAACCTGAAGGCAGCCAGAAGCGCGCCGTCTTTCGACAACACCGTGCCGAGATTGTCACGAATGGCGTCTTGATCGGACTCGCTCACGGCCCATTCCCGACGGCCGAGCCGATAGGTCGCGTCCCCGACGAGCGCCTCGACGCCAAGCCCCGGCAATTCGTCGATCCGCCTGATGGGGACCGGCGTGTCGCAGGCGGCAGCCAGCGCCCGGGAGTAGGGATGGCGCGAGCGGGTGGCCATGGCAGCGGCGATGGCGAGGTAGCCGGGGTCAATTTCATGGCTATTGGCGAGCGTGGCGTGCCCCGATGTCAGGGTGCCGGTCTTGTCGAATACAACCGCGTCGATTTCCGCGAGACGCTCCATCGCCGACCCGTCCTTCACCATGATGCCGTTTTCGAACAGGCGGCGGGCCGCGACGACCTGAACCATCGGAACCGCGAGTCCGAGCGCGCAGGGACAGGTGATGATCAGCACCGCCACCGCGATGGTGACGGCGCGATGAACGTCGCCGGTCGCGATCATCCAGCCGACGAAGCTTAGAAATCCCGCAAGATGAACCACGGGGGCGTAGAGCGAAGCGGCCCGGTCGGCGACGCGGCGATAGCCCATGCGACCGGATTCCGCTGCCTCCATCAGCCTCACCATTTCGGCGAGAAACGAATCCTTGGCCGCGGCAAGCGCCGTGATGGTGAGAGGGCCGGTGAGGTTGAGGGTGCCGGCCTGAAGAACCGAACCGGTCGATACCGCCTGAGGGGCGCCTTCACCCGACACGAGCGACACATCGATGTCAGAAGAGCCCTCTTCCACGCGCGCATCGACGGGAACCCGCTCGCCGGCGGAAAGCCAGATCGTCATGTCGGGTTGGATCTCGGCCACGGGCAGATAAAGTCGCGAGCCGTCGTCCTGCACGACGAGCGCCCCGCGAGCGGAGAGCCGGGCCAGGCCTTTCACTGCCACGCGCGCTTTTTCGCGCATCATGTGATCGAGCGTGCGGCCGATGAGGAGGAAGAACAACAGGGAGATCGACGCGTCGAAATAGGCGTGATGACCGTGATGCACGGTGTCGTAGAGGCTCATGCCGAAGGCAAGCAGCACGCCGATCGAGATCGGCACGTCCATGTTGGTGCGCCCGTGCCTCAGGCTTTCCCAGGCTGAGCGAAAGAACACGCGACCCGAATAGGCGAGGGCGGGAAGTGCGATGAATGCCGAGAGCCAATGGAACAGATCGCGCGTCTCGGAATCGGCTCCCGACCAGATCGAGACCGAGAGCAGCATGATGTTGCTCGAAGCAAAGCCCGACACGGCGAGCGCGCGCAGCAATTCGGACGATGTGCCGTCTTTCTTCTCGAGATCCGGATCGTCGAGATGGCATTTGTAGCCGAGACCTCGCAGGGTCTCGATGAGCGCGGGAGGCTGCGTCGCGTCGCGCCAGCGGATCGAGACGCGCTTGGTCGACAGGTTGACCCGCGCCTGCTCCACGCCTTCGAGGCGGGAAAGCGCCTTCTCGATGGTCTGGATGCACGCGCCGCAATGAATATCGGGGACAGAGAGGTCGGTTTGATAGGTGTCGCGGCCGATCAGGCGGCTGGCAAGCCGCACTTCCTCGTCAAGCGCAAGGTTGTCGCTCTCTGCGGGCAGACCAGCGCCCAGCGTGCAACAACTCATGAGTCAATCCATTCCTGTTACTGTGCGATGGCCCGATAGGCATGCCAGGTCGCATGACCCAGCACAGGGAACACCACGATCAATCCGAGGAGACCTGTCACGAGGCAGAGGAGAAACAGCCCCAGGACAATGGCGCCCCAGGTCAGCATCACCGGAAGGTTGTTCCAGACCAGCGCCATGCTGGTGCCCATGGCCGTGAACGCGTCGACCCTCTTGTCGAGCAGCATCGGAATCGAGAACACGCTGATGGCAAACGAGAAGGCTGCGAACAACCCGCCGATGGCGCTGCCGACAACAAGCATCGACAAACCGATCGGGGTCGTGAAGAGCATCGCGGCGATATGGTCGAGGCCCGGGAAGGGACGCAGGCCGAAGAACAATGCGTAGACGATCACAGCGGCCCGCATCCAGGTCAGCATGAGCAGGCTGAGAATGACGCCGATGAAGAGGATCTGGCCGCCCGAGCGCGCCTCGGACGCCAGCGTGTCGCGCGGTCGTCCCGAGCCCTCATGGGCAAGCCTGCGGCTCTTCTCGTAGAGCCCGACGGCCAGCAGGGGGCCGACGACCATGAAGCCCGCGAGCGCCGGCAACAGGATGTAGTCCCAGCCCATCGCGAACAGACCGTAGACGACCGCGAGCGAGATCAGGAACACGCCGATGCCATAGGCGAGGCTGATGGCCGAGCCTGTCTTGAAATCCCGCCAGCCGGCAGAGAGCCATTCAAACGCGGCGGCAGGTTGCAGATGGCGATTCAGGTCCACGGCCCGGGGCAGCGGCGGGACGGTTTCGGGGATCTTGATCATGCGTTGCCTCGTTATTCTTCGAATCGCGCGTTCAGCACGCGGACTTCGCAGCTCTGAAAGATGCGGAAGCGCCATTCTCCACGCCGATCTGTTTCGTGTGAGGAACACAGCCAGGCTCGGAGGTGAAGGCAACGTAGACGAGATGCGCATTGGCCATGACCAAGAGCAGCACGCCCGCGACGACGCCCAGCCAGACCATGCGTCTGGTGTTGGATCGGGATTGGGTTGCGTCGACGCTCATTTCCGCGAGGCTCCGAGGTCGACGACATAGAGCGCGAGAATCTTGCGCTCGAGCGGGGAAAGTCGGCCTTCCCAACTCGGCATGAAGCCCTGCCGCCCGTTGAAGATGGACGTGAAGATGGATTGCCGGTCGCCGCCGTAGATCCAGAACTGGTCGGTCAGATCGGGCGCGCCGAGTTCCGCGTTACCCTTGCCGTTCTCGCCGTGGCAGGACACGCAGTTGGTGATGTACGCTTCCTTTCCGGCCGCCAGCGCCTTTTCGTTGGCCGGCGTCGCGAGGGCGGGCTGGGAGAGCGACTGCACGTAGGTCGTCACGTTCTCCACATCCGCGCGCTGCAGCATCTGGTCGCGGCCAAAGGCGAGCATCTGGGACGTGCGAGCCTCGGCATGTCCCGAATTGATGCCGACGCGGAGCGTTTCGGCCACCGTCTCGGGCGTTCCGCCCCAGATCCACGATGCGCCGGTGAGTTGCGGATAACCCGGGCCGCCGGTCGCCTTGCCGCCATGGCAGACCGCGCAATTGTCGGTGAACAATGTGCGGCCGGATTCGCGAACGGATTGCATCAGCGCGGGATCGGCCTGGATCGCGGCGTAATCGCCGGACTCGATCTTCTTGGTCCAGACCTCTCGCGCGACCGAGGCCTGCTGCAGGCTCTGCGTAACGTTCGTTCGGTCGCTCGAGCCGAGCAAACCCTTGGTGTAGGTGGACCAGAGGGGCCATGCCGGCATCAGCACCCAGTAGATGAGCGCGAACGCGAAAGTGGCGATGAGAAAGAAATAGACCGGACGCGGCACCGGCGTATTCAGCTCGGTAATCCCGTTCCATTCATGCCCGGTCGTCATATGACCGGTATGAGGGTCGCGTTCGCCTACTGCCATGGCGTATCCTCGTCATGAATGACGTTCTCGGCGGCCTTGTCGAAACGCTTTCTGTTCGACGGCCAATACACATAGATCAAGACGCCGATCGACAGCGCGATGAGGTAGAAGAGCCCGAAAGACTTCGCGATCACGATGGTGGTGTTGTGGTCGATATCCATGATGGCTAGTTCCCCGCTTTCGCGACAGGCGGGTAGGCCGCGTCTGTCAGCTTTCCAAGGATCTGCAGGTAGGCGACGAGCGCATCCATCTCGGTCACCCGCCCTGGGACGCCGTCGAAGTCGCGGATCGTGGTTTTGTCGCCGTAGCGCGCGGTCACACCGGTCGAGAACGGGGTGTCGGGCATTGCCTGGCCCAAGGTATCGGCCGTGGCGTTGGCGATCATTTCATCCGTGTAGGGGACGCCGACGGCGCGCTGGGCCTTGAGATGCAGGCCGAGGTCGTCAGCCTTCAACTCGGCGCGCCCGAGATAGCGATAGGAGGGCATGATCAATTCCGGCACGACATCGCGCGGATTGTTCAGATGCGCCACGTGCCATTGATCCGAATACTTGCCGCCGAGGCGCGCGATATCGGGACCGGTTCGCTTCGAGCCCCACAGCATCGGGTGGTCGTATTTCGACTCCACCGCCAACGAATAGGGGCCGTAGCGCTCCACCTCGTCGCGCAGGGTGCGGATCATCTGCGAGTGGCACGCATAGCAACCTTCGCGGATGTAGATGTTGCGGCCGGACAGTTCCAGCGGGGTGTAGACCCGCATGTTGGGCGCATCCTCGACCGTCTCGTGGACCGTGAAGAGCGGGGCGATTTCCACGAAGCCGCCGATGCCGGCAACGAGGATGATCGCAAGCGCAAATCCAACCGTGTTGCGTTCAAGCTTGTAATGGAGGCCGAACATCCTCTTACTCTCCTGCCTCGACGCGAGCCGCGACGGGCACGGTGACCGGGCGATCCGATTCCGAGGGGCTCGTCTCCACGGCTCCGCGCGCGGTCATCCAGATGTTGTACAGACCGACGGCCGCGCCGATGAGGAAGAGCAGGCCGCCGATGGCGCGTGCGATGTAGTAGGGGCGCATGGCGACGAGGGAATCGACGAACGAGTAGGCAAGCGTGCCGCTGTCGTTGTAGGTCCGCCACATCAACCCCTGGATGATGCCCGAATTCCACATGGCGAAGACGTAGACGATGGTGCCGGACAGGGCGAGCCAGAAATGCACCTCGACGAGCCTCGCCGAATACATCGTCTCGCGTTTCCAAAGCCAGGGCACGACCGAATAAAACGACCCGAACGTGATGAGCGCGACCCATCCGAGGGCGCCGGCATGGACGTGGCCGACCGTCCAATCGGTGTAGTGGGACAGGGCGTTCACCGGCCGGATCGCCATGAACGACCCCTCAAAGGTGGACAGTCCGTAGAAGATCGCCGCCACCATCATGAAGCGCAGCGATGCGTCGTCGCGCACCTTGTGCCATGCGCCGTTGAGCGTCAGCAGCGCGTTCCCCGCGGAGGCCCACGAGGGAACGAGCAGCATCACCGAGAACGTGACGCCCAGGGTCTGCACCCATTGCGGCAGCGCCGTGTAGTGCAGGTGGTGGGAGCCCGCCCACATATACATGAAGGTGATGCCCCAGAAGCTGATGATGGACATCCGGTACGAGTAGATCGGCCGTCCCGCCTTCTTGGGCAGATAATAATACATCATGCCGAGGAAGCCGGCGGTCAGGAAGAACGCCACCGCGTTATGGCCGTACCACCACTGGGTCATCGCATCCTGCACGCCGGAGAAGAGCGAATAGCTCTTGGCGTGAGCGAGCGAGACCGGCACCGCCATGTTGTTGACGATGTGCAGCACCGCCACGACCAGGATGAACGCCATGTAATACCAGTTGGCGACGTAGATATGCGGCTCCTTGCGGCGCATCAGGGTGCGGATGTAGATGGCGAAATACGTCACCCACACGATCACCAGCCAGATATCCGCATACCATTCCGGTTCCGCGTATTCCTTCGACTGGGTCAACCCCATCGAATAACCGCTCACCGCCAGAAGGCAGAACAGGTTGTAGCCGAGCAGGACGAACCAGGGGCTGAGCTGGTCTGGAAGCCGGGCGCGCGTGGTGCGCTGCAGGACGTGGAAGGACGTCGCGATGAGCGCGTTCCCGCCGAAGCCGAAGATGACCGCAGTGGTGTGGATGGGGCGCAGCCGGCCGAAGCTCGCCCAGCCGCCGTCGAATGTCATATCGGGATAGACCAGCAGCCACGCGACCCAATCTCCGACGAAGAGGCCGAACACCGCCCAGATCATCGACAGGATGATCCCGACCTTGCTCGGATCGTCGTAGTAATGCGCGAGGCGTTCCGGGCTGGGCTCGGGGTCATAGAAGCTAGAGATCACGAGAAAACCCAGCCCGAGGCTGGCAAGGAGAATGAACGCGCCGTGCCCGCCGATGAGGTCGTCGCGGCCCATGGCGGCCATCGCAAGGCCGCAGAGGCCGAGGGCGCCCAGAATGGTGAGAGCGAGTTGTCTCTCATTTCTTGTCAGCTGCGAGACCATCGTGGCGTTCTCTTTTTCTCGAAGATAGGGGTCCTTATGCAGGCCCTCGGCATAATCGCATTGATTAGGATCAATGCGGTCTTGTCAAAGGGGGGCGGGCGAACCGCGGGATTGTCCGGGCGACCTTGCGGAAAGTGCGGCGGTTTGCCTCCTCGGTGGGGGGCGCTCATCCGCCGAAAGCGTTAGCCCGAACTCGTAGATGGCGCCCTCGACGCCCTCCGGACAAACTGGCCCACGCACCCTCCGCCGGTCTCGTGCCGCGGCGGGCCGCCAGGGGAGAGGTCTATGGGCAAATCGGATGATCGGGTTGACCATGGCAAACCTGCCGATTCCGGAGAGGCCGGCCGGGTTTTCGCGGCGATGATGGAGGCGGCGCGCGAGCCGGAGAGGTTTGCCGTCCGCACCGTGGAACGCGGGCGCCCCCGCGGCGCGGGGCGCGATGCGCCCGGTTGGCTCCCCCCACACGCCGCCGAGACGAGCGACCGCCCGGAACTGATGCCCGAATCGCCTGAACCGCGGGTCCGCCTCGGAAAGCACGATCTGAAGCCGCTCTCCGGCATCTTCGATCCGGACGGCCGCCGCAACTACACGGATATCACCTATCCGTGGCGCTGTGTGTGCAAGGTCGCTTCGGGGACGCGCGGAGGCTCCGGCGTTCTCATCGGCGCACGTCATGTGCTGACCGCGAGCCATGTCATCGATTGGGGGCTTAGGTCGGCCTCCGTGTCCTTTGTCCGCAACGGCGTGTCCTTTGCATCGGCGGGGGTGACGGACGGGTTCGCCTATGAAGAGATCGGCGATGTGGACTACGACAATTCCGACAGCGATTACTGCGTCCTCGTTCTCAACGCCCGCCTCGGCGACACCCTCGGGTTCCTAGGGGCTCAAACCTACGATTCGAGCTGGGACGACGACGTGACAATCTGGTCCAACATCGCCTATGCGCCCGACAAGGGCGCCGGCAACAATCCCACTTTCCAGACGGATTTCTCTCTCGACGAGGACGATTTCGACCTGGGGGGCGGACGGACGCTTTTCACCGGCACCGGGGATTTCGTCCCCGGCATGTCCGGCAGCCCGGTTTTTGCAAGGTTCGCGGGAGACAGGCGCGTGGTCGGCGTGGTCAGCGCCGCCGGCAGTGGGATCTACGATTACAACTTCATCGCCGGCGGCCAGGATCTGACCGACCTCGTCATAGAGGCCCGTGCGACGCTTCCCTGACGATCAAGGCCCGGCCCTTGGCCGATCCCGGTTGACACGGTCGCGGGGGAGGCGGACCGTTCGGTTGCCTGCCGGACGGAGGAAGGTCGGGCGGGCCAGCGCGGAACTGAACATTAGTTCGAATTGGCGGATCTCCCATGGTGGTCGAGACGCATTACGCCAAGAGCGGCGATCTCCGCATAGCCTATCAGGTCGTCGGCAAGGGACCGCTGGATCTGGTTTTCGTGCCCGGATTCATCTCGAACCTCGACCATTATTGGGACGAGCCCACGCTGGTCCATTTCCTGTCTCGCCTGAGCGCGTTCAGCCGCCTCATCCTGTTCGACAAGCGCGGAACCGGTCTGTCGGACCGGCTCGGGACCTTGCCCACGCTGGAAGAGCGGATGGACGATGTGCGGGCCGTCATGGATGCGGTCGGAAGCTCCCGGGCGGCTTTGCTCGGGATCTCCGAAGGGGGCGCGATGAGCATGCTGTTCGCCGCGACCTACCCCGAGCGGATTCAGGCCCTCATTCTCTATGGCACCTATGCCCATTTCCACACCTGGGTGCTGTCGCCGGACCGGTTCGAAAACTTCCTGGCCAAGATCGATGCCTCCTGGGGGACCGGTGCGAGCCTCAGCGCCTTCGCGCCGAGCAAGGTCGCGGACGAGCGCTTCCGGCAATGGTGGGCCCGCTTCGAGCGGCTGGGCGCCAGCCCTTCGGCGGTGATCATGCTGATGCGCATGAACAGCCAGATCGACGTCCGCCACATTCTTCCGGCCATCCGCGTTCCGACGCTCGTCCTTCATCGATCGGGGGACACGCGGGTGAACGTGGAGGGCGGCCGCTATCTGGCGGCGCACATACCGGGAGCCCGATACGTCGAATTGCCCGGCATCGATCATGTGATGTGGGCGGGCGATGTCGATCGGCCGGCCGATGAAATCGAAGAATTCCTCACCGGCACCCGCGGCGAGACCGAGCCGGACCGGGTGCTGGCAACGGTATTGTTCACCGACCTCGTCGATTCCACCCGCCGCGCCGCCGAAATCGGGGACCACCGCTGGCGCGCTCTCCTGGCCGCTCACGACGAAGTCGTCAGGCGCGAGATCGACCGGTTCCGCGGGCGCGAGATCAAGACCCTCGGCGACGGGTTTCTCGCGACTTTCGACGGCCCGGCCCGCGCCGTGCGATGCGCGGCTGAGATCGCCGAGGCCATGCCCGCGCTCGGGCTCGAGATCCGCTGCGGCGTTCACACCGGTGAAGTCGAGATCAAGGGCGAGGATATCGGCGGCATCGCGGTCAATATCGCGGCCCGGATCGCAGCGCTGGCCGAGAGCGGGAGGGTCCTGGTGTCCCGCACCGTCCGCGATCTCGTGGCAGGATCGAACCTGCGGTTCGAGGACAGGGGCGCGCACATGCTGAAAGGTCTCAGCGAGACCATGATTCTCTACGAGGCGGCGCCCGTGAAGTGAAGGGGTGGCCGACACGGGGCGCTGCCTATACACGCGATGCTGACGGAGCTCGCTATTCCGATTGGCAGTTTCCGAAGGCGGCCGATATCAGCCCTGATCCGCATCAGGACTGATATCTGGATTATCCGCTCAGTAGCGTGTCTTGGTCGGCAGATCGCGATATTCCTGCCAAACTTTTTGAGCGTCTTCCTGCATCATCTGGCTAATCTTGACCGTGCGGTCGGCGTAAGGCCGCTTCATGTCTTCGCTGATGTTGGAATCGTCGAACAGATCCGCGTAATCGGTCCATGCGGCTGCGTAATAAATCCGGTCGACGCGGGCCCAATAAGCCGTTGCATAGCACATCGGGCAGCATTCACAGCTCGTGAACATGGTGGCGCCCTTGATGTTGGGGGCCCCGACCTTCTTGCAGGCCATCCTGATGGCGTTCACTTCAGCGTGCGCCGAGGGGTCGTTGTCGCGAAGAACACTGTTGCCGCTCGCGGCAAGCACTTGTCCGTCACGGACAATAACAGCGCCGAAGGGTCCGCCGGTCTTGTCGATCACGCCGGCTTGCCGCATCAGCTTGATCGCCTGGCTCATGAACTCGCGGTCTCTGATCGGGTGTAAGCGCCGGGGCCGTTGCTGCCGCTTGCGCGTGCGCAGACGAGGCACACCCGCCGACCAGCGCCGCGCCTAGAACCGCTGCGCCTCCGGCCAGGAAGTCACGTCGCTCGATGACCCGCGTCGATGAAAATAGCGCATCGAGCGCTGATGTGATGTTACCAGACGAACTCATAATCTCTCCCGGGCCGAAGCCAAATGATCCTGCGGTGGGAGAAAAATAGCATGGCCCAGCAAAAAAACAGATTTCTTTAGTAGTAAATTCCGGAAATCCGTCAAAATTCTTATCATTACGTTACGGCCGTTGGTGCGTTGGGTGCCCCGTCGTCTTTACTGATCTTGTCTGTGAGGAGGGGGCCAATGCGCAAAGGCGTCGCCGGCGCCGGCTCCGAACGCCATTGACCCGCACGGCCCTCTTCGTGTTTCCTCGTCAACGACAGGGACGGAGCGAGGTATCACGTGACACATCTGATCGGATTGTCGGGAAGCCTGCGCCAGGGCTCGTTCAACACGGCGCTGCTGCGCGCTGCCGTCGCGGTGATGCCGGAGGGTCACGAGCTGAGCGTCGGCTCGATCCGCGATATTCCGCTCTACGACGGCGACCTCGAGGCCGCCGACGGGCATCCCCGAGCCGGTGACGATGCTCAAGGACGCGATCGCCGCCGCCGACGGCCTCCTTCTCGTCACGCCCGAATACAACAATTCGATTCCCGGCGTGTTCAAGAACGCCATCGACTGGCTGTCGCGCCCGCCCGCCGACATCAAGCGCGTCTTCGGCGGCAAGCCGGTGGCGCTGATGGGCGCGTCGCCCGGCGGCTTCGGCACCATCCTCAGCCAGAACGCCTGGCTGCCGGTGCTTGCGCACCCTGGGCGCGGAATTTGGTCGGAGGGACGCATGCTGGTGTCGCGCGCGCAAAGCGCGTTCAACCCGGACGGGACGCTCGCCGATCCGAAGGCCGAAGAGCAGCTGCGAAAGTTCGTCGCCGGATTTGTAGCCGCCGCGCAATCGCGAAACGGGAAATCCTGAGCGATCCGGCGTTGAGCAAAGTCAATGATGGGGGATCGCCGGATGGTCATGATCCCAGCGCCGATCGGCAGGCGGCGGGTGCTGGCGTCCGGCGTCGGTGCGTTCGATGGAGTGCGTGCTGCCAGGGGCGGCCCCGCAGCGCCCGGGCATGTCGGCTCTCCCGTCTGCGGAGAGGAGGCTTGTGATGAAAACCTTCGCTATTCTGGTCGGCGCCGGGCTGATGTCCGTCGGCGGCATCGCGGCCGCGCAGGCGCAGCCCAATCCCATTCAGGGCACGCCCGGCTCGGTATTCCCCCTCGCGGCCCCGAACGAGGTGCAGATGTTCAACGGCGTGCCGTGCCGCACCGTCCTCGTCCAGGGCACCCGGGTGCCGGTGGAATGCGCCGGAACGGTCGCCACCGGCACGTTCGATCCGGGCGTCACCGGAAGCATCGTCGTGCAGCCGATGACCGGAGCACCGCTGACCGGCACCCCCGGTTCGGTCTTTCCTCACGCCGCTCCGAACGAGGTCCAGATCATCAACGGCGTGCCGTGCCGCACCGTCCTGATCGCAGGGACCAACACACGGATGCCGGTGGAGTGCGCGCGCTAGCGGGCTCTCGCGGCCACGGGGAGGAGGGTTGCGCTCTTTAGATGCCACGCGACCACCGCCGTCATGCGCGGGCTTGTCCCGCGTACCCACGTCTTAACCCGCGCGCCGCAAGAAAGACGTGGGTGGCCGGGTCAAGCCCGGCCATGACGGGGGAGGATGTGCTTCGAGGGCGGAGCTTTCGGCTCCTCGACGCACCGCGTCACCCACCGTGCCGTCATGCGCGGGCTTGTCCCGCGTACCCACGCCTTAACCCGCGCGCCGCAAGAAAGACGTGGGTGGCCGGGTCAAGCCCGGCCATGACGGGGAGGATTGCTTTGAAAGTGTCGCTCCTCACTCGCCGCTCCCCCCTGCGTCATGCGCGGGCTTGTCCCGCGTACCCACGCCTTAACCCACGCCGCGCAAGAAAGCCGTGGGTGGCCGGGTCGAGCCCGGCCATGACGATTGTGGGTGTGATCGGGGGGAGCTTTTCCAACGAGCTAACCCCTGCGTCATGCGCGGGCTTGTCCCGCGTACCCACGCCTTAACCCGCTCGCCACAAGAAAGCCGTGGGTGGCCGGGTCGAGCCCGGCCATGACGGTGGTGGGTGGGGATGGAACTGAGTAACATTCGTGAATGCGAAAGGGCGGCTGGGTTTACATCATGTCGAACAGGCGCAACGGCACGCTGTATCTCGGCGTCACCAGCAGCCTGTCGCATCGTGCGTGGCAGCACCGCGAAGCGCTCCTCGAAGGCTTCACGAAAACCTACGGGCTCACGCGGCTCGTTTATTACGAATGGTTCGACGACATCCGCCACGCGATCCAACGCGAGCGCAACATGAAGCACTGGCCGCGCGCATGGAAAGTCCGCCTCATCCACGGCATGAATCCCGACTGGGATGATCTCTATGAGACGCTGAACCAGTAAGCGCCCCGCTCCCCACCCCCACCGCCGTCATGCCCGGGCTTGACCCGGGCACCCACGCCTTTGCTTCACCTTTTGGTGTTTCAACCCTGCAGCTCAACTGTTCGTTTGATATCCATATGCAGCTCTGGGTTAGTAACGGCTGAATTTAAAACACCTAGACCTATGCGCTTTTGCTCGGTCCTCGAAGCGCTGCGAATTCCTGGGAAGAGTTGAATGCAACGCTTTACAATGCGTTGCCATTTTAGCCCACCGTCGCTCACGCGTTTAACAGTTATTGCATAAAACCAAGCTTCAAATACTTGAGCTTCGATAGGCATTCCGCCCGCGACACGACCAAAGTCATGACTTGCTATCCATAGAAGGATATCATTACCTAGGTCTGAAAAATTTTCTAAAACAGCCGCCGGATCACGGTTCGCGTGTTTAAAAAAATTGACGAAGCGGCGAATATCTTTTTCAGCGTCTTGAAGACTAATTCCTTTGCGATCTGCAAAATTGTGCAGGACCGTTCTTACTCCTGTGCGACCACCAATTGTTGTTAGGATTTCACGAGCTGCCGCTGCGAGAGTGTAAATTGGGACTGGATGGGTATCTTCAAAAAAGAGGCGAATTGCAGTCTTCAACTCGGCTTCTGCAATATCAATTTAGTTAGCTTTTGAGGAACTTCCGCAGAGTTTTTTCGCATCGGGCACTGCCGTGAGAGCGAGGGAGCGCCCAATAGACGTGCGCTCCCTCGAACAGAACTACGAACACCCCGTCGTGCTTCCACACGTGTCACACTTCAAACACGTCCCGTTCCGCACCAGCGTGAAGTTCGCGCATTCCGGGCAGCTTCGCCCACATAGCCCTTCATCTTCGCTTCCGCGCGGCGATCGGCCGTCGTCACCTGCGCGGCGGACGGCGCGGCGAAGCCGAGTTTGGCGATCTCCGCTTCGCCCACATGCTCCGGCTCTTCCTTCAGCGCCGTTGCGCCCATCGTCAGCCGCCGCCGGCCGCGCGGCCGGCGCCGCCGGAGATGAGCATCAGGCGGTCGGAGGTGCCGCGGGTGAAGCCCTTCGAGATGTAGGACGAGGCGGAGGAGGGCTCCGGGCGCCTTCGACTGGGCTTCGCCCTGGCCGATGGTGGTGGGGCCGGATTCCGACGGGTCCACATGGGCGAGGTCGTTGCGGCCGAGATACGAGACCGCGAGTTCGCGGAACACGTAATCGAGGATCGAGGTGGCGCTCTTGATGCGCTCGTTGCCCTGCACGAAGCCCGCGGGCTCGAAGCGCGTGAAGGTGAAGGCCTCCACGTATTCCTCCAGCGGCACGCCGTATTGCAGGCCGAGCGAGATCGCGATGGCGAAGTTGTTCATCATCGCGCGGAAGGCGGCGCCTTCCTTGTGCATGTCGATGAAGATCTCGCCGATGCGGCCGTCATCGTATTCGCCGGTGCGCACATAGACCTTGTGGCCGCCGACGACGGCTTTCTGCGTGTAGCCCTTGCGGCGATCCGGCATCTTCTCGCGGTCGCGGATGGCGACGACGCGCTCGACGATGCGCTCCACGATCTTCTCGGAGAGATGCGCGGCCTTCGCCGCCGCTCGGCATGGCGACGAGCGCTTCCACCGCGTCGTCCGCATCCTCGTCCTCATCGGCGATGAGCGCGGAGTTCAGCGGCTGCGACAGCTTCGAGCCGTCGCGGTAGAGCGCGTTGGCTTTCAGCGCAAGACGCCACGAGAGCATGTAGGCGCTCTTGCAATCCTCCACCGTCGCGTCGTTCGGCATGTTGATGGTCTTGGAGATCGCGCCCGAGATGAAGGGCTGGGCCGCCGCCATCATGCGGATGTGGCTGTCGACCGAGAGATAACGCTTGCCGATGCGGCCGCACGGATTGGCGCAGTCGAACACCGAGTAATGCTCGGGCTTGAGATGCGGTGCGCCCTCGAGCGTCATCGCGCCGCAAACGTGGATGTTGGCGGCCTCGATATCGGCCTTCGAGAAGCCGAGATAGGGCAGGATCTCGAAGGACGGATCGTTGAGCTTTTCCGCCGGCACTTTCAGCGCACCGGTGAGGAAGTCCTCGCCGAGCGTCCATTTGTTGAACACGAACTTGATGTCGAAGGCGCTCTTGAGGCCCTTCTCGATCGCGTCGATCTTGTCCTGCGTGAAGCCCTTGGCGGCGAGCGAGCCGGGATTGATCGCGGGCGCCTGGCCCATGGTGCCGTGGCCGAGCGCATAGACCTCGATCTCGGCGATCTCCGCCTCGCTGTAGCCGAGCGTGCGAAGCGCATCCGGCACGGCGCGGTTGATGATCTTCCAATAGCCGCCGCCGGCGAGCTTCTTGAACTTCACCAATGCGAAATCGGGCTCGATGCCGGTGGTGTCGCAATCCATCACGAGGCCGATCGTGCCGGTGGGCGCGATGACGGTGGCCTGCGCGTTGCGGTAGCCGTGCTTCTCGCCGAGTTCGAGGGCGAGATCCCAGGCGCGCCTGGCGTGCTGCGACGAGCTTCTGCTTCGGGGCAAGATGCGTGATCGAGCGGCACCGGGTTGTTGCTCAAGGACTCGTAGCCCTCCGACACGCCATGCGCCGCGCGGCGATGGTTGCGGATGACGCGCAGCATGTGCTTGGCGTTCTTCGAATAGTTCGGGAACGGCCCGAGTTCGCCCGCCATCTCGGCGGAGGTCGCATAGGACACGCCGGTCATGATGGCGGTGAGCGCGCCGCCGAGCGCGCGGCCCGCATCCGAATCGTAGCCGAGGCCCATGGTCATGAGCAGGCCGCCGATATTGGCGTAGCCCAGGCCGAGCGTGCGGTATTCATAGGAGAGTTCGGCGATTTCCTTCGAGGGGAACTGCGCCATCATCACGGAGATTTCGAGCACCACCGTCCAGAGGCGGCAGGCATGCTCGAACGACTCGACTTCGAACGTCTTGCTGTCGCGATCGTAGAATTGCAGCAGGTTGGCGGAGGCCAGATTGCACGCGGTGTCGTCGAGGAACATGTATTCCGAGCACGGATTGGACGCGCGGATGCGGCCGCCCGCGGGGCAGGTGTGCCAGTCGTTCATGGTGGTGTTGTAATGCAGGCCCGGATCGGCGGACGCCCATGCGGCGTGACCGATCTGCTCCCACAGGTCGCGGGCCTTCAGGGTCTTGATGGTCTTGCCGTCCTTGCGGGCCTTCAGGTGCCAATCGGCATCAGCTTCCACTGCGCGGAGAAAGTCGTCGGTGAGCGAGACGGAGTTGTTGGAGTTCTGGCCCGACACGGTGAGATAGGCGTCCGAATCCCAATCGGTGTCGTAGATCGGGAAGTCGATATCCGTGTAGCCCTGCTTGGCGAACTGGATGACGCGCTTGATGTAGTTGTCGGGGATCATGACGCGGCGCGCCATTTTGATCTCCTTCTTCAACGCCGGGTTCTTCTCCGGGTCGAAGCAGGCATCGTCATCCGCCTCGCAATTCACGCAGGCGCGCATGATCGCCTTGAGGTGCTTGTTGCCGAGCTTGGAGCCGGTGACGAGCGCCGCGACCTTCTGCTCCTCCTTCACCTTCCAGTCGATATAGGCCTCGATATCCGGGTGATCCACATCGACCACCACCATCTTGGCGGCGCGACGCGTGGTGCCGCCCGACTTGATCGCGCCCGCGGCGCGGTCGCCGATCTTGAGGAACGACATCAGGCCGGACGAGCGGCCGCCGCCGGAGAGCTTTTCGCCTTCGCCGCGCAGCTTGGAGAAGTTGGAGCCGGTGCCGGAGCCGTATTTGAACAGGCGCGCCTCACGCACCCACAGATCCATGATGCCGCCCTCGTTCACGAGGTCGTCCTCGACGCCCTGGATGAAGCAGGCATGCGGCTGCGGATGCTCGTAGGAGGATTTCGACTTGGTCAGCTTGCCGGTCTTGTAGTCCACGTAATAATGGCCCTGGCTCGGCCCGTCGATGCCGTAGGCCCAGTGCAGGCCGGTGTTGAACCATTGCGGCGAGTTCGGCGCCACCATCTGGTTCGCCAGCATGAAGCGCAACTCGTCATAGAAGGCCTGCGCGTCGTCCTCGGACGAGAAATAGCCGCCCTTCCAGCCCCAATAGGTCCAGCAGCCGGCGAGGCGATCGAAGACCTGCTTGGAGGAGATCTCGGAGCCGGTGCGCTGGTCCTCGGGGAGCTCGGCAAGAGCCGCCTCGTCGGCGGTCGAGCGCCAGAGCCAGGAGGGGACGTCGTTCTCTTCGACCTTGCTTCAGGCGCGCGGGCACGCCGGCCTTGCGGAAGTATTTCTGCGCCAGCACGTCGGACGCCACCTGGCTCCAGCTGTCCGGAACCTCGATATCGTCAAGCTTGAAGACGACCGAGCCGTCCGGGTTGCGAATCTCGCTCGTGGCGAGACGGAAGGCCAGGGAGGAGTAGGGCGATTGCCCCGATTTCGTATAGCGCCGCTCGATCCGCATCAGTCAAATCCCATTGATCGGAGACAAAGGTCCCCTGGCCACGTCGAACGCGGCTCCCCAGCCCAAAAATTGTTAAACGCCTCCGCGGCCCATTTTAGGTCCGCCACACGCACCCACGTCCAAGTTTCGACCTCACCCCGCGGCAACATTCGGCCCGCGGCGGGAACCTGCCGCGCGGCTGAGACGCAATACCTGTCGGGATGTACTTCCGGCTGTTTCGAGCCGGCCGCCGGTCTTGGATCGGCACTGTCAAAACCTAGTCCCGTCATCCGCCCTCCGTCAAGAACTTGTGGTCGGGGTGGTCGCTGGAAACTAGATATAGTGTCTATGGGTTAAAAATGTGGAGAGCCTGTGGATGATTTGCTAACCCTCGGAGACTCCTTCGGGAATCTTGTCATGCCGGTCGCGCAAACGGTCTTGAGCCGGCTCAGCAACCGGTCTTGGAGCCGACGAAATGGGTCAAAATTTTTTTCTGCCGTTGACGTGGCGTCATTTTTCGACAGGTGCGGCGCGGGGCGAGCGATTCGACGGAAAATCAAGCGATTCAGGGGAGCGGCGGGCGAGCGCGACTCAGAAGCGTCGTCTCGGCCCCCGATGCGAGAATCGGGGCGTTTGCGGCGGGACGGCTTGAAGGCTGGACTTCCAGCGCCCGCGAAGCCATATTCCGCGCGAAATTCGAGCACCCCCTTCGGCGGCAGCAATGAAACAGTTCTGGCTTCAGTTCTTCACCTGGTGGAACGGCGAAACCCTCGGCACCCGATTCTATACCTGGCGCTTCGGCAACCCGGTCGGACAGGATGAGCTGGGCAACCGCTATTACCGGGCGCGAGGGTCCGCTGATCGACCGTTCGGTCGGCACCGAGCGCCGCTGGGTCATCTATAACGGCGTGGCGGACGCCTCCAAGGTCCCTCCGGGCTGGCGCGCCTGGCTCTCCCACAATGCGAGCGTGCCGCCGAGCGAGGAAGACCTACCGCCCGCGCGAGTGGGAAAAGGGCCATCTGCCCAACATGACCGGCACGCCCCTGGCCTATCATCCGCCGGGATCGCAGCTCGGCACCGGCCAGCGCCCCGCGGCCACCGGCGACTACGTTCCGTGGAGCCCGAAGCGAATAGGCGTCAGCCCGCCGGCGACCGCTTCGTTCGGATGGAAGAATGATTGCTGGCGCACCGGCGCGTCGGCGAACAAGCCGAAGGCCTGGATCACCAGCCCCTGCGCGAGGGTGATGCCCCGCGCGACGCCGCTGCCCTTCAGCACCGCCCCCCTCTCGTCGGCCACAGGATGGCGATAGGAGCCTCCCGCGCCGAGAGTACAATTCTGGCAGCGGATGGGGCCGATGATCTGCGCGCCGTCGCCGATGCTGTTGCCGAGGCTCAGCGAGCCGCCTCCCAGCAGCCGACATTCTCGCCGATGGCGATGCCGTCCGGGCCGGCCTTGATGGTAAACCCGCCTTCCTCGCCGATCTCGCTCCGCGCGCCGATGCGGATCTGCGCCGCCCTCCGCCACGATTCGCGTGCCGGGATAGAGAATCGCGCCGTCGCCGATCGCGATGCCGCCCCTCGCCCGACGATCTGGAGAATCGACGCCCGGCCAGAGAACCACGCCCGGACCGAGGATCACCCCGGGCGAAACCAGCGTCGCCTGCGGGCAGGGGATCGACAATCCCGGATGCGCCCAGCGCCACCGTCTCGGCTTCGGTCGAGAAAGCCGAGCGCCAGGCGGGCCTGGTCGGATCGGAGGAGACGCCGTGATCATCCGCCGATGATCGCGAAGCGGGAGCCCGCTGTCACCTCCGTGAGGCGGGGATTGCGCCCGCTATGCACAGGGGAGATTTACTCGGCGGCGGCCGGCATCTGCGCGTCGGAGAGCCACCTCGCCAGATCCGCGCGGGCGCGATCCGTGAGGGCGTTCTTCTTGGCCAGGGTCTTGGCCGGCCCGCGCAGGCGCTTCCCGTCTTCCGCTTTGGGCGCGATCTCGAGCGGCGGGAAACAGCCCGAAATTGACGTTCATCGGCTGGAAGGAGCGCGGACCCTCGTCGATGGTCTCGATGTGCCCGCCCGTGATGTGGTTGATGAGCGCGCCCAGGGCGGTCGTCCCGGGCAGCGGCTCCACGGGGCGCCCGAGGCGCTCGGCGGCGGCCATGCGGCCGGTCATGAGGCCGATGGCGGCGCTCTCCACATAGCCTTCGCAGCCGGTGATCTGCCCGGCGAAGCGCAGGCGCGGCATGGCCTTCAGGCGAAGGGTCGGGTCGAGCAGCTTGGGCGAGTTGAGATAGGTGTTGCGATGCAGCCCGCCGAGCCTTGCGAACTCGGCATTCTCGAGCCCGGGAATCATCCGCAGCACGCGCGCCTGATCGCCGTATTTCAGCTTGGTCTGGAAACCCACCATGTTGAACAGCGTGCCGAGCGCATTGTCCTGCCGCAGCTGCACGATGGCGTGGGCCTTGACCATGGGATCGTTGGGGTTGGTCAGGCCGACCGGCTTCATCGGGCCATGCCGCAGCGTCTCCCGGCCGCGCTCCGCCATCACCTCGATGGGAAGGCAGCCGTCGAAATAGGGCGTCGAGGCTTCCCATTCCTTGAAGTCGGTCTTGTCGCCGGAAATGAGCGCATCGATGAAGGCTTCATACTGCTCCTTGTTCATGGGGCAGTTGATGTAATCCTTGCCGTTGCCGCCCGGCCCGACCTTGTCGTAGCGCGATTGGAACCACGCCACGTCCATGTTGATGGATTCGCGGTAGACGATCGGCGCGATGGCATCGAAGAAGGCCAGCTCCTTCTCGCCGGTCAGCGACAGGATGGCTTCGGCTAGCGCCGGCGAGGTGAGGGGGCCGGTCGCGATGATGACCGAACTCCATTCCTCCGGCGGCAGGCCGGCGACTTCGCCCCGCTCGATGGTGACGAGCGGATGCGCTTCGAGAGCGGCGGTGACGGCGCTCGAAAACCCGTCGCGGTCCACCGCGAGCGCGCCGCCGGCGGGAACCTGATGCGCGTCGCCCTTGGCCATGATGAGCGAGCCCAGCGTTCGCATTTCCTGATGCAGGAGCCCGACCGCGTTGGCGGTCGCATCGTCCGAGCGGAACGAGTTGGAGCAGACGAGCTCGGCTAGCCCTTCGGTCTTGTGAGCGTCGGTGCCGCGAACGGGCCGCATTTCGTGGAGGATCACCGGAACGCCGGCCTGAGCGATCTGCCAGGCCGCCTCGGAGCCGGCAAGGCCGCCGCCAATGACATGGATGGGTTCAAGTGTGTTCATCGTATCCCTCGCGAGCGCGCTTTGTTGACCCTCGGAACGGCGCGGGTCAAGTTGAGGCATTCCTATTCCTTGCCCATTCCTTGGCGAAGGCGTCTCATATGTCTCTCAAACGACCGGTCGTGCTTATTACAGGAGCCAGCCGGGGCATAGGCGCTGCTTTGGCGCAGCTCGCGGCGACCCGTGGCTACGACGTGGCGATCAACTACCGGACCGAGCGCGAGGAGGCCGAGCGCGTCGCCGCCACCTGTCGGGCGTCCGGAGCAGCGGTGGCGATCTGCGCGGGCGATGTGGCCGTCGAGGCGGATGTGGTGCGCATCTTCGACGAGGCGCAAGCGGCCCTCGGGCCGCTCTCGCACGTGGTCAACAATGCGGGCATCACCGGCAAGTCGAGCCGCCTCGACGAGGCGGATGCGGCCACGATCGAGACCACCATCGATATCAACGTGCTGGGAGCGATCTTCGTCGCCCGCGAGGCCGCGCGCCGCCTCTCGCGCCGCCATGGCGGCCTTGGCGGTTCCATCGTCAACATCTCGTCCATTGCCGCGCGCCTCGGCAGCGCGGGCGAGTATGTCTGGTACGCCGCTTCCAAGGGAGCCGTCGACGCGCTGACCGTGGGTCTCGCCCAGGAGCTCGCATCCGACGGCGTGCGGGTGAATGCCGTTTCGCCCGGCATCACGCGGACGGATATCCACGAGCGGAGCACCGGCGACGCGGGGCGGGTGGAACGCCTCCGGTCAAAGATCCCGCTCGATCGTGTCGGCGAGCCGGATGAGGTGGCGGAAGCGGTCCTGTTCCTGATGTCGGACGCGGCCGTCCTACATCACCGGCGCCAACCTGCCGGTATCCGGAGGTCGCTGAAGAGGACCCGACAAGCAAACGCCCGCCAGAGGCGGGCGCGAGTTTATGTTGCGATGCAACAATTATTAGGCGACTGCGTGCTCGCGAGCGACGCTTTCGATCTGGAAGCGGGAAATACCAAGATCGTCGAGCTCGCGGTCGGTGAGCTGCGACAGCTCACGGACAGTGTCGCGATAACGCATATAGTTGCGGACTTTAGACAGGATGTAGGTCACGAACATGAGAGGCTCCTTCAGTTAGCCGGCCCGGTTGACCGGCAGCCGTTTGTTCTTGCGTGTGTGCAATGCAGCATATAGGGGCGGGTCAGCCGGAAAGGGAGTGGTGATATTGTAGGGCTGTTATGCTTTAGTCGCATGGCAGCCTAAGGAGGGGTTAACCAGCGTCCCAGCAGGCGCATGGCCCGTTAACCAAGACGACCTAGGACGTTGATCCTGTTTCGCATTGTGTGGCGCGCTCGCACGCGGCATTCTTTCGGCCGGATCGCGCTATCCTTGGGGAAACCATGCAACAGGCCATCACGCTGATTTTCAGCAATTTCACGCTCACGCTGTTCGTCATTGGCCTCGCGGTCGCCCTGTCGCTCCTCGCACGCCGCCCGCGCCCCTGGGATCGCGCCGCCATCGTCGAAGCGCTGCTTTCCTGGTTTCTCTTCTTCTCGATCGGCGTGAGCTTCCTCTACAATTTCATCATGCACGTCTTCTTCTCGGAGATCGCCGCATCCTTCATCGGGTGGCAGACGAGCCCGTTCCAGAAGGAGGTGGGCTTTGCGAGCCTCGGATTCTCGGTCGTCGGCTTCCTGGCGTTCAGGGGCGGGCCGGGGGTGAGGCTCGCTGCGCTGGTCGGGCCGGCCTGCTTCTTGTGGGGGGCAGCCATCGGCCACGGGATGCAGATGGTCGAGGCCCATAATTACGCCCCCGGCAATGCCGGGGTGATCTTCTATACCGACATCCTGCTGCCGATCTTCGGCCTGGCGCTCTTTTGGCTCTGCCGCCAGACTTCGAGGGAGACCGCTTACGCGCGATAAGGGGCGTGGGCTCAATCGGCCGTTGAGAGACCTTGCTCGCTCGCGAGGGCCGAGAGTTTGCGTTCCGCCAGATCGGCCAGATAGCTACGCGGCGTCTGCGCGCGCACGTGGCGCACGGCATTCCGAATATCCTCCATGGTGCTGCGATCGAGCGTGAACGCCCGCGCGTCAGAAGCGTAAATTGCGAGATCCATCGACACCCCTTCGAAAATGGCAGCTTTCGGCCCATCCGCCGGACCTTGATCGCTCAAATAGGGTCGTGATGGCCGCAGCCGCGTGTTCGAGCGCACGGGCCGGTGCCTGTTGGTGCAGGTTCGAAAAGTCTGCTATGGCGGCGTAACCATCGCGGCAATCGGGCGGCGATCGCAGACCAAATCGAAGAGGGTGAGAACCCATGTTTCCCGAGAGGCTGACCGGAGGCTACCGCGCCTTCCTGCAGGGTCGTTTCGCCAGCGAGCGCCTACGCTATGAGGCCTTGGCCGATAAGGGGCAGAAGCCCGAAATCATGGTCGTCGGCTGTGTCGACTCGCGGGTTTCGCCCGAAGTGATTTTCGATGCGGCGCCGGGCGAATTGCTGGTGGTGCGCAACGTTGCCAATCTCGTGCCGCCCTATGAGCCCGACCGCGATTCCCAACACGGCACCAGCGCCGCGCTGGAGTTCGGCGTGCAGGCCCTGCGGGTCAAGCATATCGTGGTTCTGGGGCACGCCTATTGCGGCGGCATCCGGGCCTTCGCGGACGACCGCAAGCCCCTGTCGCCGGGCGATTTCATCGGCAAATGGATGTCGCAGATTGCTCCCGCGGCCGAAAGCCTGGGAGCACGCGCGAAGGATGACGGCGAGGCCTATCTGCGCCGCCTCGAATTCGCCTCCGTGGAGCTCAGCCTGAAGAACCTCATGACGTTCCCTTGCGTACGGATTCTGGTGGAACGCGGAAAGCTGCAACTTCACGGCGCCTATTTCGGCGTCGCCAGTGGCCGGCTGCTGGTCCGCGATCCCGAGACCGGCCGTTTCGAACCGGTGGCCGATGGAGAACCCGATCCGCTGGCGATGATCCGCTGCACGTAAGATCGGCCTGGTGGCCGCGTCTCACATGCTGATCGCTCCTCGTCCTTCGATCGATTGCGGGGCTTCGAGATCTTGACGTGCGAGGTAATGGCGCGCGTGCCGACTTGTCTCCATGGTCACTCCCGGTTCCGCACGGGAGACAACAGATGGATATCGCGAACAACGACCTTGAACGGCGCCGGCAGCGCGCCTGTGACCTTCGTCATCACCTTTCGGGTGAAACCCCAGCATGCGGATGAATTCCACGCGCTTCTCAGCGACGTCCTCGATGCGATGCGCCATGAGGCGACCTTCATCAACGCCGTCCTTCATCGCGATGCGCAGGATGCTTCGCGGTTCATGCTCTACGAAACCTGGTCGGACCTGGATGATGTGGTCAACGAGCAGATCCGTCGGGATTATCGTCAGGCCTACTGGGACCGGCTCCCGGAGCTTCTGGTGGAAACGCAGGCGATCCAGACCTGGTATCCGATGCGGATCGACGGGTCGCTCGCCTTGCCCGCGGGACGATCTCACCGGCCCGCGATGGCGGCCGGTGAGATCTGTTCGACCGGATCCTAGAAGATCAGGAAGTCGCTTGCGCCGATCGCCGTGCCGGCCTTGAATTGCGCGATCTGCACAGCCGCTGCCGCGCCGTTGCCGTCCGCATCGTACGAGAGTGAGCCGGTCGACTGGTCGTAAAGGAAGTGATGGTTGGCCGCGGTCGCCTTGCTGCCGAGGACGAAGTTCGACGCGTCGAGGCCGCCGCGGCCCCGGGCTCAACCTCGTCGGGAACGAACCCGCGCGCCAGCACTATGTCCGCCGCCTCGAAGAGATACGCGTTGAGCAGGATCTTGTCGCCGGCCCGGTGGCTGAAATCGGTGACGCGATCGACACCGCCGCCGAGCACGAACATGTCGCTGCCCGGAGCCGCCGGTGAGGACGTTGTCGCCGTTGCCGCCGACCAGAATATCGTTGCCGGATCCTCCGGAGAGCTGGTCATCGCCCGCGCCGCCCTTCATGAGATCGCTCCGCGAAGAGCCGACTATGCGATTGCCCGTGGCGTCGCCCTTGAAGATGAAACCTTCTTCGTAGGACACAGAATATTCGGCAAATACGACTTTACCGGCTAACTTTTTGACAGACATTTCTGTTCTCCAATGACTAAAACAAGACGCGTCGAGAAAACAACGCCAACCAAGTCTTCGCATTCGATAGGGAAATGCAATGATATTATATTAATATTTATCAGGCCGTTGGTGCGGCTTGATACTGTTTCGGTTGGAAATGAGGGGTTTTCTTTTGTTTCCAGACACTTGCGCGATATCGACGCAGCCCGTTCGGAGGGGCCCGCCGGATGCGCTTCCACATCAAGCTTTGCCGTTATTCTGGCGCTTTCGGGTGTAACCTTGGCGGATCGCAGGACGCACCCGACATGACCCTGAGCGCGCAAATTCCAACCCGCTATGACCCGATGACCATCCGCCTACATTGGGCAACGGCGATCCTGGTCGTGTTCCTATGGGTGACCGGTCAGACCGCCGACTTTTTTCCGCGCGGGCCCGTCCGCAACGCGGAATGGTCGCTCCACGTGGTGTTCGGTTTTCTTCTGGGTTTCGTCCTGATCGCGCGGCTCATCTGGCGGCTTGGGCGAGGCCAGCGAATTCCGCCTGCCGATGTGGGGATTGTCGGCCTCGCGGCGACGGCGACTCATGTTCTGCTCTACGCGCTGCTCGTCGCCGCGGTAACGCTCGGAATTGCGAACGCCTTCGTTCGGGGCATGAGCTTGTTCGGCGTGTGGTCGCTGCCGCAGATTGGCGACCCGGCCCTCCGGCGGGACCTTACGGAATGGCATGAACTCGCGGCCAACCTCACCATGATCCTGGCGCTCGTGCATGCCGGCGCCGCGCTCGCGCATCATTATCTCTGGCACGACGGCGTGCTGCAAAGGATGATGCCGCCGCGCGACGGGCGACCGGCTGGCTGAACCTTATTCCGCCGCGACCTTCGCGACTTTGCCCTTGGGCTCGGCTTTCTTTAAAGGCCGGCGGGCGAGCACATCCTTGAGGAAACGCCCGGTATAGCTCTCCTTCACCTTGCAGATATCCTCCGGCGTGCCCTGCGCGACGATCTGGCCGCCGCCGTCGCCGCCTTCGGGCCCCATGTCGATCACCCAATCGGCGGTCTTGATGACCTCGAGGTTGTGCTCGATCACCACCACCGAATTGCCCTGTTCGACCAGCTCGTGCAGCACTTCGAGCAGCTTCGCCACGTCGTGGAAATGCAGGCCGGTGGTGGGCTCGTCGAGAATGTAGAGCGTACGCCCCGTGGCGCGTTTCGACAGTTCCTTCGACAGCTTGACGCGCTGCGCCTCGCCGCCCGACAAGGTCGTCGCCTGTTGGCCCACATGCACGTAATCGAGGCCGACACGGGCGAGCGTCTGCATCTTTTCGCGGATCGACGGCACGGCCTTGAACAGGTCGCGAGCCTCTTCCACCGTCATGTCGAGCACGTCGGCGATGGAATGGTCGCGATACTTCACCTCGAGCGTTTCGCGATCGTAGCGCTTGCCCTTGCAGACGTCGCAGGTGACGTAGACGTCGGGCAGGAAGTGCATCTCGATCTTGATGACGCCGTCGCCCGAGCAGGCCTCGCAGCGTCCACCCTTGACGTTGAATGAGAACCGCCCGGCCTGATAGCCGCGGGCCTTGGCCTCCGGCAGCCCGGCGAACCATTCGCGGATCGGCGTGAACGCGCCCACGTAAGTTGCGGGGTTCGAGCGCGGCGTGCGGCCGATGGGCGACTGGTCGATGTCGATGACCTTGTCGAGATGCTCCAGCCCTTCGATGCGATCGAACGGGGCAGGGTGCTCCATGGCGCCGTTGAGCTTGCGCGCCACGGCCTTGTAGAGCGTGTCGATGACGAGAGTCGATTTGCCGCCGCCCGACACGCCGGTGATGCACGTGAACGTGCCGAGGGGAATTTCCGCCGTCACGTTCTTCAGGTTGTTGCCCTTCGCGCCCACCACCTTCAGCGTCCGGCTCTTCGATGGCTTGCGGCGTTTCGGCGGCACCTTCACGGACATTTCGCCCGTGAGATATTTGCCCGTCAGCGACTTGGCGTTCGCGAGGATCTCCGGCGGCGTGCCCTCGGCGACGATCTCGCCGCCATGGATGCCGGCGCCGGGGCCGATATCGAAGACGTAATCGGCCTGCAGGATCGCATCTTCGTCATGCTCGACGACGATCACGGTGTTGCCGAGGTCGCGCAGGCGCTTCAGGGTCACGAGAAGGCGTTCGTTGTCGCGCTGGTGCAGGCCGATCGACGGCTCGTCGAGCACGTACAGCACGCCCGTCAACCCGGAGCCGATCTGGCTCGCGAGCCGGATGCGCTGGCTCTCACCGCCGGACAGCGTTCCCGAGGCGCGGGCAAGCGTCAGGTATTCGAGCCCCACATCCACCAGGAAGGTCAGGCGCTCCCGGATCTCTTTCAGGATGCGGCCCGCGATCTCGTTCTGCTTCGGCGTCAATTGCTCGGTGAGGCGGCCGAACCATTCGTGGGCGTCGCGAACCGAGAGACCCGTGGCATCGCCGATATCGGAGCCGGCGATCTTCACCGCCAGCGCCTCGGGCTTGAGCCGCTTGCCGTTGCAGGCCGCGCACGGCGTCTCGCTCATGTAGCGGCCGATCTCGTCGCGCGCCCAGTCGCTGTCGGTTTCCTTGTAGCGGCGTTCGAGGTTGGTGATGACTCCCTCGAAGGGCTTCCTCACCTCGTATGCGCGCAGGCCGTCGTCATAGGCCATGCGAATGCTCGTGTCGCCCGATCCGAAGAGGATGACCTCGCGCACCGTGTCGGACAGTTCCGCCCAGGGCTTCGTCATCGACGAGCTTGTAATGCCGCGTGATCGCTTCCAGCGTCTGCGCGTAATAGGGCGACGATGATTTGGCCCAGGGCGCGATGGCGCCGCGCTTGAGCGAGATGCCCTCGTCGGGCACGATCAGCGCTTCGTCGATGGTCATCTCGTGGCCGATGCCGCCGCAGGTCGGGCAGGCGCCGAATGGATTGTTGAACGAGAACAGGCGCGGCTCGATTTCGGGAATCGTGAAGCCGGAGACCGGGCAGGCGAATTTCGACGAGAAGACGATCCGTTTCGGCTGGCCCTTCTCGTCCTTCTCATCCGCATATTCCACGACGGCGATGCCGTCCGTAAGGTCGAGCGCCGTCTCGAAGGATTCCGCCAGTCGCGCCGCGATGTCGTCGCGCACCACGATGCGGTCCACCACCACGTCGATGTCGTGCTTGAACTTCTTGTCGAGAACCGGCGTCTCGTCGATGGCATAATATTCGCCGTCGATCTTCAGGCGCTGGAAGCCCTTCTTCTGGAACTCGGCGATTTCCTTGCGGTATTCGCCCTTGCGCCCCCGCACCACGGGCGCCAACAGATAGAGGCGGGTCTTGGCGGGCAATTCCAGCACCCGGTCGACCATCTGGCTGACGGTCTGGCTCTCGATCGGCAGGCCGGTGGCGGGAGAATAGGGAATGCCGACCCGCGCCCAGAGCAGGCGCATGTAGTCGTAGATCTCCGTCACGGTCCCGACCGTCGAGCGCGGATTGCGCGAGGTCGTCTTCTGCTCGATGGAGATGGCGGGCGAGAGCCCGTCGATCTGGTCGACATCCGGCTTCTGCATCATCTCCAGAAACTGGCGCGCATAGGCCGACAGCGATTCCACGTAGCGACGCTGGCCCTCCGCGTAGATCGTGTCGAAGGCGAGCGAGGACTTGCCGGATCCCGAAAGACCCGTGAACACCACGAGCTGGTCGCGGGGCACCATAAGGTCGACATTCTTGAGGTTGTGCTCGCGCGCGCCCCGCACCGAGATCACACGCGCGTTGGGATCACCCGCCCGGGCGCGGTTGAACAGATCGTCGAGTTTAGCCATCGATGCTCAAGCTCTGAAATGGGAAGCCGGCCTCTTCGGCACGGCTCCGGGATATGTGCTCATCGGGCCGCGGAAACAACCGGTGCGGCGATTCGGGTTACCCTATCCTAGAACAAAAAGGGTACGACCGGCAATCCGCGAAGCGGATGCAGACCTTGCGGAGCGCGAACATTGGGCATGCCCTTGCGGCTGAGCTGAGCTGAGGTAGGCTTGCGGCGATGTTGTCGGGGAGGTCGGCCGATGAATGCGATGCGATTGGGATTTGCAGGACTTGCGGCGCTGCTTTGGGCGCAGCCCAGCCTTGCCGGGCCGTGCACCGCCGAGATCGATCGGGCGCAGGCTCAGCTCGATCAACGGGTCGACGCGATCGCCGGAGCGGGTGCGACCGGGACGCAGAGCACGGCGGCGCAGGTGCACCGGCAACCGACCCCGGCTCCATCGCGAGCGCGGAACAAAAGCTCGGTGAGGGGACGGCCCTCGAACCCGCGCTGAGCGCTCTGGCGCTGGCCCGCAAAGCCGATGCGGCCGGGGATCGCGCCGGGTGCGAAGGCGCGTTGGCCGAGGTCCGCCGCATCGTCGGTCCCTAGGAACGCGGAGCCCTTTTATTGGGGACAGGCGAGGGCAGCGACCATCCTTCGTCTTGTCCCCGGCGCATTCGCGCCGCAGAACACAGCCTTGGTATTTGGAACGGAGTGGCTCAGATGGCGGGCAGCGTTAACAAAGTGATCCTGGTGGGCAATCTGGGCCGGGACCCGGAAGTGCGCCGGCTCGGGTCGGGCGATCCCGTGGTCAACCTGCGCATCGCCACGTCCGAATCCTGGAAGGACAAGCAGAGCGGCGAGCGCAAGGAGAAGACCGAGTGGCACTCGGTCGTCATCTTCAACGAGAACCTCGCCCGCGTCGCCGAGCAATACCTGAAGAAGGGCTCGAAGGTTTACATCGAGGGCCAGCTCCAGACCCGCAAATGGCAGGACCAGTCCGGCCAGGAAAAATACACCACCGAGATCGTCCTGCAGCGTTTCCGGGGCGAATTGACCCTCCTCGACAGCCGTGGTGGCGGGGGCGGAGATTATGCCGAGGACCAGGGCGGCGGCGGTCAGATCAGCCGCGGCGGCGATTTCGGCAGTT
The DNA here is from genome assembly GCA_963837375.1 of uncultured Alphaproteobacteria bacterium. Taxonomy (GTDB): domain Bacteria; phylum Pseudomonadota; class Alphaproteobacteria; order Rhizobiales; family Beijerinckiaceae; genus Microvirga. The sequence continues at coordinate 21,858 of CAWINL010000006.1, read as the reverse complement.
CCTCCCCGATGGAAAACCGGCGTCCCGCGCCCGCCTCGGGCGGCGGCTCGAAATACGGCGATATCGACGACGACATCCCGTTCTAGGCCAGACTTTACGCCGAGGATAAACAAGAGGCCCGGAGCAATCCGGGCCTTTGCTGTTCTCAAAGATCAAGGCAGAGCGGGCAGTCCCGATTGCCGTGCACGTAATAACACACCATTCCCGATCGGTTTCGGCGCTCTTACGTCTTCAGGCTGAAAGTGACAGCGGCTCCGGCGGCTTGTATAGGGGGCGGGCGCACCGCTTTCCCTGGCTCACAATCGGCTTTCCATGACCCTGTCCTCCCACGCTGGCCTCGACACCCTCCTCACCTGGATCCGCACCGAAAGCCCGACCCACGACGTGGCCGGCGTCAACCTGATGATGGATCTCGTTGTGACCCAGATGGCGGATGCGCCGGTCGCGATCGAGCGTCTGCCGGGCGCCCACGGCCTCGGCGACGCGCTGATCCTGCGCGCCGGGCCGCAGCGGGACGAGCCTGCGATCCTCGTCATGTCGCATCTCGACACCGTTCATCCTGTCGGCACCATCGACACCGACCTGCCGCTGCGGATCGAGGGCGATCGGCTCTACGGACCCGGCGTCTACGACATGAAGGCCGGCGCCTGGTTCGCCCTCGAGGCCTTCAAGGACGTGGCGCGCGCGGGCAATGCGGCGCGCCCGATGGTCTTCATCGTCACGCCCGATGAGGAAATCGGCTCGCCGATGACCCGTCCGATCATCGAAAGCATCGGGCGCCGCTCAGCCTTCGCACTGGTGACGGAGCCCGCCCGCGACGGCGGCAAGATCGTCACCTCGCGCAAGGGCGTCGGCCGCTTCGACGTTCACGTGGAAGGCCGTCCGGCCCATGCGGGTTCACGCCATCCCGACGGGCGCAACGCCATCTACGAGGCGGCCCGGCAGATCCTCGCCGTCGAGGCCATGACGGATTATTCGCGCGGCGTCACCACGACGGTCGGCATGATCTCCGGCGGCACGGCGGTGAACACCATCCCGCAGCATTGCCATTTCCCCATCGACCTGCGCGTCGAGACGGTGGCGGACGGCGAGGTTCTCGACCGCCGCCATCATGGCGTTGCAAGCCGCGAACCCGGATTTCAAGGTCACGGTGACGGGCGAGATGAACCGTCCGCCCTACGAATGCAGCGAAGGCGACGGCGCGTCTCTTCGACCACGCGAAGTCGCTCGCCTCCGAGATCGGATTCGACCTCGTTTCATCGCCCCGCGCAGGCGGCGGCTCGGACGGCAATTTCACCGCCGCCATCGGCACGCCGACTCTCGATGGCCTCGGCATCGACGGCGACGGCGCGCACACCTTGCAGGAATATGGCCTGATCTCGTCGATCGCGCCGCGCCGCGCAATTGATGACGCGGCTGCTGGAAACGCTTCGCTGAGACTGTCGATCAGAGCGCCGGTCTCACCAGCGCCTCGACGCCGTTGATGATGAACTGCACGGCGAGCCCGGCCAGGATCACGCCCAGCAGCCGGCTCAGCACGATGTTGCCGGTCACCCCGAGCCAGCGGGAAACCCGGTCGGCGGCCATGAACACGACGAAGCAACTCAGCACGCCGAGCGCGATGAGCGCGATGAGCGCCGACAGATAGGTGATCTGTCCGCCCGCGCGACCGGCGAGCAGAATGATGGCCGTGATGGCGCCCGGGCCCGCCATCAGCGGGATCGCCAGCGGGAAGGCCGCGACGTTGCGGATGTGATCTTCGGTGATCGCCACATCGGCCGTGTGCTGCTTGCGCTCGTTGCGGCGCTCGAACACCATCTCGAAGGCGATCCAGAACAGCAGCAGGCCGCCCGAGATGCGGAAGGCCGGAATTCCGACGCCGAGGAGCCGCAGCAGGATTTCGCCGCCCAGACCGAAGAACGCCAGAATGCAGAAGGCGATGAGGGCCGCGCGCATGGCGACGCGCTTACGCTCCGAGCCGCGTTCATGCCGCGCGTCAACGATACGAAGATCGGCGCGAGCGCGGGCGGATCGAGGGTCACGAGGATCGTCACCAGAGCGGCGGAGATAAAGTCGAAAAGCATGGGCTGGACCTCGTCGCGGGGTATAGGTTATGCCCTCTCGGATGGAGTTTGGCGAGAGGTCGCGCAACGATGTTCACGGTTTTGGATCGCGTCAGCCTGCCGGGCTCCCCCGACAAGGCCAACGAGGATTCGTGCGGCGCGAGCGGCGATTTCGCGTGGGTCATCGACACGTCGATCTTCCCCGGAACGCCGCCGATCATGAACGATCGCAGCGATGCAGTGTGGCTCGCGACATTCGCCAGCGAGCGCCTGTCGGACCTCGCGCCCAAGCGCGGATGACGGCGCGGCACTCGTCCGCCACGTCATGGAGGAAGCGCGCGTCGTTTTCTTCCAGAAGGCGCCGCCCGAGCGGCACGATTTCATGACGTGGCCGGTGGGCGCCATGACCCTGGTGCGCTGGCGCGACGACGATCCTCGACGTCTGGACCTTCGCCGACACCACCGCGTTCGTTCGTCCGCCCGGCGGCGCGGTCATCACGGTCGGCGATGCGCCGGAGCTGCGGCGGTTCGAAATGGCGAAGGCCGCCGAATTGCTGAAGGCCAGCGGGTGCACGCCGAAAACAATCGGCAGTCGCCGCTGTTTCGAGACTGGCTCGCGGGCCGTCGCGAACGGCAGAAGCAGAGCGGCGCTCTCGCGTTGCTCGGGCTCGATCCGGCGTGCCGCCGACCGGATGCGCCATGCCCGCGTGGCCTGCCCCGAGCGGCAGCGACATCCTTCTCACGAGCGACGGGTTCTCGGCGCTGGTGGATCTCTACGGCAGAATGGATGCCGAGGAGCTGATGCGGGCAGCGCTGATCAGGGCCTTGCGGCGCTTGGCAGACGTGGCGCGGCTTATCGAGACCCACGAAGATCCGGATGGCATCCTTTTTCCGCGCTTCAAGCTCAGCGACGACGCGACGGCGCTCTTGCTGAGGGTCTAAGACTCACGCCGGTTCAGACGCGTCGGTCAGGGAGACAGGCCGATCCGCCGGCGGCTGTCCGCCCCCGTACCGCACCAGAGCCTCGATCCGCTCCTCGATGGAGGGGTGCGTGGCGAAGAGATTTGAAAACCCGCGGCGCGGGTTGTCGAGACAGAGCTCCATGACCGCCGACGGCGCGCCGTCGATATCCCCCTTCCGATCGATTTTTCGCAAGGCGGAAATCATCGCATCGGCATCGTGGGTAAGCTCCACGGCGCCCGCATCGGCGAGATATTCGCGACGTCGTGAGAGGGAAAAGCGAATGACGATCGACAGGACCCAGGCGACGACCAGAAGTCCCCCTGCCACTGTCATGGCCGCGAGCCTGCCGCCGCTTTTCCGATCGGATCGGTTCTCTCCGGCGGCAAGCGAGCGCCACGCGGTTTCACCCACGAACGACATCACCCCCACGGCCAGCACCGCGACGATCATGGTCCGCACGTCGCCGTTGCGGATATGCGTGAGTTCGTGCGCGAGCACCGCCTCGAGCTCGTGCTTGTCCAAAAGGTCGAGAAGCCCGCGCGTCACCGTGATGGCGTATCGGTCGGCGCTCATCCCGCTTGCAAAGGCGTTGGGCGCATCAGTCTCGATGATCCGCAATTGCGGCATCGTCATTCCGCGTGAGATGCACAAATTCTGCAAAACGACGAAAAGCTGGGCCTCGTCGGCCTTCGACACGCCTTTCGCTCCGGTGGCGAGATCGAGAATATGCGTGTTGAACAGCGTCACGCACCAGATCCACAGGGCGACACAAGCTGTGACGGCCGGCGCGAGAAAAAGCGTCAGGACGGCGGCGTCCGACAAAAATGTCTCGAACGTACCCGACTCGTCTCCTGCGAAGACCGCCACCAGCAGCGCGAGCCCATAGGTCATCAGGTAGAAGAGGATGAACAGGCCTGCAATGAGGATCGCCGAGCGACGGCGATTGGCCTGAATATGCGTGTAGAGGCCGAAGGCAGGAAACACGGCCGCGGTTCAGAACGCGACCTTCGGCGGCGCGTCGAGGCTTTGGCGCGCCGCCTCGCCCAGATCGAAGAAGGTCCGGGCCCGGAAACCCATGAGGCCCGCGAAGAGGACGGCCGGAAAATGCTGGATCGCCGCGTTGTATTCCGCGACGCCGTTATTGAAGAACCGGCGGGCCGCCGCGAGTTTATCCTCGATATCGGCCAGGTCCGTCTGCAATTGCTGGAAGTTCTGGCTGGCCTTCAGGTCGGGATAAGCCTCCCCGAGAGCGAGCAAGCGGCCAATCGCCCCCGACAGCGCTGTCTCGGCGGCCGCCTGATCGACGGGTGCTTGAGCGGCGAGGGCCTTGTTGCGCGTCTCGACCACCGCCTCCAACGTCTCGCGCTCATGGGCCACGTAACCTTTGACCGTGCGATGAGGTTGGGGACGAGGTCATGGCGCTGCTTCAACTGGGCGTCGATATCGGCAAAAGCCTGGTTCACGCGGGTCCGCAGCGTCACGAGGCCGTTATAGGTCGTGGTCGCATAGATAGCGACGAGGCCCACCACAGCCCGAGAGAATCAAGTCCATCGCCGATCCTTCGCGTTTTCCCTTGCGACACATGCCATACGCTCCGAAAGCCAGCAAGATCGCGGCGTCTTTAGGATCAACATCCTATCGGGTCGCGGCGATCAGGCTCGCCTGCCGTTTCGATCTGACATGAGACCTTCGGCCTTTGGATAAGCGCCCGAAATGCCTTGAAAAACGCGCGTTCATCGGCCATCTAACGGGTTGATTTCATTGGTTTCGCCGCCCGGATTTCGCTCGTCAATTCGCGGGCGGCGATTTTGCTGGGACGGGTTGCGCTTCGCGCCGCTCGCGCCGCCGGGCGTTTTGAGAAAGACCGACCTTGACCGATCCGAACGATACCGCCCGGCGGCCCTGGCGGCGATCAGCCAGCCAGCGACGTCAAGATGATTTCCATCGTCGACGAGATGAAGCGCTCCTACCTCGATTACGCCATGAGCGTGATCGTGAGCCGCGCTCTCCCCGACGCGCGCGACGGCCTCAAGCCCGTGCATCGGCGCATCCTCTACGCCATGAACGAGAGCGGCTATACGCCCGACAAGAAGCACGTGAAATCGTCCCGCATCGTCGGTGACGTGATGGGTCAGTATCACCCGCACGGCGACCAGTCGATCTACGACGCGTTGGTGCGCATGGCGCAGGATTTCGCCATGCGGCTGCTGCTCGTGGACGGGCAGGGCAATTTCGGCTCCGTCGACGGCGATCCGCCGGCGGCCATGCGTTACACCGAGTCGCGCCTGACCCGCGCGGCGATGCCGCTTCTGGAAGACATCGACAAGGACACGGTCGATTTCAGCCCGAACTACGACGAGTCGAAATACGAACCGGTCGTTCTGCCGGCCCGCTTCCCGAATCTCCTGGTCAATGGCGCCGGCGGCATTGCGGTCGGCATGGCGACCAACATGCCGCCGCACAATCTCGGCGAAGTCATCGACGGCTGCCTTGCCTTCATCGACGATCCGGATGTCTCGACCGAACGGCTGATCGAGCTCATCCCCGGCCCGGACTTCCCGACCGGCGCGATGATCCTCGGCCGCTCCGGCGCGCGCTCCGCCTACATGACCGGCCGCGGCTCGATCATCATGCGATGCAAATCCGAGATCGAGGTCGTCCGCAAGGAGCGCGAAGCGATCATCATCAACGAGATCCCCTATCAGGTGAACAAGGCGACGCTGATCGAGAAGATCGCCGAGCTCGTTCGCGAGAAGAAGATCGAGGGCATCTCGGATCTGCGCGACGAATCCGACCGCGACGGCATGCGCATCGTCATCGAGATCAAGCGCGACGCGATGGCGGACGTGGTGCTGAACCAGCTCTACCGCTACACGCCGCTGCAGACGAGCTTCGGCGCCAACATGGTGGCGCTGAACGGCGGCCGGCCCGAACTGATGACGTTGAAGGACCTGATCAAGGCCTTCGTGGATTTCCGCGAGGAAGTGGTCTCCCGCCGCACCAAATACCTGCTGAACAAGGCCCGCGAGCGGGCCCACGTGTTGTGCGGCCTGGCGATCGCGGTGGCCAATATCGACGAGGTCATTCGCCTGATCCGCACCGCGCCGGATCCGAATTCGGCGCGCGAAGCGCTGATGGGCCGCGACTGGCCGGCGCAGGATATCGCGCCGCTGATCCTGCTGGTCGACGATCCGCGTCACAAGATCAACGATGACGGCTCCTATCGCCTGTCGGAGGCGCAGGCCCGCGCCATTCTCGACCTGCGCCTGCAGCGCCTGACGGCTCTCGGGCGCGACGAAATCGGCGACGAGCTGTCGAAGCTCGCGGCTGAAATTTCCGATTATCTCGACATCCTGCGTTCGCGCGTCCGGATCATGACGATCATCAAGGACGAGCTCGCGCAGATCCGCGATGCCTTCGCCACGCCGCGCCGCACCCAGATCATGGATTGGGAAGCGGATGTGGACGACGAGGACCTGATCCAGCGCGAGGACATGGTCGTGACCGTGTCGCATGCCGGCTACATCAAGCGCGTTCCGCTCTCGACCTATCGGGCGCAGCGTCGCGGCGGCAAGGGCCGCGCCGGCATGGTGACGCGCGACGAGGATTTCGTCACCCGCCTCTTCGTCGTGAACACCCACACGCCGGTGATCTTCTTCTCGTCCAAGGGACAGGCCTACAAGGAGAAGGTGTGGCGTCTGCCGCTCGCCGCTCCGAACGCCAAGGGCAAGGCGCTGGTGAACATGCTGCCGCTCGAGAAGGACGAGCGCATCACCACCATCATGCCGCTGCCGGAGGACGAGACGACCTGGGACAAGCTGGACGTGATGTTCGCCACGTCGCGGGGCACGGTTCGCCGCAACAAGCTGTCGGACTTCATCCAGGTCAATCGCGGCGGCAAGATCGCCATGAAGCTCGATGCGGGCGAGTTGATCGTCGACGTGCAGATCTGCACCGAGGACGATGACGTGCTGCTCACCACCGCCAAGGGCCAGTGCATCCGCTTCGCGGTGCCGGAAGTGCGCGTCTTCAAGGGCCGCGATTCCATGGGCGTGCGCGGCATCAACCTGGCCGAAGGCGACGCGCATCATCTCCATGGCGATCCTTCGCCATATGGCGGCGACCGGCGAGGAGCGCGCGGGCTATCTCAAGATGCGCCGCGCCGTCATGGGCGAGGCCGCAGCGCGCCGATGCCGCGGCGTGAGGTCGTCGGATGCGGGCGACGAGGAGAACGTCGCCGGCGAAGCGCTCTCGATGGAGCGCTACACCGAGATGAGCGCCTACGAGCAGTTCATCCTGACGATTTCGGAAAAGGGCTACGGCAAGCGCACCTCGTCCTACGAATACCGCATCACGGGACGCGGCGGCAAAGGCATCACGGCCATGGCGGTCAACAGCCGCAACGGCCAGCTCGTGGCGTCCTTCCCGGTCGAGAACTCGGACCAGATCATGCTGGTCACCGACAATGGCCAGCTCATCCGCGTGCCGGTCGACGGAATTCGGACGGTCGGCCGCAATTCGCAGGGCGTGACGGTCTTCTCCACCAAGGGCAAGGAGAAGGTCGTCTCGGTGGAGCACATCGAGGGCGAGGACGCGGAAGCCGCCGAGGATGAGAACGGCTCTGATGAGACCGGCCCGGTGGACGGCGGCGAAGAGCAAAACCCGGATGGCGGAGAGGCTTGACGCCTCGCCGCCTTCACGCCTGCGGATGACCCGGAACCCACCGCCGCTCAACAGAACGCGGGACTGAAACTGTTGCCTGGTGCGTCTCACGGAACTCTGAGCAAGAGTCCCGGGCATCGGTACCCAAAACCGTCACATGGCCGGGCTTGTCCCGGCCATTCGTTTGCGTAAAGGGGGCGCGGCTGCTGGGCCGCGGCCCGGGTGGCGACGCGTTACAGAGACGTGAGGCTCAGACCGGCCCACGCGGCAGGGCTGAGGACGATGGCGGCGGTGGCAAACACGACAGCAAGACGAAAGATCACGAGACCCTCCTTTTCTGCAAGGTCGAGCTTGTTCTCGCATAGTAGGTGACGTAACGGCGTGCGCTTTCGCACAGGGGCTGAGGCCGGACTGGGAGCGATGCGCTTGCAGAACCGGGGTGCGGCGTCTGGAGCCGGTTGCGCCGGTATCCCCATGGGCAATTGACCGCGCGGGAGGGCCATGGCCAAATTCGCTGCTCCCTGAACCATGGAGGCCGCGATGGCTGAACAATCCGGTCCGGTGTTCCCCCTGGGGCCGAGTGTCCTCGCCGGCACGTTGGTTCCCGCGCTGATGGGCTGTCCCCATTGCGGGACGATACGGATGATCGCGGCGCCCGATTTCGGTCGTTGTGCCGATTGCGGGGCCGAGATGAAAGTGCTGAGAGCCGACGAAATCTGACGGCCCGCTCGCCTAGATGAAGCGCGGGTCGCGTTGCGGTCGGACGACCGGGGCTGATTTCCGGATGAGGGCGAAGACGGCGTTTCGGAAGGCGTCGGCCCGTTTTTGGCCGGCTTTCCCCTCGCGCGTGGAGAACCGGATCTTCAGGAACTTGCCATGGGCGATGGTGAGGAAGGCGAAGGACAGGTGCTCGCGTCCGTCGGCGGTGACGCTCAGCCGCGCGGAGGCGAGGTTCTTCTCGAGCGAGGCGGTCTCGATTTTCGCGTTCTCGTAGCTGCCACGCTCTTGCGCGATCAGGATTTCCCGCAGGACCTGCACCATCTCGCCCTTGAGCGCATCCTTGGGTGGAGGGGCGAGGTTGAGCTCCTTGTCGTAGAGATAGATGTCAGCCCAGCTTGCCGCGCCGCTCGTGTAACGGACGCTGAAGCCGTAGCCGGGCGCTTGGTAGGTCGTGGTCGACCCTCGCACGAGTCCGGCGATGGACTGGGGAAACGCATGGCCTTCGACGACGACGATCTTATCACCGTCCCGCGCCGGCCGTTCCTGCGCCAGCACTGAGGGCGAGGGCAGGCATGCGAGAAAAAGGACGGTCCACAAACCGAAGCGGGGAAGGAGGGAGGCAATCATGTCCGGTCACCCGATGGTGGCAATGGAGCCGATTCTAACAAGGAGAATTACCACTTCAAGTTGCCGTAACGGCATCGCGGCGCTGCCCTGAATGCTCCACGGGCGGGTGCCTGCGGAATTGACGAGCGCGCGATCCCATCGCACACCCCAGACCTGAGGCGCCCGGGGGGCGGACCTTCGGCAATCCTCTGCCCCCGCTTGCCCCGACGCTCTCCCCACGCTACCTCATTGCCTATGACCCGCACCGCTCTGTTCACCGGAAGCTTCGACCCCATCACCAACGGCCATCTGGACGTGGTGCGGCAGGCATGCCGCGTGGCGGACCGTATCGTGGTGGCGATCGGGGTTCATTCCTCGAAGACGCCGTTCCTCACGGTCGAGGACCGTGCCGAGCTGATCAAGGCCGTGTGCGGCCCGGTTGCCGAGGCCGAGGGCGCGACGGTCGAGGTTACGACCTTCAAGGATCTCGCCATCGAGGCCGCCCGCCGGCATGGCGCGACGCTGATCGTGCGCGGCCTGCGGGACGGCACGGATTTCGATTATGAGATCCAGATGGCGTCGATGAATGCCGCCATGGCGCCGGAGATCCAGACCGTTTTCTTTGCCGCATCACCGGCTTTTCGCCCCATCACCGCCACGCTCGTGCGTCAGATCGCCGGGATGGGTGGCGACGTCTCGGCCTTCGTGCCGGAGCTCGTCGCGCGGCGCCTCCAGGACACATTCAACCGGCGCTGAGCCGTTATCCTCAAGGGAGAACTACCAATGAAGCGTTTGTTCGCAGCCGGAGCGCTCGTGCTCGCCAGCCTCCTTCCGGTCGCCGCGCAGAATGCCGCGGATCCGCAGAACACCATCTTCCTCGATACCAAGGATGGCCGCATCACGATCCGGCTGCGCCCGGATCTCGCTCCCAAGCACGTGGAGCAGATCAAGGCCCTGGCCAAGAAGGGCTTTTACGACGGCGTCGTGTTCCACCGGGTCATCGACGGGTTCATGGCCCAGACGGGCGATCCTACAGGCACCGGCACCGGCAAGTCCGACCTGCCGAACGTGCCGGCGGAATTCACCAAGACCCAGTTCAAGCGCGGTTCGGTCGGGATGGCCCGGTCGCAGAGCCCCGATTCGGCCAACAGCCAGTTCTTCATCTGCTACGACGGCTGCGGTCCCCTGACGGGCCAGTACACGATCTTCGGCGAGGTCGTGTCCGGCATGGACGTGGCGGACAAGATCAAGAAGGGGAATTCGGCCGCGAACGGCATGGTGACGGCCCCCGACAAGATCGTGAAAATGCAGGTCGCAGCCGACGCGAAGTAAGCGTGTCGGGCAAGGCCGTATGCGCCGCACGCTTCACAAGGTCAGGCAGACGCGGCCGCTGATGGCAGCCTCTGCCGCCTTGCTCATCGGTGCGATGCCGAATTTGGTTGTCGCGCAGGACTTTGGCGATCCGGACGAGAGGATGCAGCAGCTCGAGCCGGTTCCCCAATTGTCGGAGAATCTCAGCGGCACCGTCCGCCCGCGGTCGAACGAACGCCTGTCACGCATCGACACGCTGGCGGAGATTTTCCGCGCGCTCGGCGGTTGCTGGCAAGTGCCGGACGGCGAGGGGTCGTCCGGACAGGAAATCACGCTCAGGCTTGCCTTTACGCGCAAAGGCGAAGTGCTCGGGCAACCGAGAATTACGTATTACCGGCCCGGCTCCGGCGGGGCCGGGAAACGCGAAGCTTTCAGCCAATCGGTCCGCGAGGCTTTTGCGCGATGCCGGCCGCTTCCCTTTACGGAAAAGCTCGGCGCGGCGGTGGCCGGGCGCGTTTTCATCTTCCGTTTCAGCGATACCGCACCTATGTGAACGGTACGCCCTCACGCTCTCATGCCAAATATTCTTACGCCAACACAGGAGATCCCCATGGCAGACCCCGAAAACACACTCGTGCTCGAAACCACCAAGGGAAAGGTCGTCATCGAACTCCGCCCCGATCTCGCCCCCGGCCATGTGGAGCGCATCAAGACCCTCGCCCGCAAGGGATTTTATGACGGCATCGCGTTTCATCGGGTCATCGACGGCTTCATGGCGCAGACGGGTTGCCCGAATGGCACCGGCACCGGCGGTTCCGACCTGCCCGACCTGAAGGCCGAATTCAACGCCGAGCCGCATGTGCGCGGTGTCTGCTCCATGGCCCGCACCTCCGCGCCGAACTCCGCCAACTCGCAGTTCTTCATCGTCTTCGACGATGCGCGCTTCCTCGACAAGCAATACACCGTCTGGGGCAAGGTGATCGAAGGCATGGACAACGTCGACAAGATCAAGCGCGGCGAACCTGTTCGCGATCCCGACCGGATCGTCTCCATGAAGGTCGCGGCCGACGCAGCCTGAACGCCGTCATGGATCATTCGGGCCTGCCCGAACGGCCCGAATGATCGATGGGCGGCATCGAGGAATTTGAATGCGCGTCGACCTCTTTGATTTCGAACTGCCCGAAAGCAGCATCGCACTCCGCCCTGTGGAGCCGCGCGATGCCGCGCGGATGCTGGTGGTGCGTCCGGATGCCGGTTTCGACGACAGGATCATTCGCGATCTGCCTGATTTGCTGCAGCCGGGCGACGTGCTGGTGCTCAACGACACCAAAGTCATTCCCTCGCGCCTCTACGGCCTTCGCGTTCGCGAGGAGACCGCCGCCAAGGTCGAGATCATGCTGCACAAGCGTGAGAGCGCCGATCGCTGGCGCGCTTTCGCGCGACCGGCAAAAAAGCTCGCCGTCGGCGACCGCATCCGCTTCGGCGAAGCGTCGGAGAGCACGGCGTGCGAATTGGTGCGCCTCGACGCGGAGGTGATCGAGAAACAGGAGGGCGGGGAGGTGGTGCTCCGCTTTTCGTTCTCCGGTCCCTTTCTCGACGAAGCCATCGCGCGTCTTGGTGAGCTGCCCCTGCCGCCCTACATCGCCGGCAAACGCACGACCGACGAGAAAGACCTCCACGATTATCAAACGATCTATGCGCAGGACGAGGGCGCGGTCGCGGCGCCGACCGCGGGGCTTCATTTCACCCCCGATCTCTTCCGCAGGCTTCGCGAGCGCGGACATCGCCTGTCATTTCGTCACCCTGCATGTGGGCGCCGGCACCTTCCTGCCGGTGAAGGCGGACGATACCGGCGATCACCGCATGCATGCCGAATGGGGCTCCGTGAGCGAGGAGACGGCGCAGGCGATCAACGACGCGAAGGCGCGCGGCGGGCGGGTGGTGGCGGTTGGAACGACATCCCTGCGGCTTCTGGAGAGCGCCGCGCAGGACGACGGGACCGTCGCGCCGTTTTCCGGCGATACGGCGATCTTCATCACGCCCGGTTACCGCTTCAAGGCGGTCGACATTCTGATGACCAATTTCCACCTGCCCCGATCGACCCTGTTCATGCTGGTGTCGGCCTTCGCCGGGATGGACCGGATGCGGGCCGCCTACGGCCACGCTATCGAGAACGGTTATCGTTTCTATTCGTACGGGGACGGCAGCTTGCTGTTCAGGGACGATACCCGGTAAAACACTTCACTTCCGCACGACGCTGTTCTGCGCGTCCGGTGACGATTTCCGCTACCTGTCCAAGATGCAGATTGCCTCCAGGATCGTATATGAGCACCGACCAATTCACCTTCACCGTTTCCAAGACTGACGGAACCGCGCGCACGGGCGAGATCCGCATGCCGCGCGGGGTCATCCGCACGCCAGCATTCATGCCGGTCGGTACGGCGGGCACCGTGAAGGCGATGTATCCCGATCAGGTGAAGGCGCTGGGCGCCGATGTGGTGCTCGGCAACACCTATCATCTCATGCTGCGCCCCGGCGCGGAGCGCGTTGCGCAACTCGGCGGCCTGCATAAGTTCATGAACTGGCCTTATCCGATCCTGACGGATTCCGGCGGCTTCCAGGTGATGTCGCTCGCAGCCCTGCGCAAGATCGACGAAACCGGCGTGACCTTCCAGTCGCATATCGACGGCTCGACCCACGTGATGACGCCCGAACGCTCGATCGAGATCCAGGGTCTGCTCGGGTCGGACATCCAGATGCAGCTCGACGAATGCGTGAAGCTGCCATGCACGGACGAGGTCGCCGAGAAGGCCATGCGGCTTTCCCTGCGCTGGGCCGAGCGCTGCAAGATCGCGTTCGGCGACCAGCCCGGCAAGGCGATGTTCGGCATCGTGCAGGGCGGCGCGGTCGAAGCGCTCCGCATCGAGAGCGCGACGCAGCTCGCAGCGCTCGACCTCAAGGGCTACGCCATTGGCGGACTGGCCGTGGGCGAGCCGCAGGACGTCATGCTGCGCATGATCGAGATCGTCGAACCGCATCTGCCGAAGACGAAGCCGCGCTATCTCATGGGCGTCGGAACGCCGGACGATATCGTCGAAGCCGTGCGGCGCGGCATCGACATGTTCGATTGCGTCATGCCGACCCGGGCCGGGCGGCACGGGCAGGTGTTCACCCGGCATGGCCGCCTGAACATGCGCAACGCGAAACACGCCGAAGACACGCGGCCGCTTGATGCGGAATTGAAATGCGCGGCGTCGAACAGCTATTCGCGCGCCTATCTGCATCATCTCGTCCGCTCGAACGAGATTCTCGGCATGATGCTGCTGACCTGGAACAATCTCGCCTATTATCAGGAGCTGATGGCGGGCCTTCGCAAGGCCATCGCCGAGGGCCGCCTCAACGATCATATCGGAGAGGTGAAAGAAGGCTGGGCCGCAGGGCGAGCGCGACGGGATCGCCGAGCACGCCGACAACGTCGCTATCGCGGGTGAGGATTGAGGACCTTGTAGAAGCCGGCCGGATCGTCGCGTCCCGTCTCCTGCGCCGTGCTGAGCGCATCGGCGATGCGGGTGGCGATCCCGATGCGGTAGTGCAGACCGTCCCAGTAATTGGAATCCTCGACCGTCACCGGCGAGCGAAACCGGAAATCAACCACCGACGCGTTGTGGCGCCGCCCGATCTCCGTGACGCGCGCCTTGCATGCCGCCTCGCGCTGCTCGCCCGCCGAGCCGGGCGGAGGAAGCAGCGCAGCGTGGATCGGCATGAAAGCGAGCAAAGCCGCCCCGCTGGGTGGCGACTGCACCAACGCCTCGTCGAGCCAGTCGAGGGCGGGGAACGCGGGCGATCTGCCGGGCGGCTCTGCCGCGCTGAGGACGCCGGTCCGTTGCCCGCCCGCGCCATCCGGCGAATGTTGCTCGCGCGCCTTCGCTGATGTCGTAGAGCGACTCGTCCGGCACGAAAACCTCGTAGCCGTTATGCGGAATGCGCTCCGGCATGAGACCGAGCCTGTTGAGGGCGACCCGACCGGCGATTTCGAGTGTCGTGAGATTGAGCAGTTCCGGATAGTCGTTCACCGGGTCGTCGTCGTAGAGCCAAGGCGGAAAGGTTCGGAAGGTGAGCTTCTTGCGGTCGGCATCGAGCCTCGCACCATGTCTCGTCAAGGCCGAAAATCAGATGCTCGGCCGCGGGTCCTGGCGCAGGAACAGGTCCGCGAGCTGCATCTGTTCCCAGGGCGTCGCCGCATTCATGGCGAAATTGGCGAACCTGCCCGCCGAACGATCGGTCGAGGCGGTCGGGATCGAGCAGCCTGAACGGTCGAGGTGCCGAAAACCGCGGAATCGAAGCGGCGCGCTCCGCACCACCTGCGGATACATGAACCGCTGGTTCACATCCATGATCGGCGTCGGCGGCCTGCGAGGCGGAGGCGCGCATGCCGAAGGGATCCAGCGCCAGGATGAACGCGTAGAGAAGGGCCGTGAGCGCCAACGCCGTGATCGGCGAAGCTCAGCGAAAAACGCCGCCAGGAGGCTGTTGTCGACGTCCGGATTCATGCGGCAGCGTGATCGCGGCAGCGGCACGCTGATGTCAACCCAGCGCCTTCAGATGTCGGATCGGTCGGCCCGGCGCGATCATTTCGGCGGCGGCGACGATGCCCTGGGCGTCGATGCCGAAATGACGGTAGAGGTCACGGACCGTGCCGGTCTGGCCGAAATGCTCGACCCCGAGCGAGCGCGTGCGGTGGCCGATCACCGAGCCGAGCCACGCCAGCGTCGCCGGATGGCCGTCGATGACCGTCACCAGCCCGCAATGGGAGGGAAGCTCGACCAAGCAGACGCTCCACGTGGCTGCGCGCATGAACGAGGCCGCGTTCCCGCGCCCGCTGCGCCGCCGTCCAGCCGGCATTGAGCCGGTCGGCGGAGGTGATGGCGAGCAGCCCGATATCGCGTCGGTCCTCGGCCATGAGGCCGACAGCCTCGATCGCTTCCGGCGCCACGGCGCCGGTGAATGCCACGACGACCTGCGGCGTTCGGGCCGGGCCCGCGCAGCCAATAGGCGCCGTCGACGATGTCCGAGGCGAGCTCCGGGGTCATTTGCCGCCGCGGCTGATCGAGATTGCGCGTCGAGAGGCGCAGATAGACCGAGCCGCCGGTCTCGTCGCGCAGCCAGGTTCGCTCGCTCGGCTCGCCCTCGCCATCGCGCTGCATGTAGTCGAACGCCCAGCGCATGATCACCGACAATTCGTCGACGAAGGCCGGCTCGAACGCAGGCCAGCCCGTCCTGCGCGAGGCCGATCAGCGGCGTGCCGATGGATTGGTGAGCGCCGCCTTCCGGCGCCAGCGTGACGCCTGAAGGCGTCGCCACCACCATGAACCGCGCATCCTGGTAGCAGGCGTAGTTGAGCGCATCGAGACCGCGCGAGATGAACGGATCGTAGAGCGTCCCGATGGGCAGCAGCCGCTCGCCGAAGAGCGAATGGGACAGGCCCAGCGCGGAGAGCAGGATGAACAGGTTCATCTCGGCGATGCCGAGCTCCATGTGCTGGCCGCGTCGGCCCGAAATCCCACGTGAAGGTCGAGGGGATGCGCTCGGACTTGAACAGGTCCTTCATCTCCTCGCGGGCAAACAGGCCGCGCCGGTTCACCCAGGCGCCGAGATTGGTCGACACCGTCACGTCGGGCGCCGTGGTGACGATCCGGTCGGCAAGCGCTTCGTTCGATCGGGCGAGTTCGTTGAGGATCAGCCCGAAACCCTGCTGGGTCGACATGATTGGCTGATCGGGCGTTGCGAGTTTCGCCGGCACGGCGACTTTCGCGGCCTCGTAACGCCGGGTTCCCCGTGCATTGAAAGGCACCGATCTCAGGAAGCGCCTCCAGCTCGGCCTCGGAAAGGTCGAGCCCCTCGAACGGGTCCCATTCGTGGCCGGGGCGCACCTTCGCGGAGGCGCGATAGCCGTCCATCTGGGTCGGCGTCAGCAGCCCCGCGTGATTGTCCTTGTGGCCGGCGAGCGGCAGGCCGAAGCCCTTGATGGTATAGGCGATGAAGACGGTCGGACGATCATGGTCGATGGCCTCGAACGCTTCGATCAGGCTCGGCAGATCGTGCCCGCCGAGATTGGACATCAGACGCGCGAGTTCGTCGTCCGACGCGCTTCTCGATCAGCCGCGTCACGGCGCCCTGATCGCCGAGATCGTCGAGCAGGCGCTTGCGCCAGGCGGCGCCGCCCTGGAAGGTGAGGGCGGAATAGAGCTGGTTCGGGCAGGTGTCGATCCATTGGCGCAGCCGGTCGCCGCCCGGCTCCGCAAAGGCTTCCTGCATCAGCGAGCCGTGCTTCAGCACGACCACGTCCCAGCCGAAGGAGCGGAAGATCGATTCGAAGCGGTCGAACAACCCTTCGCGCACCACCGCGTCGAGGCTCTGGCGGTTGTAGTCGATGATCCACCAGGTGTTGCGAAGGCCCTGTTTCCAGCCCTCCAGCAAGGCCTCGAAGATGTTGCCCTCGTCCATCTCCGCATCGCCGAGAAGCGCGATCATGCGTCCCTCGGGCAGGTCCTTCGCCCAGTCATGGGCTTTCACGTAATCCTGCACGAGGCTGGCGAAGAGCGTCTGCGCCACGCCGAGGCCGACCGAACCGGTGGAGAAATCCACGTCGTCGATGTCCTTGGTGCGGGACGGATAGGATTGCGCGCCCTTGTAGCCGCGGAAATTTTCGAGCTTCTCGCGGGTCTGATGGCCCGAGCAGATACTGGATGGCGTGGAAGATCGGGCTCGCATGGGGCTTTACCGCGACCCGGTCCTCCGGCTTCAGCACGGCCAGATACAAAGCCGTCATGATGGTCGAAAGCGAAGCCGAGGACGCCTGATGCCCACCCACCTTCATGCCGTCGGCGTTGGGACGCACATGATTGGCGTTGTGGATCGTCCAGCTGGCGAGCCAGCGGATCTTCGTTCGAACTCGGCAAGATACGGCAGGCGCGGGTCGGTCATCGGTCTATGCCCAGGGTAGAGCGGAGAAGGGCCGTCGACGACGGCCCTTCCGCGGTATTCAATTTCGGCGCTCATACTAGGCCTTTTTGATTGACCCGCCAGCCGATAGCCCCTATTTCGGGCTCACTTCCGGGAGGGCGCCGCCTTCCCCGGAGAGGCTTGGCCGCATGGCACCCTGTCTTCGCAGGAAGATGCTGATGTTTCAATGGGTTAGCCGGCATGGCGACGTCGGTTCCGCCGTCCATGCAGGTCTGAGATGGGCGCGTAGCTCAGTGGTAGAGCAGCTGACTTTTAATCAGCGGGTCGATGGTTCGATCCCATCCGCGCTCACCATCTCAGATCTTTGAAAAGTAACGACTTTTTTGTGAATTGTCCTCTACTGGATAGTACGATTACGGTGTGGGTTACAGGAGGGCTAACGCAAGGTCGTCGTGTGACGAATTGCTGAGCCGGATCGATGAGGACGAGAGCCTCCTGCCGACCAAAGCAACAGCGCGGAATCCCTTTTCCTGATCAGTAGGTTGAAATTCCAGGCGTCCCAAAATTGCCAACGTTTTTTGGGCGAGAGGGGTCTTTCGAGAGGCGCGGACGTGTTGCAGGGCTTGATAGAGCCGGAGCGGCCGAAGGTTAATCGCAGATTTGTGCTACACACGGACGGGAGGTGCGGCTTACACCGCAACAGCCGCCAGCCCGGTCCTCGGCCAGCGTTTGCGATTGAAGGTCACAGGCTCAAATCCTGTCCTCGCAACCCCCGAAAGTTGTGACCGGCGCGGTGTCTAGATGCCGAAGTCCCTCGTCCATAAGAGCAGCAATTCAAGATGGTTGCGTGTCCCCGCAGCCACCGACACTCTAGTCCCGGCTGCACAGGGTTCAAAATGAAGGCAGGATGAACGAAGCGCACCGCATCAAATCCGCCGCCTTCCTCGCACGTCCGTTCCCCACCGATCTGTCGAAAATCCCGGCGAGACGGAACGGACCGAAACCTCCAGGTTTGGCCTGGTCTGCCGATCGATCAGGCCCTGAGGCGCTCATCAGGATCCAGATCACCTGCGCGGCTAAAGCACGCCCTTCGTCTTCAATTCGCGCGCTGCCTCTGCGACCGCCGCCAGCGTTTGGTCCACCACTTGGCCGTCATGCTCCACCGACATGAACCAGGCGCCGCGCTCGAGGGCACGGACACCTCGGCGCAGCAAGGCGGTTGTGAAGGCCACATACGCTGACCTGTTCATGCGGGCGAGATCGCGATAATCGCGGGCCGGTTCTTCGAGGCCGAAGGCGACGTGGAAGATCCCGGAAAACCCGTGACCACTGCCTTGACGCCGGCATTCGCAAAGGCCTCTCTTCATCCCCTCCATCAGGCGTGTGCCATGCCGATCGATGGTCGCGTAGAGCGACGGCGTCAGCGACTTCAGGGTCGCCACGGTCGCCGCCATCGCGATGGGCTGCGCGTTGTAGGTGCCGCCGTGAACCACGCCGCCATTGGAAAACAGGTCGAGAAGGTCTGCTCGACCGGCGATGGCCGCAACCGGAAAGCCGTTGGCGATGGCCTTGCCGAAGGTCGCAAGGTCCGGGGTTACGCCGAAACGCTCTTGCGCGCCGCCGGGGGCGAGACGGAAACCGGTGATCACCTCGTCGAATATGAGGATGACGCCGTTTCGCGTGCAGGCCTCCCGCACGCCTTCGAGGTAGCCGGGAGCGGGATGAACCGCGCCTGCGTTGCACATGGCGGCTTCCATGATTACGCCGGCGATGTCGCCCTTGGCGAGGCGCGTCTCCAGCAGCGCAAGATCATTCCAGGGCAGGACCACGAGATCGTCGGCCGGAGGCCGCCACCTGGCCCTTGCTTCCCGCCACCGCGACCGGCGCATCGGCGGGGCCTGCTGCGTCGAGCGCGGGCGCTGTCGACCACAGGACGTTGTCGAACCAGCCGTGATAATGTCCTTCGAACTTGATGATCTTTCGCTTGCCGGTCGCGGCGCGGGCAAGGCGCAAAGCTGCCTGATCGACCTCCGAACCCGAACTTCCGAATCTCATGCGCTCGGCGCAAGGAACCATTCGCATACCAGTCGGGAGGCCTCGGCCTCGATGGCGGTCTGGCCCGCGAACAGAATGCCCTTCTCGACTTGCGCCACAACCGCATCGCACACGGCCTGCGGGCGATGGCCCAGGATCATCGGGCCCATGCCGAGGTAATAGTCGATCAGGCGATTGCCATCGACATCGTAGCAGATAGGGACCTTCGCCGCGCTCGAAAACGAGGGGTGTCGGCGAGATGTTGAGGCGGAAATTGCTGTTGACGCCTCCGGCGATCCATTGGGAATTCTTTTTGATCTCGGCTGCCGATCGTTCGAATGACAGGGGTCGAGAAGAGCCGGCAGGTTCTGCTTGCGCTTGAATGGCCAAGGCGCCGCTCCTTGTGTGCGAGACAGTCACAACAGGCCCGAAGGCGGGTTTCAAGTAAATGGCGCGGGGTTTCGCGGGGCGAAAAAATGCGGTTCTTCGATTGTCGACTCAGTCCGCGCTTCGGACGACTGCGACGCATTCGATCTCGTAGCGCAGCGAGGCCGACAGGCAGTTGGTGATCGTGGTGCGGGCCGGATAGGGGTCCTTGAAGAAATCGAGATAGATGCGGTTGAAGCTGCGAGATCCTCCGCATCCCTCACGTAGTTCCGCGTCTGCACCACATGCGCCAGGTCGCTTCCTGCGGTTTTCAGAACCTTTTCGAGATTTTCGATGGAGCGCCGCATCTCGCCCTCGAAGGTGTCGGAGATGATCTTGCCGGTCGCATCCACGGAGGCCTGGCCCGAGACGAAGATGAGATTTCCGACCCTGGTCGCAGGACTGAAGGGCAGATGCGAACGCGGCGTGTCGGCTCGGTCGGATACTCGATCATTCGGGTCTCCACGGCGGGTCTGAGCGGAAATATCGGACGGCGGATGCGGCCATAGGGAAGCAGCGTGAGATCGCTGGCGCAGGGCCTGGCGTTGCGACCGTGTAGCTCGCGGCCGCGATCCGGTCGTAGGCGCGCCGGTGCGCCACCGCTGCCTTCACGCCGATGAACGCCAGGTCCTCCGGAATGATGCCCTGGGAACGCAATTGCCCGAGGTCGAAGGGCGGCGTCTTGCGGCTCGTCAGCAGCACCGTGACCTTTCCGCCCACGGTCACCACCGCGGAGGGGCCCATGTCGAATGCATTCCTTGCGAGGCCGCCAGATGGCTGTTGCGGTCTTCAGCGTGAAGCGACCGTCGCTGAGGCTGACCAAGGTGGCGTCGATCTCGACCGGCTCGCCGCCCAGTTCGCTTCCTTTGCCGCCGATGGCGATGCGCCGCGTTTCCCCGGGCTTCGCATCCTGAAGGCCTTCACCGCTTCCGCATCGGCGATCGCCACGGCGGCGTTGCCGATGCCATGGCGAAGCAGGCCGCGCAGCACCGCCGTACCATCGCCCGGAGCGCCGCCGCCGATATTGTCGGACGGCTCCACGATGATCATCGGGCCCGGACGCTTCCGCTGGCCGGGCGAAGGCCTCATCAAGATCCCATTCGTTCGGCACGCCGAGTTCACGCAAGCCGACAGCGGTCTCGACGATTTGCTCGAGCGCCGCCTTTGCGGCGCTCTTTCTCCGACGTGACAAGCGAGAAGGAGACTCCGACATCCGGCACGTCGGAAAACGCGTAACCGGCAATCACGTTGACGGCCCAGATCGAGGGATCGGCCCTCGATCCGGCGGGCCAATTCCTCGAGATCGCGCATCGGACGGTCGGCCGTGCCCGTGCCGGTCGGTGGCCAAATGACCGGCGCGGTGCGGGACATCATGGCGGCCTCGCTGCCGGTCTCGAGCGCCCGGCTTAAGAAGATGTGCCGATCGCACCGCGGTTTCGCGCGCATCCGTGTGGGGGTTTTCGCGATAGGCCACGAGCCCGTCGGCGTGGTGCGCCATTTCGGCCGTGAAGGTGGCATGCAGATCGAACACTCCGAAGAGCGGAAGGGCATCTGCGCCCGGCACCGCCGGATGCGCCACAGCAACTCGCCCTCCGGATCCTCGCATTCCCTCGTCACCATGGCGCCGTGGAGCGCAAGCCAGATCCCATCGAGCCCCTCACTGCTTGAAAGAACTTCCCGCAAGCCGCTTTCTAGTTCCCCCCAATAGGTTTCCAGGACGTCGTCTCGACTGTTCCCGACGGCAGCGCGGTGAAATCGACAATCGGGATGACCTCCCAATTTTCGCCCGCGGCCACTTCGAGAAAGCCGTCGATTGTTGAACCGTCGCCCCATGGGTCAAGAATTTGCTCCTCCCGGCGGACCATGAAATAGGCGAGTCCCGTGACGCGACACAAAAGTGTAGGTCTCATGAAAAGACCGCCATAAGAATACGGCGACGTGTCATCCGGTTGCTCGCCCGGTGCTGGGGGAATCCGAAGGTGGGCCGGAAGCAGCCGAGATTTCGGTGGTAATCTCGGCCAGGCGGGCGACCGAAGGCCACCCAGCCGAGCGACGGTCTCGTTCGAAAACCGTGCTGCCGGGCCCGCGATGCTCACGGCGGCGATAACCT
>CAWINL010000005.1:0-111732 GCA_963837375.1 uncultured Alphaproteobacteria bacterium | reverse complement strand
CTATGCGGCCGACCTGTCGGCGCTTTACGAGGGACGGATCGAGGCGCGCGACACGGCTGTCACCGCCGGCTGCAATATGGCGTTCTTCGCCACCATGATGCTGCTCGCGCGGCACGGCGATGCGGTGCTGCTGCCGGCGCCGTGGTACTTCAACCACCAGATGAGCCTCGACATGCTGGGCATCGAAGCGCGGCCGCTGCCATGCCGCGCCGAGGCGGGATTCGTGCCGCGGGTCGAGGATGCCGAGGCGCTGATCGACGGGAAGGTCAAGGCCATCGTCCTCGTGACGCCGAACAATCCGACCGGCGCGGTCTATCCGGACCACGTCATCGAGAGCTTTGCGGCGCTGTGTCGCGAGACAAGGGCATTTACCTCGTCATCGACGAGACTTACCGCGATTTCTTGCCGAACGAGCATGAACCGGGCGCATGGGCTTTTCGCCGACGATTCCTGGCGCCAGCACCGTCATCCAGCTCTATTCGTTCTCGAAATCCTACGCGATCCCGGGACATCGCACCGGCGCCATCACGGCCGACAGCGCCCTCATCGAGCAGGTGTCCAAGATCCTCGACTGCATCCAGATCTGTCGCGCCGCGCACCGCTCAGGCGGTCCTGCCCTGGGCGATCGACAACCTGCGAAGCTGGCGCGAGGAAAACCGCCACAACATCAACCATCGGGCGCAGGTGTTCCGGCAGGCGTTGGCGCCGCTGCCGGAATGGCGGATCGAATTCCGCCGGGGCCTATTTCGCCTATCTGACGCATCCCTTCGCGGGCAGCGAGCGCCCAGCAGGTGGCGGAAAAGCTCGCCACCGAGCGCGGCGTGCTGGTTCTGCCGGGCAGCTATTTCGGGCCCGGCCAGGAGCGCCAGCTGCGCGTGGCTTTCGCCAATGTGGGCGCCGATGTGCTGGTCGGCCTGACGGAGCGGCTGCGGGGCTTTTCCGTCTGAGCGTGCGCGGGATCGCACCGGCCGTCTGCCACATACCCCGCCGGCACCCTTGGCGAAGATGGAGCCGGACAGGTACTCTCACGTCAAACCGGTGTCGGGTTCCGACGCCAAGGATCAAGTTTTGAACGTGAAGTACGATGCGATTGCCGGAGCCGACGAGGCACGGTCGAATCCGGCCTCCGGATCCGGTCGGGATTCGCGCTGGTCCGAGCCCGGGGCGGCGCGCGCCCGAGGGCGCCGAGCGGCGCAACCGGCCGCAGCTACGCGGCTCTCGACCTCGGCACCAACAATTGCCGCCTGCTGATCGCCGAACCGGCCCATTTCGGATTTCGTGTCGTCGACGCGTTTTCGCGCATCGTGCGGTTGGGCGAAGGGCTCGGACACGGCAACCAGCTCGGCGCCGACGCGATCGAGCGCACCATCGATGCGCTGCGGGTCTGCCGCGACAAGATGGACGGCGAAGGACGTGGCGCGCGCGCGCCTCGTCGCCACCGAGGCCTGCCGTCTTGCCGCCAACGGCCCGGCCTTCGTCGAGCGCGTCCGCGAGGAGCTCGGGCTGACGCTCGAGATCGTCGACCGCAAGACCGAGGCCTATCTGGCGGTGACCGGCTGCGCCTCGCTGGTCGATCCCGACGCCGATTCGGTCGTGGTGTTCGATATCGGCGGCGGCTCGACCGAGATCGCCTGGCTCGACGGGCCTGCCACCAACATGCTGGTCGATCCCTGCGGACGCATCCGCGCCTGGGATTCGCTGCCGGTCGGGGTGGTGACGCTGGCCGAGCGGCATGGCGGCGTGAAGGTCACGCCGGAGAGCTTTCGCGGCATGGTGGAGGAGGTGACGGAGCTTCTCGTCAGCTTCAACCTGGCGGCGTCCGCGTCCGGCGAGGGCGCGAATTTCCATCTGCTCGGAACGTCCGGCACGGTCACGACCATCGGCGGCATCCATCTCGGGCTTCCGCGCTATGATCGCCGGCGCGTTGACGGCATGTGGATGCGGAACGCCGAAATCACCGGCGTGCTCGAACGCCTGCTGAATTCGGATTACGACGAGCGCGCCGCCAATCCCTGCATCGGGCGCGAGCGCGCCGATCTGGTTCTGGCGGGCTGCGCCATTCTCGAAGCGATCCGGCTGGCGTTCCCGTCGGATCGGCTGCGGATCGCGGATCGCGGGCTGCGCGAAGGAATTTTGATGAACATGATGCGTGACGACGGGGTCTGGCGGCAGGAGGCGTATCGATGACCGCCAGCAAGCCCGGCTCGGGCGTCCGCAACATGAAGCAGCGGGTGAAGATCGCGCGAACAAGCGTTCGCTGTCGTCGAAGATCTGGCTCGAGCGCCAGCTCAACGATCCCTACGTGGCGCGCGCGAAACGCGAGGGCTACCGCTCCCGCGCGGCGTTCAAGCTTCTGGAGATCGACGAGAAGTACAACCTCCTGAAGCCCGGCCAGCGCGTGGTCGATCTCGGCGCCGCCCCGGGCGGCTGGGCGCAGATCGCCGCCCGCAAGGTCGGCGCGAAGGGGCGGGTGGTCGGCATCGACCTTCTGCCCATCGACCCCATGCCGGGCGTCGATTTCATCGAGCTCGACTTCCTCGACGAGAGCGCGCCGGGGCAGCTCATGGAGCTTCTCGGCGGGCCCGCCGACGTGGTGATGTCCGACATGGCGGCCAACACGACCGGCCACAAGAAGACCGATCACCTGCGCATCATGGGCCTCGCGGAAGCGGCGATCTATTTCGCCCGCGAGGTGCTGGCGCCCGGCGGCAGCTTCATCGCCAAGGTGTTCCAGGGCGGCACCGAAGGCCAGCTTCTGGCCGACCTGAAGCGCGACTTCGCGGTGGTCCGCCACGTGAAGCCGGCGGCGAGCCGCGCGGATTCGGCGGAACTCTACGTGATGGCGACCGGTTTCAGAGGCACGGCCGGCAACGAGCAGCCCGACTACTAACCGGCGCTTTCGCGAAAGCCGTCCAGCTCAAAGGACAGGTTCATGGCCCCGCACCGCATCGGCATCATCGGCTTCGGCAAGATCGCGCAGGACCAGCATCTGCCCGCCATTCGCGCCAACCCGGATTTCGAGCTGCGTGGCCGTGTCGAGCCAGCGCGGCCTGTCGCCGCAGGATGCCAGGTACACCTTCCGTCGATTACCGCGAGATGCTGAAGCTGCCGGACCTCGACGCGGTGGCGATCTGCACGCCGCCGCAGGTGCGGCACGACATCGCCAAGCAGGTGCTTCTGGCCGGCAAGAGCGCGCTCCTCGAAAAGCCGCCCGCCGCGACCTTGAGCGAGCTCGAGGACCTGAAGCGCATCGCCGCGACGGCGGGCAAGACGCTCTTCACCGCCTGGCATGCCCAGCACAACGACGGCGTGGACGCGGCCGCGAAGGCGCTCAAGGGCCAGACGATCAAGCGCCTGCTGATCACCTGGAAGGAGGACGTGCGGCAGTGGCATCCGGGCCAGGAATGGATCTGGCAGGCGGGTGGGTTCGGCGTCTTCGACCCCGGCATCAACGCCCTGTCGATCCTGAGCCGGATCGCGCCGCAGCCGATCTTCGTCAGGCAGGCGACGCTGGAATTTCCCGTCCAACCGCGACGCGCCGATCGCAGCCGACCTCGATTTCGCCTCCGGTCTCGATGGCGAGGATCTGCAGGCGGTGTTCGACTGGCGCCAGACCGGCCCGCAGACCTGGGATATCGAGATCGACACGGTCGGCGGGCCAGCACCTGCTGCTGACCGAAGGGCGGCCGCGCGGCTGGAGATCGACGGCAAGGTTGTGGTCGACGCAGCTGCCGGCCGAATATACGGGCGTCTACAAGCAGTTCGACACGCTGCTCAAGAGCGGGCACCTCCGATGTGGACGACATGCCGTTCCGGCTCGTGGCCGACGCCTTCATGATCGGCAAGCGGGTTCAGGTAGAGGCGTTCGAAAGCTGAGTTAGCCGCTTCTCCCTCCTCCTCAGCGGGGAGCGTCGTAGGGGTCGACCACCGGCGTGCTCAATGCTAGGCATCTGAGAGCTCCAGCGATCTCGGGAGGAGCTCCGATTCCGACCCCCACCTCCGACTCCTCCCCAGCAAGGGGGCGGGAAGCAAGTCGCACCGCTCACGCCAGATGCTTCTTCAAGAACGCCACGGTCCGGCTCCAGGCCCGTTCGGCCGCGTCCTTGTCGTAGCGGGCCGCATTGGTGTCGTTGTTGAAGGCGTGGTTGGCGCCCTCGTAGACGTGGATCTCGTAGGTCTTTCCGCCCTGCTTCAGCGCCGCCTCGTAGGCCGGAATGCCCGCATTGATCCGCTCGTCGAGCGCCGCCGTAGTGCAGCATCATGCGCAGCCTTGATCTTCGGCACGTCCTCGGCCTTGGGCTGGCCGCCGTAATAGGCGACGCCGGCCGACAGGTCGGGATCGGCCACCGCCAGATTGTTGACCGCGCCGCCGCCCCAGCAGAAGCCGATGGCGCCGACCTTGCCGTTGCCGTCCGGGCTGGCCCTTCAGGATAGGCGACGGCCGCCTTGCCGTAGGCGATCGACGTCGGGCTGCTTCAGTTGGCCGATCATGTCGCGGCCCTTGTCCTCGTCCGCGGGCGTGCCGCCCATGGGCGACAGGTAGTCGAGGCCGAGCGCCAGGAATCCTTCCGTCGCCATGCGCCGGGTCACGTCCTTGATATGCGGATTGAGGCCGCGGTTCTCGTGGATCACGATGACCGCCGGCAGCTTGCCGCCCGTCTTCGGCCGGACGAGATAGCCCTTGAGGCCCGGCGCGCCGGGAATATCGACCATCTCCGCGACGATGCGCGGGTCGTTCTCGGGAATGGTCTGCGCCTGGGCGTAGTTGTTCTGCAGGATCGGCAGCAGGGCGGTCGCGGCCGCCGTGCTGCCGGCCAGGGCCGCGAGCCGGTCGATGAAGGTGCGGCGGTTCATGCCGCCGTGGGTGAAATCGTCGTAGAGGTCGATGATGCGTTTATCCATGGGGCCACTCCTGTCGTGTCGACCTCCAAGATAGAGCATCCTCAGCGCGGTTCCACCGTCAACCTCGAGCCCGGTGGACGGGGCCTGCCGCTGGAACGCGCGGTGGCCCGACATTTCGGCGCCCGCATCCGGCGGAAGCCTGAGGAAGACCAGCGCCGACAGGGCCGCGAGGCACCGCCACCACCCAGAACGCGACCGGCGAAATCCTCCGGCCCGATCGTGCTCGGCGCCGCGCATCCGGGCCGACGCTTCGAGCGCCCCGGCGCCGAGCGCGACGCCGATGCTGAGCGAAAGCTGCTGCGAGACGCTCGACAGGCTGGTGGCCGAGCTCATGTCCCGGTGCGAGACGTCCGCATACGCGATGGCGTTGAGGCTGGTGAACTGCATCGAGCGGAAGCAGCCGCCCGCGAACAGGATCGTCATGATGATCCAGTGCGGCGTGGACGGGGTGAAGAAGCCGTTGAGGCCGATGAAGACCGCGCCGATGAGGGCGTTGACCACCAGCAGACGGCGAAAGCCGGTCAGTTCCAGCACGCGCTTGGCGAGGGTCTTGGTGAACAGCGCGCCGACGGCCGAGATGAAGGTCATGCGACCCGGATGCGAGGGGCGACAGGCCGAAGCCGATCTGCAGCATCAGGGGCAGCAGGAACGGAATCGCGCCGATGCCGATGCGGAACAGCCAGCCGCCGACGATGCTGGCGCGGAAGGTCGGCAGCTTCAGCAGGCCGAGCCGCATCACCGGATGCGGCGTTCGCCGCGCATGGAGGACGAACAGCACGACGCAGATCGTGCCCGAGCGACCACGCAGGCGATCGAGAACCGCGAGCGGGATCAGATGCCCGCCCGAGGCGAAGCCCAGCATCAGCAGGGCGAGGCCGACGCCCGACAGCAGGAAGCCGACGAAATCCAGCGGCGGGATGTTCTCTTCCTTGATGTTCGGGATGAACCGGATGCGAGAGGAAGATCCCGAGGATCCCGATCGGGATGTTGATGAAGAAGATCCAGCGCCAGTCGAAATAGGTGGTGATGAACCCGCCGAGCACCGGCCCGAGGATCGGTCCCGACCATCGCCGGGATGGTCAGCGTCGCCAGCGCCTGCACGACCTCGTTGCGCGGCACGCTGCGCAGCAGCACCAGCCGGCCGACCGGCACCATCATGGCCCCGCCCATGCCCTGGAGGAAGCGCGCGATCGACGAAGCCTTCGAGCGAATTGGCGACACGCGCAGGCGAGCGAGCCCGCCATGAAGACCGCCGAGCGCCGCCGTGAAGATCGTCTTCGGCGCCGAACCGATCGGCCATCCAGCCCGAAATCGGGATGAAGATCGCAAGGCCGACGAGATAGGAGGTGATGGCGAGCTTCAGCGCGATGGGGTCGACGCCGATATCCTGCGCGATCATCGGCAACGACGTCGCGATCACGGTGGAATCCGTGTTCTCCATGAACAGGGCGGTGGCGATGATCAGGGGAAGGAGGCGCGAAGGTCGCATGACTCTGTGGAATTAACGTCATCGCGCGAAAGTTGCAAACCAAATCGGCGCAGTCCCGGGTCTCTCGCCATGCAGGGCTGGTCTTCGGGGATTGCCGTGACGCGGAAATGCTTTGCGAAACCGAAAGCCGCGTGCTACGGACCCTCGCCAACCTCAGGTCGCGGCAAGAGCGCGATCCGTTCACCCCTTGTTCCAGGAGTTGGCCATGGCCCGCATTTTCGATCAGTTCATCGAAGGCCTCACATTCGATGACGTCCTGCTGCGGCCCGGTCGCTCCGAGGTTCTGCCCAGCGACGTCGACATCGCCACCCAGCTGACCAAGACCATCAGCCTCTCGCTTCCCATCATCGCCTCCGCGATGGACACGGTGACCGAGGCCAAGATGGCGATCGCCATGGCGCAGAACGGCGGCATCGGCGTCATTCACCGCAATCTCGAGCCGGACGCCCAGGCCGAGCAGGTTCGCCTCGTCAAGCGATACGAATCCGGCATGGTGATGAACCCCATCACCATCCACCCGGACGAGACCCTGGCCGACGCCTTCGCGCTCATGAAGCATCACGGCATTTCGGGAATTCCGGTGGTCGAGCGCGGCCCCGGCGGCTCCAACGGCAAGCTCGTCGGCATCCTGACCAACCGCGACGTGCGCTTCGCCAACAACACCGTCGCAGAAAGTTTCCGAGCTGATGACCAAGGACCGGCTGATCACCGTCCGCGAGGGCGTCAACCAGGACGAGGCCCGCCGGCTGCTGCACCAGTTCCGCATCGAGAAGCTTCTGGTGGTCGACGATCATTACCGCTGCATCGGCCTGATCACCGTCAAGGACATCGAGAAGCAGGTCGCCCATCCCAACGCCGCCAAGGACAGCCAGGGGCGCCTGCGCGTCGCGGCCGCCACCACCACGGGCGAGCAGGGCCTCGAGCGTTCCGAGCGCCTGATCGATGCCGGCTGCGACGTGATCGTCGTCGATACCGCCCATGGCCATTCGGTGCGGGTGCTCGAAAGCGTCACGCGGGCAAAGAAGCTCTCCAACGCCGTGCAGGTGATCGCCGGCAACGTGGCGACCCGCGAGGGCGCCAAGGCGCTCATCGATGCCGGCGCGGATGCGGTGAAGGTCGGCATCGGGCCGGGCTCGATCTGCACCACCCGCATCGTCGCGGGCGTCGGCGTCCCGCAACTGACCGCCATCATGGAGGCGGTCGAGGCCGCCGTCGAGGCGGGCATCCCGGTCATCGCCGATGGCGGCATCAAGTTCTCGGGCGATCTCGCCAAGGCGATCGCGGCGGGGGCCTCCTGCGCGATGGTGGGCTCGCTGCTCGCCGGCACCGACGAGACCCCGGGCGAGGTGTTCCTCTACCAGGGCCGCTCCTACAAATCCTATCGCGGCATGGGCTCGGTCGGCGCGATGGCGCGCGGCTCGGCGGATCGCTATTTCCAGGCCGAGGTTCGCGACACGCTCAAGCTCGTGCCGGAAGGCATCGAAGGGCAGGTGGCCTACAAGGGCCCGGTCTCCGGCGTGCTGCACCAGCTCTCGGGCGGCCTGCGCGCCTCCATGGGCTATGTGGGCGCGGCGAACCTGCAGGAATTCCACGAGAAGGCGCAGTTCATCCGCATCACCAATGCGGGCCTGCGCGAAAGCCACGTCCACGACGTGACCATCACCCGCGAAAGCCCCAACTATCCCGGCCGTTCCTGAGCGGCGGCGTCCCGACCTCGTGTGAAAGCAGCTCATGACCATCACCGCCATCCTCCTGCCGGTCTTCGTGCAGGTCGCCCTGACATTCCTGCTGCTTGTCTGGACGGGGCGGGCCCGCATCGGGACGTATCCGGCAAGGGCGAGGTCAAGGTCGCCGACGTGGCGCTCGGGCAGCACAACTGGCCGACGCAGCACGCAGCAGGTCTCGAACGCCTATGCCAACCAGTTCGAACTGCCGGTGCTGTTTTTCGTGCTCGTGGCGTTCGCGCTCATCACCCGCAAGGCCGATCTTCTGTTCGTGGTCATGTCGTGGATGTTCGTGGTCACGCGGCTCTTTCATGCCGGCATCCATGCCACGTCGAACCGCATCCAGCATCGCTTCACGGTGTTTCTCATCGGCGCGATCATCCTGATCCTGATGTGGATCATCTTCGCCCTGCGGATCTTCGCTGCCGAAGCCGGCATCTGACGATCCCCGTGCATCGGCGGCCACGCGCGCGCAAGGCGCTCGTGGCGCCCAAAATCGATTGTGAAGTTCCATGATTCCAGCCGCGCGCCTTTCAGCCGCATTGAAGTTCTCGGCGATATCGAAACCCGTCGTCGCCCCGCGACCGATGCCCTCAAGGATTGGGGCCTCGCCCACCGCTTCGCCGGTTCGAAGGACCGCGCGGCGATCGCCAGCCTCGTGTACGATTCGCTGCGGCGCAAAGCCTCCGCCGCCTGGGTCATGGGCGAGAACACGCCGCGCGCCGTGCGTGCTCGGCATGCTGGTGCTCCAGCGCGGCATGTCCTTTGCGGAGATCGCGCGGCTGTTCACCGGCGAGCGCTTCGCGCCAGAGCCGCCGACCGGCGAGGAGCGGGCCAGGATCGAGGGCGCCGATCTGAAGCAGGCCCCGGCGCACGTCGCGGGCGATTTCCCCGAATGGATCGAGCCCTCGCTGAGAGCGGTCTTCGGCGACGATCTCGTGCCCGAGATTGCAGGCCCTCACGGGCCGTGCGCCCCTCGACCTGCGGGTGAACGCGCTGAAGGTTGACAACCCGCTCCGAGGCTCACGACGCGCTGCCGCATCTCGGCGCTGTGGAGACGCCGCTCTCGCCCTACGGCCTGCGCATCCAGCCGGGAGAGGACGGTCGCGGACCGGCCGTGCAATCGGAGCCGGAATTCATCAAGGGATGGATCGAGATCCAGGACGAAGGCTCTCAGATCGCTGCGATTTTCTCCGGCGTCCAGCCGGAGGAGCAGGTCGTCGATCTCTGCGCCGGGGGCGGCGGCAAGACGCTCGCGCTCGCCGCGATGATGAACAATCACGGCCAGCTCTACGCCACCGATTCCGACGCCCGCCGCCTGGCACCGATCCATGAGCGCGTCACGCGCGCCGGCATCCGCAACGTCCAGATCCGCACGCCGCGCGCCCGCGCCGACGCGGTGGCCGATCTCGACGGCAAGATCGATTGCGTGGTGGTCGACGCGCCCTGCACCGGCATCGGCACCTGGCGGCGCAACCCCGACGCCAAATGGCGCCTGCGCCCCGGCAGCCTCGATGTCCGCCGCAACGAGCAGGCCGTCGTGCTCGACCGCGCCGGCGCGCTGCGTCAAATCCGGGCGGCCGCATCGTCTACATCACCTGCTCGATCCTGCCCGAGGAGAACGACGAGGCCGTCTCGGCCTTCCTCGCCCGCCATCCCGGCTTCACCGCCGGTTCCGGTGGCCGGAGGTGCTGGCCCGGGCCGAGATGGAGAAGCTCGCGCCGCTTGTCCGCAACACCACGCACGGCCTGCAGATGACGCCGCTGAAGACCGGCACGGACGGATTTTACGTGGCGGTGCTTCGGCAAGGATTGATGTCCATGAACACCGCCCTGCCACCGTTGCTCCCAAAACCTCAAAGCCATAGAACCTGCTCATGACCCAATGACCCAAAGACCTCCCCACGACAAGATCCTCATCGTCGATTTCGGCTCCCAGGTGACCCAGCTCATTGCCCGGCGCGTTCGGGAGGAGGGGGTCTATTCGGAGGTCGTGCCGTTCCAGAAGGCCGAGGAGGCTTTTCGCGAGATGAAGCCCAAGGGCGTGATCCTCTCGGGCGGGCCGGAATTGGTGACGCTGCGAGACATCGCCCCGCGCACCGCAGGAACTCTTCGAGGCGGGCGTGCCGGTCTTCGGCATCTGCTACGGCCAGCAGACGATGGCGTCGCAGCTCGGCGGCGAGGTCGAAGGCGGCCACCATTCGGAATTCGGCCGCGCCGAAGTGGAAGTGCTGACCGAGAGCCCGATCTTCCAGGGCGTCTGGCAGGTCGGCCACAAATATCCGGTCTGGATGAGCCATGGCGACCGGGTGACCCGGCTGCCGCGAGGGCTTCGAGACGCTGGCGGTCTCGCCCAATGCGCCGTTCGCGGTCGTGGCGGACGAGAAGCGCAAGTTCTACGCGGTCCAGTTCCACCCCGAGGTCGTGCACACGCCGCAGGGCGCGCAGCTCATCCGCAACTTCGTGCGCGACATCGCCGGCTGCCGCGGCGACTGGACCATGAAGGCGTTCCGCGACGAGGCCATCGAGCGCATCCGCGCGCAGGTCGGCACCGGCCGGGTGATCTGCGGGCTTGTCCGGCGGCGTCGATTCGGCGGTCGCGGCGGTGCTCATCCACGAGGCCATCGGCGACCAGCTCACCTGCGTGTTCGTCGATCACGGCCTGATGCGCGAAGCCGAGGCCGAGCAGGTCGTCACGCTGTTCCGCGACTCGCTACAACATCCCGCTCGTCCATGTGCAGGCGCAGGATCTCTTCATCGGCGCGCTCGAGGGCGTGTCGGACCCGGAGGTCAAGCGCAAGACCATCGGCCGGCTCTTCATCGACGTGTTCGACGAGGAGGCGAAGAAGATCGGCGGCGCCGGATTTCCTCGCGCAGGGCACGCTCTATCCGGACGTGATCGAGAGCGTGTCGTTCACCGGCGGCCCGTCGGTGACGATCAAGAGCCATCACAACGTGGGCGGCCTGCCCGAGCGCATGAACATGAAGCTCGTGGAGCCGCTGCGCGAACTCTTCAAGGACGAAGTCCGCGTGCTCGGGCGCGAACTCGGCCTGCCGGAGGCCTTCGTCGGCCGCCATCCGTTCCCCGGTCCCGGCCTCGCCATCCGCATCCCGGCGAGATCACCCGCGAGAAGCTCGACATCCTGCGCAAGGCCGACACGGTCTATCTCGACGAGATCCGCAAGGCCGGCCTCTATGACGAGATCTGGCAGGCCTTCGCGGTGCTGCTGCCGGTCAAGACCGTCGGCGTCATGGGCGATGGGCGCACCTACGATTTCGTCTGCGCCCTGCGCGCCGTCACCTCGGTCGACGGCATGACGGCGGATTTCTACCCCTTCGACATGTCCTTCCTCGGCCGGGTCGCCACCCGCATCATCAACGAGGTCAAGGGCATCAACCGCGTCACCTACGACATCACGTCGAAGCCGCCCGGCACGATCGAGTGGGAGTGACCGGGACCGGCACCCAGGCTTGGATCGAACATCATGAGCGACCCTGAGAAAGAGAAATCTCCATCCCAACTGATCGACGAGCGGATCGAGGCGCTGGGAGACTGGCGCGGCGAGACGCTCTCCCGGCTGCGGGGGTTGATCAAGCAAGCCGTTCCGGACGTGATCGAGGAATGGAAGTGGCGCGGCGTTCCGGTGTGGTATCGCGACGGGATGATCTGCACCGGAGAGACCTACAAGAACGCCGTGAAGATGACCTTTGCCAAGGGAGCCTCGCTTGACGACCCGGCAGGCCTCTTCAACGCAAGCCTCGAGGGAAATACCCGGCGCGCCATCGACTTCCACGAGGGCGACGCGATCAATGAGACGGCCTTGAAAGCACTCATCCGAGCGGCGGCGACGCTGAACGGGTCCCGCGCGCATCGCTGAAACAGCGGACAAGCCGTTCGACGGAGCTACACCGCCGTCCCGACCAACGCCCCGATGCCTGCCGTCAACGCCATCGCGAGCGCGCCCCAGAACGTCACGCGAAGGTCGCGCGGATGACGTTCGCGCCGCCCGCACGTGCGCCGACGGCACCGAGCAACGCGAGGAAAAGCAGGGACGCCACGGAGACGACCGGCACCAGCAGGGATGTGGGTGACAGCACGACCATCAGGAGGGGCATCGCGGCGCCGATCGCGAACGTGGCGGCCGAGGTGAGGGCAGCCTGGATCGGCCGCGCGGCTGTGACGTCCGAGATTCCAAGCTCGTCCCGCGCGTGGGCGCCGAGCGCATCCTTCGCCATCAATTGGTCGGCGACTTTAAGGGCGAGTTCCCGCTCGACGCCGCGCTCGATATAGACCTGCGCCAGCTCCTCGCGCTCGAAGGCGGGCTGACTGGACAGTTCGGCGCGCTCGCGCGCGAGGTCGGCCTGTTCGGTGTCGGCTTGCGAGCTGACGGAGACGTATTCGCCGGCAGCCATCGACATGGCGCCCGCCACCAGTCCCGCGATGCCGGCGACCAGCACCTCGGAACTCGCAGCGGAGGCGGCCGCGACGCCGACGATCAGGCTCGCGGTGGAGACGATCCCGTCATTGGCGCCGAGCACGGCCGCCCGCAGCCAGCCGATGCGGGAGACGAGGTGACGCTCGGTGTGGAGGCGGCTCACGATGGTCCCCCGATCGTTGTCCCGATAACGCCCGTGCCGCTTATGGAATTTTGGGCGGCGTGTCGAAGTTCAAGCCGGGCAGGCCGCCACCGCCGGGCAGATCCGGGCATGAGGATCTCGTCGAGGCTCTTCTGCACGGCCGCCGGATCGACTGTCACGCCGCTGCCCTTGTAGTGCATGACGATGTTGCGGGAACATCACGACGATCGCCACCATGATGAGCTGGATGACCACGAACGGCACCGCGCCCCAATAGATCTGGCCCGTCGTGACCGGCTCCATGCGCTTGCCCGTGAGCCGGTCGATATAGGGCACCTTCGGCGCGACCGAGCGCAGGAAGAACAGCGCGAAGCCGAAGGGCGGGTGCATGAACGACGTCTGCATGTTCACGCCAAGCATCACGCCGAACCAGATCAGGTCGATGCCGAGCTTTTCGGCCGGCGGCCCGAGCAGCGGCACGATGATGAAGGCGAGCTCGAAGAAATCGAGGAAGAAGGCCAGGAAGAACACCAGGACGTTGGTGAAGATGAGAAAGCCCGTCTGGCCCGCCGGGAAGCGACGTCAGCAGGTGCTCGACCCAGACGTGCCCGTTCACGCCGTAGAACGTGAGCGAGAACACCCGCGCGCCGATCAGGATGAAGAGCACGAAAGCCGAGAGTTTCGCCGTCGCCTCCGTGGCCTGCCGGACGAGATTCCAGTTGAAGCGGTTCGGGTTGTTGTCGAGCCGGCGCTTGATGGCGGCGAGGATCAGGGAGCCGAGCGCGCCCATGGCGCCGCCTTCCGTCGGCGTGGCAAGGCCGATGAAGATCGTGCCGAGCACCAGGAAGATCAGCAGCAGCGGCGGCACCATCACGAAGGTGGTCTGCGTCGCCATCCGCGACATCAGCCGGAAGCCGGTGAATTTCTCGAGCACGCCGACGACCAGCGCGTAGATCGCGCCGGCGAGGATCATCTCCATGAGGAGCGCAAGGGTTTCGTAGCCGATGCTGTGCAGCCAGGCGTAGAGCGCCGACCAGAGCCGCCACCAGCACCGCCGAGAGGACGACCCGGCGCGCGCCGAGCATGCAGGTCCATGAGGGCGCAGATGAGCGCCACCACGGTGGCGACGCAGATGGTCAGGATGACGAAATCGGCGCCGGCCTTGGTGGCGGTCTGCGACAGCACGTAATAGCCGACGAGGCCCGGAAAAGACCACCAGAATGCCGAGCTGCCAGACGCCGCGCGACCCGTTCGGTTCGCGAAACCCGATCGCCTCGCTGCGGCAGGCCCGGTGCGGATTTCGGGAAGATGATCGCCATCAGCGCCACGTAGACCGCATAGAGGCCCGCCAGGATGATGCCGGGCAGGAACGCGCCCTCGTACATGTCGCCGACGGAGCGTCCGAGCTGGTCGGCCATGACGATGAGAACCAGCGACGGCGGGATGATCTGCGCCAGCGTGCCCGAGGCCGCGATGACGCCCGATGCAAGGCGCCGGTCGTAGCCGTAGCGCAGCATGATCGGGAGCGAGATCAGGCCCATCGAGATCACCGAGGCGGCGACCACGCCGGTGGTGGCGGCGAGCAGCGCGCCCACGAAGATGACCGCGAAGGCAAGGCCGCCGCGCACCGGCCCGAAGAGCTGGCCGATGGTGTCGAGCAGGTCCTCGGCCATGCCCGAGCGTTCGAGGATCAGGCCCATGAAGGTGAAGAACGGAATCGCCAGCAGCACCTCGTTCGACATGGTGCCGAAGACGCGGTCGGGCAGGGCGCCGAGCAGCGGCCAGGAGAGGTTGATGGTCTCGGGCGCGTAGGGCGCCAATTCGACCGCGAGGAAGAAGAACAGCAGGCCGTTCGCGGCGAGCGAGAAGGCCACCGGGTAGCCGAGCAGCAGAAAGATCACGAGCGCCGCGAACATGATCGGCGCGAGGTTCTGGGCGATTAGCACGGCCATGGGCGGAAATCTCCGAAATCAGGAAAGCGGGGCGCGCATCGGATCTAGCGGATGCCGTCGCCCGGAGGTTCGCCGCCCAGCGGCGCGACGGGATCGGCCAGTTCGGCCAGAAGCCGCTCGGCTTCGGCCTCGGCCGAATGCACCGTCGGCGCATCGTCCACGCAGGTCGCCGCGCATGATCGCGATGCGTTTCACGAGCTCGCTGAACCATTGCAGCCCGAGCAGGCAGAAGCCCAGAAGGATGAGCCCCTTGGCCGGCCAGATCAGAAGGCCGCCCGCGTTGGACGACACCTCGCCCGAGAGGTAGGAGCGCCAGAAATACGGCACCGAGAGGTAGATCATCAGCGCCACGAACGGGAACAGGAAGAACAGGTGCCCGAACAGGTCGATCCAATCGCGCTTCCGCTTGGTCAGCATGTTGGAGATGATGTCGATGCGGATGTGCTCGTTGGCCTTCAGGGTCCAGGGCGCGCAGAGCATGAACACCCCGCCGAACAGATACCATTGCAGCTCGAGCCAGGCGTTGGACGACACGCCGAAGATGCGCCGGATGATGGCGTTGATGGCCGAGACCAGGATCGCCACCACGATGGCCCAGGCGACGGTCTTGCCGACGCGTTCGTTGAAGGTGTCGATGGCGCGGCTGATGCTAAGGAGCGCTTCCATCGGTGTTTCCCCCTGACATTGTATCAGTTGTGGTTGAGGTTTTAGCTATCGAACTCCGGCGGCCGTAGCGCTAGCCCTCCGCCCTCTCCAACCTATCCGACTTAAGGCGTGTGGCCACGGTTCTTTCGTGTCGCGGCCCAAACCAGGATCGGAGAAAAAGCCCGTAAATCCTCGCCCTGGGACAATCAACACTGGAAAGCGCCCAATATTTCGGCATCTTGTCGCCTGCTTCGATCCACTCAAGCCGCGAGACGCCACCGTGACCCTTCTGATTCTGGGCCTGCTCCTGTTCGTCGGAATCCACGCCTTCAGCATGGCGCGGGGGCAGCGGGCGGCGCTGATCGCCCGCATCGGGGAGGGCCCCTACAAGGGTCTGTACTCGCTGCTGTCGCTCGCCGGGATCGTGCTCATCGCCATCGGCTTCGGGCAATATCGCGGGGCCGGCTATATCCCGGTCTGGAATCCTCCGGTCTGGACGCGCCATCTCGCGCTCCTGCTGGTGTGGCTGCGCCTTCATCTGCTTCGCCGCCGCCTATCTGCCGGGACGGATCAAGGCTCGGCTCAAGCACCCGATGCTGGCCGGCGTGAAACTCTGGGCGCTGGCGCATCTTCTGGCCAATGGCGACCTCGGCTCGATCCTGCTGTTCGGCTCCATTCCTGGTCTGGGCCGTCCTCGCCCGCATCAGCGCGAAACGGCGGGATGAGGTCCAGCCGCACGGCGCGCCGCGCGGCCCATCGGCAGGACTTTCGCAACGACGCGCTTGCGGTCGTCATCGGGACGGTGGCTTATGTGGTGTTCTCGTGTGGCTTCACCCGCTGCTGATCGGCGTCGCCGTTCTTCCTTCGCAAGGCTAGAGTTCGTCCCATGTCCGTCTCAATCCGATATCCGCCGCCTCACCGCTCCCGACATCCGCGCGCGCAAGGGCGGCGAGCCGATCGTCATGCTGACCTCCTACCACGCCCACACGGCCCGTCTGGTCGACCAGCATGCGGACGTGATCCTTGTCGGCGATTCCCTCGGCATGGTGATGCACGGCATGGAATCGACGGTGCCGGTCACCCTCGACATGATGATCCTGCAGGGGCTGGCGGTGATGCGCGGCTCGAAGCGGGCGCTGGTGGTGGTCGACCTGCCGTTCGGCGCCTATGAGGAGAGCCGCGAGCAGGCCTTCCGCTCGGCCGCGCGCATCCTGAAGGAAACCGGCTGCGGCGCCATCAAGCTCGAAGGCGGCGCGCGCATGGCCGAGACCATCCGCTTTCTCACCGAGCGCGGCGTTCCGGTGATGGCCCATGTGGGCCTGACCCCCCAATCCATCAACGCGCTGGGCTCCTTCAAGGCGCAAGGGCGCGACCGTGCCGATTGGCCGGTCTTCCTCGCCGACGCCAGGGCGGTGGCGGATGCGGGTGCGTTCTCGGTCGTGGTCGAGGCCGTGGCCGAGCCGCTGGGCCGCGAGATCACCCAGGCGGTCGCCATCCCCACCATCGGCATCGGCGCCTCGGTTGCCTGCGACGGGCAGGTCCTGGTGCTCGAGGACATGCTCGGCCTCACGCCCTGGTCGCCGAAATTCGTCAAGCGCTATGGCGAACTCGGGCCCAACATCGCCAAGGCCGTGGAGACCTACGCGAAGGAGGTCCGCTCGCGCGCGTTTCCGGGGCCCGAGCATACTTACGCGGAGAAAAAGCAGGCGCCGTGACATCGCGCAACTCCGTCGACATTTCGCTGCGTCATCCAGCCATTTCTGAGGAGTGGCTCAAGTTTGATCACAGCCGTTCCGGGGCGGCGCCATCGGGCTCGAAATGACGGAGGTCACGCGCCACCGGAATGTTGCGATGCGTTGATGCGCTGCTCTCAAGACGCCACGACCATCGCGGATGAAAACTGGTGAGCGTTTGCCGCCGGGCCCTGCTCCGCCGTCCAGATTGATGATGTTCCCGTTATCGTTTCCAATTTGGGGTCCGGAAATATCCTCAATGGCGGCCTGATTGTCCTCGGGGCGACGACCAGCTCGTCGGCGGTTCGGGTGCGGATCATCTGGTCGGCGGCCTTGGCAACAACGTGCTCGAAGGTGGTGACGGCGCCGATACGCTCGCCGGCGTTTTCGTGCGGCTGCCACGTCGTCTAAAAATTCGCTACGCCACCATATTCGCCAGCGCGATGTCCGCACTGCTTGCCCCGGTGAGCGGGGGATGAACCGGCATGATGGTGCCGACGCCTTCCTGGCTCCGGATGCGCGAGCTTCCGCCATGGAGTTCGGTGAGCGAGCCGGCGCTGACACGAGGCGGTCACTCTACCACCATGAGAATGTATGACTTGCGACGTGGGAACGCGTCCTTCCCTGCGTTAATGAGAGCGATCACCCTCTCGCCTTCACAGGGGGGGTGTGATAGGCGACCCTCTTCGATGAAGGAGGCGGCCCGGCCGCAGGAGAAGCATGGCTCCCAACGACGAGTTCATCCGCGAGGTCGACGACGAATACCGCCGCGACCGCGTCGCGCAGATCTGGAAGCGCTATAACGGCCTGATCATCGGCGGCCTTCTGGTCATGCTGGCGCTGGTGGGCGGCTGGCGCTACTGGGAGCACGCGCAGGAAACCCGCGCGCAGGAGGCCGGGCGCTCGCTTCGAGGAAGCGCTTGCGCCTGTCCCGCGACGACAAGAGCGACGAGTCGCAAGGCCGCGTCTCGAAGCGCTCGCGAAGGAAGCCGATGGCGGCTACGGCCTTCTCGCCCGCTTCCGCCTCGCCGCCGAGCTCGGACAGAACAGCGCCGAGGACGGCGCGACCGCCTACGACGCTCTCGCGGGCGATTCCAAGTTCG
The DNA here is from genome assembly GCA_963837375.1 of uncultured Alphaproteobacteria bacterium. Lineage (GTDB taxonomy): Bacteria > Pseudomonadota > Alphaproteobacteria > Rhizobiales > Beijerinckiaceae > Microvirga. The sequence goes on along the minus strand of CAWINL010000005.1, from coordinate 93,607 downwards.
CGCCGCTCTGGCAGGATCTCGCGCGCCTGCGCGCCGCCTGGCTTCGCCTCGACACCGCCGAGCCGTCGGTGGTGCGCCCGCCGCTGGAACGGCTGGCCGTTCCCACCAATCCGTGGCGCCATTCCGCCCGCGAGCTTCTCGGCCTGTCGGGCCTGAAGACCGGCGAGATGGATTTTGCCGGCAAATGGTTCGACCAGATCGCCGCCGACCGCGAAACGCCCCCGTCCCTGAAACAGCGTCTTGCCGTCTATACCGCGCTGGTTGCGGGCGGTCCGGTGCAAGTCACCCAGTGAGGACATGACATGACGCCTCTCGTCGCCATTGTCGGGCGGCCGAATGTCGGCAAATCGACCCTGTTCAACCGGCTCGTCGGCAAGAAGCTCGCGCTCGTCGACGACAAGCCCGGCGTCACGCGCGATCGCCGCGAAGGCGAGGCGCGTCTCGGCGATCTCGAATTCCGCATCATCGACACCGCCGGCCTCGAAGAAGCCACCGAGGAATCGCTCCTCGGCCGCATGCGCGCCCAGACCGAGGCCGCCATCGGCGATGCCGACGTCATCCTCTTCGTCATCGACGCGCGCGTCGGCATCCTGCCCGCCGACCGTCCCTTCGCCGAAATGGTGCGCCGCTCCGGCAAGCCCGTCATCCTCATCGCCAACAAGGCCGAGGGAAATGCCGGCCTCGCGGGCGCCTACGACGCCTTCTCGCTCGGCCTCGGCGATCCGGTGCCGTTCTCGGCCGAGCACGGCGAGGGCCTGTCCGATCTGTTCGAGTCGCTGATGCCGTTCTTCCCGGATCCCAATGCGGAGCCGGAGGAGGACGAGGAGGAATCCAACAAGCCGCTGCAGGTGGCGATCGTCGGGCGGCCGAATGCCGGCAAGTCGACGCTCATCAACCGCATGATCGGCGAGGACCGCCTGCTCGTCGGGCCGGAGGCGGGCATCACGCGCGATTCCATCTCGCTCGACTGGAACTGGCGCGGACGCGAGATCAAGCTGTTCGACACCGCCGGCCTGCGCAAGCGCGCGCGGGTCGAGGACAAGCTCGAAAAGCTCTCCGTCGCCGATGCGCTGCGCGCCGTGCGGTTCGCCGAAGTCGTCGTGATCCTGCTCGATGCCACGATCCCGTTCGAGAAGCAGGATCTGTCGATCGTCGACCTCGTCGAGACCGAAGGCCGCGCCCTGGTGATCGGCGTCAACAAATGGGATCTCGTGGCCGACCAGCAGGGCCTGCTGAAGGAGCTGAAGGAAAAGGCGACCCGCCTGCTGCCGCAGGTGCGCGGCGCGCCCGGTCGTGCCGCTCTCCGGGCTTGCCGGCACCGGCATCGATCCCGCTCATGAAGGCGATCGTCGCAGGTCTACGAGACCTGGAACCGCCGCATCTCGACCGCGAAGCTGAACCAGTGGCTCGAAGGCGCGCTGGAGGCCAACCCGCCGCCGGCGGTGTCGGGCCGCCGCATCAAGATCCGCTACATGACGCAGATCAAGGCCCGCCCGCCGCATTTCGCGATCTTCGGCAACCAGCTCGACGCCCTGCCGAAATCCTACTCGCGCTATCTCGTGAACAAACTCCGCGAATCCTTCGACCTGCCGGGCGTGCCGATCAGGCTCTCGATGCGGATGGGCGAGAATCCGTTCGACAAGGGCAAGAAGTGACGGGGTGAAGTAGTGAAGCGTGAGTAGTGAAGTAGCGTGAAGACGTGCGCAGGTTTCACCCTTCACCCTTGACCTCACTGTTCACCATTTCACCTTTTCACCCTATTCCGGCATCTGCGGCGTCAGCACCTTGCCTTGCGGGAAATCCCAGATCTTGCCGGTCTCGGTCCATGAGGGCAGGGCGAGGTTGAGGATGTGCGGGGCGAGGTCGTCCGGCGTCTTGAGGGTCGTCGGGTCCTCGCCGGGCATGGCGGCGCGGCGCATGTTGGTGCGCAACGGGCCGGGATTGAGGAGCATCACCTTCAGCGGGCGTCGTCACGGTTTCGGCCGCATAGGTGCGCACCAGGACTTCGAGCGCCGCCTTGGAGATGCCGTAGGGGCCCCAATAGGCCGTGGCCTTGTGGGCGGCGCCCGACGACACGAAGATCGCCCGGCCCGCATCGGATGCGCGCAGCAGCGGATCGAGCGAGCGGATCAGCCGGTAATTGGCCGTGACGTTGATGGCCATCACCTCGTCCCAGACCGCCTGGTCGATATGGGTGATCGGCGCGAGTTCGCCGAGAATGCCCGCATTGCCGAGCAGGATATCGAGCTTGCCCCAGCGCTCGTGGATCGCGGCGCCGAGCCGGTCGATCGCGTCGAAATCCTTCATGTTCATCGGCACGAGCGTGGCGGACGAACCCTTGGCGCGGATCTCGTCGTCGAGGGATTCGAGCGCGCCTTGCGTGCGGGCGAGCGGCGATGACGTGCGCGCCGGCCTCGGCGAAGGCGAGCGCCGCCGCGCGGCCGATGCCGCGCGAGGCGCCGGTGACGACCGCGACGCGGTTCGAGAGGGGCTTGGTCATGTTACCTCGAAGGAATGCGGCTAATCGGCTTCGGCGAGCAGCGACAGACGGCGCGGCGTCGCGATGGCGAGATCGGTCAGCGGGGTCGGATAATCGCCCGTGAAGCAATGGTCGGTGAATTGCGGCTGGGCCGGCATTGCGCGCGCCTTCGCCCATGGAGCGATAAAGCCCCTCGATCGACAGGAAGGCCAGCGAATCCGCCCCGATATAGGCGCGCATCTGTTCGAGATCGTGGGTCGCGGCGAGCAGCTTGTCCTTCTCGGGCGTGTCGATGCCGTAGAAATCCGGATGGGTGATGGGCGGGCTGGCGATGCGGAAATGCACTTCCCGGGCGCCGGCTTCGCGCATCATGCGCACGATCTTCACCGAGGTGGTGCCGCGCACGAGGCTGTCGTCCACGAGCACGATGCGCTTGCCCTCGACCGCGGCGCGGTTGGCCGAATGCTTCATGCGCACGCCGAGTTCGCGCACCGATTGCGTCGGCTGGATGAAGGTGCGGCCCACATAATGGTTGCGGATGATGCCGAGTTCGTAAGGCAGGCCGCGAGGCGCGGGCGAAACCCAGCGCGGCCGGGCACGCCGGAATCGGGCACGGGGATGACCACGTCGGCATTGGCGGGGGATTCGGCTGCGAGCTGCTGGCCCATGTTCTTGCGCACGTCGTAGACGCTGCGGCCGTTCACGATGGAATCGGGACGGGCGAAATAGATGTATTCGAAGATGCAGGGGCGGGCCGGCTGCTCCGGGGCGAAGCGGTAGGATTCGATGCCCTCGTCGGAGATCACCACGGCCTCGCCGTTCTCGATGTCGCGAACGAAGCGCGCGCCGATGATGTCGAGCGCGCAGGTCTCCGAGGTCGAGGATATAGCGGCCGTCGAGTTCGCCGAGAACGAGCGGGCGGATGCCGAGCGGATCGCGGGCGCCCATCAGCTTCTTGTTGGTAAGCGCCACGAGCGAGATAGGCGCCCTCGATCTGTCTTGATGGCCTCCAGGAACCGATCGACGACGCGCTTCTCGCGGCTGCGCGCGACAAGGTGGACGATCACCTCGGTGTCGGTGGTCGATTGGCAGATCGCGCCGTCGCGGATGAGGTTGCGGCGAAGCGTCAGGCCGTTGGTGAGATTGCCGTTATGGGCCACCGCGAAACCGCCGCCGTCGAGTTCGGCGAAAAGCGGCTGGACGTTGCGCAGGATGGTGCTCGCCGGTGGTCGAATAGCGCACATGGCCGATGGCCGAGAGACCCTCGAGCCGCTCGATGACCGAGCGGTCGGAAAAGCCGTCGCCGACGAGGCCGAGGCGGCGCTCGAGATGAAACACGTGGCCGTCGAAGGAGACGATGCCCGCTGCTTCCTGCCCACGATGCTGGAGGGCGTGAAGGCCGAGGGCCGTGATCGCCGCCGCATCCGGGTGGCCATAGATGCCGAAGACGCCGCATTCCTCGCGCAGGGTGTCGCCTTCGAGGTCAAGGTCGACCGCCTTGGGCTCGACCTGCCGCGTCTCTGACCATGCAGACATTTTCATTTCCCCGGATTTGCGAACCCGTCAGGCTCGCCAAAACCCTATGTAGGCGGCCTCGCGCCAAACCGCCAATGTCCATCGGTAGCGCCTCCCATGCGGAAAGCGCAACGTCCTATCCTCGCGGCTGGGCCGGTTGGCCCGGGCGCGGCGCGGTCGATCCGGCCGGCGCACCCGGACTCGGCGCTCTCGCCGGGGGCGCGCCCGCGGCGGGCGCATTGGCGGGAGGCGCCGTGCGCTGCGGATCGGGCTCGGCCGGTTCGGCCGGCTCGGTTTCGCGGTTGACGCCCTTCTCGCGCAGTCGCTGGAGCAGCGCCTCGGCGTTCTCGGGCAGCATCGCGACGATGTTGTCGCGGGTGTTTTCCATCGCCGGCCGCGCCTTGGAGGTCGCGGCCCATTCGGGGTTCTTGCCCTGAAGCAGCCAGCCCATGAAGGCCCAGCCGATCACGCAGATCAGGAAGCCGCGCAGCCGCGCCGAAGAACAATCCGAGCGTGCGGTCGAGTGCGCCGATGCGCGAATCGAGGATCATGTCGGAGATCTGGACGGTGATGATCGACACGATGATGAGCGTGATGACGAAGACCGCGCCGATGGAGGCGACGAGCGCGATGGTGCCGTTGTGGATGTATTGCTGGGCCATCGGCAGCACGGCGGGGTGCAGATACCAGGCGACGGCGGCCGCCGCGACCCAGGCGACGATGGCCAGGACTTCGCGGGTGAACCCGCGCACGGCCGCAAGCAGGGCCGAGATCACGACGACGCCGAGGACGACGAGGTCCAGAATAGAAAAGGGCATGAACCAACCTGACGCAGAGGGGGCCGCCTTCGCGGCTTCGAGGCGAGGGGGTGTATAACCTCAAGAAAGCCGTTCGTCACCCTTCGAGTGGACGAGAGCCGAGCCCGGGTCTGCCGGGCGCAAGCGAGGCAGATCGACGCGATGGACATGCGGCGGTGCCCGATCCGGCGAAGCGAGGGTCGGTTCGCGGAACGCGGCGCCCGGCCTGGCGAAGAGATCGGGATCGGTTGCGCCGCACCCGCAAAATAGAAAAGCCCCGATGGCAGGCATCGGGGCTTTCCAGTCTTTTATGGGCAGATCGATCAGATGAACAGGAAATCGTCCGCCGAGATCTTCGTGCCGGGCTTCAACTTGAGAATTTCCATTCCCTTCTTGTGTCCGGATCCGTCCGCATCAAGATAAACGAAGCCGTTTTTCTTGTTGTAATAGACGTAATCGTTCTTGTCCTTGGGCTCGGTGCCGACGGTGAAGAACTTCTTCGGAAGCTTGCCCTCCTTGAACGCCTTGATCTTGAAGGATTTCAGCGCCGACAGGTTGAACTGGAGCGTGTCGTCGGCCGAGTTGAAATCGGTCACCATGTCGAAGCCGCCCTTGCGGAGCGCGGAATCGAACATGAAGGTGTCCCGCCCGGCGCCGCCGGTCAGATGGTCCTTGCCCAGGCCGCCATTGATGATGTCATCGCCGCCAAGACCGGAGATCTTGTCGTTGCCGGCATCGCCACTGATGAAATCCGCACTTTCGGTGCCGACGATCTTGTCGTTGCGCTTGGTGCCCGAGATCGGATCGATTCCGTCCGTCACGCCGATGGTGATGGTCTTCTCGAAGGTCAGCCCGCCCGCATCCTTCACCTGAACCTTGATCTGGTGGGACTTCGCGGTCTCGAAATCGAGCTTCGAGCCGTCCGCGACCAGCAGCTTGTGCCGGTTGCGTCGATCTTGAAGCGGCCGCCGGCGTTATCCGTGAGCGTGAACGTGAAGGTGTCGTTCAGGTCCGGGTCCATGGCGAGCAGCGCGCCGATCTCGGTGCCGGCGGCGGCGTTCTCTGCCACGGCAGGTGCGGACAGGGTCTTGAGCGTGATGTCGGTCGGCGCTTCGTTGACGTTGCCGAGGGTCATCGTGACCTTTGTGACGAACGTCGTCCGTGCCGTCTTCAGCCAAGATCCAGAGATCGCGGATCTTGTGGGTAGCATCTTCGAAGTTCAACGTGACCCCAGCCTTGACCACGATCTTGGAAAGGCCGGTAGCCGGATCCCTGACGATCTCATAGACCGCGTCGGGCCGTCCCGTGCGTCCGTGCGCTGGTGACGAGCGTATAGGTGTAGCTGTTCTCGCTCGGCGCGTCGGCATCGACGATCGTCAGTCCACCGACGTCGCCGCCGGCCGTGGTGCGCTCATTCAAGTTGAATGGCGCGTCTGCCGTGAAGGTCGTTCCGCCAATCTTGAAACCAGTCGGTGCAGCCATGGTCAGTTCCTTGTTTCGAACGTCGAAGCCGGTTTGGGTGTGACGAGGGAGGGGAGAGGGAAGGGGAAGAGGAGGAAAGGGGGATGCAGTTCTGGGTGCATCTTGGAAAAGCTACAATGTAACGCTTACTCCGGTCTTGAGAAGAGATCAATCAATTGCTGGTTGCTCAATCTCGCGCAACTCACCGTTTTCTTGCGGCAATCCCCGCCACCAGATCCGTGATGTGCGCCATCGAGGCCGCGCCCGCCGGCAGGCGCTCCTTCTTGTCGCCCCTCGGCGCGGGCATCACGGCGCTGGAAAACCCGAGCTTGGTCGCCTCCTTCAGCCGGGCCGGGGCCTGCGCCACCGGGCGGATGGCGCCGGAGAGGCCGAGTTCGCCGAAATAGACCGTGTCGGGCGGCAGGGCGGAGCCGGAGAGGGACGAGATCAGCGCCGCCGCGGCCGCGAGGTCGGCTGCGGGCTCGGAAATGCGCAAGCCGCCTGCCACATTGAGATAGACGTCGTGCTGGCCGAGCCGCAGGCCGCCATGGGCCTCGAGCACCGCCAGCACCATGGAGAGTCGGCTCTGGTCCCAGCCGACCACCGCCCGGCGCGGGGTGCCGAGGGAGGAGGGCGCGACCAGCGCCTGGATTTCCACCAGCACCGGCCGCGTGCCTTCCATGCCGGCGAAGACCGCCGTTCCGGCGGTGGCGAGGTCGCGTCCGGCGAGGAAGAGCTCCGACGGGTTCGTGACCTCGCGCAGGCCCTGGTCGGACATCTCGAACACGCCGATCTCGTCGGTGGGGCCGAAGCGGTTCTTCACCGCCCGCATGATGCGGAAATGGTGGCCGCCATCGCCCTCGAACGACACCACCGCGTCGACCATGTGCTCGACCACCCGGGGGCCCGCGATCTGGCCGTCCTTGGTGACGTGGCCGACGAGAATCACCACGGTGCCGGTGGTCTTGGCGAAGCGGATCAGCGCCTGGGCGCTGCCGCGAACCTGCGTGACGGTGCCGGGCGCGGATTCGACCGTCTCGGTCCACATGGTCTGGATCGAATCGATGATGGCGAGCGCGGGCGGACGCCCTTGCGACAGGGTCGCGATGATGTCCTCCACGTTGGTCTCGGAGGCGAGCTCGACCGGCGCCTGGCCGAGCCCGAGCCGCTCGGCGCGAAGGCGCACCTGCGCCACCGCCTCCTCGCCGGAGATATAGGCGACCCGATGGCCCTGGTTGGCGAGCGCGGCGGAGGCCTGGGTCAGCAGCGTGGACTTGCCGATGCCGGGATCGCCGCCGATGAGGATCACCGAGCCGTGGACGAAGCCGCCGCCGGTGACGCGATCGAGCTCGCCGATGCCGGACGGCATGCGCGGCGCTTCCCTGGTTTCGCCGGAGAGGCCCTTCGAGCGCAAAGATGCGGCCCTTGGCGCGCGACGGGCGCGTCGCCACCGGCCCCGCCATCGCGCTCATGGCGCCGATCTCCTCGACGATGGTGTTCCAGCCGCCGCAGGCTTCGCATTTGCCTTTCCAGCGATTGTAGACCGCGCCGCAGCTCTGGCAGGCGAAAGACGGTTGGCGCTTCGCCATCAGGACTTTGGCCTCGCGGTAATGGCGCGCATAGCGCGAACCGAGATTGGTGAGAATTTCGTAGCCGATGGTGCCGGCGCGGCGGCCGACTTCGTCGATGGTCAGATCGCCGCCGATGAGCGTGACGCGGTCGCCGCGGGCGATCTCGCCCTCGGGCACATCGGTGACGTCGACCGCGATGAGATCCATCGAAACGTTGCCGGCGAACGGGCAGGGGCGCCCGCCGACCATCGCCATGCCGGCGAGAACGGTTTCGCCGCTGTTGCCGCGCGCGCTCGCCGCGCGGGGATAGCCGTCCGCGTAGCCGACCGAAAGGGTCGCCACGCGCCGCCTGTCGGTGGCGATCCAGCGGGCATTGTAGCCGACGGTGTCATGCGCCTCGATCCAGCGCAGTTGCACGATGCGCCCTTCGAGGCCGACGACCGGTTTCATCGGATTGTTTGCATGAGGCGTCGGGTTGCCGCCATAGAGCGCGTAGCCCGGCCGCACGAGGTCGAAATGCGGCTTGATCGTTGAGGAAGATTCCGGAGGAATTGGACAAGGACGCGCGGATCCCCGGCAAGGTTTCGCGCAACGCGCGGAACGCCTCGATCTGGCGCTGGTTGAGCGGATTTTCGTTCTCCTCCGCGCTGACGAAATGGCTCATGAGAAGCGCAGGCGCGAAATCCGGCGAGATGCGGATTGTCCTTCAGCCCCATGCCTTCACCGACGCTCAATCCGAGACGGTTCATGCCGGTATCCACATGGATCGCGGCTTCGCGTCGTTGCGATTGCGCGCGGCAGAAGCCCGCCCATTCGGCGATCATCCTCCAGCGACCCGAGGACCGGACGGAGCCGGTGTGCGAAATAGGTCTCGCTCGATCCCGGCAGCAGGCCGTTCAGCACGTAGATGGTCGCGTCGGGCGCAGCCGCGCGGGCGCGAATGGCCTCGCCGATATGCGCCACGAAGAACGTTTCGCAACCGGCCCTTGCGAGCGCCGGGCACGGCCCGTTCGATGCCGATTCCGTAGGCGTTGGCCTTGACCACCGCCGCGGTCTCGGCGCCGCCCGCGGCAGCGCGCAAGGAGCGCCAGTTGTTCGCCAGCGCATCGAGGTCGATGTGCAGGATACCGCCGGCGTCGGAGTCGGGCACGTTCGGGTCGTCACGATTGATCGACATGTTCACACGCTAACCCCAAGCGCCGACGAAACTCTCCTCCCCCTTGCGGGGAGGAGCGGGAGGTGGGGGTGGATAGACCGGGTTGAACGGCTGTCGAATCCGTAGGAATGTCGTGCGAACGCCATTGTCGACGAGACCCGACTTTTCGACCCCCACCCTCGATCCCTCCCCGCAAGGGGGAGGGAAGGCGCGCATGCGCATCATGATGTCGCTCAATCGCCCATCCGTTCGGGAAGCTTGTCCTCGTCCGCGAGGTTGGTGAAGCGGGTGATGTCGGCCTGGAACGCGAGCTGGATCGTGCCGGTGGGGCCGTGGCGCTGCTTGCCGATGATGACCTCCGCCTTGCCGTGGACCTGGTCCATTTCCGCCTGCCACTTGAAGTATTCCTCGGTGCCGGGCTTCGGCTCCTTGTTCTTCAGATAATACTCCTCGCGGAAGACGAACATCACCACGTCGGCATCCTGCTCGATGGAGCCGGATTCGCGAAGGTCGGACAATTGCGGCCGCTTGTCGTCGCGGGATTCGACCTGGCGCGAGAGCTGGGAGAGCGCGATGACCGGCACCGCCAGTTCCTTGGCGAGCGCCTTCAGGCCGGTGGTGATTTCGGTCAGTTCCTGCACGCGGTTCTCGCCCTTCTTGGCGGAGCCCGAGAGAAGCTGGAGGTAGTCGACGATCAGCACGTCGAGCCCGCGCTGGCGCTTCAGGCGCCGTGCGCGCGCCGCCAGCTGGGCGATCGAGATGCCGCCGGTCTGGTCGATGTAGAACGGGATCGACTGCATCTCGCGGGCGGCTTCGGTGATCTTGTAGAAATCGTCCTCGCGCATGTCGCCGCGCCGGATCTTGTAGGACGGCACGCCGGATTGCTCGGCGATGATGCGGGTCGCCAATTGTTCGGCCGACATTTCGAGCGAGAAGAAGCCGACGATGCCGCCATTGATGGTCTTCATGGTGCCGTCGGGCTGCCGCTCGCCCTCGTAGACCTTCGCGATGTTGAACGCGATGTTGGTCACGAGCGAGGTCTTGCCCATGGCGGGACGGCCGGCGAGGATCACGAGGTCGGAGGCCTGCAGGCCGCCGAGCGTGCGGTCCATGTCCACGAGGCCGGTCGAGATGCCCGAGAGCTTTCCCTCGCGCTTGTAGGCCGCGGCCGCCATGTCGATGGCGTGGGTGAGCGCGTCGGAAAAGCGCTGGAAGCCGCCATCGTAGCGGCCGGTCTCGGCCAGCTCGTAGAGACGGCGCTCGGCTTCCTCGATCTGGTCGCGCGGCGAGGTCTCGACCGGCGCGTCATACGCGACGTTGACCAGATCCTCGCCGATGCCGATCAGGTTGCGGCGGATGGCGAGGTCGTAGACGGTGCGGCCGTAATCCTCGGCGTTGATGACGGTGGTGGCCTCGGCGGCGAGGCGCGCGAGATATTGCGAGACGGTGACGCCGCCGAGATCCTGGTCGCCCAGGAAGGTCTTCATGGTGATCGGCGTCGCGACCTTGCCGGCCTTGATGAGGCTGGTGGCGACCTCGTAGACGCGCCGGTGCAGATCCTCGAAGAAATGCCCGGCCTCGAGAAAGTCCGATACGCGGTAATAGGCGTCGTTGTTGACGAGAATCGCGCCGAGCAGAGCCTGTTCCGCATCGATATTGCTGGGCGACGCCCGGTATTCCGGAACGGCAGCATCAATACGGGCGATCAGGGCGTTGGCGCTGGCCATCGGGTGCTCCGGGAACGGGGGGAAGCGGCGGGGCGATCCTCATAGGCGAGAATCGGTGCGCCGGAGGTGACCCTATGGCCACACCCGCCCATATCGTCGGACTCCCCGGTCATTGTCCTCGTTGTCCTCGCTACTCACACGACGCGCAGAGTTGCCCGGCCAAGGCGCTTGACTCTCGCTCCGGAGAGAAGGCGGGAAAGCGTGGCAGTTCGGCGAATCGCGCGGATCTCAAGTTAGAACAAACATAGAACAAAAACAAGTCGGTGACGGCGCTGGCGTCGCTTCGCCTGGAGCATCGCGACGCGCTTGCCTTGTTGCGGGTGTCCGCCTCGTGCCATACGGAATTCAGGCCGGCGTGCGGCCGTTGGGAGCAGAGAATTGCCAGCGATCGATGTCCTGCTTGCTTTCGTTGCCACCACGGCGATCTTCGCCTTCATTCCGGGTCCGGCGATGCTCTACGCCGCCGCGCAGACCCTGGCTCGCGGTCGTGGTCCCGGCCTGCTGGCGTCCCTCGGCATTCATCTCGGCGGCTATGTGCACGTGCTCGCCGCCGCCGCGGGGCTGTCGGTCCTGTTCCACCACGTTCCGATGATCTACATGGCGGTCAAACTCGCCGGCGCGGCTTATCTGGTCTGGCTCGGTCATCTCGCTTCTGTATTTGCCCGGGCGAAGGGCGATGCCGCCCTGCCGGGCGTAGAGCCGAAATCCGGCCGAAGGGCATTCTTCGAGAGCATCACCGTCGAAGTGCTCAATCCCAAGACCGCGATTTTCTTCGTGGCGTTCCTGCCGCAATTCATCGATGCCTCCGCCAGCTTTCCGATCTGGTTGCAGTTCGTGCTGCTGGGGACCATCGTCAACCTGATGTTTTCGTTCGCGGATGTGGTCTGTGTGGTGCTGGCGGGGGCGGTGGTCGCGAGGCTGCGGCGTTCGACACATGCGCAGCGCCTCGTTCAGCGCGCAGGCGGCGCGGTGCTCGTGGGACTGGGCGTCCACGTGGCCTTCGAGAAAAGCTGATCGATTCGCGCCGCACGACCTGATCTGCAATCTCGATCCGGTCGCACAAAAAAGGGCCGCTCCAGATTGCGCTGGAGCGGCCCTTCGTCGTGAATGCGGATTACATCTCGACGTCGCCGGCTTCCGCCAGAGCTGCGCCGACTTCGAGGCCGAGATCGTCGAGGTTCATTTCCTCGCGGGTGGAGACTTCCTCGCCGCGGGCCTGACGCTCTGCTTCTTCAGGGCTGCGGGCGATGTTGATCGTGACCTTCACCTCGACCTCGGGGTGAAGCGAGACCGGCACGGTGTGCAGGCCGAGGGTCTTGATCGGGGCGTTGATGGCGATCTGGTTGCGATCGACCGAGATGCCTTCGGCCGAGATCGTCTCGGCGAGGTCGCGGGTCGAGACCGAACCGTAGAGCACGCCGGTTTCGCCGGCCTGACGGATGATGGTGAAGCTCTGACCGTCGAGCTTCTCGCCGACGGTTTCGGCTTCCTTGCGGCGCTCGAGGTTGCGCGCCTCGAGCTGGGCGCGCTGCTTCTCGAAATGCTCGGTATTGGCCTTGGTGGCGCGCAGCGCCTTGCCGCGGGCGAGAAGGAAGTTGCGGGCGTAACCGTCGCGCACTTTCACTTTTTCGCCCATCTGGCCGAGCTTTGCGACGCGCTCGAGAAGGATGACTTCCATGATGTATTCTCCTTGGGTGTTTTTACGAAGACAATGTGGGTGGTGGGGGATTCGGGCTCGCGCCGGAGCGGCGAAATCCGAAGACGGTATCGGCGAGGCCGAAGAGCGACAGGACGATCATGAGAGCGCCCTGGGTGAGAAAGAGCAGCACGTAGAGGCCCGTGAGGATCATCGGCCGGAAGGCCCGGCCCTGCGGTGCGGTCATGAATGATCGCCAGGCCCTGGATCGAGAACGCGGTGAAGAGCGCGCCGAGCAGCGCCGATCCGAACACGCCGACGAAGCTCGACGGCAACAGACGCCGCAGAGCGACGATCGCGGCGATCAGCACGCAGGCCGACTCCGCGCGGCATCCGCAGCCTGGCGATGTCCGGCCAGGGGCGCGGAAGCCGCTTCGACAACGAGACGATCTTGGCCGGCCGTGTAGAGATAGAGCGCGAGCGCGATGGTGAAGCCTTGCGCGGACAGGAACGGGATCAGGCGGGCGATCCAGTCGACGACGCCCTCGCGCATCTCCGCGTCGAGCGTTTCGCTGCCGCCCTGCGGGAACTGCAGATTGACGAGAGCCTGCGCGACCTCGCGCGCATTGGCGTGGAATGTCGGCGTAGTCGCCCCCGGTCGAGATGATGCCCGCCGCGACGATCGTGAGCGCCGCGGTGGCGGCGATCCAGGCGAGCAGGCGGCCGACGGGATACCATTCCATCGTGCCGTCGCCGTTCGGCGCGCCCGAGCAGCGCCAGATAGGACAGCCACCAGGCCGGAAGCGCCGTCACGATCACGAAACCGAGGCCGCTCAAGGGCGACAGGAACGCCGCGATGGCGGCGCCGCCGACAGCGGCGGCGATGAGGCCGGCGCGATGGTTCCAGCCGAGGGAGACGATCAGGACGGGGATGGGGGAGAGCAGATACAGGACGGCGGCCAGCGGCGTGGCTTTGGTCACCACCGCGGTCAGAAGGGCCGATACGAGGCCCGCGCCTATGCCTGTCAGTACAAAATTCATGGTCTCGCTGTCCCGCTGCTCTTCGCAGGGTTAGGGGCTCTCGCCCCAACTGGCCCGGAGGGTTCGCACCGCCGGGTGACTGAACGATCGTCGTCCCGGGCATGGCCCGAGGTCGACGCTTGAACGGCCATCGCGAAAGACGTCGGTGGCCGGGTCGAGCCCGGCCATGACGGTCGGGCTTGAAGGTCATTTTTCTTAGCGGATCACGTAGGGCAGGAGGCCCAGGAAGCGGGCGCGCTTGATCGCCTGGGCGAGTTCACGCTGCTTCTTGGCCGACACGGCCGTGATGCGCGAAGGAACGATCTTGCCGCGCTCGGAGATGTAGCGCGAGAGAAGCTTCGTGTCCTTGTAGTCGATCTTCGGAGCGCCTTCGCCCGTGAAGGGGCAGGTCTTCCGACGACGGAAGAAAGGACGACGTCCGCCGCCACCGCCACCGCCGCCACCGTCCGCCACCAGCGCCGCCGCTGCTACCACCAGTACCGAATGCCATGATTATGCCTCCTCGCTTGCGCCGGCGTCGAAGCCGCCACCGTCGCGGTCGCGACGTTCACGATCCTTGCGCTCGTCGCGGTCACGCTTCTGCATCATCACCGACGGCTCGGCATCGAGCTCTTCGACGCGGATGGTCATGAAGCGGAGAATGTCTTCGCTGATGCGCATCTGACGCTCCATCTCGGCGACCGCCGGAGCGGGAGCGTCGATGTTGAAGAGCGTGAAATGAGCCTTGCGGTTCTTGCGGATCCGGTAGGCGAGGGACTTGACGCCCCACATCTCGGTCTTGTCGACCTTGCCGCCGTTCTGCTCGATGATCGCCTTGTAGGTGTCGACCATCGTCTCGACTTGCTGGGACGTGACGTCCTGGCGAGCCATAAAGATATGCTCGTAGAGAGGCATAATGGGCCTTTCTTAAGGTTGAGTTCAAGCCTCGACACGGCTTGTATGACGTGAAGCAGGCCGGTTCACCGCGTCCGTTCGGCGCCAAGCCCTTCGAGCCTGCAAGGCCCGAGCGGTTGTCGAAGGCGGAGACACGGGACGACGGAACCGAACAGTTCCTGCATGGCAATGACCATGCCGTCCGTTTAGCCCCCGGCCGGAGCGAACGCGAAGTGGGGCCTATAGACCCGATCGCCCGAGAAAGCAACCAGGATTAGGTTAGCGATTATCTTCCCGGGATGCGCACTTGCCATTGGCAAGGCGATAGCCGGCGCCGCCGCGACAGCCCAGCCCCTGCATGCCTGCAGGATCCGGCCCTCGTATTCGAGTTCCGGCATTGCCACGTTTTCAACGGCCGGCCAAGTCGGCGGGACTTGTCGTGCCTCGGCAATCCCCGCAAGAAGAAGAGCGAACGCGGCTATCATTCCCAGGAGACGCATATTAGCCTCTACGTTGAAGAATTCGAGATGTTATCATAGGTTCCATTTTTGTTCCGCAATCGGGAGTGCGGGGGTTTGGCAAAAACCCAGGTGCGGTAGAAAAGTCCTATGAAAGCACCACCCCTTCGCCTCGGCGTCAACATCGACCACGTGGCCACCGTGCGGAATGCCCGCGGCGGGCCTTATCCCGACCCTATCCGCGCGGCCCATCTGGCGGTTTTCGCCGGCGCCGACGGCATTACGGCGCATCTGCGGGAAGACCGGCGGCATATTCGCGACCTCGACATGGAGCGCCTCAAGCGGCAGCTCTTCGTGCCGCTGAACTTCGAGATGGCCGCCACCGCCGAGATGATCGGCCTGGCCCTGGCCTGCGGCCGCATGCCTGCTGCCTCGTTCCCGAGAAGCGGGAGGAGCGCACCACCGAGGGCGGCCTCGACATCGTCGGCGGGCACGGCCACCTGCGGCACGGCCGTCAAGGAATTGTGCGACGCGGGGATCCGGGTGTCCCTGTTCGTCGAGCCCGACATCACGTGATGGAAGCGGCGCGCGACCTCGGGGCGCCGGTGGTCGAACTCCATACCGGCACCTATTGCGACGTCGTCGCGGAGGGCGACGCGGCGCGGGAGGCCCATGAACTGGAACGCCTGAAAGCGGCCGCCGAACACGGCGCGCGGTCTCGGTCTCGAGATCCATGCGGGGCACGGCCTGAATTTCGAGACGGCGCGCACCGTCGCGGCGATTCCGCAGATCGTCGAGCTCAATATCGGCCATTTCCTCATCGGCGAGGCGATCTTCCTCGGGCTCGAGGAGGCCGTGAAGGCGATGCGGTCCGCCATGGACGAGGGCAGGGCGCAGGCCCCCTCATGATCCTCGGCATCGGCTCGGACCTGTGCGACATCCGGCGCATCGAGCGCTCGCTCGAACGCTTCGGCGACCGCTTCACCCATCGCGATCTTCACGCAAGGCGAGCGGGCCAGCAGCGACCGCCGCGCCGCCCGCGGCGCCATCCTACGCCCGTCGGTTCGCCGCCAAGGAGGCCTGCGCCAAGGCGTTGGGCACCGGCATGAGCCATGGCGTGTTCTGGCGCGACATGGAAATCGTCAACCTGCCCGGCGGCCGGCCGACCTTCCGGCTCACCGGCGGGGCTCTGGAGCGGCTGCAGGCCATGACGCCGGAAGGGCACGAGGCCATCGTTCATGTGTCGCTCACGGACGATCCGCCCATGGCGCAGGCCTTCGTGATCATCGAGGCCACGACCCATATAAGGTGATTGGCCGCGTTGCAGCCGGTCGCGCCTTGGGATAGACCCCGCGTCACGTCGAGGCGGGGGCTCTCCTCCGCATTCCTCAAGCATGGACGACATTACGTGAGCGATAACGCCAAGAAATATGCGGCCGGCGAGGCCGTCAAGAAGGACGAGGGCGGCCTCTGGGAGACCGTCAAGGTCATCATCCAGGCCCTGCTGATCGCCGTTCTGGTCCGCACGGTGCTGTTCCAGCCGTTCAACATTCCGTCAGGCTCGCTCATCCCCACGCTGCTGATCGGCGACTATCTGTTCGTGTCGAAATATTCCTACGGCTATTCGAAGCACTCGATCCCGTTCAGCCCGCCCTTGTTCAGCGGGCGCATCTTCGGATCGCAGCCGAAGCGCGGCGATATCGCGGTGTTCAAGCTGCCGAAGGACAATTCGACCGATTACATCAAGCGCGTGGTCGGCCTGCCGGGCGACAAGATCCAGGTGATCGGCGGCGTTCTGCACATCAACGGCAAGCCGGTCCAGCGCGAGCGGGTCGAGGATTACAAGACCACCGATCTCTATGGCCGGACGGTCTCGGTGCCGCGCTACAAGGAGACCTTCCCGGAGGGCACCTCCCATTACGTCATCGAGCGGGACGCCGACCGGGGCTATTGGGACAACACCGAGGTCTACACGGTCAAGCCCGATCATTTCTTCATGATGGGCGACAACCGCGACAATTCCACCGATTCCCGCGACGAGGCGAATGTCGGCGAGGTGCCTTACGAGAATCTCGTCGGCCGGGCCGAAATCATCTTCTTCTCCATCGACGAGAATCCTCCTTCTGGCGCCCGTGGGAATGGCCGACGCATATCCGCTGGAACCGCATGTTCGAGCGGATTCGCTGACCCGTGTCACGCCGCGCGCCCTCTCTCGAAATCCTGATCGGGCGGCTCGATTACGCCTTCAAGGAACCCGGAGCTGCTCGATGAGGCGCTCACCCATGTGAGCGCACCGCACGGCAAGGGGAAGAGCTATCAGCGGCTGGAATTCCTCGGCGACCGGGTTCTCGGCCTCGCGATCTCCGAATTGCTGTTCGTGACGTTTCCCGACAGCGCCCGAAGGCGAATTATCGCGGCGTCTTGCCGAATTGGTCCGCCGCGAGAGCTGCGCCGAGGTCGCGCAGGCCTGGGATGTCGGCCCGCATCTCAAGATCGGCGCGGGAGAGGCGGCAGCCGGCGAGCGGCGCAATCCGGCGATCCTCGCCGATCGTCTGCGAGTTGATCATCGGCGCGGTCTTTCTCGATGGGGGCTATGATGCGGCCGGGCCCTGATCGGCCGCGCCTTCGCCGACAAGCTCAACGCCCCGCAGCGGCGCCATGCGCGATCCCAAAAGCGCGCTTGCAGGAATGGGCGCAGGGGCGCGGACTGCCGACGCCGACCTACGGCATCGTCGAACAGACCGGCCCGGACCATGCGCCCAAGTTCAGGATCATGGTCAAGGTGAAGGGCACCGAGAGCGAGTTCGGGCTCGGCGCATCGAAACGCATCGCCGAACAGGCAGCAGCACGACGTCTTCTCCTGCGAGAAGGCGTGTGGACGGAGGACGACAATGGCATCGCCTGAACAGACCGACACCGGGCGGCAAGACCAAGGCGGGCTTCGTGGCGCTGATCGGCGCGCCCAATGCGGGCAAGTCGACGCTGCTCAATTCGCTCGTCGGCTCGAAGGTCTCGATCGTCTCGCGAAAGGTCCAGACCACCCGCGTGCTGGTGCGCGGCATCGCCATCGAGGGACGCGTCGCAGATCATTTTCGTCGACACGCCCGGCATCTTCAAACCGAAGCGCCGTCTCGACCGGGCCATGGTGACCTCGGCCTGGGGCGGAGCGAGCGACGCGGATGTGGTGGCGCTGCTCCTCGATGCCCGCAAGGGCATCGACGAAGAGGCGGAAGCCATCCTCGCCAAGCTGCCGGACGTGAAGCGGCCCAAGATCCTGATCCTCAACAAGATCGACCTGATCGAACGGTCGCGCCTGCTGGCGCTCGCCGCCGCCGTGAACGAGAAGGACACCTTCGCCGACACGTTCATGATCTCGGCCCTGAAAGGCGACGGCCTCGACAAGCTGAAGACCTATCTGGCCGAGCAGATGCCCGAGGGCCCGTGGCTCTACCCGGAGGACCAGATTTCCGATGCGCCCCTGCGCATGCTGGCAGCCGAGATCACCCGCGAGAAGATCTACGAGCGCCTGCACGAGGAACTGCCCTATCAATCGACCGTCGAGACCGATCAGTGGCAGCAGCGGCCCGACGGCTCGATCCGCATCGAGCAGACGGTGTTCGTCGAGCGCGACAGCCAGCGCAAGATCGTGCTCGGCAAGGGCGGCCAGACCATCAAGGCCATCGGCCAGTCGGCGCGCAAGGAAATCGCCGAGATCGCCGAAGCGCCCGGTGCACCTGTTCCTGTTCGTGAAGGTGCGCGAGAACTGGGGCGACGATCCCGGAGCGCTATCGCGAAATGGGACTGGAGTTTCCGCGCGGCGGGTAGCGGCGCGTTTCATACAAAAAGAGCCCGCGCCGAGAGCCCGGGTCGGGCCTTTTTGAGCTGCGAGCGCTCGGATTACTGCGCGTTGCCTTGCAGCAGGGGCGTGATCCGGCGGATCGTCGCCCGGCGGTTCTGCCGCTCGGCGCCTTGCGTGTTCACCTTCAGATATTGCTCGCCGTACCCTTGAGTGGTGAGGTTTTCGGCCGGAATGCCGAAGCGCTGCGTCAGCACTGTCGCGACTGTCTCGGCGCGGCGATCGGACAGGCTGAGATTGTCCTCGTCCGAGCCGACCGCGTCCGTGTGCCCTTCGACGAGGAAGATCTCGTTCGGATTGGCCGCGAGCGCGCGCTTGATCGCCTCGGCGATGCCGGTCATCGCGCCGACCTGCTGCTCCGGCAGCTCCCAGGAGCCGAATTCGAACGTGATCGTGTCGAGATCGACCCGGCGCATGTAATCGCGAAGGGGCGCGCTCTGGCGCACCTCGTCGAGGGTATAGGCCCGCTCGATCCGCTGCGACGGGGGCGCTTCGAAAGCCTCGTAGATCTCGTCCTGCGAGGCGTCCTCGATTTCGACGACGTACTCCTCGCGCGGGATGCGCACCACCGGCGGCGGCAGGCGCAGGACGTCCTGCACGAAATAGCCGCGATCCGGGCCGGTTGCCGCGCCGGTTGTCGATCAGCACGACCTCGCGGCCGCCCTCGCGGCGGACGCGCCGGACGAGGTTGCCGTTCTCATCCAGCACCGTGATGATCTCCGACCCGTCCGGACGGCGCACGACGGTGACGTTGTTGCCGTCGCGACGCTCGACGCGCACGTCGGCGTCGCGATAGGTGCGGCGGAACCGCTCCGATTCGTCGTGGCGGATGATCATGCGATCACCTTCGCGAACGATGGTGCGGTTGCCCGGCTCCTCGATGATGACCCGGCGACCGCCTTCCTCGCTGCGCTGCCGGCGCATGGCCACGAAGGTCCTCGATCCGCCGCTCGGAGATATCGGCGGGGGAAGCGGGCGACCGTCGGGCCCGCGCGTGGTGCCGGCCGGAGGCAGGGGACGCCCGTCGGGAGCCGCAGCCGACTGGCGGCTGCGGGCGGCCGTTCCGGGAACGGTGACGGCCGGACCGCGCGTGCGGAGCGGCCTGGCCCGCGGCGGGCGGTTGACGGCCTCGCGCCGGGCTGCGCCGGCAGCGGACGCGGCAGCGGGCGGCGGAGGCGAGCGCTGGGCGTTGGCGCGGGAGCCGGCGCTGGTGCGGGAGCCGGCAGCTCGGTGCCGGGGCGGAGCTGCGTTTGGCGCGGCGCGCGGAGGGGCGCTGCGCCGGAGCGGGTCTGCGGCCGGAGCGGGCGCCTGGCGGTGCCGGGCGAGTTCCGGCGCAGGCGGATCGGGCCGCTCGGGCCGAGACGGACGCGTCGCGGGCCGCTCCTGCGCAGGGACGCGCGGCCGGGCGCTCGGGCTGGTCGGGAGCTGGCTCGCGCGGGGCGCGGCTGGCGCGGGCGCGCGGTGCGGCGCGCCAGGGGCCGGCGGCCGCTCGATGCCGGGGCGCTGCTCGCGAACGCGCGGAGCCTCGGGTGCGGGGGCCGCAGCCGGGGCTGCCGGCGCGGTCCGCCGGCCGGTCCGCCGCGCTCTGCGCGGCCCGGGCGCTCGCCGCTGCGGGCGGCCGAGGCCGCTCCTGGCCTTCGGCCGCGGGCGCCGCGCTCGCGAGCTCCTGGCCTGCCCTTGTCCCTGGCCGCGTGGCCGGACCGTCGCGGCGACGGCGCTGGCCGTCGGCCGTCGGTTCGTCGTCATCGCCTGGCTGAGCCCGCATGGGCGGCGCCTGCGCGACGGTGATGGCGGGTGTCCGGTGACTGGCGGTGTTGCGCCGACAGTGCGGCGCGAAAAAAATCAACGGGAGAGCGGTGGATGCAAAAAGCAGGTATGAATGTTTCATAGGTCCAGACATGGCGTGGTGAACATGAACACCGACAATCCGAACCGTTCATTTTGGTTCCTCCGGCTGCGCGCCCGTTGGCTCGAAACATGATAGACTTCGTCACAACCCATTGAATAAATTGTAAAATTCCGGCAATCATGGCGCTATGCCGCGATGGCTCTGCGAGGAATATCTGAACGATCATGCAATGGAGCGATGAGGGCATCGTGCTCGGCGTTCGCAAGCACGGCGAATCGAGCGTCATCCTCGAATTGATGACGCGCGACCACGGCCGCCATCTCGGTCTCGTCCATGGCGGACGCTCCCGCACCCGCCAGCCGGTGCTGCAGGCCGGCAACCTCGTCCAGGCCACCTGGCGCGCCCGGCTCGACGAGCATCTCGGAATCTATCAGATCGAGGGCCTGAAGCTGCGGGCCGCCGAATTCATCGCCTCGCCGCTGGCGCTCTACGGGCTCGCCACCCTCTCTCATCTCCTGCGCTACCTGCCCGAGCGCGATCCTCATGCGGCTCTCTACGAGACCCTGACCGACGCTCATGGACAACCTCGCCGATCCGGATCTCGCGCCCACGCTCTTTGTCCGTTCGAACTCTCGATCCTGGCGGAATTCGGCTTCGGGCTCGATCTTACGTCCTGCGCCGCGACCGGCACGCCAGGAGAATCTCGTCTATGTGTCGCCAAAAAGCGGTCGGGCGGTGAGCGCGTCGGCGGGGGAGCCCTACAAGGACCGCCTTCTGCGGCTGCCGCCCTTTCTCGTCGGCCAGAGCCGCGCCAACAATCCGCGCGCCGACGAGATTCGCGACGCCTTCGCGCTGACCGATTTCTTTCTCCAGCAACATGTCTTCGAACCCCGCGGAAAAACCGCGCCGGCAGAGCGGGCACGGTTCATCGGGCTGGCGACGCTCGATCTCACATGACGAAGAAATCCGCGTGGGTGATCTTGAGGTTTTTCTGGACCACGACGATCTCTACCGCCTTCGCCCGGCCGGTGCCGTCGGAATCGTAATAAACGATGCCGTTCTTCTTGTTGTAGACGATGCGATCGTTGGCATCGTGCGCGGCCGTTCCGGACCAGAACATGGAATTCGACAGTTTCAGCGGCTTCGAGGGGGTGCCCTTGCCGACCTTGAAATATTTGTTCTCGAGCCAGATCGTGTCGTCCTTCACCGAGAAATCGGTGATCTTGTCGAGGTTGGTTCTTTTGTTCGCCCTGGTGTCGAGCACGAACACATCCTTGCCGTTTCCGCCCGAGAGGACGTCGCGGCCGAGCGAACCATAGATGCGATCATTGCCGAAATCGCCCAGCAGCGCATCGTTGCCGCCCGACCCGTTCAGCACATCGTTGCCATCGCCACCCGCAAGCCGGTTGGCGGCGGCGTTGCCGTTGAGAATATTGGCGAAGGCATTGCCGGTGAGACCGATTGCGGCGGCGCCAAGAGCGTTCACTACTTCGATTTCGGCATGGCCCAGAAGTTCATAGCTGAAGCTCGTGTCGATCGTATCGAAGCCGTCCCCGGCGGCCTCCAAGACGAGATCGCGTGCGTCGTCGATCATATAGCGATCATTTCCGCCACGCCCGGCGAGCCAGTTGTACCCATCTCCCTGCAGGCGGTCATCCCCTGCGCCGCCTGTAATCGTGTCGGCGACGGCGGTGTCGCGCGTCATCGCGCCGGACGCGAGGTCGATGCGATAGGCCACGCTCCAGGTGAGCGCGCCATCCTGAACGCTCACCGTCGCGGCCTTGAGGCCGGTTGTCGCGAAGGCGTGCGCGAATGCGGCGCCGCCGTTGACGGGAACCGCCGTGCTGGAACTCCCATCGCCCCAGGCGACGCTGACCGTCCGCGAAGCGCCGACGGCGAGCGCCACCTGGATGAAGCGGCTCTCGGCTATAGCCGCCGCGTAGGGCAGGAGGTTCATGTCGGTGAGGAAAATGTCGGCTATATTGTTCGTGTCGCCGGGGACGAGATTTCCCGCATAGCTCTGAACCACCACGAAGCGGCCGTCCGGACTGATCGAGGCGTCGTAACTATAGTCGTCGGCCTGTTCGAGACCTTGCGCCGGCTGGTTCGTCGTGGAGAGGCGGATTGTTTCGCCGGTGACGAGATCCTTGCGGAAAATATCCTTGTTGTTGTTGGTGTCGTGCGCCACGAGATTCGACGCTTCGCTTTCGAACGTGACATAGCGGCCGTCGGCGCTGATCTTGCCGTTGCCGCTTCCTGCGTTGGCCTGCGCCCCGGACGAGCTGGTCGAAACCCGAGTGATATTGCCTGTCTGCAAGTCCTTGACGAAGAGATCTGCCTCAACGTTGGTGTCGCCCGCCACGAGATTGGAGGCTCTGGACTGAAAGAGCACAAACCGACCGTCATCGCTGATTTGGGGGCTGTCGCTCTGATCGTTTGCCTGTGTCTGACCCGCGTCTCCAGCCACCGAAACCCGCAGGAGTTCACCGGTCAACACGTTTTTGCGAAAAATATCGCGAACTCATGTTCGTATCGCCCGCAACGAGGTTTCCTGCGTTGCTTGCAAAGACGACGAATGTGCCATCGTCGCTCACGTCCGGAGTGAAGCTGACGGCATTTGCCTGAACCAGCGCCGCGTCCTTGGAGACAAGCGCAGTGACGCCCGTCTGCATATCTGTCAGGAAGATGTCGGTTTTCCCGTTTGCGTCCCCGACGACCAGGTCCGTGGCATCGCTCGTGAACACGACATATCGCCCATCCGAGCTGATATTAGACCCGTAACTCTCGCCGTTGGCGGCGCTCGTGCCGTTGAGGCTCGTGGAGATCCGCACGAGGTCTCCCGTCACCATGTCCTTCCTGAAAATGTCGATGAATGTTTGGCTGTCGCCACTTATGAGATTGGCTGAGGCGCTCTCGAAGACGACGTAACGTCCGCTACCATCGACATGAGCGCCGCCACTGCTCTTGGCGCCCTGGCTTTGCGCCGTGTTACCGCTGGCCGACACGATTTCTGTCGTGCCGGTCTGCATGTCCGTTCTGAAAATGTCGACGACGCCGTTCACGTCACCGGTCACCAGGTTCGACGCGGAGCTCTCAAACACGACGTAGCGGCCGTCGTCGGTGATTTCGCTGAATTGCCCGCCCGCAGGCATATCATCCAGCGAAAATGCAACCCGCTCGATGGCTCCGGTGTTGAGGTTTTTTCTGAAGACCGAACAGGGACCCGAAAACGTCCTCGACGAGGTTCGTCGCCGAGCTTTGAAAGACCAGGAAGTTCCCGTTCCCGCTGACGTGCCCCGACATCGTGTCGCGGTTTGCCTCCTC
Organism: uncultured Alphaproteobacteria bacterium; assembly: GCA_963837375.1. Taxonomy (GTDB): domain Bacteria; phylum Pseudomonadota; class Alphaproteobacteria; order Rhizobiales; family Beijerinckiaceae; genus Microvirga. The sequence goes on along the minus strand of CAWINL010000005.1, from coordinate 69,864 downwards.
GAAGCCCCTGGCGGCGAACGGGCTCGTCAATCGCACGATATCGCCTGTCAAAAGATCCTTTCGAAAAATATCCGTCGCCTCATTGGTATCGCCCGCCACGAGGTTGTCGGCATAGCTTTCGAAAATCACGTAGCGCCCGTCCGCGCTGATGCTCGCGTTGTCGCTGTCTTCGCTTCCTTGCGGGCCCGCATTCCCGGCGCGCGAGACGAGTACGATCTCCCCAGTTACAAGATCCTTGCGGAAAACCTGATAAAAGCCGTTATCCGCTCCCGTAGCGAGGTCCGTGGCTTCGCTGGTAAACACGACGTAACGGCCATTCGCGCTGATCTGGGGATAATAGCTTCCGCCATTCGATCCCGACCCGTCGGATTTGGCCGATACACGGGTGAGATCGCCGGTGATCAGATCCTTGATAAAGACGTCGGAGCTGCCGTTGACATCGCCCGCCACGAGATTGGTGGCATAGCTGTCGAAGACGACATAGCGTCCATCACCGCTCATTTGCGCAGTATCGACGGAGTTGTTGCCCTGCGTGCCGTCAGCCAAAACGGAAACGAGTTTGACCTCGCCGGTCACCATGTCCTTCCGGAAGACGTCGCTCCGCAGGTTAGCGTCGCCGGCCACGAGGTTCGTGGCATGACTCACAAAGGAAACGTAGCGCCCATCGTCGCTGATCTGCGCCAAAAAGCTCCATTGATTGCCCTGCTCTGGATTGGTGCCGGCTGTCGAGGATACGAGTTCGATCGTGCCTGTCGCCAAATCCTTGCGAAAGATGTGCGATTGGACGCCGGTGACGCCGGCGACGAGATTGGTGGCGCGACTTTCAAAAACCACGTAGCGCCCGTCCGCGCTCACCGATGGCCGCTGGGCGGTCGCGTCGGCCGAGGTCCCGTCGCCCGCCGCCGAGACCAGCGTGACGGCGCCGGAGATCAGGTCCTTCCGGAAGACCGCCGTGAGGCCGCCTGTGTTGGCACCGAGATTGGTCGCTATGCTCTCGAACACGACGTAGCGCCCGTTGGCGCTGAAGCTCGGCAGCGCGCTTCGGGCATTGGCCTCGCCTCCAACCGATGACACCGAAACCCGCCTCACGATGTCGTCGGAATGAACAGGGGTGGTGGTCAGGACCTGCAAGGTGAATGGCATGGAAGTTCCCGCAGAGGATCAGGGAGGGAAGGACGGTTGCACCATTTACGTAACGCAATAATGTTAACAACTCAACATCGAACGACTGGGCAGAACCGTCACAGGGCGAGTTGCTCTCGGCGGCGGGTTGCGGCATGAGCGGTCCACCTTCGCCCTTGGGGCGAGGGGAGCTCTTTCAAGCCGATTCGTTTCTGATATGTTCTTCCGAGTCAGGTGATTTGGGCGTTGGAGATTGTCATGACGGGGTTCGTTCATGGGTAAGGTCGTCACTCCTCCGTCGGGCGGCGAGATCGAGAATCATCAATCTCAAGGATGCGCTCGAGGAGCGCTATCTCGCCTATGCGCTGTCCACCATCATGCACCGGGCGCTGCCGGATGCGCGCGACGGGCTGAAGCCGGTTCATCGCCGCATCCTTCACGCCATGCGGCTGCTGCGGCTCGATCCGAAATCGGCGCCGAAGAAATGCGCCCGCGTGGTCGGCGACGTGATGGGCCAGTACCATCCGCATGGCGACCAATCGATCTACGACGCGCTGGTGCGCATGGCGCAGGATTTCGCGCAGCGCTATCCGCTCGTCGAGGGGCAGGGCAATTTCGGCAATATCGACGGCGATAACGCCGCCGCCATGCGCTACACCGAGGCGCGGCTGACCGAGGTCGCGCGGCTGCTGCTCGAAGGCATCGACGAGGACGCGGTCGATTTCCGCGAAACCTACGACCAGACCAACGAGGAGCCGATCGTCCTGCCGGCCGCCTTCCCGAACCTGCTCGCCAACGGCTCGCAGGGCATCGCGGTCGGCATGGCGACTTCGATCCCGCCGCACAACGCCTACGAGCTTTGCGACGCGGCGCTCCATCTCATCAAGGAGCCCGGCGCGACGTCCGACGATCTGGCGCAGTTCGTGCCCGGGCCCGGATCTGCCGACCGGCGGCATCATCGTCGATAACGCCGGCTTCGCATCGCCGAGACCTACCGGACGGGCCGCGGCTCGTTTCGCGTGCGGGCGCGGTGGGAGAAGGAGGATACGGGGCGGGGGACCTGGAACATCGTCATCACCGAAATCCCCTATTCGGTGCCGAAATCCCGCCTGATCGAGAAGATCGCCGAGTTGTTGCAGGACAAGAAGCTGCCGCTGCTCGCCGACGTGCGCGATGAATCGGCGGAGGATATCCGCGTCGTGCTGGAGCCGCGCTCGCGCACGGTCGATCCGATCATCCTGATGGAATCGCTGTTCCGGCTCACCGAGCTCGAAAGCCGCATTCCGATGAACGTGAACGTGCTCGCCGGCGGCAAGGTGCCGAAGGTGCTGAGCCTCGCGGAATGCCTGCGCGAATGGCTCGACCATCGCCGCGAGGTGCTGGTGCGCCGCTCCACGCTTCCGGCTCGCCGCCATCGACAAGCGGCTGGAAATCCTGGGCGGCTTGCTGATCGTCTATCTCGACCTCGACCGGGTGATCAAGATCATCCGCGAGGATGACGAGCCGAAGGCCGAGCTGATGCGGTTCTTCAAGCTCACCGAGATGCAGGCCAACGCCATCCTCGACACGCGCCTGCGCTCGCTGCGCAAGCTCGAGGAGATGGAGCTCAAGCGCGAGCAGAAGAGCCTGCAGGACGAGAAGGCCTCCATCGAGGACCTGCTGGGCTCCGACAAGCAGCAATGGAAGACGGTGGCGTGGGAGATCAAGGAGGTCCGCAAGGCCTTCGGCCCCGACACCGCGATTGGACGCCGCCGCACCACCTTCGCCGAAATGCCCGACACCTCCGACATCGATTTCGCCGAGGCGATGGTGGAGCGCGAGCCGGTCACGGTGATCGTGTCGGAGAAGGGCTGGATCCGCGCGCTGAAAGGCCATCTGGCCGACCTGTCCAGCGTGCAGTTCAAGGGCGACGACAGCCTGAAGACGTCGTTCTTCACCGAGACCACCGCGAAGATCGTCGTGGTGACGACGAACGGAAAGTTCTACACGCTCGAGGCGTCGAAACTCCCCGGCGGGCGCGGCTTCGGCGATCCGATCCGGCTCATGGCCGATCTCGAGGAGGGCGCCGATTTCATCGCGGTCTTCCCCTACAAGCCCGGCGCAAAACTGCTGGTGGCGGGAACGCGACGGACGCGGCTTCGTGGTGCCGACCGACGACGTGACGGCCAACACCCGCAAGGGCAAGCAGATCCTCAACGTGGATGCGGGCGCGAAAGCCGTCATCTGCGCCGAGGCGAAGGGCGACCACGTGGCGGTGGTCGGCCAGAACCGCAAGCTCATCGTGTTCCCGCTGACGCAGGTGCCGGAAATGACCCGCGGCAAGGGCGTGCGCCTGCAACGCTACAAGGACGGCGGCATCTCCGACGCCAAGGTGTTCCGGCTCGCCGAGGGCCTGACCTGGAAGGACACCGCCGGCCGCACCTGGACGGTGGGCAAGGACGACCTGCGCGACTGGATCGGCAACCGCGCCGAAGCCGGCCGCCTGCCGCCGAAGGGGTTTCCGAAGAGCAACCGGTTTGAGTGAAGACGTCCAACTGCGCATGGCCGGGCTTGACCCGGCCATCGACGTGCGTGCAGACGTGACCGGTAGGCAGCGATGACGCGCTGCGGCTTCCGGCAATCGACCGTGCGTCATCGGGCGGAGCTTCTCCCGCCTCGTGCGCAGTTCGGTTGGATGGAGCGCTGGACGCTCATGTCGCAGCATCACCAGCTCCTGCCGCACGGGGGAGCAGACGCGGGTAGCGGCCAAGCCCTCGGATGACGCTAGCGACGTCTAATCCACCCGCGCCCAGCCCGCCGCCAGCAGCCGCTCCTGCGGTGTGAATCGCGCCTTGTAGGCCATCTTCTTCGAGCCATCGACCCAATAGCCGAGATACAGGTAGGGCAGGCCCATCGCCTTCGCGCGGCGGATATGGTCGAGGATGATGAAGGTGCCGAGGCTGTTTTCCTGAAGGCCGGGATCGTAGAACGAATAGACCATCGAGAGGCCGTCGCTCATCTCGTCGGTCAGGCAGACGGCGATGAGATCGCCTTCGCCCCGGCCGGTGATGCCGCTATCGACCCCGCGGCGGCGGTATTCGATGATGCTCGTGTCGACGTGGCTGTCCTCGATCATCATGGCGTAGTCGAGCACGCTCATGTCCGCCATGCCGCCATCGGAATGACGGTTGTCGAGGTAGCGCCGGAACAGCGAATATTGCTCCGAGGAGGGCCGGTTCGGCAGCAATTCGCCGATCAGGCCGCGATTGGCCTTGATGATCCGGCGCATGTTGCCCGAGGGTTCGAACTCGTCGACCAGCACCCGCACGGAGACGCACGCATTGCAGAGATCGCAGGCCGGCCGGTACGCAATCGTCTGCGAACGCCGGAATCCGCCCTGGGTCAGGATCTCGTTGAGCTCCCGGCCGCGCCGTCCGATGATGTGCGTGAAAACTTTCCGCTCTTCCTTGCCCGGCAGATAGGGGCAGGGAGACGGCGAAGTGAGATAGAATTGGGGTGCGTCCCGCGGCTGACTTGTCACGCCATTGCCTTCGTGGGGAATCCTTGAGCGCAAACTGAACGCCCAAGGATAACATTGGCGCCGGTTTCGTCCAGCAAAAGGTGACGCAAGGTTAGCAAGCGCTTAAGCGGTACGGACGACAAGAAAGCCGGTCAGAATATCGTGACCGAAGCGCCCGTCGTCGCGGAACATTCCGAGCAGGATATCGCAGGCCCACAGGATGAAGGTCGAGACCGCCACGTAGAACAGCAGCGCGTGAACGGCGGCCGCGAGCCCGGTCGGACGGTCCGCCGTTATTGGCATCGACGACCCGAAGGCCGGCGAAGCGCATGCCCACCGTCGCCTGCGACGAGCCGCCGATGGTGACGGCGTTGTAGATGATCGCGGTCAGCGGCACGAGGGCGAACAGCGCCCAGCCGAGCCCGAACGTGAGAAGCCCGACCATGAAAATGGCGATGGACGCGATGCCGGACCAGATCATGATCACGATCAGGTCGACGAGATACGCCCAGAAGCGGCGGCTGATGACGCCGCGGGTGAGGCGGGCATCGACCTGATAGGTTCCGTTCCGGGATTGCACGATAGGCCCGTTGGCCATTGTTTTCTCCATCACTCTCAGTAGGCGGTTTCCGACAAGCAGCGCGAGTTGATCCGTTGTGGGGCCAATCCGTCAGCCGCGAGGGCCCGGAACACCTCCAATGTATGATCTCTGTCGCGAGTTTCGATAGTGATGTCGATGGAAACGCCCTTGGCGGGCACATCGAGAAACAATCGGCCGTGGGAAACCTCCAGAATGTTGGCGCCGAGCGCCGCCCAGCCGGCTCGCCACGCGGCCGAGCAGGCCGGGCTTGTCGTTGGAGGTGATGCGGAAAGAGGCGATGCGGTCGTCCCGTTCGAGCTCGCGCACCATCACGGAGGCGAGGATGCGCGCGTCGATGTTGCCGCCGCAGAGCACCAGGCCGACGCGCTTGCCCTTGAAGCGCTCGGGCTGTGCCAGCATCGCCGCGAGCCCCGCAGCGCCTGCGCCTTCCGCCATCGTCCGCTGGAAGGTCGCATAGGCGTTCACCGCGCGCTCGATCAGCGGCTCCTCCACGAGGATGATCTCCGAGACGAGGTCGCGGACGATCGGCAGGGGCAGCTGCCCGACGGTCTTGACGGCGATGCCCTCGGCGAGGGTCGCGCCGCCGATCGGGCGGTCCTCGTGCCGCGATGGCGTTCTGGAACGACGGGTAGAGCGCTGCCTCCACGCCGATGATCTCGATGTCCGGGCTTGATCGCCTTCGCGGCGATGGCGATGCCCGAGATGAGCCCGCCGCCGCCGATCGGCACGACGATCTGGTCGAGATCGGGCTGTCGTCCAGCATCTCGATGGCGATGGTGCCCTGGCCCGCCATGACCTTCGGATCGTCGTAGGGATGGACGAAGACGAGCTGTTCGTCGGCGGCGATCTGCGCGCGCGCGGTCCGCCGATTCGTAGAGCGTCTCGCCGAACAGGATGACCTTCGCGCCGTAGGAGCGGGTGTTTTCGGCTTTCACCAGAGGCGCGCTCTCCGGCATCACGATGGTGGCGGGAATGCCGAGCCGCCTCGCATGGTAGGCGACCGCCTGCGCGTGGTTGCCCGCCGACATGGCGATGACGCCGCGCCGTCGCTCCTCCGCGTTGAGGCTTTCGAGCTTGGTGACCGCGCCGCGCTCCTTGAAGGAGCCGGTCGGCTGCATGTTCTCGTGCTTCACGAATACGCTCGCGCCGGTGAGCTCGGACAGGCGCGGGGAGGGCACGAGCGGGGTGCGCAGCACCTGGCCCTTGATGGTGCCCGCGGCACGCCGGACGTCGTCGATGGTGATGGCGTAATCTGCCAAGGCGGCCTCCGCTCTTGTTCTGGCGTCCGTCAGACGGATCGCGGTGTTGGATCCCGCAATCCCAGCAACCCGCCGGGACGAAGGATCAGGAACACGATGAGTGTCGCATAAAGCGCCATGTCGCGCGCCTCGATGGGTAGATAGGCAGACCACAGGGTTTCGAACAAGCCGACGAAGAGCCCGCCCAGCAGCGCGCCCGGGATCGAGCCGATGCCGCCGATGATGGCCGCGATCAGCGCCTTCAGCCCGAACTGGAACCCGCCCGCGAAGCCGAGCCCGCCGTATTGCGCGACGATCAGCATCCCCGACAAGCCCGCCATCGCGCCGGCGAGCGCGAGGGTCTGGATCAGCAGCCTCGATCCGTCGACGCCGAAGAGCGCGGCGGCCCGCGCGTCGTCCGCGAAGGCCCGCCAGTATCGGCCGAACGTGCTGTCGCGCATCAGCCAGATCAGAAAAACCGCGGCCGCGAGCCCGATTCCGGAGGTCACGAGCGACAGCAGCGTCAGCGTCACGACGAAAGCTGCCAGCCCGGGCGATGGGCCATTGGGCGGACCAGACCGGCGGCAGCCACACCGTCACGGGACTTTGCACGAGGCGCAGATATTCCATCAGGAACAGCGACAGGCCGACGGTCGCGATCAGGCTCGGCTGGTTGCTCCGCGTCCGGATCCGGCCGATGACGAAATAGCCCCCGACCGCGTTGTAGATCGCGCCGGCGAACATGGCGGCGACGAGGCCCGCCGCGAGACCCGTGACGGGCGCGCTCGATCCGAGGCCCAGCAGGATCGAGGCGGCGGCGATGGTGGCGGCGGAGCCGATGGCGGCGATCTCGCCGAAGGCGAGATTGATGCGTCCGGTGAGCCCGAAGACCAGCGAATAGGCGACCGCCAGCAGGCCGTAGATGGCGGTTCGCGGCAATCCTGCGAGAAGTTGCTGGGCAAGGTAGGCCGCGTCCGACGGGATTTCGACGGCTTTCAGGGCGGGCGGAGAGCCGGGATCGCCCGCGACCCCCTCCGGGCTTTCGAGATAGTAGCGTTTGAGAAGGTAGAGGCTGGCGCCCGAGAGGGGCCCCTGCTCGGTGGCGATTTCAATCAAGCTCGGCCTTGTTGGGCGACAGCCCTTCGGCTGCGAAACGGCAGATCGCGAACCGGTTCAGCATCGGACGTCCGGGGACGTCCACCTCGTAGTCGATCCGCAGGCTGCGCGGCGACGGGCCCGGCCTCGACCCTCACCGGACGTTGACATGCGCGCCGGGATTGAAAGCGGGGAGGGCGGAGCGGCAGACGCGCGCCTGCTGCGCGTCGAGGGACGACACGCATCCCGCCAACAGAAGTCCGGTGCAAAGAACAGGATCGCGGCGCGCCGGATATGTCGCTGAAAGCGGGCCGCGCACGACAACCCGGACGCCGCTCTAGCCGAGGGCCTTCAGCTTTTCCGCCACCCGGGGCGCGAAATAGGTCAGGATGCCGTCAGCCCCCGCGCGCTTGAACGCCAGCAGGCTTTCCATCATCACCTTGTCGCCGTCGATCCAGCCATTGCGCGGCGGCGGCCTCGATCATCGCGTATTCGCCGGAGACCTGGTAGGCGAAGGTCGGAACCGCGAAGGTGTCCTTCACCCGCCGGACGATGTCGAGATAGGGCAGGCCGGGCTTCACCATCACCATGTCGGCGCCCTCGTTCGAGATCGAGCGCCACTTCGCGCAGGGCCTCGTCCGAGTTGCCGGGATCCATCTGGTAGGTGCGCTTGTCGCCGACCAGCGTCGCGTTGGTGCCGACCGCGTCGCGGAACGGGCCGTAGAAGGCGGAGGCGTATTTGGCCGCATAGGCCATGATCTGCACGTCGTGGAAGCCGGCGGCGTCGAGCGCTGCGCGGATGGCGCCGACGCGGCCGTCCATCATGTCGGAGGGGGCGATGATGTCGGCGCCGGCTTCGGCCTGAAGCAGCGCCTGGCCGACGAGCACGCTGACGGATTCGTCGTTGAGGACGCGGTCGCCATCCATCACGCCGTCATGGCCGTGGCTGGTATAGGGGTCGAGCGCCACATCGGTGATGATGCCGATCTCAGGCACGGCCCGCTTGATCTCGCGCACGGCGCGGCAAACCAGATTGCGGGTGTTCAGCGCCTCGCTGCCGCGTTCGTCGCGCAAGGAGGGATCGGTGTTGGGAAACAGCGCGATCGCCGGGATGCGCAGGGACGCCGCGCGCTCGGCCTCGCGAACGGCCTCCGCGATGGTCAGCCGTTCGACGCCGGGCATGGAGCCCACCGCCTGCCGGCCGCTCGCGCCCTCGGCGAGAAAGATCGGCCAGATCAGGTCGTCCACCGTGAGGGTATTTTCGCGCACCAGACGTCGCGACCAATCCGCCTTGCGGTTCCGGCGCGGACGCTTGGTCAGCGAGAGGGACGCGGAGGCAGCTTCCTGAACGGCCGGGCGGGGAAACGGGGACAGCTTCGACATGAGCCTTTGATCCGACGCCGGCTTGATTCGACCGGCCTGCTTAATCGCTTAGCACATTTAAATTACTCTAAAAAAGGCCCCGGCGGTCGCAGGCGATGTTTTTATTCCGCGCGTCAGGGGCGCCGGACTGCCGATTGACCTTGGCTCCCGGAGCGTCCTAAGCCCTTAGACGCCGTAAGGGAGGAGCCCGATGGAAGCCGAATCCGAAATCCTCTGCGAGACGCGCGGCGAGGCGGGCCTCATCACGCTGAACCGGCCCCGCGCCCTCAATGCCCTGACGCTGGGAATGGTGCGCGAGATGCGCCGGGCCCTCGATGCATGGCGGGTCGATCCAGCGATCACCCGCATCGTCGTGCGCGGCGCCGGCGACAAGGCTTTCTGCGCCGGCGGGGACATCCGCCGCCTGACCGAGCTCGGCTTGGCCGGACAGGCGCAGGAGGCGCTCGTCTTCTGGCGCGAGGAATACCAGCTCAACGCGCTCATCAAGACCTATCCGAAGCCCTACATCTCGCTCATCGACGGGATCGTCATGGGCGGCGGCGTCGGAATCTCGCTGCACGGACCCTATCGGGTGGCGGGCGAACGCTACCTCTTCGCCATGCCGGAGGTCGGAATCGGTTTCTTCCCCGATGTGGGCGCGACTTACGCGCTGCCCCGATTGCCGGGACAGATGGGCCGCTACATCGCGCTCACGGGCGAGCGCATCAAACGCCCCGACGCCATGTTTTTGGGGCTCGCAACCCATGCGGTGGACGGCGTCGGATTTCGATGCCCTGCTCGACTGAACTGGCGGCCGGCGAGCCGGTGGACCAGGCGCTTGCTGCGCGCGCCGTCGATCCCGGCGAGGCCCCGCTCTCCGGCGAGGCGGCGCTGATCGACCGGTGCTTTCAGGCGGAGAGCGTCGCGGCGATCCTCGATTGCCTCGCGACGGACGGTTCCGAGCCGGCGCGCGCGGATGCACGGGCCATCGCGACCAAATCCCCCACCAGCCTGTCGCTTACCTTCGAACAGATGCGGCGCGGCGGGGCTTTGAGCTTCGCCGAGGCGATGAAGACCGAGTTCCGCATTGTCTCCCGGATCTTCGAAGGCCGGGATTTCTTCGAGGGCGTTCGCGCCGTGCTGATCGACAAGGACGGCAACCCGCAATGGCAGCCGGCGGATCTCGGAGCCATCGACAAGGCGGCGATCGAGCGCTACTTCGCCGATCTCGGCCCCGACGAACTGGAGATCGCGTGATGACGCGCAACGGCAACCATCACGCCATCCGGGAAGCCGCCATGCGGGCGCCCTCGGACCGCATCGAGGAACGCGCCGGAGGCGGCAGGCGGCGCTGGACCTTCGTCATGACCTGGTTCATGCGGGTGCTCTCGGTTCTCTGGATCATGAAGGGCCTGAGCGCCTGGGCGATCATCCTCGGCATCTGGACCCCCATCGGCCATTTCGAGAGCCGTTCGACCGGCTACCAATCCACCATCGTCTATTTCGCCCTCATCGACCTCATCGCCGCGGTGGGCCTGTGGATGGCCTCGACCTGGGGCGGCATCATGTGGCTGCTGGCAGTCCTCAGCCACCTCATCCTCGCAGCCTTCTTCCCCGGAATCGTATCGAGCGGCGTGGTGACGATGGCGGCTTTCCTGACGCTGGTGGCGGTGTATCTGGCGGTGGCGTGGCTGGCCGCGCGGGAGGGGTGAGGGCTCGACACACCGTTGAGGCATGGGCACCTCATACCTCCGCAGCTGCCATCTCGGCCATGTCGGCGGCTGATTTAGCTAAGCTTCTCGCGAAGAAAGTGGACATTCTCGACACCGCCGAGGATAGGCTGACGCTGACCGTCAACTCGGCGACCGTGCTGGCGAAGTCGGGACTTGCGCTCGCCTCCGCCGACACCGTCACCGTCGTCGACACGGGCGCGAAAGTTAGCAGCCTCACAGCCTCGGATATTCTCGCACTCCGTTCCAGGGGCGTCGATGTGATTGACGTTTCGGACAAGCAACTGAGTTTTTCAGCCGCTCAGCAGGCGGCGCTTGGGATGCTGCGGTTGTCGTCCGACGATACCGTTTCCATCACCGGAACCGCGGAAGCCGATAATCTTCGGAAACGTGTCGAGCGGCGTGGTGACGATGACGCCGTTCCTGGCGCTGGTGGCGGTTTTATCTGGTGGTGGCGTGGCGGGCCGCGCGGGAGGGGTGAGATCACTTTAACCTCACCCCTCGACGGTCTCTGGCTTTCATTCCCTCCTGCCTGATGCGAGCAGCGGCAACGACCTTTCGCCGCCTGCCGCCGCACCTCCGCGAGCGATTGTCGCGCTACAGGTCGCCGAAGATGTTGTTGGCCGATAAGGCGATATGTTTGTGGAGAACGATCTGGAAATCGGCGGCGCCGTCGCCGTTCTGGTCGCCGGAGATGATCGTTCTCGCATTCGCGCCGGAGCCGACGTACTTGTAGTTCAGTTCGCCCGCCTTGCCGGTGAATGCGCTATCGCCGAGAAACTTGAAATCCTGATTTCCCGCGACGCCCTTGTCCGCATCGATGTTCCGGATATCGATGAAGTCGCTGGTGGAGAAATCGGTAATGACGTCGGCGGTCTTGCCGGGACGGGTTTCGCGCGCATGCTTGAAGATGAAGGTGTCGACGCCCGCGCCACCGGTGAGAATGTCCTTCCCCGCGTTGCCGTTGAGAAAGTCGTCGCCGCTTCCGCCCTTCAAGATGTCGTTGCCCGCGCCTCCCCGCAGAACGTCCGCGCCGCCGCCGCCGAAGAGCTTGTCGTTGCCGTTGCCGCCATCGAGGTTATCGCGCCCGCCCAGACCGTTGAGGGTGTCGTTGCCCCCGAATCCCAGAAGGCTGTCCCGGGACGACGTTCCGTTGAGAATGTCCGCATTCAATGTGCCTCTTTTCGTCGCCATGACCGTCTCCCTTGGATGGTTCGCATTCGCGCCATCCCCTGTTCAACCGACTAACGCACACTGATGAGAGCCTATGAGGTCGGTTGACCGGCGACCGTTGCCCTTCGTGGGTAAGGACCGGCTAAGGCGAGCAGGATGACGTTGCGTCGCTCGCACTCATGCGTTATCATTATAACATATCAACTGTGCGGACTTGCTCTGCGATCCGGAGGTTTTTCGATGACGAAATTTGTAATAGCGGCGACCGCCGCGCTGCTGGCCGTGTCGGCATTTCCAGCCGAGGCCCAGTATTTTCCCCTTGGGGCCGTTTTGAACGGGATCGGCAACGCCGCCAATCCGCCGCCGCCCGAGACCCGGCCGGTGCAGGGCAGGCCGCCATCGGCGGCTCCGCCGCAGAAGCGCGGCCGCGTCACCCACATCATCCCGCCGCAAAGCAACAAGCCGATGGGCCATTATCCCCGCGAGACCTCGGGGCCGTCCGAGGACAACGATTGAGGCACAGTCCCGGGGAGTGTTGCATAGTTGCGACATGTGAACGGCCGCAGCGGGGAGGAGGCTCCTTCCGCCTTAATATGGCCCCCTTCTTCGCCGTTTTCGACACCGTTCATTAATCGTCTCGCGGCACTGTCTTTCTCGAATAGGACGGTCAGCGCCGCGTCGCGGTGTTCGCTCCGCCGGTCCACCCAAACCTTCTCATGAAAGAGCCTGCGCTCATGTTGTCTCGCCGTACGCTCCTGACAGGAACGCTCGCCCTCGTCGCCACCCCGACCTCGGTCTGGGCCCAGAACCAGGCCGAGTGGTCGCAGAACTACGAAGCGGTCTCCCGCACCCGGGTGAAACGCACCACGACGCCGATGCTGTCGGCCGAGACCGTGGCCGCCACCGAGCAGATGATCGAGCAATATCGCGGCATCTCCGCCCGCGGCGGCTGGCAGGCCCTGCGCGGCGCGGACGGATTGCGCGTCGGCGTCAAGAGCCCGGCGGTGGTGGCCCTTCGCCAACGCCTGATCGTCACCGGCGATATCGATCCCTCGGCGGGTGATTCGCCGATCTACGATTCCTATGTGGAAGCCGGCGTTCGCCGCTTTCAGGCCCGCCACGGGCTCAGCTCCACCGGCACCATGACGAGCGCGACGGTGACCGCGATGAATGTGCCGGTCGACGTGCGCATCCGCCAGCTCGAGATCAATATGGGCCGCCTGCGCAGTCACGCCGGCAACCTCGGCAACCGCTACGTGGTGGTGAACATTCCGGCGGCGCTCGTCGAGACCGTCGAAGCCGGCATGGTGCACACGCGCCATGCGGCCGGCGTCGGCAAGAGCGATCGGCAATCTCCGCTCCTCAGCTCCAAGGTCGTCGAGATCAACTTCAACCCCTATTGGACGGTGCCCGCATCGATCATCCGCAAGGACCTGATCCCCAAGATGCAGAAGGAGCCGAACTACCTGACGGACAACAAGATCCGCATCTTCAACGGCGCTACCGAATTGACCCCGAGTCAGGTCAACTGGTTCTCCGACGAGGCGACGCGCTATCGCTTCCGGCAGGATCCGGGTGGCGAGCTGAACTCCATGGGCTTCGTGCGCATCAACATCCCGAATCCGCACGGCGTCTACATGCACGATACGCCCTCCAAGGGCATCTTCGGCGACGATTTCCGCTTCGTGTCCTCGGGCTGCGTGCGCGTGCAGAACGTGCGCGACTACATCGAGTGGCTGTTGAAGGACACCCCCGGCTGGAGCCGCGAACAGATCGACGCGACCTTCAAATCCGGCTCGCGCACGGATGCGCGCGTCGCCAATCCCGTCAACATCTACTGGACCTACGTGACCGCCTGGGCGACCCCCGACGGCCTCGTGCAATTCCGCGACGACATCTACAACAAGGACGGCCTGGGCAACGCGATCCCGGTCGCAAGCCGCGTGCCGAATGCGCCCGACGAAGAGATGTTCTTGCAGAACTGAGTTTCGCCTCCTGGATTGCAACATAAACGGCCCGCTTCATGGCGGGCCGTTTTTGTAAAACAGATGATGCGTGAAGCCGATCCGGATCGGCAGCGGAATGCTCAGACGATGAAGAAATCCTTCTCGTTCAATCCGACCTTGTTGATGGTTGCAAACTTGACGGCTGCCTTCCGGCCCGAGCCGTCCTCATCATAGTACAGGGCGCCGATCTTCTTGTCGTAGACGATGCGGTCGGAGGCGTCGTGCGCCTTCGCGCCGACCCAAAACGCGGCCTTCTTGAGCATTCCGGTCTTTTTGCCGAGGGTCTTGAAGATGGAATTCTCAAGATGGATGGAATTGTCGGCGATGTTGAAATCCGTAATCTTGTCGACGTTCCTTTTTCCCGGCTTTCGTATCGAAGATGAAGATGTCCTTGCCTGTGCCGCCGGTGAGGATGTCATTGCCGAGTTTGCCCGACAATTTGTCGTTTCCGATTGCTCGCCGACAAGTCTTGTCTGAGGCCGCAGTGCCGGTGAGGATTTGGCCGACCGGTGCGATCGGCTGTTTGTCCACGAGGATGGTAGCCTTCGGACGGACCGGTTCCCGCCATCGACGATGCTGATCTCGATTGAGCGGCATGCTTTACCGTGACGTCTATATCGGTCCGTCTTACTGCCGTGAACTGGTTGACTGTATAAGCCACCGGCACGGATGACTTGGGTGACTTCGGTCCGAGGTAGCGTCGGCTTGAAATCCGATACTGACAGCCTGTGTAAACGTTGAGGGCCACATAAGTCGAACCTTCACCGACCAGCCTGCCATCAACCGAAGATCAGACTCCCTGTTGTCCGTTTTTCGACGAACGACACCCGCTCAGACTTCTGAAGGCTGAAATTACCAAGTAGTTCCGAGTAGGATGCGATATGCCTCTCTGACGATAGAGGCCTGCGACTCCGGATTTCACCGTGGTCATCCGAAACAGTCGCATTGCTGCCGGCATCGCATGAGGATCGCGTACCGACTTTATCGGAGGCCTTAACGACGATCTCCTTGCATACCGGTCAGAAGCCGGAGCCTTATTGATGCTCGTCAGACGCCGTTACCGTAACGTAGATTTTGTCTATACCGCGACTGCGATGGAGCAGTCTCGATATCGGTTGCAGTCAGAGTTCACGCCCTGAGCAATGAGATGGTCGTTCTGCGTATACAGGCCCCTGAATTTCATAGCAGTGGCATAATCGCCGACGACTGACTTCGTTTGTTGTCGATAACCGCATCGACGTCTCAAGGATAATACCGTTGATGTTCAAGCAATCAGCGATAGCCCGAAGATCGAAGTTGCTGGCCGACGTAGTTCATAGAAACGTTAGAGTCTGCTGGAATCGGACCAATCGAGGCGACGCCGTCAATCGCGCGAATGCCGGCCATCTGACCCGAGCCGAGCACGATCCGGTCGGCCAACACTGAGCCCTTGATGATTTCGAAGTTTCGGAAACCGCCTGCAAGCATAAGATCGAATTCCCCGCCTCCCAGCAGCTCAAGGGTATCCGTTCCTCCTTGGCCGTCAAAAACACCTCCGGGGATATCGCTGCCCGCGATGACTCAATTATGTCGTCGCTTTCGGTCGTTTGTGCCAGAGCTTGGGAAAGTAGGGAGGGGAACAAAGTGGCCATGGGGGATCTCGTAACGTAGGGCTCGGATAATTAGGCCAACGTTGTATGCAATAACGTTGCAATTCAAAATCGTCAATCGAAATAGAACTGCTGCCGCTCGAAGCCGCCGGATCGCAGTTGAGCGATGCCGCGCAGTGGCTTGCCCATGCTGATCTTCGGGCACGCCGCTTGGCGTCGCCTCGCGCCGCCGTGGTAAAGGCCTCCATCACATCGGCGTCTGGTCGCCCATGTGGGCGACCGACGGTGATCCCCGCTATGCGGGGATCGAGAGGGCGAGGGTTATCATGAGTGCCAGCGAAGCGACCAGCCACATGTCCAACAGCTTTTTCTCGGCGAGCCTTGCCGACAGCGATCCCGAGATCGCCCGCGCCATCGAGCTCGAACTCGGTCGCCAGCGGGATGAGATCGAGCTGATCGCGTCCGAGAACATCGTCTCGAAGGCGGTGCTCGAGGCGCAAGGCTCGGTGATGACCAACAAATACGCCGAAGGCTATCCGCGCCGGCGCTATTACGGCGGCTGCCAGTTCGTCGATATCGCCGAGGAGCTCGCCATCGAGCGCGCCTGCCGGCTCTTCGAATGCCGTTACGCCAACGTGCAGCCCAATTCCGGCAGCCAGGCCAACCAGGCGGTGTTCATGGCGCTGATGAAGCCCGGCGACACCTTCATGGGTCTCGATCTCGCCTGCGGCGGGCATCTCACCCACGGCTCGCCCGTCAACATGTCGGGCAAGTGGTTCAACGTGGTCAGCTACAAGGTCCGCGAGGACGACCAGCTCATCGACATGGACGAAGTCGCCCGCCTCGCCCGCGAACACAAGCCGAAGGTGATCGTGGCCGGCGGCTCGGCCTATTCGCGGTTCTGGGATTTCGCCCGCTTCCGCGAGATCGCCGATGAGGTCGGGGCGTTCTTCATGGTCGATATCGCCCATTTCGCCGGTCTCGTCGCGGGCGGCGCGCACCCGTCGCCGTTCCCTCATGCGCATGTGGTGACCACCACGACCCACAAGACCCTGCGCGGCCCGCGCGGTGGCATGATCCTGACCAATGACGAGGACATCGCCAAGAAGGTCAATTCGGCGATCTTCCCCGGCCTCCAGGGCGGTCCGCTCATGCATGTGATCGCCGCCAAGGCCGTGGCCTTCCACGAGGCGCTGCGGCCCGATTTCAAGGTCTACGCACGGGCCGTGGTCGAAAACGCCAAGGCTTTGGCCGACACCATGCTGTCGAACGGATACGCGATCGTGGCGGGCGGCACCGACAACCACCTGATGCTGGTGGACCTGCGGCCGAAGGGCCTGACCGGCAAGGCGGCCGAGGCGGCCCTGGGTCGGGCGCACATCACCTGCAACAAGAACGGCGTGCCCTACGATCCCGAGAAGCCCATGGTCACCTCCGGCATCCGCCTCGGCACGCCGGCCGCGACGTCCCGCGGGTTCGGCGTCGCCGAGTTCCAGAATGTGGGCAATCTCATCGTCGAGGCCCTCGACGGACTTGCGAAGAACGGCCCGGAAGAGAATGGCGCCGTTGAGGAATCCGTGAAGAAGCGGGCACACGAGCTCACCCGCCGCTTCCCCATTTACGCCTGAGGTCGATAGCCGCCGATGCGTTGCCCCTATTGCGGGAGCCTGGACACACAGGTGAAGGATTCCCGGCCGACGGATGATTCATCGGCCATCCGCCGCCGCCGGATCTGTCCCGATTGCGGGGGGCGGTTCACCACGTTCGAGCGGGTTCAATTGCGCGAGCTGTTCGTGCTCAAGCGCTCCGGGAGGCGGGTGCCGTTCGACCGGGACAAGCTCGAGCAGTCGGTCGCCGTCGCCTTGCGCAAGCGCAGCGTCGAGCCCGAGCGGGTCGAGCGGATGATCAACGGCATCGTGCGCCAGCTCGAAAGCATGGGCGAGGGCGAGGTGCGCAGCGATACCGTGGGCGAGCTCGTCATGGAGGGGCTGAAGGGCCTCGACGATGTCGCCTATGTGCGCTTCGCCTCCGTCTACAAGAACTTCCGCGAAGCGAAGGATTTCGAGGAGATTCTGGTGCGGCTCGCGAGCGAGGATCCCGACGATGACGGGTCCGACGGCCCCCGCCACGCCCGCGCGCCCGAATGACCGCCGATCTCAAGGCAACGCCGCAGGACGAGCGCTTCATGCGGCTCGCCTTGGCGCTCGGCGCGCGCCATCTCGGCCTGACCTGGCCGAACCCCTCCGTGGGCGCCGTGGTGGTGGATGAGAGCGGGCCGGTGCCGGTCATCATCGCGCAGGCCAATACCCAGCCGGGCGGCAGGCCGCATGCCGAGCGCGTCGCCCTGGCCGAGGCCGGGGAGCGCGCCCGTGGCGCCACCCTCTACGTGTCGCTCGAACCCTGCTCCCATCATGGCAAGTCGCCGCCTTGCGTCGACGCCGTTCTGAACGCTGGAATCGCCCGCCTCGTCTCCGCCCTGGAGGACCCGGACCCCCGCGTTCACGGCCATGGTCATGCCCGCCTGCGGGAAGCCGGTGTCTCCGTGACGGCCGGGTGCCTGGCGGAGGATGCAAGGCGTCTTCATCGCGGCCATCTCACGCGGGTCAGGACGGGACGGCCCGCCGTCACCGTAAAACTGGCCCGGAGCACCGAGGGGTTTGCCGGACGCCGCCAGGGACCGAGGCTGATGATCACCGGCGAGATCGCCAATGCCCGGGTGCATCTCATGCGGGCCCATGCGGATGCGATCATGGTGGGAATCGACACGGTGCTGGCGGACGACCCGATGCTCGACGTCCGGTTGCCGGGGCTCGAAGATCGGTCGCCCGTCCGGGTCGTCATGGACAGCCGCTTGCGGACGCCCCTGACGTCCCGCCTGGTCGCCACCGCCCGGCGCAATCCGACCTGGATCGTCGCGGCGCTTGACGCATCGATCGAGGCGGAGAGGGCGCTGGTCGCCGCCGGAGTCGAGGTTCTGCGCGTGGATGCCGACGCGAGAGGCCGCGTCGTCCTGCCGGATGCCCTGCGATTGCTCGGCGCGCGGGGCATCACGCGGGTCTTCTGCGAAGGGGGCCCTGCGTTGGCCGAAGGGCTGGCGCAGGCGGGTCTGGTGGACGAACTGGTTCTCGTCACCGGGCGTACAGCGAGAGGCGAGGGCGACATTTCCGGCTGTTGGCCCGGCGCTTCACGACAGAATGGACGAAATGCGCCTCATGGGCGAAGAGCAACTCGGATCGGACCTCTTCATGTTCTGGGAGATAGCCTAGATGTTCACAGGCATCGTGACCGATGTCGGCCGGATCGGCGCGGTATCCGGAGGCGGCCCGCTCCGGCGGCTGCGCATCGAATCCACGTTCGACCCCTCGACCATCGCGCTTGGCGCATCGATCGCATGCGGCGGGCCCTGCCTGACGGTGGTGGCGGTCGGGCCCCTCGGCGATGGATGCTGGTTCGAGGTCGACGCGGCGGCCGAAACGCTGGCGCGCACGACGGTTCCGCGACTGGCAAGTCGGGCACACGGGTCAATCTCGAACGCTCCCTCAAGATCGGCGACGAACTCGGCGGCCATATCGTCACGGGCCACGTGGATGGAATAGCGACCATCATCGCCCGCGAGGCGATCACCGCGGGCGACAACCCCTGGGGGCCGACCGCGCGGTTCGACATCAAGGTGCCGCCGCAGCTTGCGAAATTCATCGCCGAAAAGGGCTCGGTCTGCCTCGACGGCACGTCGCTCACGGTGAACACCGTCGACGGCGATGTCTTCTCGGTTCTCATCATCCCGCACACCCTTTCGGTCACCACCTGGGGGGAGCGGCAGGCCGGCGACAAGATCAACCTCGAGGTCGATCTCATGGCGCGCTATGCCGCACGGCTTGCGGAGGCAGGCAACGCGGGGTAGGGAGGCGGGATAATCTTGATCCGCCTTGATAGCCTTCATGTCCGAGCGGGACTTTGGTCCGGCTCGAACGATGCAGGCGTCTTTCAGAGTGCATGGACGATCCCGCAGGACGAGCCAAAGGCTCTTCTCGGGATGTCGTTCTGCCAAGCCGAAATCGATAGTTCCTCATGGTCGCAACACACGCCAAACCCACCGCCCGTCCGCCTGTGCCGGGCGCCCGCATCCTCATCGTCGAGGCGCGTTTCTACGACGATATCGCGGACGAACTCCTGCGGGGCGCGAAGGGTGCCGCGGAGGCGGCGCAGGCGCAGTGTGGATGTGCTGACGGTCGACGGCGCGCTCGAAATCCCGTCCACCATCGCCATCGTGCTCGACGCGGCGGAAGAGCTCGGCAAGCCTTATGATGCGGTCGTGGCGCTGGGCTGCGTCATTCGCGGCGAAACGGGCCATTACGACATCGTGGCGGGCGAAAGCTCGCGCGCGCTGATGGATCTGTCCGTGCAGCGGCGCATTCCGCTCGCCAACGGCATTCTGACGGTCGAGAATGACGAGCAGGCGTGGGCCCGCGCGCGGGTCGCCGACATGAACAAGGGCGGCGGCGCGGTCGAGGCGGCTCTTGCCGTCCTGCGCATCAAGAGAAACGTTCGGGAGCTTTGATCATGGCCAAACCTTCCGAGCGTTCCGCCGCCCGCCTCGCCGCCGTGCAGGCCCTCTACCAGATGGACCTGTCGGGAACCGGCGTCATCGACGCGCTGGCCGAGTTCGAGTCCCATTGGCTCGGTCGCGAGGTCGAGGGCATCAAGTTCCAGCCATCCGACATGCGCCTTCTTCCGCACCATCCTCGAAGGCGTGGTGAAGGACCAGCGCGCCATCGACCTGAAGATCGACGCGGCGCTGGCCGCCGGCTGGCCGCTGGCGCGGATCGAGGCGGTCCTGCGCGCGATCCTGCGGGCCGGCGGCTTCGAGCTGATGTTCCGCAAGGACGTGCCGGCCCGGGTCGTCATCACCGAATATGTGGACGTCACCCATGGCTTCTACGACCAGGACGAGCCGGGACTGGTCAACGCCGTGCTCGATACGGTGGCGCGCGACGTCCGCGCCGGCGAACTGGAGAAGAAATCGGCCGGACCGGCGAAGCGCTAGGAATGCACGGATGACGCGTCCCTCCGAGGACGACCTGATCGCGCGCTATTTCGCGCCTCTGGCGGGCGAGGGCGGCTCTCGGGCTGCGGGACGACGCCGCGTGCCTTTCTCCGAGGCCCGGATACGATCTGGTGCTGACCACGGATTCGCTGGTGGAGATCGGTCCATTTCCTGCCCGACGACGCCCCCGGCTCGATTGCGCCGCAAGGCGCTCGGCGTCAACGTGTCGGATCTTGCCGCCAAGGGCGCCGAGCCGCGCGGTTTTCTTCTCAACCTCGCGCTGCCGGACGATTGGACGGAAGATTGGCTGTCGGGATTCGCCGCCGGCCTCGGCGACGGCCGCCGCTGATTTTGCCTGTCCGCTCCTCGGCGGCGACACGGTGAGGACCCGCGGGCCCCTGACGCTTGCGATCACGGCTCTCGGCGAGGTTCCGGCGGGGCGGATGGTGCGGCGAACGACGGCCCGTGTCGGCGATGCCGATCTGCGTCTCGGGCACCATCGGCGACGCTGCCCTCGGGCTGGCCTTCGCGGAAGATCCCGCATTTTGGCTGCCGGGCTCTGGCGCTCGACGACGCGGCCTTCCTCGCCGATCGCTATCTCCATCCACGACCGCGCCATCGGCTGGCGGCAGCCCTGCGGGAGCATGCGAGCGCGGCGATGGATGTCTCGGATGGCCTTGCGGGAGACCTCGCCAAAATGATGCGGGCAAGCGGCGCCTCGGCCGTCGTGGAACTCGCGCAGGTGCCGGTCTCGACCGCGGCGCGAAAGCTCGTCGACGTCGATGGCGGCTTTGCTGCGACACGGATCGTGACGGGCGGCGACGATTACGAAATTCTCTGCACCGTGCCGCCAACCCGTCTCGACAGCTTCCGCAAAGAGGCAGATAGGGTCGGCATTCCCATCGCCGTCATCGGACAGGTCGTCCCCGGCGACGACATGCCGGTCTTCCGGCTGGGCGAAGTCCGAAAGACGGTACGATGTCGGTTCATACGCGCATTTCTGACGGCCCCGCGGCCGTATCCGGGCGATCGCCTGGCCAAGCGCAACGCCCTGGTGCTGGCCTGCGCGCAGGCGCTCGGGGGAGCAAATCCCGCCATCGTGGTCTCGCTCGGCGGCATCGTCGGCCAGATGCTGGCCGACAACAAGCAATTCGCCACCGTGCCGGTCAGCCTCAGCCATCTCGGCCTCGCGCTCGGCACCATCCCGGCCGCCATGCTGATGAGGCGGGCCGGCCGGCGGACGGGCTACGTGATCGGCGGAAGCATCGGGGTGCTGGCGGGCTGCATGGCGGCCTTCGGCATCGCCTCCACGAGCTTTCTCATCTTCTGCCTCGGGACCTTCATCGCCGGCTTCTATTCATCCTTCATCCAGAGCTATCGCTTCGCGGCGGCCGACACCGCCTCCGAAGGCTTCCGCCCGCGCGCCATCGCGTGGGTGATGAGCGGCGGCATCGCGGCCGGTATCGTGGGGCCGCAGACCGTCATCTGGACCCAGGACATGATCCCCGGCGTCGCCTTCGCGGGCGCGTTCCTCGGACAGGCCGGCCTTGCGCTCGTCGCCATCCTGGTCGTGTCGTTCCTGCGCGCCCCGCCCGTCGTGCCGAATGCCGACACGCAGCGGCGGACGGCCCTTGCGGGAGATCATCTCGCAGCCGCGCTTCATCGTGGCGGTAGTCGCCGGCGCTCGTCTCCTATGCGCTCATGAGCTTCCTGATGACCGCCGCGCCCCTTGCGATGATCGGGTGCGGGCTGCCGGTCGGCGCGGCCGCCCTGGGCATCCAGTGGCATATCCTGGCGATGTTCACGCCGAGCTTCTTCACGGGCCGGCTCATCGTCCGATTCGGCAAGGAGCGGGTGACGGCGGCGGGCCTGATCCTGATCGGCCTCTCGGCCGTCATCGGCCTCTCCGGCATTACCGTCGCGCATTTCTGGGCCGTGCTGGTGCTGCTGGGCGTGGGCTGGAATTTCGGCTTTATCGGCGCCACCGCGCATGGTGACGGATTGCTACCGGCCCGAGGAGCGCTCGAAGGTGCAGGCGGCCAACGACTTTCTGGTCTTCGGATCGACCGCCACGGCCTCCTTCGGCTCCGGCACGCTCCTGAATTTCAGCGGCTGGGACCTCGTCAACTGGATGGTCTTCCCGCCCGTTCTCATCGCCCTCGGGCTGCTGTTTTGGCAGCACCGTCGGAAAATAGTCGCCCCGGCGTAGAGTTTCCTGTGATTCGTACGCAAGTCCTGTGATTTATGCTCAAGTCGCGTTGCGGCCTGCATTGATTTTTGGCAGCGTTCGTGAACTTCGCTGGGGGTAGGGCGACTCGGGGGCCTTCTGGGGCTGCGCGGTCGTGTCTCTGCCTTCCCATAACAAGGACGGCATTATGGCACTTACCCTCATTATCCTGGGCGGGCTCCTGTCCATCGTCTATGGCCTCTGGGCCATCAACGATGTGATGAAGCGCGACGCAGGCTCTCAGCGCATGCAGGAGATCGCGGCCGCGATCGCCGAAGGTGCGAAGGCCTATCTTCGGCGGCAATACACCACGATCGGGATCGTCGGTGTCGTCCTGTTCGTCATCCTCGCCTACCTCCTCGGCATCCGCGTCGCCATCGGGTTTGCGATCGGCGCCATCCTGTCGGGGGCGGCGGGCTTCATCGGCATGAACGTGTCGGTCCGCGCCAATGTGCGCACCGCGCAGGCGGCGACCCAGTCGCTTGAGCGGCGGCCTCGACGTGGCGTTCAAGTCGGGCGCGGTCACCGGCATGCTCGTCGCCGGCCTCGCGCTTCTCGGCGTCGCGCTCTATTTCGGCTACCTGACCCGCATCGAGGGATTGCCCGGCTCGAGCCGCGTCGTCATCGACAGCCTCGTGGCTTTGGGCTTCGGCGCCTCGCTGATCTCGATCTTCGCCCGTCTCGGCGGCGGCATCTTCACCAAGGGCGCGGATGTCGGCGGCGACCTCGTGGGCAAGGTCGAAGCCGGTATTCCGGAGGATGACCCGCGCAACCCCGCCACCATCGCCGACAATGTCGGCGACAACGTCGGCGATTGCGCCGGCATGGCGGCCGACCTGTTCGAGACCTACGCGGTGACCGTCGTCGCCACCATGGTGCTCGCGGCGATCTTCTTCGCCGGACAGCCGAACCTCGACACCATGCTGCTCTATCCGCTCGGCATCGGGGCTGCCTGCATCGTGACGTCGATCATCGGCACGTTCTTCGTGAAGCTCGGCCAGAACGAGTTGATCATGGGCGCGCTCTACAAGGGCCTGATCGCCACCGGCATCCTCTCGGTCGGCGCCATCGCCCTCGTGACCTGGGGCGATGATCGGCTTCGGTCCGGTCACCGGCGCGGCCTTCACTGGGCTGAACCTGTTCTGGTGCGCGGTCATCGGGCTCGGCGTCACCGCCTTCATCGTGGTCATCACCGAGTACTATACCGGCACCGGCTTCCGTCCCGTGCGGTCCATCGCGCAAGCCTCGGTGACGGGTCACGGCACCAACGTGATCCAGGGTCTGGCGGTCTCGCTCGAATTCGACGGCGCTGCCGGCCATCGTCATCATCGCGGGCATCATCTCGTCCTACACGCTGGCGGGCCTCTTCGGCATCGCCATCGCGGTCTCGGCCATGCTGGCGATCGCCGGCCTGATCGTGGCCCTCGACGCCTTCGGACCGGTCACGGACAATGCCGGCGGCATTGCCGAAATGGCGGGTCTGCCGAAGGAAGTCCGTCAGCTCGACGGACGCGCTCGACGCGGTCGGCAACACCACCAAGGCCGTCACCAAGGGCTACGCCATCGGTTCCGCCGGTCTCGGCGCTCTCGTGCTGTTCGCCGCCTATACGTCCGACCTGAACTACTTCACCCAGAATGCGGCCCAGTTCCCTTACTTCCAGGGCGTGAAGCCGGACTTTTCGCTCACCAACCCCTACGTGGTGGTGGGCCTCCTGTTCGGCGGCCTCATCCCGTTCCTGTTCGGCGGCATCGCCATGACGGCGGTCGGTCGCGCGGCGGGCGCGGTGGTTGAGGAAGTGCGGCGGCAGTTCCGCGAGAAGCCCGGCATCATGGCGGGAACGGAGCGTCCGGATTACGGCCGCGCCGTGGACATGCTCACCAAGGCCGCCATCAAGGAGATGATCGTCCCGTCGCTCCTGCCGGTGCTGGCGCCCATCGTCACCTATTTCGTGGTGCTGTCGATCGCCGGCAAGTCGCAGGCATTCTCGGCCGTCGGCGCCATGCTGCTCGGCGTGATCGTCACCGGCCTGTTCGTCGCCATCTCGATGACGTCGGGCGGCGGCGCCTGGGACAACGCCAAGAAGTCCTTCGAGGACGGCTTCACGGATGCCAACGGCGTGGTTCACCACAAGGGATCGGAAGCCCACAAGGCCTCCGTGACCGGCGATACCGTCGGCGACCCCTACAAGGACACGGCAGGCCCCGCCGTGAACCCGGCGATCAAGATCACCAACATCATCGCGCTGCTGCTGCTGGCCATCCTCGCCCACAGCGCCTGATCGAGACCGATCGACGACCCAAGAAAAACCCCGCGGTGCGAGCCGCGGGGTTTTTTGTACTCTTGTATCGCCGATCTCGAGCTCTTCCCGTCATTCCGGGGCGCGAAGCGGGCCCGGAACCCATAACCACCAGCCTGTCAGGATAAAGCGCAACCGCCGCGCCCGGTCTTATATCGCTAGCGCTTATGGGTTCCGGGCTCGCGCCATAGGCGCGCCCCGGAATGACGGGGGAGAACTCGACAATGCTTTCAGACGACGAAGAATTCGGCGGCGGTGAGCGCGGGCTTGTTTTTCAGAACCACCACCGCAACCGCCGCCTTCGAGCCGGAGCCGTCGACATCGTAGAAGACCGTGCCCGTTTTCTTGACGTAGAAGAGGTAGTCGGTCTTGTCCTTGGGTTTGTTGAGGCTGAAGAACTGCTTGTCGAGTTTCTGGGGCTTCGCCGTCGAGCCTTTCATACCGAGCTTCGGGAAGTACTTGTTGTCGAGATAGAGCGCGTCGTCCACGGGCGTTGTAATCCGTAACCGTGTCGAGGTTGGTCTTGGTCGGCTTCGTGTCGAAGAAGAACATGTCCTTGCCCGTGCCGCCCGTGAGGATGTCCTTGCCGAGGCCGCCCTTCAGGATGTCGTTTCCGCTCTCGCCCCGGAGGGCATCGTTTCCGCCGGCGCCGACAAGAAGATCGTCGGCGGCCCCTCCGCTGAGGGTCTCCGCGCCGGGCCCGCCGGCGAGGTTAATGGGTTTGAGCGAGTCTTGGAGCAGGGGTCTCATTCACGTCGGTCAGAAAAATATTGAACTGCCTGTCCACATGCAAGTTTCCAGCATCGGTGACGCGCACGGTGACGACGTGACTGGTCGCTTGCTCGTAATCGAGTAACGCACCGTTCTTCACCACGATCTTGTCGCCAACGATGGCGAACCGTCCGCCCGCGTTGTCCAGCAGCGTGTAGACATGTAGGCCATTGGGCGCATCCGGGTCGGTGAACGACAGCGTCCCGACGGTGGCGCCGTCACTTGCATTCTCGCCGATGCCCGTTCCCGAGAGCGCGATCGCCGTGGGAGCCTCATTCTCATCTGTCACGGAAATGGTAAACTGCTTGGCCAGAGCCAACCCGCCCGCATCGGTGACGCGAACGATGACGGGGTAGCTTGTCGGTTGCTGCTCATAGTTAAGCAGCGCGCGATTCTTCACTACGATCTTGTCCCCAACGATGTCGAAGCGCCCGCCCGCATCGTCGACTAGCGTGTAGGTATGGGCGTCGTTAGGCGCATCCGGGTCGGTGACCGACAACGTGCCGACGACGTCGCCGTTGGCCGCAAGCTCGCTGACGGCGGCTCCAGCAAGTGCGAGCGCCGCGGGAGCGCTGTTGGTGAAGGTGCCCGCATCGTCGGTAACCGTCTCGATGCCGTGGCTGAAGAGGATTTCACGCTCTTGCACCGTGAGAGTTTCGCCCGTGACCGTGACGCTGTCGGTGGCGCTTGCGTTTCCTCTTACGAGGAGCGCGGTCGCCTTGTCGTCGAGGGTCAGATGGGTCCCGGCAGCGTTTTGTAGCGTGATCGACATGATATTGCTGACGGCGATGGGAGACAGATTGACGGCGCCGCCGCCCTCAAGCCTCAGCGTATTTGTGCCCCCTTTTCCGTCGATGACGGTCACGCCGGCGAGCAGGGCGCCAGTGGTGATGATCGCATCGTTGCCGGCCGAGCCGTGGAAGATTTTAAAACCCGTGAAGGAGCTGGCCTGCGTCAGGTCAAGGGGGCCTGTCTCCAGCAGCACCAGCGTGTCGGTGCCGGCTCCGCCGTCGAGAATATCTCCCGCGCTCACGCCGCCGGCCGCCACTGACAGCGTTTCGTCCGCCCCCGTGCCGATGGCGGTCTCGGCGACGTTCCGCAGCACGGTCTCGCCCGTCGCCTGGTAGTACCGCTGAAAGATGCCGTAGTCGAATTCCGCCGTCTGGCCCCGCGAACTCCCAGGTAACGACCCAGCCACCGTCCTCGAAGGTCGCGATTTCCGCCTGGTCCTGGATGTCAGGAGCCGGGGCATTGACGAGCGTCTCGGAACCGCGCGGCGATCCGTCGGCGTTGTAGCGTTGCTGATAGATGTCGGGGCCGGTGGGGTCCGCCTGGTACCAGGATTCCCAGGTGACAATCCAGCCGCCGTCGCTGCACGCGGCCACGCTCGGCCCGAACTGATTATCCGCGGTCTCCGTGTTGACGCGAGAGTCTCGACGCCATGAGCCGATCCGTCCACGTTGTAGCGCTGTTGGTAGATGCCGTAATTGGAACCATCCTGGTTTTTAGAGGTCCAGGTCACCACCCATCCTCCGTCAACAAGGCCTGCGACTTTCGCAAAGCTTTGTGTGTCGGAGATTGTCGTGTTCACGATGGTCTCTGCCCCGTCCCGCGTTCCATCCGCCTTGAAGCGCTGCTGGTATATTCCGGAACTCGATCCGTCGTATTCCGAATGCCATGCGACAACCCAGCCGCCATCGGCGAGCCCCTCGACTGTCGGGTTCAGCTGATCGCCGGCCGTCGTCGTGTTGACGAGGACTTCTCCTGCGACTTTCGCGCCTGTCGCATCGTAACGCTGCTGGTAGATGCCTGCGGAGGTTGGATCGTCCTG
Source organism: uncultured Alphaproteobacteria bacterium (assembly GCA_963837375.1). Lineage (GTDB taxonomy): Bacteria > Pseudomonadota > Alphaproteobacteria > Rhizobiales > Beijerinckiaceae > Microvirga. Next base: position 42,279 of record CAWINL010000005.1, on the reverse strand, counting down.
GTTCTTCGAGACCCAAGTGACGGTCCAACCCCCGTCGGATAGCGCGGTCAGGCGTGCACCGGCTTGCGAGCTGGCCGTCGTGGTGTTGACGATGGTTTCGACGCCCCTGAGCGTGCCGTCCGCATTATAGCGTTGCTGGTAGACGCCGTAATTGTCCCCGTCCTGGAGGGACGACTGCCAGGCGACCACCCAGCCGCCATCGGCAAGGCTCGTGACGTCGGGGTCGTCCTGGGGATTGGGGGTGAAGGTATTGACGAGGCTCTCGCCTCCAACCGCGGCGCCCTCGCTGGTATAGCGCTGCTGATAGATGCCGGTGCCAGAACCATCCTGGTTGAGCGACTGCCAGGTGACGATCCATCCCCCTCCGTCGAGAGCGGTGATGGACGGATTCTTTTGGTGGGTAACGGTCGTCGTGTTGACGCGCGTTTCCGCGCCAACCCGGATCACTGTGAACGTCATGCTATATCCTTCCGTTTCGCAGAAGGTAGCCGGTGTCACATGTTCTTCATAACGTTATTTCGCGGTCAAACGCGATGGAGTCGGCGATCAGGTTCCGAACGGGTTGAAGCTGCTGCCGCCCCTGAAGAGCTGGCCCAGGAAGCTCGTCTCCTGACCGCCCGAGGGGGTGGTGCGGGAGATGAAATCGAAGACCTGGCCGTCCTGCAGGCCATACAGAGCGATCCGCTCCACCCTCAAGCTGTTGTCGAAGTAAACCGCCGTAACTGTCTGATCGACAACGGATTCCGGCATGAACTGGAAACGGCGGGCCGATTTCTGGCTGATGTAGTACCAGCTCTTGTTGCCGACGGTCGAAACGGTCGAGGGCGTGCCCAGCGTCGTGAGCACCTGCTCGCCGCTCATGCCCTTCTTGACCTTGGCGATCGCCTGCTCGTCCACGATATAGCCGCGCTGGAAAGTCTCGCCGCCCATGCAACCGGCCACGCTCGAAGCGAGCAGGCGTGGCCGCGGCCAAGCGTACGAAAAGTGATTTATATCGACGCATCGTATGGTTCTTCCCAGTCTGCGGCGCGGATAAGCTTGCGCCTTCGGATGGGGATGGCGTACCCCGGGGTGGTGATTTTGACAAGGCAGGAAGGCAAGCCCACTTGATCTCGCGAGCGATCTTCAATCTTTTCCGCAAGGATCCGCGGCGCGCCACGATCGCGAAGCTTTACCAGCGTATCGCCGATGCGTCTCGCAATCCCGGCCTCTACGGCACGCTTGGGATTCCCGATACGATCGAGGGCCGCTTCGAATCCGTGTCGCTCCACACGATCCTGGTCCTCGGGCCCTGCGCGACCTGCCGCCGCCGGCCGATGACGTGGCGAAGGACCTGACCGACGCCTTCTTCCAGGATCTCGACGCTTCCCTACGGGAAATGGGTATCGGCGACACTGTCGTGCCGAAGCGGATGAAGAAGCTCGCCGCCGCCTTCTATGGCCGCGCGCATGCCTATGACGGTCCGCTCGACGCGGTCGACGAGCCTGCCTTGGCGCTGGCGCTCGGTCGGAATGCCGTCGGCTCCGACGCGCCGGCCCATCCGCTGGCCCGCTACGCGCTCGCGGCGGATCGGAGCCTGAAGGCAGGCGGGTCTTGCGAGCCTTGCTGGAAGAGGGCCACGTCTTTCCTGAACCCGAGATCTTTCGGCGCCTGAGCCGAGCCCATGGGAGCAACCAAACGATGACCCCTGAAATCCGTTGGGCCCCTGTCGCGGCCGACCGATGTGGGCAATGTCCCGCCCGCCGGGCAGGCACGTGCATGTGCACGCCACCGCCGAGGAATGCGCCGCGCTCGCCAAGGATTTCGGCCTCGCCGGAATCGAGTCCCTCGCGGCCGATCTCACCCTGACCAGCACCGCCAAGGGCGTGCATGTGGTGGGCGAGGTGAAAGCGAGCATCACCCAGATCTGCGTCGCGACCCTCGAGCCCTTCGATTCCATCGTCAGCGAACGGGTCGAGGTGGATTTCGCGGAACCGAGCGGAATGCCCCCCGAGCCCCCGACCGAAATGCACGAATACGAGCCGCCCGACGAAATCGTCAACGGCCAGATCGATCTCGGCGCCGTCGTGGCCGAGTTCCTGGCGCTCGGGCTCGACCCCTATCCACGCAAGCCCGGCGTCGATTTCGACTTCAAGGACCCGGCGGACGAGGAGATGTCGCCCTTCGCGGCGCTCAAGGCGAAGGAATGAGAGGCCGGTCCGCTTTTACGCTAAATTGTTGACGTAGCGTCTGTTTGGGAAGGCGCAGAATTCGGTTGCGGAGACCCCGCAAACCGCTATTTTCCGCCCGCTGCTCCCCGGCAACAGAAAGAAACGCCCCTTCATGCCAAAACCAGTTCGTATTTCGCTTGACGCGATGGGCGGGGACCATGGTCCGTCCGTCGTGGTTCCGGGCGCGGTTCTGGCTCTGGAGCGCCATCCCGGCATCCGCTTCCTGATGGTCGGCAACGAGGCGCTCATCAATCCGCTTCTGGCGCAGCATCCGAAGCTGAAGGAGGTCACGGAGGTCCTCCATACCGATCTCGCCATCAGCATGGACGAGAAGCCCAGCCAGGCGATCCGCATGGGCCGCGGCAAGTCCTCCATGTGGCGGGCCGTGCAGGCGGTCAAGGACGGGCAGGCGGATGCGGCCGTCTCGGCCGGCAATACCGGCGCCCTGATGGCGACCGCCAAGGTCTGCCTCAAGACCATGGCGCATATCGAGCGCCCGGCCATCGCCGCCATGTGGCCGACCCTGCGCGGCGAGAGCATCGTGCTCGACGTGGGCGCCACCATCGGGGCGGATGCGGGGCATCTCGTCGACATGGCGATCATGGGCGCCGCGATGGCGCGGATCGTCTTCGATCTCGAGCGCCCGACCGTCGGCCTGCTCAATGTCGGCACCGAGGAGATCAAGGGGATCGAGGCCGTCAAGGAGGCGGGCCGCATCCTGCGGGAGGCGAACCTTCCGAACCTCGCCTATCACGGCTTCGTCGAGGGGGACGATCTCGGCAAGGGCACGGTGGACGTCGTCGTGACCGAAGGTTTCGCCGGCAACATCGCGCTGAAGACCGCCGAGGGCACCGCCAAGCAGATCGGCGAGTATCTGCGCTCCGCCATGAGCCGGACCATCATGGCCAAGATCGGCTACCTGTTCGCCAGGCAGGCCTTCGACGCGCTGAGGGACAAGATGGACCCGCGCAAGGTCAATGGCGGCGTCTTTCTCGGTCTCGAGGGCGTTGTGGTGAAAAGTCACGGCGGCACGGATGCGCTCGGTTTCGCGAGCGCCATCGACGTCGCGTATGATATGGCCCATTTCGAATTGATGAAGACGATCCGTGTCATGCTCGATCATGACCCGGTCGCACAACAGGCCTGAGGAAGGCTCCAACTTGAAACGCACCCGTTCCATCGTCCGCGGCGTCGGCTCCTATCTGCCGAAGCGCGTCGTGACGAACCACGACCTCGCGAAGTTCGTCGACACCTCCCACGACTGGATCGTGCAGCGCACCGGCATCGAGGAGCGCCACATCGCCGAGGACGGCGAGACCACGTCCATGCTCGGCATTCGCGCGGCCCAGGCGGCGCTCGACGATGCCGGCCTCAAGCCGGACGACATCGATCTCATCATCTGCGCGACCTCGACGCCCGATTACACCTTCCCGTCGACCGCGACGCAGATCCAGACGGGTCTCGGCATCACGCATGGCGCGGCCTTCGACCTGCAGGCCGTCTGCACCGGCTTCGTCTACGCGGTCGTCGGTGGCCGACAAGTTCCTCGCCTCGGGCTCGCACAAGCGCGCGCTCGTGATCGGCGCCGAAACCTTCTCGCGCCTGCTCGACTGGAACGATCGCACCACCTGCGTGCTCTTCGGCGACGGCGCCGGCGCCATCGTGCTGGAGGCGGCGGAAGGCGAGGGCACCTCGGCCGATCGCGGCGTGCTGACCTCGCATCTGCGCTCCGACGGGCGCTATCGCGACAAGCTCTACGTCGATGGCGGCCCCGGCTCGACGAAGACCACCGGCGTCCTGAAGATGGAAGGCAAGGAGGTCTTCCGCTTCGCCGTCGGCATGGTGACCGACGTGATCCGCGACGCGTTCGACGGCCACCGGGCACGACCGCCGAGGATCTCGCCTGGTTCGTGCCGCATCAGGCCAACCGCCGGATCATCACGGCGAGCGCCGACAAGCTCGGCATCGCCCCCGAAAAGGTCGTGATCACCGTCAACAAGCACGGCAATACCTCGGCGGCCTCGATTCCGCTCGCGCTCGACGTGGCGCGCAAGGACGGCCGCATCAAGGACGGCGATCTGGTGATGATCGAGGCCATCGGCGGCGGCTTCACCTGGGGCAGCGCCCTGATCCGCTGGTGACGCGATCACGGCGACCCGTCGCTACCTGAACGGTTGACCCGGTTCGTCCATCTGCATAGCGTCTTCGATAGCAGCAGCTCTCGATAGGACTGATTTTCGAAACCGAACGCTGGGGGAGCGTGATGGCAGGCAAAACTGTAACGCGAGCTGATCTGAGCGAGGCGGTCTACCAGAAGGTCGGCCTCTCGCGCACCGAATCGGCCGAGCTGGTCGAGCGCGTGCTGGCCGAGATCTGCGATTCGCTCGCCGCCGGCGAGACCGTGAAGCTGTCGTCCTTCGGCTCCTTCATCGTTCGCAGCAAGGGCGAGCGCGTCGGCCGCAATCCCGAAGACCGGCATCGAGGTGCCGATCAATCCGCGGCACGTGATGGTGTTCAAGCCGTCGAACGTCCTCAAGGCGCACATCAACGGCGAAGTCGCCAGCGGCGAAGACTAAACCGCAATGGCGAGTGGTGCCATGGACAAAAGCCCCGACGCATTCCGCACCATCAGCGAGGTCGCCGAAGACCTCGACCTGCCGCAGCACGTCCTGCGCTTCTGGGAAACGCGCTTCGCCCACATCAAGCCGCTGAAGCGCGGCGGCGGGCGGCGCTATTACCGCCCGGACGATGTCGACCTGCTGCAAGGGCATCCGCCATTTCCTCTATGGCGAAGGCTACACCATCAAGGGCGTCCAGCGGATCCTCAAGGAAGAGGGCGTCCGCTTCGTGCAATCCGTCGGGCGGGGCGAGCAGGCCACCGCCGCCCTTCGCAGCGATCCGCAGGACGCTAGCCCGGACGATGATTTGCAGGCACTCCCAGCTGGCATCCTCGCTGAGATCCCCTCGATCGATCTCGAAACACTACATGTCGCCCTTCAGCAACTCCTGGAATGCGACCGCGTATTGTCCTCTCTTCGTAGCGACGCTGACGCAGACACGTGAGAATTGCCGTCACCCAGACGGTATATCATCTGCCCGAGCCGCTCACCTTGCCGAGAATTCCTATGTCGTCGCCCGCGCGCTCCACGGAGCGGACACCCTATTTCGCTTACATCGATGGCCTTCGGGCGATCGCCGTGCTGTCTGTGCTGCTCTATCATCTGCACGCCCCGTGGCTGCCGGGAGGCTTTGTCGGCGTCGACGTGTTCTTCGTCATTTCCGGGTTCGTGGTCAGCGGCTCCATGGCGCATTTTCACGGCCGCGGCATCGGGCGTTCCTCGTTAATTTCTACGCTCGCCGCCTCAGGCCGGATCGCCCCGGCGCTGATTGTGTGCCTGTCTGATCACGAGCGTGCCACGGTCCTGTTCATTCCGGTTTCCTGGCTCAGCGATGCCAATCAGAAGACCGGCCTCTTTGCGTTCTTCGGACTGAGCAATTTCGCTCTGGCGCACAACGGCAGGGATTATTTCGCGCCCATCTCGGAGTTCAATCCGTTCACGCATACCTGGTCGCTTGGGGTCGAAGAACAATTCTACCTGATTTTTCCGTTTCTGTTCGCGGCCTGGCTGGGTGGGCGGGGACAGCTTGGGTCATTGGCTCGCTCGGCGGCCGCTTTTGTCGCGTCGCTGGGTTGGGCGGCCTGGCAGACGGGACATGATGCAGTCAAGGCCTATTACCTCATCCCGAGCCGCTTCTGGGAACTCGCCGCCGGGGTGCTGCTGTTCCAGTGGATCGATAGCCGGAAGACAAGCTCTGTTGCCGCCACGCGACCTGCTCGCATGCCGCGGGGACGGGTTCGCTGGTCTTGCTGTTCCTTGCCTCGTGCTGACGCCGCCGGCGAATTTCCCTGTGCCGGCGGTCCTGCCCGCAATATTGGGCACTCTCGGAGTGATCTGGAGCCTTCATCGGCACTGGGATCCGAGGGCTTCATCGCTGCTCGGCAACACGCCACTCGTGTTTATCGGCAAGATTTCATATTCCCTTTATCTATGGCATTGGCCGATCTATGTCCTGTTCCGCTGGACCTCGGCCTCGAGGGATTTGCATCGCGAGGTCTTGCAGTCGGGCTGACGTTCTTGCTGGCAATCGCGTCGTGGCGTTTCGTGGAGCAGCCGGTCCGCCACGGAAGCCGGATGGGCAGCCTCGGCTCGGCGCGGTGATCGCCGGAGGATTGCTGGTCGTCGGATGCGGCTTCCTGGATAGCGATGCTGATCGGCAACTTCACCGACAGGCTCTCGCTCAGCACCGTGAACCGGCACGCAGCGATCTGGTACCCCAATGTGACGCCTGCCGAGATAGATCAACCGGGCTGCAGTGCCGAGCCCGAGGGCAGACGCGTCGCCGGGGGAAGGCTTTGGGTCTACGAGGCGACAGGCTGCGCCACGCCGGACGCCCGAAACGGGGCGAGCCTTTACGTCATCGGCGATTCTCATGCGGCGGCATATGACGAATTGTTCAAGCAATTCGCAAAGCGCACGGGCACGGTTGTCTATGCGTATACGAATGGCTGCTCCTTCGTGAGCTTGCAGCCTTGGCGCGATTCCGAGGAACCCTCGTGCCGGCAGATCAACGCCGCGACGGTCGCCGATCTTCTGACCCGAGTGAAATCCGGTGACGTTCTCTTCCTGCCCTCGCTGCGCCTAGCCCGCTTGTCGGACCAGTGGAGCTATCTGGGCGAGCGCCATGCGGGGAATCAGATGCTGGGTCCCAAGGCGGATGCCGGACGGCGGCGCGCTGTCGCCGACGCGGTCGATGTTCTCGAAGTAGTTGCAAAGCGGGGCGTCCACATCGTCCTCGAAGGTCCAAAACCCGTCTTCAAGGCCCCACCGTTCCGTTGCGCCGACTGGTTCAATCGATCCAACCCTATTTGCAGAGAGGGCTTCAACACGACGCGGGCACTTCTGGATTCCCATCGCCAGCCCGTACTCGGCTCTTTCGCCGAAGATCATGCGCCAAGTCCCCGGCGTGCGCGTCTGGGATCCTTTTCCGATCCTGTGTCCAGGCGAACAATGCGGCGCCTGGCGCGATGGCCAGCCGCTGTTCTTCGATGGTGATCACCTGAGCAGTTACGGGAACAGGTTCCTGCTGCCGTCTTTCGAATTCCGCCATGCGGGAACTTCTTCCAAGTCTGAAAGTAGGCCAGGCTTGGCCCGAGACGCCATAGACGCAACCTTTTGACAGAAAGGTCACTTCTGGGGGTTGCGCCCCACGATCCGAAAAGTTAGAGAAACCAAGCCGTTGAGGCGTCGGAGCGTAGCGCAGCCCGGTTAGCGCACTAGTCTGGGGGACTAGGGGTCGGAGGTTCAAATCCTCTCGCTCCGACCATAATTTTCGAGAGCTCGCCCCCCGGTTTCGTTATCGGAATCGCTTGAAGCCCTTACCATTGTCGCTTGTGTCGTTCTTGATCGGCCTTTCCCTTGGGCGTTGTTAGCATTGCGCCGCACCCGACAGGCCGTTTTCGAACCGAACCGAATCAGAGGGACCGCCGGGGTGCGCCAGGCGAAAACGAAAAACCGGACGCAAATCGTCGGACTTTTAAACGAATGAGGGCCCGGGGGTTACCCGGGCCGCCCAAATGTTACGCGCGACAAATGCTAGTATGTGCCGAACTTGAAATTGAGCTTGGCGCGCACGACCCCGAACTCGTTGTCGTTGTTGCCGGTCCGAGGTGCGAAGACCGCGACCTGAGGCAGACCGACCGGCGTGAACGTTCCGATGGGGCCGGCGAAGTCGTTGTCGCGGTCGATGTTCAGCCACAGGCCTTCGAGGCCGAAGGTGACAGCCGACGTGCCGAACATGTTCCAGTTGGTGGGCAGGGCCCATTCGACGCCGCCGCCGAGGACCCAGCCGGTGTTGTCTTCGGTATAGGCGAGACCGCCGGTGCCGTAGATCAGGACCCGGTCGATCGCGACACCGACGCGGGCGCGCAGGGTGCCGAACCAGTCGGGCGCGTTGCTGCGGAATTCCCCGGGCACGAACGTGCCGACGAATCCTGTGGCCGGTATGAACACCACGCCCGAGTCATTGCCGTATCGGCCCATTGGATATCCGTCTCGACGCCGAGAACGAATGAACCCATCTGGTAATTGTAGCCGATCTGGCCGCCGCCGGTGAACCCGCCGTCGTCCCCACCGGGGAAGTTCAGCGTACCGGCAAGACCCGGCGTGCCGGCGCCCGGCGACAGGAAGACGGTTTCATTATCGCCGTTACGCCATCCCCAGCCCGCGTTCACACCGACATAGAAGCCGGTCCAAGTGAAGAGCGGGACGGAGATAATGGGCGGCGGAGGAGCCGTCTGGGCGGGGAGATCCGCAGCGGATGCGGAAGAGGTGACAAGGGCCAGGGCTGCCGCACTGGCCAGTAGACTAAGAACACGTGTCTTCATAGTCATCATCCCTTGTGCGAGGATCGCCAAGGGAGCTTAAGATGCTGGAACGCATGAATCTATGTCTTCCTTGCAACACCTATTGAGTTTGTTGGGGCGTCCCATAATAAACAAACAGTAAGTTGCCTGGGAATACATTGATAGTGTAAGGTTCAATACACAGGTTCCGCAGCGATATGAACCGCAAGGGCGGATGCTAGTATTTGAAATGGTATTCTGATGCAAAAACACCCCGCCGGGGGGCAGGGTGAAGTATGAACCGATTCGTTGACGCGATCGGGCGGGACGTCTCGTCAGTCCAGAACCTGGCAAACCTTGCGGATCCCGGGCGCCACGTCTCCGAAGGTGCTGTTGCTACAGGCGACGCCGTTTCGGAAGCTCGCCTCGGCAAAGCGGCCTCCCGCGCCGTAGCGTACGCGCATCTGCCCCTGGAAGGCGCAGAACTCGTTCTCGCTCGCGCACATCCGCCACCGCGCCGGACGGTCGTAGCGCTGGGGTCTACCGTATTCCGCGCGCCGGTCATAACCTTCTGGTCCATGACGGCCCCGCATGCCGTAGGGCGGCGGTTCCGCGAACCGGGGCTCCTCAAAGCCGCCGCCATAGGCCGGACGGCCGCCGCGGGCGACGTAGGCGCAACGTTTGGGGATTCCGGGAGCCGGGTCTCCGAAGGCCTGATTCGAGCAGGGAATGCCGCCGCCGCGAACATCCCGTTCGGCGCTGCGGCCGGGAACGCCATAGATCACCCGGGTGGGGTAGGGCAGTCGGCAGAAACCGTTCTCGTCCGCGCACAGGACGAGGCCTTGCGCTGAAGCGGACCCTGCAAGGAATGTACCGGCGGCAAGCGCCGCCGCCATGACCATCGGTCGAAGCATCGATCTTTCTCCATGTCGTTCGCGCCGAACCTAGCCACGCGCAGTTAACAACGAAATAATATCCGCTTCCCGGCGAGGGCAGTTGGAGGCGAAATCCGCAAACCTGGCATCTTGCCGCGAACGGCTTGTCCTCGTGCGTCCTCATGCTATTGCTCGGCGCTTCCACCAACCGGTCCGGCCCCGAACCATGGCTCACGCCCCGAAATTTCTTCCTGCCGGCGACCGTGCGATGACGGTCGAGCTTGGCGATGGGGTCGATGAGGACACCAATGCGCTGGTGATCGCGCTCGACAGGGCTCTCTCGGCACAGTCGATTCCCGGCATCGTCGAGATGGTGCCGACCTATCGGTCGCTGCTCGTCATGTTCGATCCCGCGGTGATTTCAAGACAGACGCTGCGGGAGCGAGTTCTCGCCTGCTGGCCGCCCGATGCCGGCTCCCGCGCGGGACTACCGCCGCTGGACGATCCCGGTGCTTTATGGAGGCGAGGCGGGAGAGGATCTTGAACTTCGTGGCGAAGATCCCATGGCCTTTCGCCCGAGGATGTCATCCGCCTCCATGCGAGCGCGGAATACCGCGTCTACATGATCGGCTTCGCGCCGGGCTTTGCCTATCTGGGCGGGTTGCCGGAGCGCTTCATACGAGCCGCCGTGTCGACCCGCGCCTGCGCATCCCGCCGGCAGCATTTCCATCGGCGGAAAGCAAGCAGGCGTCTGTCCGCCCATCGAGCTTCCGAGCGGCTGGCACTTGCTCGGCCGCACGCCTGTGAAGACCTACGATCCCGCTCGCGCCGAGCCCTTCCTTCTCGCCGCCGGCGACCGCGTCGTGTTCGAGCCGATCTCCGCGGAGGAATTCGCCTCGCAGCCGCGAAGGCGGCGGCAGGGCGATACGTTGCCAGGATGGAGATGGTCGATGGCTGACCATCTCGCGGTCATCGATCCGGGCATGCAATCGACGCTGCAGGATTTCGGCCGCTACGGTCTCCAGCGCTACGGCATCTCGGCCGCCGGCGCGATCGATCCGCTGTCGATGCAGATCGCCAACGCACTCGTCGGCAACGCCCGCGACGAGGCCGTCATCGAACTGACGCTCTCAGGCGGAACGTACCGCGTCGAAGCGGAGCATTGCCGCATAGCCATCGCCGGAGCCGACATGCCCGTCGCCGATCGACGGCAGCCGGCCGCGGACTGCTATCGCGCGCATGATCTCAAACGCGGCAGCGTGGTGTCCATCGGCTTTGCCCGCACCGGCATGCGGGCCTATCTCGCGGTCGCCGGCGGCTTTGCGGTCGAGCCCGTGCTTGGCAGCCGGTCGACGCACCTTCGGTCGCAGCTTGGCGGCATTCGATGGGCGTGCGCTGAAGGTCGGGGACCTGTTGCCGTTGCGCGGCGGGGCCGCGGCTAGCGGGCGGCCGCTCATGCTGCCGGAACGAAACCGGCCGGTCTTCGAGGGTCCCGTGCGCGTCCTGCTGGGCCCGCAGGAGGACGCCTTCACGGCGGCGGGGATCGAGACGTTCCTGTCCTCCGCCTACACCGTGACGTCGAAAACGGACCGCATGGGCTGCCAGCTCGACGGGCCGCCCATCGAGCATCGGGATGGCTTCAACATCATCTCGGACGGGATCGTGAACGGCAGCATCCAGGTGCCGGGAAGCGGGATTCCGATCGTGCTGCTGGCCGACCGGCAGACCACCGGCGGCTATCCGAAGATCGCCACCGTCGTCAGCGCCGACCTCGGCGCGGATCGGGCAGGCGCGCATAGGCGAAACCATTCGGTTCGAGGCCGTTTCGGAGGAAGAGGCGGAGCGCTCCGCCCTCGCCTGGAACGAGCTATCGAGCGGACGATCGCCCACATCGAGCCTGTCGGATTGGCCGGGCTGTCGAGCGAGGCCCTGATGAAGCGTGAACCTCATCGGCGGGGTGGTGTCGGCGCAGGCGCATCACAACGAGGACGGGGCCCACTAGAGGGGCGCGCGTTCGAAAAGAAAAGCCCCGCGACATCGGCGGGGCTCCTTGACAGAAAATCCGCGGGCTTTTACGGGTAGGTGCAGACGAGGCGCATGCCGTTGCTGGACAGATAGGTGCCGGTCGCCGGATCATAGGAGCGGAACTTCCTGGCGCAATAAGCGGCGACCGACGGGCTGACCGTGCCGGGAGGCGGCGGAACGCCGGCTGCGCGGCCGCCTGATTGGCGATGGCGCCGGCAATCGAGGCGCCGGCTGCGACGCCCGCCACGCCCGCAGCAACGGCCGCGCCGTTGTCCCGATAATATGGCCGCCATAGCCGTAATAGGGCCGCCGTAATAGGGGCGTCCGTAATAGCCGCCGGCGGATAATACTGCGAATAGCTTTCCAGGCGGCTGGGCCTGCTCGACCGCCGGCGCTGACCGGCGCGGGTCGAGATCTCCGCAGCAGCCGGCATAGCCGCTATGAGGTGGCCGTACGAGAGTGGCCGATCCCGACGCAATCCGCGATAAATCTTGCGCATTTTTCACTCCATCTGACGACGGCCGACACGCAGCCGTTCGCCTAGCTTGCAAATATAGCGCGCCGCCGAGATCCACAATCGGTAGCGAAGTCTGTGCACGCTGCGTCGTGTGATGGCGCACCTCGCAGACACGGCTGGCAATGGTCCACGATAGTCGAGGGAAGGGAACTCAAACGTTGGATATGTTATTGTATAACTATGATTGGCTGTCGATTCCAGCCCAAAGCGACCCGTCAATCGCTAGGGAAAGGTGAGATTTATGATGGAAATTTCTTCGAAAATGCTATTGTTCTATTATAATCTCACTTTGCCATGCGGCGAAGGTGAAGACGGACCCGGTTGCGGATACAACGTTCCGCGGGCGAGTGGCATTCGAACCGGCCACGCATTGAACGCGCCATGAAACGCAGCTTGCAGAACTACAAGGCCGTTCTCATCATGCTCGTGGCGATCGCGGGGCTGGTGGCTTGCCTTGTGTTCACGGTCGCCCGGCTGCTTTACGTCGAGACGGACCTGCGAAGCGAGGACAGCCAGACGAGCCTGTGGCAGATCACCCAGGCCCAGTTCGAGGCGACGCTGGCGGCCGAAAGCTTTGCCCGGGCCGCCGCCGGCGAGGCATTTTCCACACCGGAGCAGGAGCCGGCCTTCCGGATGGCGATCCTCGTCAGCCGGCTCGCCGTCCTGCTGGAGGGCCCGCAGGGGCAGTTGATCGACCGCATCGGCATGATGGGGAACCTCAAGCAGCATTATCTTCAGATCACGCCTGGCGCGAGCCGCTGCTGGAAAAGCCGCTCGACCGCCAGCGCGCTTTGCAATTGCGAGCCCAGACCCGGGATCTCGCCTACGAACTGCGCGATATCGCCAACCAGGTGCTGCTGCTGTCGCGCGAACATGGCGCGCAGACCCGCTCGACGTATCTGCGCGCGGTGGTCGAGAGCCTGGCGTTCATCCTCGGGATCGTCGTCACGGCATCGTTTCTGCTGCTGCGGCTCTTCAAGGGGATGCAGGAGGCCAACCAGGCGAAGCGGCTGCTCCGGCAGGAGCAGGAATTTTCCGACCTCGTCATCAACAATATCAGCAACCAGGGCATCGTCATTTTCGACGAGCGGTTGCATTGCCTGCTGTGGAACCCGGGCATGGAGGGTCTCCTCGGGGTGCGGCCGGACAACACCGTGGGCCAGAGCCTCGAGACGCTCGACCCGCTCTTCGCCCACCAGGGCGTGGTGTCGGCGCTCTGCGGGCCGTCGAAGGCGCAAGCTCGATCCGCGAATACGAGGCGAGTGGCGGTCGACGGCCACGAGAAATGCCTCGAGGTGAGCTGCTTTCCGCTGACTCTCGCCGAGAGGCAGCTCGGCATCGCCTTCGTGCGCGATGTGACCGAGCAATGGCAGGCGCGCAAGCAGGCCGAACGTCAGACCGTCGATCTCGAGATCAAGGTCCAGCAGCGCACCGCGGCGCTGCAGCAGGCGGAGCAGCGCCTGATCGCCGCCATCGAGGCCGCGCCCGACGGCTTTGCGGCCTTCGATGCGCAAGGGAACCTGCTCTTCGCCAACGAGCGGATCCGCGCCGCCGAACCGGTCACGGTCTGGTGCGCGGAGGACATGAACCTGCTCGGCCTTCCTGCGCTGCTTCGCGATCTGCGAGGGCGCCGACGGCCGGCTGGTCTCGGACGAGGTCCCGACAGAGGAGATCGAGCTCGACCTGTTGATCAAGCGGGACGTCTGGGCGCGCCTTTCCGTGACCGCGCCAAGGGCGGCATCATCTTCGTGCGGCTGGTCGACATCTCGGCCTACAAGCATGCGGCCCGGGCGCTGCAATCGGCCCTCGACCGGGAGCGCGAGACGACCGGCGCCTATCGCAGCTTCGTCTCGATGGTGTCCCACCAGTTCCGCACACCTCTGGCCATCCTCGATTCCAGCGCCCAGCGGATCCTTCGGCGCGGACAGGATGCGAGCCACGACGAACTCGTGGTGCGGGTTCAGAAGATCCGCAGCGCCACGAGCCGCCTGACGCGTCTCGTCGACAGCGTGCTGAACGCCGCGAAACTCGATGCCGGCCGGATCGAGCTCAATCCGGCCACCTGCAACCTCAACGAACTTGTGCGGGACATCTGCGAGCGGCAACGGGAGATCAGCTCCCATGCGGATATCCGGATCGACGCGCCGGACCTGCCGATTGACGGTCCATTGCGACAGCATCCTGATCGAACAGGTCGTGGTCAATCTGCTCTCCAACGCGGTCAAGTATTCGGGCGATACGCCCATCGTCGAGGTCAAGGTCTGGGTCGACGGGTCGCGGGCCTATTGCTCCATCCGGGACTGGGGCATCGGCATTCCCGCCGACGAGGTCGCCAAGATCTTCGACCGGTTCTACCGGGCGCGTACCGCGACGGGAATTGCCGGCACCGGGATCGGATTGAACTTCGCCCAGAAGATCATGCATCTTCACGGCGGGGAAATTCAGGTGGAAAGCTACGAGGCGGGCGGGTCGACATTCACCTTCGACCTGCCCGTGTCCAACGCCGATCAGGCGCAGCAGGCGGCATAAAAAGGGGGCTAGCCAGAGATGAATGTCCAACGGACGATTTTATGCATCGAGGATGAGGACGATCTTCGCAACGACATCGCGGAAGAACTCACGGCCGCCGATTACAACGTGCTTCCAGGCGTCCGACGGCAACGAGGCGCTGGCGCTGCTTGCGAACCACCGGCCCGACCTCGTCCTGTGCGACATCACCATGCCGGGGCTGGGCGGATACGATGTGCTCAAGGCCATGCGCGAGAAGAGCGGCCTCGGGGACGTGCCCGTTCATCTTCCTGACGGCGCTTGGCCGACCGAAACGACGTGCTGGTCGGCAAGCAGGCCGGGGCCGACGATTATCTCGTCAAGCCGATCGATTACGAGATTCTCCTGGCGACCGTCGCGGCGCGGCTCAACCAGGTCGCGCGGGTCCAGACCGGCGCGGTGGAGCGGGCCGAAGAGGCGTGGCAGGAGGTCCTGAATTCCTCCCGCGGCCGCACTGTCGAGGCGCTGTACAAGGCGACGTTCGCGTTCGACCGGTTCCTTGTCGGCGTCGTGGTCGTCGACGAGGGCGGGAACGTGCGCCTGATGAACAAGGAAGCCGAGCGCATCCTGGCCGAGCAGGACGGGATCAGCGTCGTCGGCGGCATGCTGAAGGGCGCCGCGCCAAAGCAGAACGCCAAACTGCATGAAGGGTCTGAAAAAGGCGTTCGAGGAGGAGTTCCTCGACGAGATCGTCTCGTTCCCCCGCCAATCCGGCGGCCGGCCCTATCTGGTCCTTGTCCCGGGCCAGCGGTTTTCGCCCGACGAGAAACCGGAGGCGGTGGTGCTGCTCCTCATCGATACCGAGCAGCGCACCAAGGTTTCGGGCGACACGCTCGTGCGGCTCTACAATCTCACGCCGTCCGAGACGCGCGTCGCGCTGATGCTGATCGACGGCAAGCGGCTCGACCAGATCGCGGAGGAAAGCGAGATCGCCCAGACCACGGTGGTGTTCCACCTCAAGAACCTGTTCCGCAAGACCGACACCAACCGGCAGGCCGATCTCATCCGGGTGCTGCTCTCGGTGCCTTTGCGGTCCGCCGCGGCCTGAGCGGTTTACGGATTCGTTACCACGTCTGCAATGGAGCGTGGCCGCGACGCAACTTCGCCTTGGTTCGTTCAGCTTCCAGTGAGGTTCGGGCGGACTATAAAATGCGCGAGGGGAGGCGCGATAATCGCCTCTCGTTTGCTCAAGGTGACGCTCATGAAAGTTTTGCAAGTTGTCTCGGGAGCGGTTGCGGCCCTGGCCTTGGTCGGCGGCCTCGCAATCTCCGAACCCGCCGCCGCCAGGGATCGATTTTTCCCCGGGCGCCGCCGCGGCCCTCGGCGTGCTGGGTGGACTTGGCCGTCGGCGGCGCGATCGCCGCCTCGCAAGGCCCCGGTCTATGCCGCGCCGGTCTATGCGCCGCCACCGCCGCCGCCGGTCTATTACGCGCCGGAGCCGGTCTATTACGCGCCGCCACCGCCGCCGGTCTATCGCCCGCTGCTTTACGGAGCGCTCCAGCGAATGGGTTCCCGGATGGGGCTGGCAGCCGAGCCGCCGGACGGTTTGCCGCTAATCGAAAAGGCCCGCATGATGCGGGCCTTTTCTTGCGAGCGATATCTTACACGTTCGTCGGGCTTTCCCATCCATCGGATGAGGGGCAGGAGCGGCAGGATCCAGACCAGTCCGAGCACGATATAGAAGACCGTCTGGAGCAGTTTCGGCGCCCGCGTGATGGTCCCTTCGGCCGCCGCCATGGCAAACAGCACGTAAAATCCGATGAAGGCCAGCATCACGACGGTGCCGACCAGTTTTCGCGTGCGCATTCGCATGTTCAGGATCTCCGTGCCGGCAATTCGCCGGCCGGGAGGTGCGGCATCGGCATTGATTGCGTCGAGACGATGCTGCCTCTATGGGACAGGCGCTGTCCCGGGTTCAACCCCAAATCGACGATGAGAACGCGCATGGCTGTCGCAGCCTCCACCGAAAGCCTATCGCGACGGCGCCGGTCCTCCCGCGCCGCCGCGGTGAAAACATGGCTCTACTGCCTCGCCGGACTGGTGATCCTGATGATCGCCGTCGGCGGCGCGACGCGGCTGACCGGCTCCGGCCTCTCGATCACCGAATGGAAGCCGGTGACCGGCGCGATCCCGCCGCTCTCGGAGGCCGCCTGGCTGGCCGAGTTCGAGAAGTATCGGCAGATTTCCCAATACGAGCTCCTGAACAAGGGCATGTCGCTCGCCGAGTTCAAGTTCATCTATGCGTGGGAATGGGGCCATCGCCAGCTCGGGCGGCTGATCGGCCTCGTGTTCTTCCTGCCGCTCGTGTGGTTCTGGCTGCGCGGGGCGATCACCGGGCGCCTGGCCCTGACGCTCCTCGGGCGTCGGGCGCGCTCGGCGGTCTGCAGGCCGGGATCGGCTGGATCATGGTCGCGTCGGGCCTCGAGCCCGGCATGACGGCGGTCGCGCCGATCAAGCTTGCGCTTCACCTGACCGTCGCGAGCATCATCCTGGCGCTGCTGGTCTGGATCGCCGCCGGCCTCCGGCCCTCCGCGCGGCGCGGCGCTCCGCGATCTCGAGGCCGCTCGGCCCCGCGCGTGCTGCTCGGCCTGGTCCTGTTCCAGATCGTGCTCGGCGGGCTCGTGGCCGGCTCGAAAGCGGGCTTCACCTACAATACCTGGCCGCTGATGGACGGCGCTCTCGTGCCGCCGGCCTCGGTCCTGTTCAGCGTGCGCGCCGCTGATCGAGAACTTCGTCGACAACCTCGCGCTGGTGCAGTTCAACCACCGCCTTGTCGCCTATCTCATCGTGGGTCTTGCCCTCTGGCATGCCTATCGACATGCGGGCGGCTCATGCGGGAACGAAGCCGCGCGCCGGGCGACCGGCGTCGCCGGGCTTGCGCTGGCGCAGATGGCGCTGGGAATCGCCACGCTGCTTCTCGTCGTGCCGCTCTGGGCCGGCCTCGCCCATCAGGTCCTCGCCATGCTGCTGTTGGCGATGGCGGTCGTCCATGCGCGCCTGAGCTGAGACTCCGAACGAAAAAGGAGCGGCCCGATGGCCGCTCCTCCTCCAGATCACGGCTTGCAGTATAGGCTTAGCGGATGATCTGCACCACGCGATGGGTGCCGGGATCGACCAGAACCGGCGTGTCGTTCACGACGGTATAGCGATAGCCCTTCACGTTGTATTCGGCCGGGACCTCGTAATAGGTCACGCCGCGCGAAGGCAGAACCGCGCCGACGCGCACATCCGACTCGTACCGGAACGACTGCGGACGCTGGGTGACGACGTATTCGCGGAACTTCGGCTGCTGGTCGCCCACGATTCCGCCGACGATCGCGCCCGTCACTCCGCCGACTGCCGCACCCACCGGGCCGCCCACGACCGCGCCGCCAACGGCGCCGGTCGCTGCACCCGCCGCAGCGCCACCTTGAGCATTCGTCTGTGCGAAAGCAGTAGCGGGGGCGAGAACGGCGAGAATTGCGCCAGCAAACAGGATCTGTTTCGACATGTGATGAACTCCTCTTTCTCTAAATCGAGGAGCTAACGGCAAACTTATTCTGTGGTTCCGCTGAAAAAATCTGCCAGATCTGGCGGAACCTAGCGCAACGTTGCTTGCCTGGTCTTCGCCAGTCTGCGAATCACCTCTTCACAGCTCAAGCTTGTATGCTCGCGGCTTGCAAGCTCGAATTTCAGGCCCCGCAGACCTGTCGGTCCGAATTGTCCAGAGACAATTTGCCCTGTCGGCTTGGGTAGCCGCGACTTCTCCTGCAAAATAGATATTGTATCGGAACCGCCCGGCACTTCGATCGGGCTTCATGAATGCACTTGATCAGGAGTAAGGCATGAACGTGCTGGTTTTTGCTTCACGGAAGGGTGGTTCTGGAAAGAGCACGCTCGCCGCGCACCTCGCGACCTATATCGCCAGCCCGACGCGCCGCACCCTTCTTGATCGATGCCGATCCGCAAGGCTCGCTGTCGTTCTGGCACAAGATCCGCGGCAAGGAGAACCCGGCGCTTCGGCATGGCGGGCGCAACATCGCCGATACCCTCAAGGCCGCGAAGCGCGAGGGCTACGAGTGGGTCCTGATCGACACGCCGCCGGACAAATCTCAGCCACCGTCGTCGAGGCCATCAAGCAGGCAACGCTGGTCATCATTCCCATGCGGCCGGGCGTCTTCGACATCGCGGCCGTCCAGGATACGGTCGAGATTGTCGCGCGAATTGCGCAAGCCCTACGCGGCCGTGATCAACGGTGCGCCGCCGAAGCGCAACAACCAGGAAGTCGCGATCGTCGCCGATGCGCGCGGTGCGCTGAACGCGCTCAAGATTCCCGTCTGGGCCGGGCAGGTCACCCACCGGGCGGATTTCTCGCAGGCTTTGACGGAAGGCGAGGGCGCCGAGGAATTCGAGCCCGGCTCGCATGCGGCCGAGGAGATGGAGCGTCTCTGGACCGCCATCGACCGGTCCATGAAGGCGGTGCACGGCGCTTATGCGCGCGGGGCCCGCAGCGCCGCGTAGCAGGGTTCAAGCAACTCTAAAGGCACGCCGCGAATCGATCGCGGCGTGCCTTTTTCATGCGTCGCTCAGGCGGCGGCGAGCGCCTGGTCGAGATCGTCGATGAGATCCGCCTTGTCCTCGATGCCGATGGACAGGCGCACCACCTCCGGACCGGCGCCGGCCTGGGTCTTCTGCGCGTCCGTCAGCTGGCGGTGGGTGGTGGAAGCCGGGTGGATCACCAGCGAGCGCGTGTCGCCGATATTGGCCAGATGCGAGAACAGCTTGAGGTTCGACACCAGCTTGACGCCCGCCTCGTACCCGCCCTTCAGGCCGAAGGTGAACACGGCGCCGGCGCCCTTCGGGCAGTATTCCTGCGCGAGCTTGTAGTAGCGGTCGTCCGGCAGGCCCGGATAGCTGACCCACGCGACCTTGTCGTGGGAGGCCAGATGGGTTGCGACCGCCAGCGCGTTGTCCGAGTGACGCTGCATGCGCAACGGCAGGGTTTCGATGCCGGTCAGGATCAGGAAGGCGTTGAAGGGCGAGAGGGCGGGCCCGAGATCGCGCAGGCCGAGCACCCGGCACGCGATGGCAAAGCCGAAATTGCCGAAGGTTTCGCCCAGCACCATGCCGCCATATTCGGGGCGGGGCTTGGAGAGCATGGGATAGCGATCGTCGCCGGCAAAATTGAAGGACCCGCCATCCACGATGACGCCTCCGATGGAATTGCCGTGGCCGCCGAGGAACTTGGTGGCCGAATGGACGATGATGTCGGCCCCGTGCTCGAAGGGCCGGATCAGGTAAGGCGACGCCATCGTGTTGTCGACGATGAGCGGCAGCCGATGCTTCTTGGCGATGGCGGCGATCGCCTTGATGTCGACGATCACCCCGCCCGGATTGGCGATCGACTCGATGAAGATCGCCTTGGTCTTGGGCGTGATGGCCGCCTCGAAAGTGGCGGGCTCGTCGGGATTGGCCCAGGCGACGTTCCAGCCGAAATTCTTGAACGAGTGGGTGAACTGGTTGATCGTCCCGCCATAAAGCTTGTTGCCGGCGACGAATTCGTCCCCCGGCTGCATCAGCGCGTGGAAGACGAGGACCTGGGCGGCGTGGCCGGACGCCACCGCGAGCGCGGCCGTGCCGCCCTCGAGAGCCGCGACCCGTTCCTCGAGCACGGCGCAGGTCGGGTTGCCGATGCGCGAATAGATGTTCCCGAAGGCCTGAAGCCCGAACAGGGAGGCGGCGTGATCGACGTCGTCGAACACGAAGGACGTGGTCTGATAGATCGGCGTCGCCCTGGCGCCGGTGGCCGCGTCGGGGGCCGCTCCCGCATGGATGGCAAGCGTGTCGAACCCGGGCAAACGGTCAGTCATGGCGGCGTCCCTCTGTGATGTCGCGAAGAATTCGTTCTATTTAAAGAACGGATCGTTCGTCGGTCAAGGGAAGCGGTTGCCGTTATGTCATTCCGGGGCGCGAAGCGAGCCGTTAACCCATACCCGCTGACATCGACGAATGAAGCGCAAGCGATGTCCGATTCCGATCCGGCCCGTTGCGGGCTTCGCTCCGCGGCCCCCGGCATGCTGGATCATCTCGGGCGATTAATGCTGAGCTTCTGGAAGCCCTTGCCGGACATCACGGGCTTTTTTGAACTCAACATGCGGGAATTGATGCCCTGCCATGAGATTTCGCCCGAGAAGCGCCCGAACTCGATCTTCGGACAGCGGTCCATCACCACCTTGATTCCCTTCGCCTCCGCGAGGGCGGCCGCCGCATTGTTGCGGACCGAGAGCTGCATCCAGATCACCTTGGGCAGCGGATCGAGGGCCAGCGCTTCCGCCGTGATGGGGCCCGCCGCCTCGGAGTTGCGGAAGATCTCCACCATGTCGATGGGCTCCGGCACGTCGCTCAGTGAGCCGTAGACCTTCTGCCCCAGCAATTCGCCGCCCGCGAGGCCGGGATTGATGGGGATGACCTTGTAGTCGCGCTCCAGCAGATATTTGGTGACGATCCAGCTCGGACGGGCCGGGTTCTGCGAGGCGCCGACGAGCGCGATGGTCTTGACGCTCTGCAGAATGCCGCGGAGGTAGTCGTTCGGATAATTGTCGTGGTTCATGGGCGAACCGTATGGGAGAGGCGAGGGCAGTTCAATGGACAAAGAGGACCGATGACGACGCCAGCTCCCATCATGAGCCTCGATGAATTGCGCGCCTTTCTGGATGCGGAATTCCCGCAGATCCATTTCGGCGGACGGACCTATCACCTCGAAGGCATTGGCCCGAACTTCGCTCGACTGCGGATGGATTACCACGACCGGCATCTGCGCCCCGGCGGCACGATTTCGGGCCCGTCCATGATGGCTTTGGCGGACCTTGCCCTCTACGCTGCCATTCTCGCCCAGCTCGGGCCCGTGGCGCTGGCGGTCACCACCAACCTGAGCTTCAATTTCCTGCGAAAGCCCGCCCAGCGGGCCCTGATCGCCGAGTGCCGGCTCCTGAAACTCGGCAAGCGGCTGGCGGTGGGCGAGGTCTCGATGATGTCGGAGGGGGATTCGGCGGTGGTCTGCCATGCCACCGGGACGTACTCGATCCCGGCTGCGGAATAATGCGGTATCATAATACCGCTAGCATGAAAGGCTTATGATTGCTGGCATTCTGCGGCTTTTGCGGATAGGAATTTCATTGACACCGAGCCGGTGCTTGGTTACATCCCGACCCATCGACCGCCGCGCATCGCGGCGGTTTCTTGTTTCAAAACCTGAGCCCTGAAAAGCTCCAACGGGATATAGCGCGATGAAGACTACTTCGCTCAAGCCCGCCGAGGTCGAGAAGAAGTGGGTTGTCATCGATGCGAAGGGCCTCGTCGTGGGTCGCCTCGCTTCGGTCGTGGCTATGCGCCTTCGTGGCAAGCATAAGCCAAGCTACACACCCCACGTCGATTGCGGCGATAATGTTATCGTGATCAATGCCGACCAGGTGGTTTTCACCGGCCGCAAGCGCGAGCAGAAGGTGTATTACCACCACACCGGCTACGCAGGCGGCATCAAGGAGCGGTCGGCGAAGTTCATTCTCGAAGGCCGCTTCCCGGAGCGGATCGTCGAGAAGGCGGTCGAGCGCATGCTCCCCCGCGGCCCGCTTTTCCGCCAGATCCTTGGCAACCTCCGCGTCTACAAGGGCGCCGAGCATCCGCATACCGCGCAGCAGCCTGAAGCGCTGGATGTCGGCATCCTCAACCGCAAGAACGTGGGAGCTAAGTAATGGCGACCCTCCAGTCCCTCTCCGATCTCGGCCAGCAGGCCGAAACCGTCGCTCCGGAAGCTCCGAAGCACGTCAAGAAGATCGACGCCCAAGGCCGCGCCTACGCGACCGGCAAGCGTAAGGACGCGGTCGCCCGCGTCTGGATCAAGCCCGGCTCGGGCAAGATCGTCGTCAACGGCCGCGCGCTCGAAGTCTATTTCGCACGCCCCGTTCTGCGCATGATCCTGAAGCAGCCGCTCGGCATCGTGAACCGCGACGACCAGTACGACATCACCGTCACCGTCAAGGGCGGCGGATTGTCGGGCCAGGCCGGCGCCGTTCGTCACGGCGTTTCGAAGGCTCTGACCTATTTCGAGCCGGAGCTTCGCGGCCCGCTCAAGAAGGGTGGCTTCCTGACCCGCGACTCGCGCGTCGTCGAGCGCAAGAAGTACGGCAAGAAGAAAGCCCGCCGCAGCTTCCAGTTCTCGAAGCGCTAAGCGATTACATAAGAGTTTCGAAAGGCGGCCTCCCGGGCCGCCTTTTTTGTTTGGCGCCGCCCTCCCTGGGCCCGCATCCGCGCCCCCCGATGCGGCACCATGCCGTCTCCAACGGAACGTGATTTACATCTAACTAACGTTATGAAATAACATAATTGGAGCCTGAGAGAGACCTGCATGGAGCCCTTCGACCACGACCAAAGAACGCTGGTCCGATCGCCCCTGGACGATGAGGATCTTCTCAGTGGTCAGTTTTGGGGCGAGTTGCGGGTTTTCCTGGCGGTCGCCAAGGCGAAATCGTTCAATCGGGCGGCCGAGGTCCTCAGCACCAGCCAGCCGACGGTCAGCCGACAGGTGAAGCGGTTGCAGGATCTCATGGGGTCCCAGCTCTTCGTCCCCACCCGCAACGGCATCAAGCTCACCGCGAAAGGCCAGGCGCTCGCGGCGTCTCTGACCAAGCTCGATCATTCGCTCTATTCGCTGACCAACGACCTGAAGGCCGAAAGCAAGGATGCGGAGGGGATCGTACGGGTCAGCGTGACGGACGGGCTCAACACGTTTTTCATCGCGCCCGCGATGTCCACCTTCTCGGCGGAGCATCCCAAGATCCAGCTCCATCTCAAGAGTCCGGCGAATGTCGTCAATCTGCGCGAGAACCAGACCGACCTGATGATCGGATTCAATCCCGTCGACGCGGCCGACATCTCCTTCTGCAAGCTCGGTTATCTACATTTTATTCCGGTCGTGGCGAAGCCCTACATCCAGGAACACGGGATTCCGAAGCGCACTGACCTCAACAGTCACCATTTCCTGCAATCGGAATATTACACGGCGAAGACAGGTCTATGGCGGCCCTGGAACGACGCCGTGGAGCAGGGGAGCGTCGTTCACTACTGCGACACGCCGATGGCCTACGGCATGCTGGTGAAGGCCGGCCTCGGGGTCGGCCTCCTGGGAAGCTACACCGTGCTGGAGCGCGATGCCGTTCCGCTTGACCTCGACATCCGCATCTCGGTCCCGCTCTACGCGCTGGCCCTGACCGAGCGGCTGCGCTCACGGCCGGTCAGGATCGTCTTCGCCTGGCTCTGCGAGATGTTCGGACCCGCCAATCCTTGGTTCGGCCAGGAACTTCGCTTGAATCCAGTTCCCAGCCGGTTCGATACCGGGATGAAGATGCTCTTCAATCTTTAGCGGCCGTTGGAGATGAAGCCGGCTGATGCTTTCCGAAATGGCCAGATAGCGGTTCCCGGTATCTTCAAACACTTCCGCCAGTTCGAGGGGCACGTCCTGCCCGGCATCGAACAGCAATTTGTCGAACATCGCCGTGTGGAGCGAGACGATATCCTGAAGCTGGGTGCGAAAATAATCCATGATCAATTCTCTCTTTGCGGCGGGGATTTGCGAATACTCTTGGCTGTCCCGCCTGTTCATAGTTCGGCCGCCGCCTCATACTCGGAGCGCGAATCCCAGAACCCTTCGATGCGGAAGAGCACGGACGTCTCGGTCTCGACGGTGATCGCGTCCCGTGGCGGCACGAGCTCCTTCACGAGCTCGAGATAGGGCTCGTCATGACCTTCGAAGAACAACGGTTCCTTGGCCGACACTTGCTTGAAGCCCAGAAGCGCGCGCCAGAGCCGGGCGTATTTCGGCTTCGCATGCGTGATGACCTTGTCGTAACCCTTGCGGCTGATGTGATCGAAGATGAACTCTGCGCAACGTTTGATTGTGCGCGGGTTGCGCCATTCTTTACGGAAGCTCGTCCGCTCCATCTTTGCGAAGTCTTTGAACCACCGTATGCGCGCCGTGCCGACCGGCTCGGAGCCGGCGTAAACGATGATGTGGGTCGCCTGATAATCGTTGCCGTCGAAAGTCTGCCGCGCCGCGACCCCATGCTCCTCCATGAAGCAGATCGCCCGGATGGCATAGGCGTGCAGGAGTTGTTCGGGAGTGGTGACAATTTCGGCTCGGATGAGATTGTCGTGGGAGGCCGTCCCGTGACTTTCCGGTTCCATGGCAAATCCTTGCGTTTATTGGCGTTGCGCTCAGGAAACATGCCGTCGGACCGGCTTGATAGTGGCTAAGATGTTTCGCGGTTCTACATCAGCGTTGAAGGGAGGATGTTTTGGCTGAAAGCAATGATGGTGTCGCACTCTGCTGGGGTGAGCTATTCCGGGAGGCGGTAGAACGCTGCGGCGATGACATGGCGCGCCTGCAATCCTACGTGTTGGAACGGATTGCGGGTCTTCCTGGCCACAAACGGGAAAGTCTGAACACCGAGTTCAGCCGGATCCTGGCCTTCCGGATGCCGGTTCGCCCCCGCGTTCTGCACTGAGGGCAACAAGCGCGGACAAAGATGCAGAAGACACCTGGTGACGCCGACCGCCACATCGGTCAAAGAATTCGCCTGCGGCGATTGATGATCGGCATGAGCCAGGAGACACTCGGCGAGCGTCTCGGGCTGACCTTTCAGCAGGTTCAGAAATATGAGAAAGGCACGAACCGCGTTGGCGCCGGGCGGCTCTACGACATCAGCAATGTGCTCAACGTACACGTGTCGTTCTTTTACGAGGGGCTTCCGACGATCGGCGGGGATACTTCGGCTTCGCACCCCCTGGCGGGCCTGACGGATCGCGAAAGCCTGCGTCTTGCGCGAGCCCTGTCGCAGATCGAAAACAATTCCGTGCGCGGGAAGCTGGTCGACCTGATGGAAGCGCTCGCTCGCGACTGAAAAGGGGCTTTGCGCACCTCCGGTCGCGAATGGCTGCGTTCCTCACGTCCAGGGCCAGGGCCACCGCCGCCGGCGCGACCCGTTGACACAACGCGACTTTCGCCACTACAGAATTTCTATGAAGACAGGCTCGACCACCTTCCGACGCCGACCGATCGCTCCCGCTGCGCGAGCGCGATGACGGCTGTCCGAGCCTGATCGTGAGCCGCGCCCGGAGCGCGGCTTTTTTTATGGGCTCCGGCCCTATCTTTCCGATAAGCAGACGTTCGAGACCGACAGACGACGGGAAAATCGCGATGACCACCAGCACGCCAAGCGCAAGCGCAGCCCAGACCACCAGGACCGTCTTCATCGACGGCGAGGCCGGCACCACCGGCCTTGGCATCCGCGACCGTCTGCGGCAGGTCGACGGCGTCACCGTCGGAGCATCGCGCCGGAACTGCGCAAGGACCCGGCTGCGAAACGCGAGATCCTTCAGGAGGTCGATCTGGTCGTGCTCTGCCTGCACGACCAGGCGGCGCGCGATACCGTCGCCCTCGTGGACGCCTTGGCGGGAAGGGGCCTCGCATCATCGATGCCAGCTCCACCCACCGGGTCACGCCCGGCTGGGTCTACGGCTTTCCGGAACTGGCGCCCGGCCAGCCCGAGCTGATCGCCAAGGCCGATCGGGTCGGCAATCCGGGCTGCTATCCCACCGGCGCCATCGCGCTGCTGCGGCCCTTGGTCGATGCCGGACTGATCCCCGTCGATCACCCGATTACCGTCAATGCGGTCAGCGGCTATACGGGGGGCGGGCGGCCGACCATCGAATTGTTCGAATCCGGCGCGGCGCCGTCCTTCGAGCTTTACGGCCTCGGCTTCGAGCACAAGCACCTGCCGGAGCTTCAGCTTTTCACCGGTCTCACCCGCCGGCCGATCTTCGTGCCCTCGATCGCCAATTTCCCGCAAGGCATGCTGGTCAGCATCCCGCTCCACCTCGACCTGTTGCCCGGCAAGCCCACGGCGCGGGATCTGGAGACTGCGTTGAGCGCCTATTACGCCAAGGGCGGCAACGTTTCGGTGGTCGCGACCATCGACGGCGGCAAAATGGTCGAGCGGATCGAGCCGGAAGGGCTGAACGATACGGACCGGATGGAGCTGCGGGTCTTCTCCAACCGGCCTATCCCCACGCGGTATTGGTCGCGAGGCTCGACAATCTCGGCAAGGGCGCGTCCGGCGCGGCGGTGCAGAACATCCGCCTGATGCTGGGGCTGGCCTGACGATTCCGGGCCGGCGCGCCGAGCTGCCATGCGCCCGGCACGCGGTTCCCGATTTGCGAATGACGGCCTAAACCCTTAAGTCATGCTTCAGGCGCACCTTGCGCCGATCTCGCTCAAGGATTCTGGATCCATGGCCGTCGTTCTCGACCTTCTGAACCGGGATAACCGTCCCCGCCATCCGGAAAAGGCTCACCGCCCGGATCAGCCCGTTCAGAGCGAAAACCCGACTGGATCCGCGTGAAGGCGCCGGGATCGGCCAAATGGGCCGAGACCAACCGGATCGTGAAGGAGAACAAGCTCGTCACGGTCTGCGAAGAGGCCGGCTGCCCCAATATCGGCGAGTGCTGGGAGAAGAAGCACGCCACCTTCATGATCATGGGCGACACCTGCACGCGGGCCTGCGCCTTCTGCAACGTGAAGACCGGCATGCCGCAGGCGCTCGATCCCAACGAGCCTGAAAACGTCGCCATCGCGGTGCAGAAGCTCGGGCTCGAACACGTGGTCATCACGTCCGTCGACCGCGACGATCTCGACGATGGCGGGGCGCAGCATTTCGCCGACGTGATCCATGCTATCCGCGCCCGCTCTCCCGGCACCACCATCGAGATCCTGACGCCCGACTTTCTACGCAAGCCCGGCGCGCTCGAGATCGTCGTTGAGGCAAAGCCCGACGTCTTCAACCACAACCTCGAGACGGTGCCGTCGAAATACCTGAAGGTCCGCCCCGGCGCGCGGTATTTCCACTCCATCCGGCTGCTCCAGCGCGTGAAGGAAATCGACCCCACCATCTTCACCAAGTCCGGCATCATGGTGGGATTGGGCGAGGAGCGGAACGAGGTTCTGCAGCTCATGGACGATCTGCGTTCGGCGGATGTGGATTTCATGACCATCGGCCAGTATCTCCAGCCCACCAAGAAGCACCATCCGGTCATCCGCTTCGTGACGCCCGACGAGTTCAAGGCGTTCGAGACGACCGGTTACGCCAAGGGCTTCCACCTGTTTCCTCCGACCCCGCTCACCCGCTCGTCCCACCACGCGGGCGAGGATTTCGCGAGGCTGAAGGCGGCCCGCCTGTCGACGCTCGCCTGACGGCGCCCTTTCGCGATGCGGCGTATCCTGATCATCGGCAGCCCCGGCGCGGGGAAGAGCACGCTTTCGCGGCGCCTCTCCGAATGCCTGGGAATTCCGGTCATCCATCTCGACCGCGAATATTTCGGGCCGGGCTGGACCGATCCGAAAAGCAGGCGTGGCGGCGGCGTGCCGGCGAGCTCGCGGCCCGTCCCGATTGGATCATGGACGGGAACTACGCCAGCACGTTCGACATCCGCGTTCCGCGCGCCACGGACGTCGTCTGGCTCGATGTTCCACGCTGGACCTGCCTGATCCGGGTCTGCTTTCGCGTCATCCGATATTGTGGGCGGACGCGCGGCCGGACATGGGTCCGGATTGTCGGGAACGGTTCAACTGGTCCTTCATGCGATGGATCTGGACCTATCCTAACGATATGGGCATCAGGACCGCGCGTATGCTGAAGGCGATTGCGCCGCCGACAGCGGGGCCACGTCATCGCTCGGCGAGCCGATCTCGCCGACCTGGAAGTCGCATTGACTGCCAACAACCGAGGCCGCCTGACGATGCCGACATTCCGCTCCACGCGTCAGGTGAAGCACAGCGCCGCCGACATGTTCGCCCTCGTGGCGGATGTGGAACGCTATCCGGAATTCGTGCCGCTCTGCGAGAGCCTGCGGGTGGTTCGACGGGCGCAAAGCGGCGAGGGGATCGAGACCATCGTGGCGGCCATGAGCGTCGGCTACAAGGCGATCCGCGAGAGCTTCACGAGCCGGGTCGAACTCGACCATCCGCGACTTCGCATCGATGTGGAATACGTGGATGGGCCCTTCAAATATCTCGAAAACCGCTGGACCTTCCGCGACACTCCGGACGGGAGCGAGGTCGGGTTCTACATCAATTACGAGTTCAAGAGTTTCGCGCTCGGCCTGCTGATGGGCGCGGTCTTCGACAAAGCTTTCAGAAAATTCGCCGAAGCTTTTGAAGAACGGGCTGATTTTGTGTATTTCTCCCGGAGAGCGATTGCGGCTGGCCGGGTTGGCGATCTAGAGTCGGTCTTACGCGTCGAGGGCGCTTTCCAGCAGGCCCAAGCGCGTCCTCTACCGCCCGCGCGCGGATCTCCTGCCGCCCCGGATCGCCGTAGCGTCTCTCCAGCGCGCGCGTTTCCCTGCCTTCTTGCGCCAAGCCGAAATGGACGAGGCCCACGGGCTTGGCGTCGCTGCCGCCACCTGGGCCCGCGACGCCGGTAATCGACACCGCGACGTTTGCGCGGGAATGGGCGAGCGCGCCTTCGGCCATCGCTCGCGCGACAGGCTCGCTGACCGCGCCGTGGGTGCGCGATGAGACCCGCCGGCACGCCGAGCATCTCGCTCTTGGCCTCATTGGAATAGGTCACGAAGCCCCGCTCGACCACGGCCGACGAACCGGGAATTTCCGTCAGAAGGGCAGCAACGAGGCCGCCGGTGCAGGATTCCGCGGTGGCAATCATCCAGCTTCCGCTCCTCGAAGGCGCGGAGCAGGGCGGCGGCGCGGTCTTTCAGGTGTGGCGACATCAATGGATCTCCGGCAGCCGGATGGTCGCCGCGGCCTGGGCCGCGATGCCCTCGCCGCGCCCGGTGAACCCGAGCTTCTCGGTGGTCGTCGCCTTGACCGAGACCTGATCGATCCGAAGCCCCGCGATCTCGGCGATGCGGGCACGGATCGCCTCGCGATGGGGCCCGAGCTTGGGCCTCTCGCACAGGAGGGTCGCGTCCAGATGATCGACGATGCCGCCCCGCATCCGGACGAGCGCCACGGCATGGGCGAGAAACCGGTCCGAGGAGGCCCCGCGCCATTGCGGGTCGCTGGGGGGGAAATGCGTGCCGATGTCCCCTTCGGCGAGCGCCCCGAGAACCGCGTCGGTGAGGGCGTGCAGGATGACGTCGCCGTCCGAATGCGCCTCGACGCCCCGCTCATGCGGCACCTTCACGCCGCCGAGCCACACATGGTCGCCGTCCGCGAAGGCGTGAACGTCGAAGCCCGTTCCCAGCCTCGTCACATAGGTCATGGCGCGACCTTTCAGGCGGTCTTCGGCGGCTTCGACATCCGCCCCGTGGGTCAGTTTGACGTTTCGCACGTTGCCGTCGAAGACGTGGACCGGCAACCCCGCCCACTCGATCAGCGCCCCGTCGTCGGTAAAGCCATGCAGGTCTTCGGCGGCGGCGCGGCGATGGGCGTCCAGAAGCGTGTCGAAGCGAAAGGCCTGGGGGGTCTGGATGGCCCGCAGGGTGGAACGGTCCCGGCGTGAGCAGGACCTTGCCCTGCTCGTTGACGACCAGGTATGGGGGAGGTGGGGGGGGCAGTGGGGCACAAGGTCGTCGACGAGCAGGGCAAGGTCGTCCTGACGCCGGATCGGGCGACCCTGCGGGCCGTGCAGACACCGCAGGCCTTTCGTTTCGACGCGCTTCTGGATGCCCATCGCCGCGCCGCCGCCGAGGGCCTTCACGCCTTTACCGATGACGGGGCGCTGGTCGAATGGGCGGGTCTGCCGGTCCACGTCTTCGATGGCCATGTGGAAACGTGAAACTGACCCATCAGGCGGACGTTCAAGCCGCCGAGGATCGCCTGAAAGGACGCGCCATGGCCTTGCTGACACGTTTGGGCACCGGCTTCGACGTTCACGCCTTCACGGAAGGCGATCATGTCTGGCTCGGCGGCGTGCGGATCGCCCATGATCGCGGTGTCGAGGCGCATTCCGACGGCGACGTGATCCTGCACGCCCTGACGGACGCGATCCTCGGGGCTTTGGCGGACGGGGATATCGGCACGCACTTCCCGCCCAGCGACCCGCAATGGCGCGGCGCCTCTTCGGACCGCTTTCTCGCGCACGCCGTCGCGCTGGTGCGCGAGAGAGGCGGCATCGTCGACCATCTGGACGCGACCCTCCTCTGCGAGCGGCCGAAGCTCGGGCCCCACCGCGAGGCAATCCGTGCCGCGGATCGCCGAGATCGCCGGGCTTCGGATCGATCAGGTTTCGGTCAAGGCGACAACCACCGAGAAGCTTGGATTCACCGGCCGCGGCGAAGGAATTGCCGCTCAGGCCGCCGCCACCATCCGTCTGCCGGAGGTCGATCGATGACACCCGAACTTCAAAGACCGCGCCGCAGCACTTCTTCGCGCCTATGAGGCGAGAGGCTGGAAGATCGCCACGGCCGAATCCTGCACCGGCGGCCTCGTGGCCGCGCTGCTGACGGAAATTCCCGGCTCGTCGGCCGTGGTCGAACGGGGCTTCGTGACCTATTCCAACGAGGCCAAGATCGAGATGCTGGGCGTCGCCGCCGGATCTCATCGACACGCATGGCGCGGTGAGCGAACCGGTCGCGCGGGCGATGGCCGAAGGGGCGCTGCGCAATTCCCGCGCCGACGTCGCCGTGTCGATTACCGGCGTCGCGGGCCCCGGTGGCGGCAGCGAACAAAAGCCGGTCGGACTTGGTGCACTTGGCGCTGGCGCAGCAGGCACGGAGACGCGTGGCGCTGGCCCGACGCTATGGCGATCTCGGTCGCCAGGCCATCCGCGCTCTCGGGCCGTCGAGGACGCGATCGGGTTGATGGAAAGCGCGCTGGGGCCTGCGCAGGCGCCGTCTCACTCGACCTGACCCGGACTGGCAGCGCGCAGTTTGATCTCGCGAATAGACTAAATTCGCCCGTTCTTCAAAGGCTTCGGCGAATTTTCTGAACGCCTTGTCGAAGACGGCTCCCATGAGGATGCCGAGCGCGAAGCTCTTGAATTCGTAATTGATGTAGAACCCCACCTCGCTTCCGCCCGGAGTGTTCGCGGAACGTCCAGCGATTTTCGAGATATTTGAAGGGCCCGTCCACATATTCCACGTCGATGCGAAGCGGGGATGGTCGAGTTCGACCCGGCTGGTGAAGCTCTCGCGGATGGCCTTGTAGCCGACGCTCATGGCCGCCACGATGGTCTCGATCCCCTCGCCGCTTTGCGCCCGGCGCACCACCCGCAGGCTCTCGCAGAGCGGCACGAATTCCGGATAGCGCTCCACGTCGGCGACGAGCGCGAACATCTCCGCTGCGCTGTGTTTTACCTGACGCGTGGATCGGAATGTCGGCATGATCAGGCGGCCTCGGAGGTCGGCAGGAGTCGGGATTCGAGCGTCGCGATATCGGCGCGAGTCCGCACGATATAGGCTTGCTGGTCGGGCCGCAGTCGCTTCAGCATCCGCTTGGTCTTGGCGCGCCCTATGCGTCGCGGATAGTTCCAGATCCAGCGCATGAAGGACGAGATCAAAACGTTCGGGACAATCCGGACCGAAGATCCGGCCGCTGCCGTCCGAAATGGCGCAGGACGCGCCAAGTGACCCGCAGCAGGCAGAGTCCAGCGCGGAACATCCAGCCAGATGACGGTGGTGGCGCGCGGAACGCGGATATCGAACGTGCTGGCGTAATTGCCGTCCATGACCCAGGACGGCCGCGCGACCAGCTCGGACACGCGGGCACGCCACGCGTCTTTCGCGGGCATCGTCCAGCCGGGACCAAAATACTCCCGGTCGAGATGGATGAGCGGGCAAGGCCAGGCTTTCGGCAAGGCGCCGCGCCAAGGTGCTTTTCCCAGCGCCCGGGCTGCCGATCACGAGAATGCGCTGCATCGCGTTCGGTGCCTTCAGGCGAGCCTCGACAGACGCGCCGCCTTGAGCTTCGCGAAATCCTCGCCGGCGTGGTGCGACGAGCGGGTCAGCGGGCTGGACGAGACCAGCTGGAAGCCCTTGGCGTAGGCAATCGTCTCGAAGGCCTTGAACTCGTCCGGCGTGACGAAGCGGATCACCGGATGGTGCTTCTTGGTCGGCTGCAGGTACTGGCCGATGGTCATGAAATCCACGTCGGCCGAGCGCAGATCGTCCATCAGCTGCAGCACCTCGTTCCGCTCCTCGCCGAGGCCGACCATGATGCCCGACTTGGTGAACATGGTCGGGTCGATTTCCTTCACGCGCTGCAGCAGCCGGATCGAGTGGAAGTAGCGCGCGCCGGGCCGGACCTTGAGGTATTTCGACGGCACCGTCTCGAGGTTGTGGTTGAAGACGTCGGGCTTGGCCGCGACGACGATCTCCAGCGCGCCGTCCTTGCGCAGGAAGTCCGGCGTCAGGATCTCGATGGTCGTCTTCGGCGAGCGCGCCCGGATCGCGCGGATCACGTCGGCGAAATGCTGCGCGCCGCCATCGGCCAGATCGTCGCGGTCGACCGAGGTGATGACCACGTGCTCGAGGCCGAGCTTCTGCGACGGCGATGGCGACGTTCTCGGGCTCATTGGGATCGAGCGCCTGCGGCATGCCGGTCCGCACGTTGCAGAAGGCGCAGGCGCGCGTGCAGATCTCGCCCATGATCATGAAGGTGGCGTGCTTCTTCTCCCAGCACTCGCCGATATTGGGGCAGCCCGCCTCCTCGCAGACGGTGACGAGCTTGTTCTCGCTGCACGATCCGGTTGGTCTCGGCCCATTTCGGCGAGCCCGGCGCCTTCACGCGGATCCAGTCGGGCTTGCGCTGCGAACGGGCTGGTCCGGGCCGGTGGGCCTTTTCCGGATGGCGGGGACGGGTATCCCTGTTCAACAGGTCGAGAACGACGGCCATGGATCGTGAATCCTTGAGCGAGATCGGCGCAGGATGCGCATGAAGCATGACTTAAGGGTTTAGGCCATCATTCGCAAATCGCGGAACCGTGCCGGGCGCATGGCTGCCCGGCGCGCCAGCCCGAATCGTCAGGCCAGCCCGAGCATCAGGCCGGATGTTCTGCACCGCGGCGCCGGACGCCCCCTTGCCGAGGTTGTCGAGCCGCGCGACGAGCACCGCGTGGGGATAGGTCGCGTTGCGAGAACACCCGCAGCTCCATGCCGGTCGGTGTCGTTCAGTTCTTCCGGCTCGATCCGCTCGACCACGCCGCCGTCGACGGTCGGCGACCACCGAGACGTTGCCGCCCTTGGCGTAATAGGCGCGTCAAGCGCCGCCTCGAGATCCTGCGCCGACGGCTTGCCGGGCAGCAGTATCGAGGTGCAGCGGGACGCTGACGAGCATGCCCTGCCGGAAATTCGCGATCGAGGGCACGAAAATCGGCCGACGGGTCAGCCCGGCGAAGAGTCTGCAGCTCGGGCAGGTGCTTGTGCTCGAAGCCGAGGCCGTAGAGCTCGAAGGCCGGCGCCGCGCCCGATTCGAAGAGTTCGATGGCCGGCCGCCCACCGCCGGTATAACCGCTGACCGCGTTGACGGTGATCGGGATAATCCGCCGGAACCAGGCCCGCATCGATCAACGGCCGCAACAGCGCGATGGCGCCGGTCGGATAGCAGCCGGGATTGCCGACCCGATCGGCCTTGGCGATCAGTTCAGGCTGGCCGGGCGCAAGTTCCGGGAAGCCGTAGACCCAGCCGGGCGTGACCCGATGGGTGGAGCTGGCGTCGATGATCCGGGGCCCCTTCCCGCCCAAGGCTGTCCACGAGCGCGACCGTATCGCGCGCCGCCTGGTCGTGAAGGCAAAGCACGACCAGATCGACCTCCCGCAGGATTTCCCGCTTGGCGGCGGGATCCTTGCGAAGTTCCGGCGCGATGCTTCGCGACGGTGACCCCCGCGACCTGCCGCAGACGGTCGCGAATGCCAAGGCCGGTGGTGCCGGCCTCCCCGTCGATGAAAACGGTCGCGTGCGTCTGGGCTGCGCTTGCGCTTTCGTGGCTGGTGGTCATCGCCGATTTCCCGTCGTCTGTCGGTCTGACGGCTGCTTGATCGGGAACAGATAGGGCCGAGAGCATAAAAAAAGCCGCGCTCCGGGCGCGGCTTACGATCAGGCTCGGACAGCCGTCATCGCGCTCGCGCGGCGGGAGCGCCGGTCGGCGTCGGAGGGTGATCGAGCTGTTTCATAGAGATTCTGTAGTGGCGAAAGTCGCGTTGTGTCAATGGTCGCGCCGGCGGCGGTGGCCCTGGCCCTCACGCGAGGAGCGCAGCCATTCGCGACCGGAGGTGCGCAAAGCCCCTTTTCAGTCGCGAGCAAGCGCTTCCATCAGGTCGACCAGCTTCCCGCGCACGGAATTGTTTTCGATTTGCGACAGGGCTCGCGCAACGCGCCAGCTTTCGCGATCCGTCAGGCCCGCCAGATATTGAGAAGCCGAACTGTCCTTGCCGATCGTCGGAGGCCCCTCGTAAAAGAACGACACGTGTACGTTGAGCACATTGCTGATGTCGTAGAGCCGCCCGGCGCCAACTCGGTTCGTACCTTTCTCATATTTCTGAAGCTTCTGAAAGGTCAGCCCCAGACGCTCGCCAAGTGTCTCCTGGCTCATGCCGATCATCTTTCGCGGCAGGCGAGTTCTTTGACCGATGTGGCGGTCAGCGTCACCAGGTGTCTTCTGCATCTTTGTCCGCGCTTGTTGCCCTCAGTGCAGAACTCGGGGGCGAACCCACATCCGGAAGGCCAGGATCCGGCTGAACTCGGTGTTCAGACTTTCCCGTTTGTGGCCAGGAAGACCCGCAATCCGTTCCAACACGTAGGATTGCAGGCGCGCCATGTCATCGACGCATCGGTCTACCGCCTCCCGGATAGCTCACCCCAGCAGAGTGCGACACCATCATTGCTTTCAGCCAAAACATCCTCCCTTCAACGCTGATGTAGAACCACAAAACATCTTAGCCACTATCAAGCCGGTCCGACGGCATGTTTCCTGAGCGCAACGCCAATAAACGCAAGGATTTGCCATGGAACCGGAAAGTCACGGGACGGTCTCCCACGACAATCTCATCCGAGCCGAAATTGTCGCCCCCCCCGAACAACTCCTGCACGCCTTTGCCATCCGGGCGATCTGCTTCATGGAGGAGCATGGGGTCGCGGCGCGGCAGACCTTCGACGGCAACGATTATCAGGCGACCCACATCATCGTTTACGCCGGCTCCGAGCCAGTCGGCACGGCTCGTATACGGTGGTTCAAAGACTTCGCAAAGATGGAGCGGACGAGCTTCCGTAAAGAATGGCGCAACCCGCGCATAATCAAACGTTGCGCAGAGTTCATCTTCGATCACATCAGCCGCAAGGGTTACGACAAGGTCATCACGCATGCGAAGCCGATATACGCCCGGCTCTGGCGCGCGCTTCTGGGCTTCAAGCAAGTGTCGGCCAAGGAACCTGTTCTTCTTCGAAGGTCATGACGAGCCCTATCTCGAGCTCGTGAAGGAGCTAGTGCCGCCACGGAACGCGATCACCGTCGAGACCGAGGCGACCGTGCTCTTCCGCATCGAAGGGTTCTGGGATTCGCACTCCGAGTATGAGGCGGCGGCCGAACCATGAACAGGCGGGACAGCCAAGAGTGTTCGCAAATCCCCTACCGCAAGCGAGAGAATTGATCATGGATTATTTTCGCACCCAGCTTCAGGAGTTGGTCACGCTCCACACGGCAATGTTCCAGAAATTGCTGCTCGATGCCGGGCAGGACGGTGCCCCTCGAACTGGCGAAGTGTTTGAAGATACCGGGAACCGCTATCTGGCCATTTCGGAAAGCATCAGCCGGCTTCATCTCCAACGGCCGCTAAAGATTGAAGAGCATCTTGATCCCAGTATCGAACCGGCTGGGAACTGGATTCAAGCGAAGTTCCGGCCGAACCAAGGGTTCGGCCGGTCCGAACATCTCGCAGAGCCAGGCGAAGACGATCCTGACCGGTCGTGGCTCAGGCGCTCGGTCAGGGCCAGCGCGTAGAGCGGGACAGACATTCGGATGTCCAGGTCAAGCGGAACGGCATCGCGTTCTAGCGCCGTGTAGTAGCCCAGCAGTCCGATCCCGAGCCCGGCTTTCACCAGCATGCCATAGGCCATCGGCGTGTCGCAGTAGTGAACGACGATCCCCTGCTCCACAGCGTCGTTCCAGGATCGCCATAACCCTGTCTTCGCCGTATGATGTTCCCATTGCAGGAAATGGTGTCTGACGAAGGTCCGTGCGCTTCGGTATCCCGTGTTGCTGGATGTAGGGCTTCGCCACGATCGGGATAAAGTGTAGATAACCCAGCTTGCCGAAGGAGATGTCGGCTGCGTCGATTGGGTTAAATCCCATCATCAGATCGGTCTGATTCTCGCTCAGATTGACGACATTGACCGAGTTTTGAGATGAAGCTGAATCTTGCGATGTTCCGCCGCAAAGGTGGACATCGCCGGCGCGATGAAAAAGGTCTTGAGCCCGTCTGTGATACTCACCCGTACGATCCCCTCTGCATCCTTGCTTTCGGCCTTCAGGTCGTTGGTCAGCGCATAGAGCGAATGATCAAGCTTCGGTCAGAGTCGTCGCGGCGCTTGCACCCTTCGCATGGACAGCGTGATGCCGTTGCGCGTGGGTGACGAAGATCTGGGACCCCAGGTGCATCCTGCAACCGATTCACCTGTCGGCTGACCGTTGGATGGCTGGTGCTGAGGACCTCGGCCGCCCGATTGAACGATTTCGCCTTGGCGATCACCATGAAAGCCCGTCAACTCGCCCCAAAACTGACCACTGAGCAGATCCTCATCGTCCAGGGGCGTATCGGAACAGCGTTCTTTGGTCGTGGTCGAAGGGCTCCATGCAGGTCTCTCTCAGGCTCCAATTATGTTATTTCATAACGTTTAGTTAGATGTAAATCACGTTCCGTTGGAAACGGCAGGTGCCGCGTGGGGGGGCGCGGATGCGGGCCCAGGGAGGGCGGCTCCAACAAAAAAGGCGGCCCGCAGGCCGCCTTTGAAACTCTTAGGAAATCGCTTAGCGCTTCGAGAACTGGAAGCTGCGGCGGGCTTTCTTCTTGCCGTACTTCTTGCGCTCGACGACGCGCGAGTCGCGGGTCAGGAAGCCGCCCTTCTTGAGCGGGCCGCGAAGCTCCGGCTCGAAATAGGTCAGCGCCTTGGAGATGCCGTGACGCACGGCGCCGGCCTGGCCCGACAGTCCGCCGCCCTTGACCGTGACGATGATGTCGTACTGGCCGTCGCGGTTCACGATGCCGAGCGGCTGCTTCAGGATCATGCGCAGCACGGGACGCGCGAAATAGACTTCGAGCGCGCGGCCGTTGACGGCGATCTTGCCCGAGCCGGGCTTGATCCAGACGCGGGCGACCGCGTCCTTGCGCTTGCCGGTCGCGTAGGCGCGGCCCTGGGCGTCGACCTTCTGGACGTGCTTCGGAGCTTCCGGAGCGACGGCTTCGGCGCTCTGGCCGAGATCGGCGAGGGACTGAAGGGTCGCCATTACTTAGCTCCTCACGTTCTTGCGGTTGAGGATGGCGACATCGAGCGCTTCGGGCTGCTGCGCGGCATGCGGATGCTCGGCGCCCTTGTAGACGCGGAGGTTGCCAAGGATCTGGCGGAAGAGCGGGCCGCGGGGAAGCATGCGCTCGACGGCCTTCTCGACGATCGCGCTCCGGGAAGCGGCCTTCGAGAATGAACTTGGCCGACCGCTCCTTGATGCCGCCTGCATAGCCGGTGTGGTGGTAATACACCTTCTGCTCGCGCTTGCGGCCGGTGAACACCACCTTGTCGGCATTGATGATGATGACGTTGTCGCCGCAATCGACGTGGGGCGTGTAGCTGGCCTTGTGCTTGCCGCGCAGGCGCATGGCGACGACCGAAGCGAGACGGCCGACGACGAGGCCCTTCGCATCGATGACGACCCACTTCTTCTCGACCTCGGCGGGCTTCAGCGAAGTAGTCTTCATCGCGCTGTATCCCATTGGAGCTTTTGAGGGCTCAGGTTTAGAAACAAGAAACCGCCGCGATGCGCGGCGGTCGATGGGGCGGGGTGTAGTGGAGGCGCGCGCTCGCTGTCAATGTATTTCGTAGCGCGCAAACGCCGCCGAAAGCCAGCAATCATAAGCACTTTCAGGCTGCGGTATCATGATACCGCATTATTCCGAGCGGGGATCGAGTAGGTCCCGGTGGCCTGGCAGACGACCGCCGGATCCCCTTCCGACATCATCAAGACCTCTCCGACCGCCAGCCGCTTGCCGAGCTTGAGCAGCCGGCATTCGGCGATCAGCGCCCGCTGGGCGGGCTTGCGCAGGAAATTGAAGCTCAAATTCGTGGTCACCGCCAGGGCCACCGGCCCGATCTGGGCGAGGATCGCCGCGTAGAGGGCGAGGTCCGCCAGCGCCATCATGGCGGGCCCGAGATCGTCCCGCCGGGCCGCAGGTGCCGCTCGTGGTAATCCATCCGCACCCGTGCGGAGAGCGGCCCCACCTCCTCCAGATGGTAGGTCCGCCCACCGAAATGGATCTGCGGAAACTCGGCGTCCAGGAAGGCGCGCAATTCGTCCAGACTCATGATGGGTCAGGCGTCGTCATCGGCCCTCTTTGTCCATTGAACTGCCCTCGCCTCTCCCATACGGTCTGCCCATGAACCACGACAATTATCCGAACGACTACCTCCGCGGCATCCTGCAGAGCGTCAAGACCATCGCGCTCGTCGGCGCGTCGCACAACCCGGCGCGCCCGAGCTGGATCGTCACGAAATACCTGCTCGAGCGCGACTACAAGGTCATTCCCATCAATCCCGGCCTCGCGGGCGGCGAATTGCTCGGCCAGAAGGTTTATGGCAGCCTGACCGACGTTCCGGTTCCCCTCGACATGGTCGAGATCTTCCGCAACTCGGAGGCCGCCGGCCCGATCACCGACGAGGCGCTGGCCCTCGATCCCCTGCCCAAGGTGATCTGGATGCAGCTCTCCGTGCGCAACGACGCAGCGGCCGCCCGCGCGGAGGCGAAGGGGCGTCAAGGTCGTGATGGACCGCTGCCCGAAGATCGAGTTCGGGCGCCTCTCGGGGGAAATCTCCTGGCAGGGCATCAACTCGCGGATGCTGAGCTCGAAGAAGCCCGTAATGTCAGGTAAAGGCTTTCAGAAACTCAGCCTCAATCGCCCCAGATGTCCAGCATCCGGGGCCGCGAGGGAACCCGCAACGCCGGATCGGAACGGAACGCGGCTCACGTCGACAGCATTTCGGCTCGATCGCACCGGCATGTCTACGGCAACCGCTTCCCTTGACCGACGAACGATTCGTTCTTTAAATAGAACAAATTCTTCGCGACATCACAGAGGACGCCGCCATGACCGACCGTTTGCCCGGCTTCGACACCCTTGCCATCCACGCGGGCGCGGCCCCCGACGCGGCCACGGGCGCCCGGGCGACGCCGATCTACCAGACGACGTCGTTCGTGTTCGACGACGTCGATCATGCCGCCTCGCTGTTCGGGCTTCAGGCCTTCGGCAACATCTATTCGCGCATCGGCAATCCGACCTGCGCGGTGCTGGAGGAGCGGGTCGCGGCGCTCGAGGGCGGCACGGCCGCGCTCGCGGTCGCCTCGGGCCACGCCGCCCAGGTCCTGGTGTTCCATGCCCTGATGCAGCCGGGCGACGAATTCGTCGCCGGCAACAAGCTCTATGGCGGCTCGATCAACCAGTTCACCCACA
Source organism: uncultured Alphaproteobacteria bacterium (assembly GCA_963837375.1). GTDB lineage: Bacteria > Pseudomonadota > Alphaproteobacteria > Rhizobiales > Beijerinckiaceae > Microvirga. The sequence goes on along the minus strand of CAWINL010000005.1, from coordinate 2,007 downwards.
CGTTCAAGAATTTCGGCTGGAACGTCGCCTGGGCCGATCCGGACGATCCCTCCACCTTCGAGGCGGCCATCACGCCCAGGACGAAGGCGATCTTCATCGAATCGATCGCCAATCCGGGCGGCGTCATCGTCGATATCAAGGCGATCGCCGCCATCGCCAAGAAGCACCGGCTGCCGCTCATCGTCGACAACACGATGGCGTCGCCCTACCTCATCAAGCCCTTCGAGCACGGCGCCGACATCATCGTGCATTCCGCCACCAAGTTCCTGGGCGGCCACGGCAATTCCATCGGCGGGGTCATCGTGGATGGCGGCTCCTTCAACTTCGCGGGCGACGATCGCTATCCCGATGCTCTCCAAGCCGCGGCCCGAATATGGCGGCATGGTGCTGGGCGAGACCTTCGGCAATTTCGGCTTCGCCATCGCCTGCCGGGTGCTGGGCTGCGCGATCTCGGGCCCGCCCTCTCGCCGTTCAACGCCTTCCTGATCCTGACCGGCATCGAGACGCTGCCGCTGCGCATGCAGCGTCACTCCGACAACGCGCTCACCGTGGCGACCCATCTCGCCGCCCACCACAAGGTCGCGTGGGTCAGCTTTCCGGGCCTGCAGGACGACCACTACTACGAGCTGGCGCAGCAATACTGCCCAAGGGCGCGGGCGCGGTCTTCACCTTCGGCCTCAAGGGCGGCTACGAGGCGGGCGTGAAGCTGGTGTCGAACCTCAAGCTGTTCTCGCACCTGGCCAATATCGGCGACACCCGCTCGCTGGTGATCCATCCGGCCTCCACCACCCACCGCCAGCTCACGGACGAGCAGCAGGCCCAGGCCGGCGCCGGGCCGGAGGTGGTCCGCCTGTCCATCGGCCTCGAGGACAGGCCGATCTGATCGCCGACCTCGACCAGGCGCTCGCCACCGCCTGACTAGAAAAAAGGCTCGCCGCGAGTCGCTTCGCGGCGAGCCCTCATTTGTGGGATATGGCGCCGGAAGGGTTTAGGCGGCGCTGCGGGCTCCACGAGCGTAGGCACCGTGAACAGCCTTCATGGACCGGTCGATCGCCACCCAAAGACGCTCCATTTCCTCTGCCGCCTGCGAGCCCGGCTCGAATTCCTCGGCGCCCTCGCCTCCGTCAGTGCTTGCGAGAAATCGGCCCGATGGGTCACCTGGCCTGGCCCAGACGGGGATTTTCAGCGCGTTCAGCGCCCCGCGTGCATCGGCCACGATCGCGACTTCCTGATTGTGCGCTTCGGCGGTGCGCCGTTGATGACCGCCGCGTAAGGTTTGCGAAGCTCGCGGGACAATTCGACCGTGTCCTGCACCGCGGCGATGTCGAAAACTCCGGGCCGCATGGGGATGATCACGAGGTCGCCTGTTTGATGGCCTCCGCCACCGCGGCTGAGATTTGTCCGGCGGCGTATCGATGAGAACCCATTCGTATCCATCGCGCTTCGCCGCCTTGACAGTTTCGGCGAGGTTGCGGACGCCGTGCCGGAGCGCTGGATTTCCTTGCCGCGAATCTTGTGCCAGAACGACAGCGAACCTTGAGGATCGGCATCGATCAGGAGCGTTCGGCGCGTTGGGCTGGCGATGTAGGTCGCGAGGTGCGCGGCGAGCGTGCTCTTTCCAGAGCCACCCTTCCGTGAAGCAAAGACCAGCACGTTCATGCCTTACTCCTGATTAAGGCATTCATGAAGCCCGAGCGAAGTCCGAGCGATTCCGATACAATATCTATTTAGCAGGAGAAGTCGCTGCTGCCCAAGCCGGCACGGCAAATTGTCTCGGGACAATTCGGACCGACGGGTCTGCCGGGGCCTAAAACCGCAACTTGCAAGCGTGGGCTACAAGCTTGAGTTTGAAGAGGTGATTCGCAGCATCTGAAAGACCAGGAAAGCAACGTTTCGCCAGGTTCCGCACAGCTCGGCAGACTTTTTTCGGCGGAACCACAGAATAAGTTTGCCGTTAGCTCCTCGATTTAGAGAAAGAGGAGTTCATCACATGTCGAAACAGATCCT
>CAWINL010000004.1:0-116879 GCA_963837375.1 uncultured Alphaproteobacteria bacterium | reverse complement strand
CTCCCCTTCATCCGCGAAGACACGCCGAAGATCGGCGACGTGGCGGGGGAATTGTAGAACCGGGCGCGAGCGGCATCGGAGCCGATGCCAACGCCGTGACATATGGCTGACATAAAAAAAGCCGCCCCCACTCGGGGGGCGGCTGATTGAGTGAGACGACAACTCTAGATGACGAAGAAGTCGTTGTAGGTGAGATTGAAATTCTTATCGAGCTTGACGATCTCGACGGCCTTCTTCGAGCCCGACCCATCCTCGTCGTAGTACACGATGCCGTTTTTCTTGTTGTAGAGGACGTAGTCGTTCCCGTCCTTCGCGCCGTCGGTGCTGAAATAGTCACTCTTCAGCTTGACGGGCTTGTCCGGCGTTCCCTTGCCGAGCTTCTTGAAGATCGCGTTGTCGAGCCAAAGCGAGTCGTTCTTCACGTTGAAGTCGGTGATCGTGTCGAGGTTCGTTTTCTTGTTCGGCTTGGTGTCGAACACGAACGCGTCCCGGCCGCTGCCGCCCGTCAACACGTCGCGTCCCAGGCCGCCATAGAGTTTGTCGTTGCCGGAACCGCCGCTCAACCGGTCATTGCCGGCGCCGCCGAACAATGCGTCGTTGCCGGAGAAGCCACTCAGCCGATCGTTACCGGCACCCGCCGAGAGGACGTCGTTTCCGGCACCGCCGTCGAGCCTGTCATTACCCTTGCCGCCGACGAGATGGTCGGAGCCCGACGTACCGGTGACGTTCTCATTCAAGACATCGGACAACGAAATGGTCAGCACCTTGGAGACGGAAGCTCCGGAGATATCTGTCGCCCGGACCGTGATCTGATGGCTCGCCGCCTGCTCGTAGTCGAGCAACGTTCCGTTGGCGACGACGAGGCTGCCATTCACAAGTGCGAAGCGGCCCCCGGCGTTGTCCAACAGTTCGTAGGAGTGGATGTCGTCCGCGTTGCCATCGACAGTGGTGAGTGATCCGATCACGGCACCATTTGCCGCGTTCTCAGCAATAAGGCTTGCCGAGATCGAGACGGAAGTCGGGGCCGCATTCGCTTCCAAAGTGGCAAGGCTCACCTTCCCGTTGGCGAATTGGAAGAATTCCACCTCGGCAAGGAAATCCGTTTCTTACCGGTTACGCGGTCCGAGATTGCAATGGCGCCCGTAACCTTTAGTTACATCGTAATCGGCGCTGTTGCCACCGTAGATGACCGTATCGTCGCCGGCTCCGCCGAGGATCAGGTCGCCTGGGCCTCCCTGGAGGAATCCGATAAAGGTTCCTGAGTTCTCCGCGGTACCATACACTGGAACACTTCGCCGTTCGCGGGGCTGTAGATTGACGATATACCGGGGGTTCCCGATAGGATGAGTATTAGCGCCGCGACATCGACGATAGACAGCCCGGTGTATACACCCACGCCCACCTGCTCGAGCACGCTCCCTTCAACAGGTGTTGTTCTGTTGGTTACGCCGTCTGGGCCCTTCGCTTGAGAGACCGACATAGTTTCCGCTGTAAACGTTGCCTGTCACGGTGCCGGTGGCTCCGGGATTGATAAAGGTGCCGGTCGCCCAGCCCGTCATCTCGTTGTTTGTCACCGCAAGATCGGAAACTCCGCCGATGGCTGTGACGACGCCACGGTAGCCGTCGCCGTCAACGTCTCCCGAGCGCACAAGAGGCTGTTGGTGATGGTAGCGCCGTTACCCTGGACGAACACACCAGCACTTTCGCCGACCGCACCACCCTCGACAACTTTCAGTCCATCGAGCGTGACACCACTTGCCAGAATGTGAATTCCACCGTTGATGGTCGATTCGGGTCCGCGCTGCGCTCGACCCGAGATTTCCGGCATTGGCGCCCGAGAATGGTGACGTCCTTGTTGACGACACCGTCTCCGCATAGGTGCCGGACGCGACAAGAATGGTGTCGCCGTCATTTGCCGCGCAACCGCGCCGCCACGTTGCCGTAGCCGCCATTGCCGTCGCTCTCGACGAGCAGATAGGTCTTGCGAGCGATGACCATTTTTTCCACATTGACGAGCGTAACGGTCACGCCGCCGACCTTCACGGTCCAGTTGCCGAGGGTATCGCGCCGATCACCGCACCGGCTTCGTAAATCGGACCGTCGGTGCCTGCGCCGCCGTCGATTTGGTCGGCAGCCGAGGAACCGGTAATGGTCTGGTTCTCCCCGTCGCCGCAGACGAAGACCCGGCCGCTCAGCGGGGCTATTCGTGAATGTGTTGCTGTTCAGAAGCGCGGCGAGACCGAAGATGGCTCCCGGTGACCCGAGCCACTGTTCGAGACGGTCCGTCAAGGTGTTGCCTGAATTGTTACGCCTTCGGCCCGTGCTGGAGATGCTGACATAGTTTCCGGAGACACGTTCCCCGTCACCGTGCCGGTGGCGCCGGGATTGAGATAGGTGCCTGTTGCCCAGCCGGTCAACGATTGTCTGGACCGCGAAGATGGGCAACTCCTCCGATGGCTGTGACCACGCCACGGAAGCGGTCGCCGGTCGACCGTCCCGTGCGCACAATGAAGGCCGTTGGTGACGGTATCGCCGTCGCCCTGGAGATAGACTGCCGCGTTTTGCTCGATAACCAGGCGTTGCTACGTCATATCCCTCAATGGTGAAGCCATGATTCAGCGCGCCAATCGTAACGTTGCCGACGCCCGGAAGTCACGTGGACGGTGCCCAATGACCCAGCCGTAATCGACCCGACGATCGATGTTGCGCCAGCGCCATTCTCCGAAATCAGTTCAACTGCCCGATCAATCTTCAGGTTTTCATCGTAAGTACCGTTGCCGACGATGATCGTATCACCAGCCAACGCCGCCGCCAGGGCTTCCCCAATTGTCTTGAAAGCTGAAGCTTTGGTCGAACCATTCCCAGACGCAGTTACCGACGCATCGACGTAGATTTTATTCGCCATGATATTACACAATTCCTCTCGAACGGGTCTCAGCCTTCTCTATTGCTGACCGTCGAGAGGCACATGCCCCATCTGGGATAGATTTCCGTTGAGTAACCACAAAGTATGATAGGGAGACGTAGCCAAACATTTTATCAGGCCAGTGAGACGCAGAGACCTCAAATGCCCTTTCCTGACAGTCGCGAACATATCATCGAGGGAATTTATAAATCTGTGCAGAATCCAAATCTTTGGCGCACGGTATTTCACGAAATAAGTCTTCATTTCAAAGCCGAGGGCGCGGCTTTCATTTCGCCGTCCGGTGAACCTATGAGGCTCCTGTGGTCCGAGGGCATTGACGGGCTTGCGTCGGAATATGTCCGAGAGGACTGGCACGACAGAAACGATCGCCTCAAACGCATCGTGAGCCGGTCCGCCTCGCGCACAAATCTTTTCACCGAGCGGCATATTTTTGATGAGACGGAGATGATCAACAATCCATTCAATTCGGATTTTATTCGAAGGAATGGTTTTGGACCGTTTGCCGGCGCGATGCTCTATCCGAGTTCATCCACCCCGGTTGTTTTTTCGATCGAAAGAAAAGCTGGTCGTCCGGAGTTCGACGCAACCGAACTGGCCGGCATACGGTCAATCCTTCCTCATCTCCAACGCGCTCTTTTTCTCGCGGATACGATGAACGGCGCGCACGCGTCGGGAATGCTGGACGCGCTGGATCGTATCGGCGCGGCTGCCATTCTCCTGGCTGCCTCGGGGAAGGTTTTGGACCTCAATAGCAAGGCGCGGAGCCTTTTTGACGATGCCTTCGCCATAGAGGGCGGGATGTTGCGCGCTCGGGCAACGGATTCCAGACCCCGGCTCAAGCATTTGATTGCGCATCTTTTGGGCCCGAAGATCGCGGGCGGTGGGACCCCGGCCCTGGCAGTGAGAATCGCGCGTGACTGCAAACCGCCGCTCCTCGTCCAGGGCGCGCCGCTCGCAGGTTCCCCCAACGAGTTTTTTCAGAGCGCGCGCGCAGTCCTGCTGATTTCCGATCCCGCCGAGAAAAAACTGCCCGACCCCAATTTGTTGCAGCAGATCCTGGGCCTTACGGCCGCCGAATCGCGCGTCGCTGTAGCTCTGGCAGAGGGGAATGACACGACGGTCATCGGGGAGTCCTTGCGGATCAAGCCGGAAACCGTACGCCTCCATATCAAGCGGCTGTTGCAAAAAACCGGAACGTCCAGACAGGTCGAACTCGTTTCCACGCTGAAGGATTTTTCCTACACGATTGAGGATGAGTAGGAGCCGGCGCGTTTACCAAGGTCGAGCTTCTGAGGGAGAGAGTTGAGCTAAGGGCGAAATCGCGGCGCTGCCGGTCATCGCCTTCAATTCGAAACAAGCTGACATTCCCCTCGAACTCTCGATTGCACCTTTCGACGTCTGGCACCCGATTGGAAATGCTCATCGCGGAGACCGATGGATCAACGCAGTCTTATTTTCCTAGCGTTGACGACGCCGGCGCATTCGCCCACAAGAACCCGCCCCCTGGCGCGGGGGGAGATCGCGCGCCGTTCGACCAAATTCACGCGGCGATGCTCTTCAACTCATTCATCTTCCTGTTCGGGTTCCTGCCGCTCGCGCTCCTCAGCCATTGGCTCGTGGAGCGTTACCGGCCGGGTTGGCGGCTGCCGCTGCTGGTTCTGCTGTCGTTCGTGTTCTACGGCTATTGGGACTGGCGCTTCCTGCCGCTGCTGGCGCTTTCGATCCTCGTCAACTGGATCGTGGCGCAGAGCTTCATCCGCACCGGCCGCAATGTCCTGATTCCGCTGGCCATCGGCGCCAACCTGGTGGTGCTGGCGGTCTTCAAGTATTTCAATTTCTTCGCCGACCTGGCGAACCTCGTTCCCGGCCTGAGCGCCGCCGCATTACGACATCGCGCTGCCCCTCGGCATCTCGTTCTTCACCTTCCATCACATCATGTACCTGACGGATCTGAAGGCCGGCAAAGCGCCGCGCTACGATCTCGTCCGCTATTCGCTCTATATCGGGTTCTTCCCGCAGGTTCTCGCCGGGCCGCTGGTGCGCTGGAGCGAGATCATGCACCAGCTCGACGAGCGGCCCTATCTGCGGCCGGACGCGGCCGAGCGCTTTGCGCGCGGGCTGATGCTGCTGGTCTGCGGCCTCGCCAAGAAGGTCTTCATCGGCGACCAGCTGGCCGAATACGTGAATCCGGTCTTCCAGGCGGCCGAAGCCGGCAAGGCCATCGCGCATCGGGCGAGGCGTGGCAGGCGACGCTCGGCTTCACGTTCCAGATCTATTTCGACTTCTCGGGCTATACCGACATGGCGCTCGGGCTGGCGCTCCTGTTCGGCATCGTGCTGCCGCAGAACTTCGACGCGCCCTACCGCTCGGTCTCGCTGCAGGATTTCTGGCGGCGCTGGCACATGACCCTGTCGCGGTTCCTGCGCGATTACCTCTACATCGCCATGGGCGGCAACCGGAAAGGGCTCGCCATGCAGGTCGCGGCTCTGTTCGCCACCATGACGCTGGGAGGCCTCTGGCACGGCGCCGGCCTGACCTTCGTCGCCTGGGGCGCGGCGCACGGCTTCGTCCTCGGCCTCGGCGTGCTCTGGCGGCAGGCCGGGTGGTCGATGCCGAGCCTGCTCGGGCTGGGCCCTGACCTTCCTGTTCGTCATGCTCACCTGGGTGCTCTTCCGCGCCACGAGCTTCGAGGCGGCCTTGCGGGTCTATCGAGGGTCTCGCTGGGTCTCGGAGCGGAGGGCGTTGCGCTTCAAGTGGCGCGCCATCGCGCTGGCGGCCGCCGTGGCGGTGATCGGCCCGACCGCCTGGACCTTCGTTCACAAGATGCCGCCGCGACGCTGGATCGCGGTCGCCTTCGCGGTGCTCTTCGTAATCGTGGTGTTCAAGATCGGCGACGATGCGAATTATGAATTCATCTATTTCCAGTTCTGACGCTGCGCGGCTGGAAGCGGTTCGCGGTCACGCTTCGTCTCGCGGCGCCGCGTTGCTTCTCGTGTCGGTCGTCGCCTTCGCGTATGCGGTCGATCCCTATGACACCGGTCGTTCGACCCTGCTCGCAAAGCCGGGCGTGCGTCCGCAGGGGCCCTGGACGCGCGGCGGCGAGCCGGGGCCGGGACCAGGCCTTCGACGCGGCGATCATCGGGGAACTCGCACATCCAGTTGCTGTCGCCGGAGCGTCTCAAGGCGTCGACCGGGCTTGCCTTCGTCCAGCTCTCGACCCCCGGCAGCGGCCCGAGGGAGCAATTCGCGGTTCTCGAACTGGTTCCTCCGCCACCGCGGCAGGTCCCGCCAAGGCCCTGGTCGTCGAGCGCCGATCTGACCTGGTGCACGTCAGACCCGTCGGCAGCTGCCGACAATCCGTTTCCGCTCTGGCTGTATTCCGAGAGCCCGCTGGAATATCTCCGGGGTCTGCTGCGCTATCGGCATCCTCGAGGAGGCGGGGCTGCGCGTCGGCCTATGTGTTCGACCCCAAGGCCGAACGCGCGCGTCCGGATGGCTATTGGGATTACGACCCGAGCTTCGGCCCGCAATCAGGCGAGAAATCCCGATCTTGAGACAGCGCGCTCGAGGCAAGACCCTACGCGCAATGCGCCGAGGCTCGAGCGGGATCCCGCGGAAGGGACGCCGCCGCTTTCCCGGCCGCCGACAGGCTGCGCGACGTCGCGGCTGGCGCTTCCGGACGACACCGCCCTGATCGTGGTCCATCCCCCGCGCTACACGTCAATGCTCTCCCGCCGCCCGGGACGGAGGCAGCCTATCGCGATGCGGCCTGCAAGGCGGCCATCGCCGAGGCGGCCCGCAGCCCATGACAGGTCGGCGATCGTCGACTGGCGCGTCCAGCGGCCGGAGAATCAGGAGCCGGAGCCGTTCTTCGATATGGGCCATTACCGCCAGCCCCTCGCCGCAGCGATCGAGGCGGATATCGCCAAGGCTCTCGCGGACCTGAAGTGACGCGAACCTCGGGCGCCGAAGCGTGAGGGTGGCGGCAGCGCTCCGCCGCGGCAGGAGGGTGCGGCCCTCTGCCTCCGTATTAGACAAAACGGTGAGCGCCGAACGCCGTTGTGGCCGACCTCGCGAGTGTATATAGGGGCGCGACAGTACATCGGGATAAAACGGCCCACATGACGAATATCGATATCGCCGAGGGTTATCGACCGACCGAAGACGAGCCGTTCATGAATGAGCGGCAGAGGGAATATTTCAGGCGCAAGCTCCTCCGGTGGAAGGGCGACATCCTGAAGGAGGCCCAGGAAACCCTGGCCACCCTGCAGAACGAGAACGAGAACCACCCGGATCTCGCGGACCGGGCCTCCTCCGAAACCGACCGGGCCATCGAGCTTCGCGCCCGCGACCGCCAGCGCAAGCTGATCGCCAAGATCGACGCCGCCATCGCTCGGATCGACGACGGCAGCTACGGCTATTGCGAGGAGACCGGGGATCCGATCTCGCTCAAGCGGCTCGAAGCCCGCCCCATCGCCACCTTGTCGCTCGAAGCGCAGGAGCGTCACGAGCGCAACGAGCGGGTCTACCGGGACGATTGATCGCCCCCCGACACGCCAAACATGAAAAAGGGCTCCGCATGCGGAGCCCTTTTTTCGTTCCAGATGGTGGCGGCGTCAGCCCTTCTTGCCGGTATCCAGCGGGCGGCCCGAGCAGCCGGGCGAATTCCGCCTCGATCTCCTCGACCGAGAAGGGATCGGCGACCTTTTCGGGTGCCTTGGCGAGGCGGCGGCTGCGGGGTCTCCCGGCGCCGCGCGCGGGCTCGCCATGCGGGCGTCCGCGATCGGGCTGGCGTCCGCGTCGACGCGACCACCGATTTCCTCGGTGACCTGACCTCGTCGCTGAGGATGACGGGCGTCCCGACTTCAGGCTGGGTGCCGGGAGCGTGGGCGGCTCCAGCAGATCGTCGTCCGTCGAGATCCGGGTTGTCCTCGATGGCGGCGGAAGCGAGTTCGGTCCGCTCGTCCTCCGGCGAGAGCGGGCGTCGCCGGGCGCTTCAGGGCTTCCTCGAGCTGCTTGGCCATATCCGAGAGAATCGCCGCATCGGGCGCGGCCGCGCTCGCCCGCAGGCGTCTTCGCTCGCCCGCACGGGTTCGGCCGGAAAGCTCGGAGGCGCCGGCGGGGGCTGACGGGGGCGGGCGCGACGGGCGGCGTGGGCGTCGGGCGGGACTGGAACATCGGCGGCATGTAGCTCGGGCGCTGTTCCGGCCGGACCGCCGGCGCCTCGGGCGGAGACCTCGAAGCCGCGAAACCGTGGGGGCTGCCCAGACACCGGCGTCTCAGGCTCCTGAGAACGGGCTCGGGCCGAGGGGTTTCCGGCCATGGCGGGAGGCGGGGGAGGCTGCGGCGGCCGCCTCCGTCTTCCGCCGGTTCGTCGGTGGAGCGCCGCATGAAGGAGCCGAGCTGGGCTGCGAGCTGGGTCTCGATGGAGGGCCTGCCGGGGGTCTCGACCTGCGGCCGGGTCGGCTCGAACGCCGGTTCGAAACGCTCCGCGCCCTGCTCGACGGCCGAGGCCGGAATGCGGGCGCCGGCCACGCGCACGATGTTGGTCTCGATCACCACGTCGTTGAGGCCGCCGATGAGCAGCAGGTGCTCGACATTGTCCCGCCGCAGCAGAACGAGCTGCCGCTGGCGGTCGAGATCGTAGATGTCGACGACGCCGAGGCGGGGCTGGCGGGCGCGCGAGCGATCCTGGCCGTTCATCATGAGACGGCCGCCGGTCAGCTTGCGCAGAACCAGGCCAAACAGCGCGACCAGAACGAGAATGATCGCGAAAGCGATGACGTACTGGGCCGCCCGTGACGCTTCGATACCAAATTGAGACAGCACGATGAACTCTCAAGCGTTGCGTAGGCCATTAGAGGCCACATTCCTGAACGGTTTTGTAACACATCGGTCGGCAAGGGAAGCCGCAAGGTTAATGGATGGTTAACAATGCCGACGGTTCGAGGGGAGCTAACGCCCGTTCGCGGCTTCGGTTCGGAAACCCCGGGCGCGCCTCATCGAGCTTTGACTTTCCGCAGCGGCAACTGATGGATTCGGACAGACCTCGCCGGCTGCCATCAGGCTTTCAGGGGACAACGATGCGCTCTTGTGCGGCCCTTAGAGGTCAATCAATAAATTCCGTGTACTATGCGGCCGAAATCGACCTCGCAGATTCTCGGCACGCTTCCGGCGTCGCCCACCTTCCTCAGGGATATCGAACTTTCATGGCTTATGAGGGCGACACGCCGACGGGCGAAACGATCGACCGCTCCGATCGGCCCGGCCATATCGGCCTTGTGCTGCTTGCTCGCCGACGATCCTCGTGGGGGCGATCCTGAGCCTGCGCTATCTCGGAAGCGACCAGGCGCAGCCGCTCATTCTCGGATTGCTGGCCTTCTTCGCCATGGCGGGCGTGTTCTTCCTGTTCGCCATCGCGATCGGCGTCATGCAGTTCGGCGGCAAGTCGGCCCGCAACGATATCACCAAGCTCATGGCCGACACCTCCGGGGACGGCCTCATCGTCATCGAGGACGACGGCCGCGTCGTCTATGCCAACAAGGCCTATCTCGACCTTGCCGGCTCGAGCGGCGGCGACATCCGCGCGGTCGAGCGGCTGTTCACCGGGGCGCCGGAAGTCTCGGAGGCGATCTACCGCCTCGCCCAGGCCGCCCGCGAGCACCGCACCGGCTCGGAGGAAATCCGCCTCTCGCCGTCCCTCGACGGCACGCCAGGAATTCGGCTGGTACCGGGTGCGCGTGCGCGCCCTGCCGCGCAACGGCACGCAGGCCGCCCTGTGGACCATCGCCGACGTCACCCACGAGCGCGAGCGGCAGGAGAACGTCTTCCAGGAACTGCAGCACGCCATCGACTATCTCGATCACGCGCCGGCCGGCTTCCTCTCGATCGATCCCGACGGCAACATCGTCTATCTCAACGCGACGCTCGGCCTCGTGGCTCGACTACGACCTCGCGCAGGTCGGCTCCGGCGGGCTTGGTCTCGCCGATGTGGTGCCGCGCAACGTGGTGGCGATGATGACGTCGTTTTCGGGCGAGCCCGGCAGCGTGCGCACCGAAACCTTCGATCTCGACCTGCGCCGCCGCAACGGCCAGTTCCTGCCGGTGCGGCTCTATCATCGCATCGCCTTCGGCCAGGACGGCTCCATGGGGGCGTCGCGCACCCTGGTGCTCAACCGCTCGCCGGGCCTCGATGTGGACGAGGGCCAGCGCGCCGCCGAGGTGCGGTTCGCGCGCTTCTTCAACAACACGCCGATCGCCATCGCGACGGTCAATCGCCAGGGCCGCATCCTGCAGGCCAATGCGCCCTTCACGCGCCTCTTCGGCACGCTGCCGCGCACCGGCGAAGGCGGCGAGGGTCCGCTCATCGCCGAAGCGTTCCGCGACGGGCGAGGGCGCGCAGGTGACGGCGGCCCTGAAGGCCGCCGGCGAAAGCCGCAGCGATATCCCGCCGCTCGAACTGCACACCGCCGGCGACAAGGGCGGCTCCGTGCGCGTCTGGGTGACGCCGGTGAGCGACAGTCGCGGCGGATGGCGAGGCGGCGATCCTCTACGCCCTCGACACCACCGATTTCCGCAAGGTCGAGGAGCAGCTCGCGCAGTCGCAGAAGATGAACGCGGTCGGCCAGCTCGCGGGCGGCGTGGCGCACGACTTCAACAACGTGCTGCAGGCGATCATCGGCTACAGCGACCTTCTGCTCGCCAACCACCGGCCGACCGATCCGTCCTTCCAGGACATCATGCAGATCAAGCAGAACGCCAACCGGGCCGCGAGCCTGGTGCGCCAGCTTCTGGCGTTCTCGCGCCGCCAGACCCTGCGGCCCGAGGTGCTCAACCTCAACGACCGGCTCTACGAACTGTCGATGCTTCTGAAGCGCCTTCTGGGCGAGCGGGTCGAGCTCGATCTCAGCCACGGCCGCGACCTGTGGTTCGTCAAGGCGGACGTGAACCAGTTCGAGCAGGTGGTGGTCAATCTCGCGGTCAATGCGCGCGATGCGATGCCCGATGGCGGCAAGCTGGTGATCCGCACCGGCAACGTGCCGGCCAGCGAGGCGGCGCGTCTGCATGTGAGCGGGATGCCCGCGGCCGACTACGTGGTGGTCGAGGTGTCGGATACCGGCACCGGCATGGATGGCAGCCGTGCTGGAGAAGATCTTCGAGCCCTTCTTCACCACCAAGGAAATGGGCAAGGGCACCGGCCTCGGCCTCTCGACGGTGTTCGGCATCGTCAAGCAATCGGGCGGCTTCATCGACGTCGATTCGAAGCTCGGGCGCGGCACGATCTTCCGCATCTACATGCCCCGCCACATTCCCGAGGCGCCATGAACTGCCGGAGGACGCCAAGGCCGAGGCGGTCAAGAAGCCGGCCGCCGACATGACCGGGCAGGGCACGATCCTTCTGGTCGAGGACGAGGACCCGGTCCGCGCCGTCAATTCCCGCGCCCTCTCGGCGCGGGGCTACACGGTGCTGGAGGCGGCCTCCGGCGTCGAGGCGATGCAGATCATCGAGGCGCGCGGCGCGCCGGTCGATCTCGTCGTCTCGGACGTGGTGATGCCCGAGATGGACGGGCCGACCCTGCTCGGCGAACTGCGCAAGCTCTATCCCGACCTCAAGGTCATCTTCGTCTCCGGCTATGCCGAGGACGCCTTCCGCCGCAACCTGCCGGACGGCGAGGAATTCAACTTCCTGCCCAAGCCCTTCAGCCTGCGCCAGCTGGTGGAGACCGTGAAGCAGGTGATCGGGACCTGAAGGCCGGGGCCCCCCGGCCGCCGGCTCCGCGTCATCCTCCGGGTCGCGGAGCCTGCAAATCCTCGGTTCTGGAATAATATCCACGAGAACAAAAAAAGAACTTGCGCCCGGGAACAAACCGGGTACGTTTATCTCACAAACCCGCGTTGAGACTCAACAGCCCTCCGTGCCATAAGGATGCTCAGGTCATGTCGCAGTCGTCTCTGAGACTGGTGGAAAACTCATCAATGGATAAAGACAAGTCGAAAGCTCTGGATGCAGCGCTTTCTCAAATCGAGCGCTCGTTCGGCAAGGGCTCGATCATGCGGTTGGGCAAGAATCAGAAGATCGAGGAGATCGAGGTCGTCTCGACCGGTTCGCTTGGTCTCGACATCGCGCTCGGCGTCGGCGGATTGCCGCGCGGCCGCGTCATCGAGATTTACGGGCCCGAATCGTCCGGCAAGACGACCCTGGCGCTGCATACGGTTGCCGAGGCCCAGAAGAAGGGCGGCGTCTGCGCCTTCGTCGACGCGGAGCACGCGCTCGACACCGCCTATGCCCGCAAGCTCGGGGTGGCGCTCGACGATCTCCTGATCTCGCAGCCCGATACCGGCGAGCAGGCGCTCGAGATCTGCGACACCCTGGTGCGGTCCGGCGCCATCGACGTCCTGGTCATCGACTCGGTGGCGGCGCTGACGCCGAAGGCGGAGCTCGACGGCGAGATGGGCGACGTGCAGCCGGGCCTGCAGGCCCGCCTGATGAGCCAGGCCCTGCGCAAGCTCACCGGTTCGATCTCGCGGTCGAACACCATGGTGATCTTCATCAACCAGATCCGCATGAAGATCGGCGTGATGTACGGCTCGCCCGAGACGACGACGGGCGGCAACGCGCTGAAATTCTACGCCTCCGTCCGCCTCGACATCCGCCGCGTCTCGACCCTGAAGGATCGCGACGATCCGATCGGCAACTCGGTGCGCGTGAAGGTGGTCAAGAACAAGGTCGCGCCGCCCTTCAAGCAGGTCGAGTTCGACATCATGTTCGGCGAGGGCGTGTCGAAGGTCGGCGAGCTCATCGATCTCGGCGTGAAGGCCGGCATCGTCGAGAAATCCGGCGCCTGGTTCTCCTATGACAGCCAGCGCCTCGGCCAGGGCCGCGAGAACTCCAAGCAGTTCCTGCGCGACAACCCGGAAGTGGCCGACAAGATCGAGGGCCTCATCCGCCAGAATGCCGGCCTCCTGGCCGACCGCATCCTCGATCAGGCGACCCCGACCGCAGGACGATCTCGACGAGGGCGTCGCCTAAGCCACAGCGCAATTTTGCTCTCCTTCAAGGGCAAACCAAAGGCCGTCGCGAGCAGATCGCGGCGGTCTTTTTCGTTCGGTCGGCGCGCTTCCCGTCATGGCCGGGCATGCCCCGGCCACCCACGTCTGTCTTGTGCAGGTCGGACAAAGGCGTGGGTGCCCGGGTCAAGCCCGGGCATGACGGCGGGGGTGTGCGAACGCGCGTTCAGGGTCGGCCACTTGCGGCGCGGACGCTCCGGGACAAGCCCAGCCATGACCCTGCGTTCCTTGCCGCGCCACTCGCGGCATGGCCGGGCCTGACCCGCCACCGCCGGAGGCCTTGCGTGCGATTTGAAGGCTTGGGTACCCCGGGCCAAGCCCGGGCATGACCGCAGCGGGGCTGACGGATCGAAGGCACCGGAACGCCGACCTTCAAAAGCGCGTGATCACGCTGATGCCGAGCGCCCTCGAACGCGTCCATCGCCATCAGGGCCGCGGGCGCCTCGTCGAGGCGGATGTGCTTGCCGACGAGCGTTGCGGCGCTGAGCTTGCCGGTCTCGATCATGTCCATCATCGCCCTGTAGCGGAACGCCTGCATGCCGTGGCTGCCGAGGATTTCGAGCTCGTGGGCGATGACCCGGTCCATCGGCACCTGCGGGCGGCTGTGGTCGCCGAGCATCAGGCCGACCTGCACGTGGCGGCCGCGGCGGCGCAGGTTGGCGATCGAGTTGAAGCAGGTGGTCGGGATGGCCGAGCGCGTCCATCGACATATGCGCGCCGCCCTTGGTGATCTCCCGCACCGCGCCGACCACGTCCTCGGTCTGCGCGACGCGTTGACGGTCGCCACCGCGCCGATCGTCCGCGCGAAGGCGAGCTTTTCGTCCGTCAGGTCGATCGCGACGACGTTCGCGCCCATGGCGCTCGCGATCATGATGGCCGAGAGGCCGACGCCGCCGCAGCCATGCACCGCCACCCATTCGCCCGGCCTGACGCGGCCCTGGTCGACGACGGCGCGGAACGACGTGACGAAGCGGCAGCCGAGGCTTGCGGCGGTGGCGAAGTCGAGATCTGTCCGGCAGCGCCACGAGGTTGGTGTCGGCGAAGTCGATGGCGACGTATTCGGCAAACGAGCCCCAGGCGGTGAAACCCGGGCTGGAATTGCTGCTCGCAGACCTGATGGTTGCCCGAATGGCATTCGTCGCAATGGCCGCAGCCCGCCGACGAACGGGCACGGTGACCCGGTCGCCGACGCGCCATCGCGAGACCTGCGCTGCCCACCGCCTCGACGGTTCCGGCAAGTTCGTGGCCGGGCACATGCGGCAGCACGATATCCGGATCGTGCCCCATCCAGCCATGCCAGTCGCTCCGGCACAGCCCGGTCGCCTCGACCTTGATGACCACGCCCTCGTCGGCCGGGCGTCGGGTCGGCCACGGTCTGGACCGTGCGGCGGCTGGCGGAATTGTTCGAAGACGACGGCTTTCATGGAAGCGGATTCGACCTCTCGTGGCATGCATGGCGGACCGGCAGCTTATCGCGTGCCCGAGGCCGAACGCCACCTGCAGCACGGACCTGCCCTCGCGCCCACCATCGCGGCTGTTCCTCCGCGTCGGCGCCGACGTCGACCCGCGGAGCCGCCGCATGGCCGTTGCCAGGAAAGCGACGTCATCCTCGACAGCGCCCGCGCCGCCGTCTAAAACCGGCGCTCCTGCAAGACCTTGCAACCATTATTTGGGCTCCGCGAGCCCAGTCCGAGTTTAGAGTGTCATGAGCGGCGTCAACGAAATCCGGTCGGCCTTCCTCGATTACTTTGCCCAGAACGGCCACGAACATGGTGCCGTCGAGCCCCCTCGTGCCGCGCAACGACCCGACGCTGATGTTCACCAATGCGGGCATGGTGCAGTTCAAGAACGTGTTCACGGGCGCCGAGAAGCGCCCCTATAACCGCGCCACCACGGCCCAGAAATGCGTCCGCGCGGGCGGCAAGCACAACGATCTCGACAATGTGGGCTATACCGCCCGCCACCACACCTTCTTCGAGATGATGGGGAATTTCTCGTTCGGCGATTACTTCAAGGACCGCGCCATCGAGCTCGCCTGGAACCTGATCACCAAGGAATTCGGCCTCGCCAAGGACCGGCTGCTCGTCACCGTCTATCACGACGACGAGGAGGCGGTGTCCCTGTGGAAGAAGATCGCCGGGTTCTCGGATTCGAAGATCATCCGCATCCCGACCTCGGACAATTTCTGGCAGATGGGCGATACCGGCCCCTGCGGCCCGTGCTCGGAGATCTTCATCGACCAGGGCGATGCGCTGCAGGGCGGCCCGCCCGGCAGCCCGGACGAGGACGGCGACCGGTTCCTCGAATTCTGGAACCTCGTCTTCATGCAATACGAGCAGATCGAGCCCGGCAACCGGGTCAACCTGCCGAAACCCTCGATCGATACCGGCATGGGCCTCGAGCGCATGGCGGCGATCCTGCAGGGCGTGCATTCGAACTACGACACCGACCTGTTCCGCACCCTCATCGAGGCGGTGGCCCACGCGACCGGCGTCGCGCCCGAGGGCGCCCACAAGGCGTCGCACCGGGTCATCGCCGATCACCTGCGCGCCTCGTCGTTCCTCGTCGCCGACGGTGTGCTGCCGTCGAACGAAGGGCGCGGCTACGTGCTCCGCCGCATCATGCGCCGCGCCATGCGCCACGCGCAGCTTCTCGGCGCGCAGGGACCCGCTGATGTACCGCCTCGTCCCGGCTCTGGTGCGCGAGATGGGGCAGGCCTATCCGGAGCTGATCCGCGCCGAGCCGCTCATCACCGAGACGCTGAAGCTCGAGGAAACCCGCTTCCGCAAGACGCTGGAGCGCGGCCTGTCGATTCTCGACGAGGAAACCCGCGTCGCTGACGCAAGGGCCAGAACCTGTCGGGCGAGACCGCCTTCACGCTCTACGACACCTTCGGCTTCCCCCTCGATCTCACGCAGGATGCGCTGAAGGCGCGCGGCATCGGCGTCGATACGGACACGTTCAAGGCCGCCATGGAGCGCCAGCGCCAGATGGCGCGCGCGGCATGGTCCGGCTCCGGCGAGGCCGCCACCGAGACCGTGTGGTTCGGCATCAAGGAGCGCGTCGGCGCGACGGAATTCCTGGGCTACGACACCGAGACCGCCGAAGGTCTCGTGGTGGCGCTGCTGAAGGACGGCCAGGAAGTGGCGGAACTCAAGGCCGGCGAGACCGGCCTGGTGGTTCTCAACCAGACGCCGTTCTACGGCGAATCCGGCGGCCAGACCGGCGATACCGGCATTCTCCACGGCGAGGGCGCGCGCGTCCGCGTCACCGGCACCGAGAAGAAGCTCGGCGATCTTTTCGTCCATCACGCGCTCGTCGAGCATGGTTCGCTCAAGATCAACCAGTCGCTCGAACTCGTGGTCGATCACGAGCGTCGCTCCGCCATCCGCGCCAACCATTCGGCGACCCATCTCCTGCACGAGGCCCTGCGTCAGGTGCTCGGCGATCACGTGGCGCAGAAGGGTTCGCTCGTGGCGCCCGACCGCCTGCGATTCGATTTCAGCCATCCGAAGCCCATCGGCGACGAGGAGCTGGCGCGGGTCGAGGACATCGCCAATCGGGTGCTGCTGCAGAACGAGCCCGTCGTCACCAAGCTCATGGGCGTCGAGGAGGCGATCGAATCCGGCGCGCGCGCCCTGTTCGGCGAGAAATACGGCGACGAGGTTCGCGTCGTGTCCATGGGCAAGGCCGATGGCAACCGGACGTTCTCGGTCGAATTGTGCGGCGGCACGCATGTGAATCGCACCGGCGATATCGGCCTCGTCACCATCGTGGCCGAAGCCGCGGTGGCAGCCGGAGTGCGCCGTCTCGAAGCCATGACGGGCGATGCGGCACGGCGACATCTCGGCGCCGAGAGCCGGAAGCTGCGCGAGATCGCAGGCCTGCTGAAGACGCCTGTCGACGAAGCGCCCGAGCGTCTCTCCGCGCTCCTCGACGACCGCCGCAAGCTCGAACGGGACCTGCAGGAGGCGCGCCGCAAGCTCGCCATGGGCGGCGGCTCGGCCGACAGCGATCCGGTGCGCGACGTGAACGGCGTCAAGCTCATGGCGCGCGCCGTCACGGGTGTCGAGATGAAGGACCTGAAGGCGCTCGCCGACGAGGGCAAGAAGCGCCTCGGCTCCGGCGTCGTCGCCATCATCGGCGTGGCGGACGATGGCAAGGCCGGGATCGTCGTGGGCGTCACCGACGACCTGACGGCGAAGATCGACGCGGTCGGCCTCGTTCGCACCGGCGCTGAAAAACTCGGCGGCAAGGGCGGCGGCGGGCGTCGCGACATGGCGCAGGCCGGCGGGCCGGACGGCGATCAGGCACAAGCCGCGCTCTCCGCCATCGAAGCCGCGCTGGCGGCTCAGTAAGGGCCGGGCCGTGCCACGGGTCGCTCGACACCCGGCACGGCGCAGGCTGTTTGAAATCCTCGAGCGGAGCGTCGTCAACGACCCGCTCGTTCACGCGGTCCATGTCTCGCTGATCCTGCTCATCATGGTCAATGTGGCGGCCGTGGTGATGGAAAGCGTCCCGGCCATCCGCGACGAGTTCGGCGGCGTCTTCATCGCCATCGAGATCGTCAGCGGCGTGGTGTTCACCCTCGAATATGCGCTGCGGTTGTGGTGCGCGCCCGAATTTCCGCCCTGGTACGGCCTCAAGGCCTGGCGGGCGCGACTGCGTTGGGTCGTCCAGCCCCAATCGCTCATCGACCTCATCGCGATCGTGCCGTTCTATGCGGCCTATTGGGATGTGGGCGGTCTCAGGGCCCTTCTGCTGCTGCGGCTCTTCCGCTTCTTCAAGCTCGCGCGCTATTCCCCGGGCCTCACGAGCCTCATGGACGCCATCTACGTGGAGCGGCGCGCGCTCATTGCCTGCGCGGTCATTCTCATGGGCGCCGTGCTTATCGCCGCATCGGCCATGAACCTCGTCGAGCGTGACGTGCAGCCCGACAAGTTCGGCACCATTCCGGAAGCCATGTACTGGGCCATCGTGACCCTGACGACGGTGGGCTACGGCGACGTCGTGCCGGTAACCGGCCTCGGCCGCGTCATCGCGGGCGTGACGGCGGTCGCGGGGCTCGTCATGCTGGCGCTGCCGGTCGGCATCATCGCCAGCGCGTTCGCGCGCGAGATCCACCGGCGCGATTTCGTCGTGACCTGGAGCATGGTGGCGCGCGTGCCGCTTTTCGCCGATCTCGACGCGACCGAGATCGCCTCCGTGCTGCGCAGCCTGCGCTCGCAAAGCTGCGCCCCGGGCGAGATCATCGTGCGCAAGGGCGACGTGGCCCATTCCATGTATCTGATCGCGTCCGGCGACGTGGAAGTGCTGCTGCCGAACGATTCACTGCGTCTGGCCGCCGGCGATTTCTTCGGCGAGGCCTCGATCCTTCATCGCCGGCGTCGCAGCGTGACCGTGAAGGCCGCGACCCCCTGCCGGCTCCTCGTGCTCGACGCGGACGACCTGCACGAATTGATGGATGCCAACCCGGCGATGGCGACGCATATTCACGACGTGATGCGCGCAAGGGGCGAGGAGCGCGCCGTCTGATCTCAATCGTGATCCGGGTGCTGGCGCGATTTCCAGGTCGCCATCTCGTCCGGTGTCGCTTCGTCCTCCGTGCGCACGCCCGGGAGGGTATGAAGAATACGGAAGGCCGGAAGCTCGCTCTCGACGCCCCAACTGGTCTCGGGCGTGATCCGCGACGGATCGTCGAGGCTGCCGATCGACACGGAAATGCGGTCGTTGGCGACGTAGCGAAAGGTCAGCGGCGTCCCGCAATCGCGGCAGAATCCGCGCTCCACCGCCTCCGAACTCTTGAACACGCCGGGCTCTCCGTGCGTCCAGACGAGATCCGCGTTGGGGACACCGGTGAGGGGCGCGAAGTAATTGCCGAACGCCTTCTGGCACATGCGGCAATGGCAGATGCTGGCACCCGTCGGCTCGGATTTCAGCGCATAGCGAACGGCGCCGCACTGGCAGCCGCCGGTGATGGGTTGGTCGCCATTCTTCTGCGGCATGAGCGTCGTCTTCCATTTGGTGTGCGACGGTTCAGAATAAACTGCCATTCAGGCTCACGCAAACATCACCCGGCGCTTGCGGAACTGAAGACCGAACCGGAATCTTGTTCTTTTGGGCGGGGGCTTCGCAAGGAGACACGCCATGAAGCCCGTACTTGCAATCGTCGCAATGACGGCAGGCTGGCTGCTCGCCGGCGCGGTCCTGATGCCGGCAAGCGCGATGCCTTTCAGTCCAGCCTCCCGGTTGACGGAAGAACCTATCGCCGTTCCCGCCCGCTGGGTTTGCGATCGGATCGGCAATTGCGTCTGGCGTGGCCCCGGCAGGCGGACCTTGTATTACGGACCCGCCAACTGGCGCCATTGCGATTACCGTTGGCGGACCGGCCGTCGCGGACCCTATCGCGAACGGCTGTGCTGGTAGGTCGCCCCAACGAAAAAAAGCCCGGCACTTAAGGCCGGGCTTTGAAGAGGCTCTGAAGGGTTGGGTGCTTAAGCCGCCATTGCCTTCTTGAGGTTCTCGTCGATCTTGTCGAGGAAGCCGGTGGTCGAGAGCCATTTCTGTTCGGAGCCGACGAGAAGGGCGAGGTCCTTCGTCATGAAGCCGGCCTCGACCGTATCGACGCAGACCTTCTCGAGGGTGTTGGCGAAGCGCGCCAGGTCGGCATTGTTGTCGAGCTTGGCGCGATGGGCGAGGCCGCGGGTCCAGGCATAGATCGACGCGATGGAATTGGTCGAGGTTTCCTTGCCCTTCTGGTGCTCGCGGTAATGGCGCGTCACGGTGCCGTGGGCGGCTTCCGCCTCCACGGTCTTGCCGTCCGGCGTCATCAGCACGGAGGTCATCAGGCCGAGCGAGCCGAAGCCCTGCGCGACGGTGTCCGATTGCACGTCGCCGTCGTAGTTCTTGCACGCCCACACATAACCGCCCGACCATTTGAGCGCCGAGGCCACCATGTCGTCGATGAGGCGGTGCTCGTAGGTGATGCCGGCGGCGACGAACTTGTCCTTGAACTCCGTCGTCGTAGATCTCCTGGAAGATATCCTTGAAGCGGCCGTCATAGACCTTGAGGATGGTGTTCTTCGTGGAGAGATAGACCGGATACTTGCGGTTCAGGCCGTAATTCAGCGAGGCGCGCGCGAAGTCGCGGATCGAATTCGTCGAGGTTGTACATCCCCATGGCGACGCCCGCCTCGGGGAACTGGAACACTTCCTTCTCGATGACGGTGCCATCCTTGCCTTCGAACTTCATGGTCAGGCGGCCGGGGCCCGGCACCTTGAAATCGGTGGCCTTGTACTGGTCGCCGAAGGCATGGCGGCCGACGATGATCGGCTGCGTCCAGCCGGGTACGAGGCGCGGCACGTTCTTGCAGATGATCGGCTCGCGGAAGATCACGCCGCCGAGGATGTTGCGGATCGTGCCGTTGGGCGACTTCCACATCTGCTTGAGGTTGAACTCCTTCACCCGGTCCTCGTCGGGCGTGATGGTCGCGCATTTCACGCCGACGCCGTATTTCTTGATCGCTTCCGCGGCGTCGACCGTCACCTGATCGCCGGTCGCATCGCGATTTTCGACGCCGAGGTCGTAATATTTCAGATCGATGTCGAGATAGGGATGGATCAGCTTCTCTTTGATGAAGTGCCAGATGATGCGGGTCATCTCGTCGCCGTCGAGTTCGACGACCGGATTGGCAACCTTGATCTTCGCCATGATCTTACCTTGAGTTTGAAAAGGTTCGAACCCGCCGAACGGCGGATTGCATGGGGCGGGCTATAGCGCGGCTCTGCCTTTGGGGGAAGCGGTCTCGCGTGAAGAATTGCGCCCGGCGAATTCCCGCGAGGGAAGCCCTGAAGGCCCTAGTCGAAAAATCCGGAGAGCCAGCGGGTGAGGGGCCAAAGATCGCCGAGGACCAGCAACAAAAACGCCAGCGTCACGAAACACAGGAGGGCGAGCAGCATCGAGGGCTGCCGCGAGCGGGGGTGGCTCGGTCCTATTCTGTCTCGCCATTGCTGGGGCATGGCCACGAACTCCTGAACGGGCTGTCTAGCGTAATTTCATAACAAGACAATAGGCGCCCGCGACTTTTCCGTCGCCCCGCACGGAGGTGCCTTTTCGAGATGCCTTTGCGTCATGCAGACGATCATTCACGACGGCCAAGCAAGCGCTTGTGTTCGCAAGGCATGAGCCTCCGACGAGGGCAGATCGGGTGCGCTAGCTCGGCTGTATCGTGCGCCAACGCACCGCCGCGAATTCTGACCTGTTCTGATATCGGCCGGCACGGACGTTCCGTCAGAGGCGGAACCTCTCTGTGTGTAATAGTATTATGTTGAGCTGGCGCCATTGCCAGCTGATCCATCAGGGACCTGAAATGCGCGTAGCTCTTATTCTGGGGGCGTCGGCCCTCATCCTCGCCGGCTGCCAGACCGCCGAACAATCCATGGCCAATGCCGAATCCGTCTGCCTGGAAACCGGCCTGAAGCCGGGGACCGCCGCCTATGCCCGCTGCAGGAATGCAGGCTATCGCCACAACGTGGCGCAATCCAACGCAGCGGCGAACCAGGCGGCGGCCGGCGCCGCCGTCGGGGTCATCGGCGGCGCCGCCATCGGCGCGGCGGCGGCCCGTCCGTCCTATTATTGCGGCTGGGGCTGCTGGTAGCGGCACGTCTCGCCGTAAAGGGGCCTTCCCGAAGAGAATTCGGGAGGCCTCTTTTTGCTGTCTTGATCAAGACGATTGGCCGAAAGGGCGTCGCGGGCGTAAAGGACACCCGCACCGTCGCCATTGCAGCACCTTCCGTCAGTCCTCCATGAACAATCCCGTCATCATCCTCGTCGAGCCGCAGCTGGCCGAAAATATCGGCATGGTGGCGCGCGCCATGGCGAATTTCGGCCTGAGCGAGCTGCGCCTCGTTTCGCCGCGCAACGGCTGGCCGAAGAAGGGCGCCCATTCGGCAGCCTCCGGCGCGACCCACGTTCTCGAACACGCCCGGCTGTTCGAGACCGCGCGGGAGGCCATCGCCGACCTCCATTACGTCTTCGCCACCACCGCCCGGGAGCGCGGGCAGATGAAGCGGGTTTTCGGGCCCGAGGCGGCCATGGCGAGACGCGCAGGCAGGCTTGAGGAAGGGCAGGGCGTCGGCATCCTGTTCGGCCGCGAGCGGACCGGGCTCGAGAACGACGAGGTCTCGCTCGCCGACGCCATCATCACCTTCCCGGTCGATGCGCAATTCTCGTCGCTCAACCTCGCCCAGGCGGTGCTGCTGGTGGCCTATGAATGGCAGAAGCAGGAGAGCCGGCCGCTGCCGTTCGGCGGCGAGCGACGCTCCCCGCCGGCGCCGCGCCACATGGTGGTGTCGTTCTTCGACTATCTCGAGGCCGAGCTCGAAGCGGTGAATTTCTATCCGCCCGACAAGCAGCCGATCATGGCGCGCAACATGCGGGACGTCTTCCATCGTCTCGAGTTGACCGAGCAGGACGTCCGAACCCTGCGTGGGGCGATTCGCGCCCTTGCGGAAGGGAGGCGATTGAGAAAACCTTAAAGAACTCCAGCGTTACTAGGAAAGAAGCGCGTTCCTGCGCTTTGCTTTTTCGACTCGAGAACACCTATGCGCGGCTCGCTCATCGCCCTTTGTCTTGGCTCGTGTCTGGCTGCCGGCGCGGCCCAGGCGGCCTCGCCGCCGAAACAGCCGGAGAGCGGCCCGGGCGGGTCCGACTACAAGGTAACCGGCGTGACCAAGCGCGGGCATCGGCACGGCGAGCGCCGGCACCTTCGTGTTCCATGCCGCCGGCGACGGCGGCAACCCCGCGTCCCGTGGTGGTGTTTCTTCATTCCTGGGGCGCGGTGAACCCCGCGCTCTACGGCGGCTGGATCGAGCATCTGGCGCGCAAGGGAAATCTCGTCCTCTATCCGCGCTTCCAGGACGTGAACCGGTCGCGCCCGGCCGACGCGTCGGCGCTCGCGGCGAACCTCATCAAGACCTCGCTCGAGGCCCTGGCGAACGATCCGCAGGCGAAGCCCGACGTCACGCGCGTCGCCTTCATCGGCCATCTCGCGGGCGTCCCCGATCGCGCTCAACCTCGCCGCCGGTGCCGCGACCTACGAGCATTCCCGCGCCGAAGCTGGTCTTCGGCCTGATGCCCGGCGGCATCGCCACCAACGAGAAGGAGCGGGGCATCCTGCTGCAGGACCTCTCCACCATCGCGGCCGACACGCTGCTGATCACCATGAGCGGCGATCGCGACCATCTGCCGGGCGACCGGGCCTCCCGCAAGATCCTGCGCCGATGCGAGCGCGCGTTCCGGCAAGCCGCAAGCTTTTCATGCGCGCCGGGTCCGACGATCACGGCTATCCGGCCCTGACCGCGACCCTCACCTCGCCGGGCTCGCCGAAGGCCGATTACGACATCACGGCCATCAAGCTGCCGCCGGATCCGCCGCGGGATCCGAAGGTGCGCAACACCTGGCGCTGGAGCGCCGACATGTCCCTGTCGGGCCAGCAGACGATCCTGACCCAGCAGCTCGGCACCAACGCCATCGATACGCTCGATTATCTGGCGTTCTGGAAGACCTTCGACATGGCGGCGGATGCCGCTTTCGCCGGGCAGGACGCCGCCTTCCTGCGGCGCGATCCGAAATTCGTCGACATGGGCTCCTGGAGCGATGGCTGGCCCGTCCGCCGCCTCTCGGCCGACATGCCGAAGGTCGAAGGCCAGGACGAGAAGCCGGAGCGCGGACCGCGGCGGCGCCTGAATTCTCGCGCCGACCGACACCAAGCAGACCTTGTCGCAGAACATGAATCCCCGGTCCTGAGGAGCCGGATTGATGGTTGGGGCGTATCTCCATGCTGGTCGATCTTCTTGCCGGAACTGCCTATAACCCCGCTGCTCATGCCGTCCCCCGTTCCCACCATCCTGGTGTTCGATTCCGGCCTTGGCGGGCTGACCGTCTTCTCGGAAGTGCTGAAAGCCCGGCCCGATGCGCGCTTCGTCTACGCCGCCGACGATGCCGCCTTCCCGTATGGCCGGCTCTAGCGAGGACGCGCTGGTGGCGCGGGTGCTCGCGGTCATGGATCGGCTGATCGCCATCCACGAGCCGCAACTGGTGGTGATCGCCTGCAACACCGCCTCGACCCTCGTCCTGCCGCGCCTGCGAGAGCGTTTCCGCGATCCCGTTCGTCGGGACGGTCCCGGCGATCAAGCCGGCGGCGCTGGCGTCCGAAGACCGGACGGATCACCGTGCTGGCGACCCCCGGCACGGTCGCGCGGGACTACACCCGCGACCTCGATCGAAACCTATGCGGCCGGCTGCCGGGTCACCCTCGTCGGCTCGACGCCGGCTTGCGGGCTTTGCCGAGGCCGAGCTGGCGGGCGATCCGGTCTCCGACGGCGGCGCTCAGGGCCGAGCTTGCGCCCTGCTTCGTCGAGGACGCCGGCGGCCGCACCGACGTGGTGGCGCTCGCCTGCACCCATTACCCGCTGCTTCTCCCCCGGCTCAAGGCGCTCGCCCCCTGGCCGGTGACCTTTGATCGATCCCGCGCCGGCCATCGCCCGGCGGGTGGTGCAGCTTATCGGCGGGCCGGTGCTCGGCCACGAGGCCGGAGAAGACGAGGCGGTGGCGGTGTTCACCGATGGCAGGCGGCATGACGCGAAGCTGCGCCGCGCCTTGATGGAAATCGGCCTGCCGCAGATCGGCGTCGAGGCGATGCCGTTGCGGGACTAGGCGGAGTGCTCTCGCGCGGGACCGCACTTTCCGTTCCCCCTTGCGGGAGGGTTAGGGTGGGGGTCGCAAAGACAGCACGCGTCGCGCTTTTTGTGTACGAGTCGCGCCGACAGCCCCCGGGGCGCACCCAGTCGGTCGACCCCCACCTCCAACTCCTCCCCGCAAGGGGGAGGAGAGCACGCCTGCGTCCTGACTGGCTGGCGGCCTTCTCCGATTGACTTTTCGCCCCGCTCCCCCTAAAGCCCACCCATTCGCGCGGTCCGTCTTGGGCCGCGTGAATTGTTTTACGCACCCGTGGCTCGGCTTTGGTCGGCCTGTCGTCCCCGAGAGGGGAAGAGGAGGGCGCGTTCCTCAAAAACCGTTCGACAACAAAGAGGAACAGCGATGTCGAAGCGCATTCAGGCCAAGCATAAGCTTGACCGCCGCATGGGTCAGAATATCTGGGGTCGCCCGAAGAGCCCCGTCAATCGTCGTGAATACGGCCCCGGCCAGCATGGCCAGCGCCGCAAAGGCAAGATGTCCGACTTCGGCACGCAGCTGCGCGCCAAGCAGAAGCTCAAGGGCTACTACGCCAACATCACCGAGAAGCAGTTCCGTCGCTATTACGCGGAAGCGATCCGCCTCAAGGGCGACTCGAGCGAGAACCTCGTCGGCCTGCTCGAGCGTCGTCTCGATGCGGTCGTCTACCGCTCGAAATTCGTCGCGACCCCGTTCGCCGCGCGCCAGTTCGTCAACCACGGTCACATCCGGGTCAACGGTCGCCGCGTCAACATCCCGAGCTACCTCGTGAAGCCCGGCGACGTGATCGAGGTCAAGGAGAAGTCGAAGCAGCTCGAGGTCGTCATCGTTGCGAGCCAGCTCGCCGAGCGCGACGTTCCCGACTACATCGAGGTCGATCATTCCAAGATGACGGCCCGCGTCACGCGCATCCCGACCCTGTCGGAAGTGCCGTACCCGGTCCAGATGGAACCGAACCTCGTGATCGAGTTCTATTCGCGCTGATCGGGGCGAATTACCAAGTTTGGAAAAGGCCGCCTTCGGGCGGCCTTTTTTGTTGTCTGCGCCGCCGGGGCTGGGGCGCAGCCGGATGCCGACGAGGCGCGGTGACCCGCGCCTAAAATCATTCAACAAATTGGTTGAATGTCAGTGACGACCCGCGTATATTCAACCTCATGGTTGAATTACATGCACCCCAGTTGAATTCCATCTTTCACGCTCTCGGCGACGCCACGCGCCGGAGCATGCTGCACGAACTCGCCGGCGGCGAGCGCACGATCGGCCAGCTTGCGGAGCCTTTCGCCATCTCACTTGCCGCCGCCTCCAAGCACATCAAGGCGCTCGAGAATGCAGGCCTGATCCGTCGCGAGGTGCGCGGCCGCACGCATGTCTGCCGCCTCGAGCCCGGCCCGCTCGCCAGCGCCCACCACTGGCTCAGCTTCTACGAAAGCTTCTGGACCGACCGTCTCGATGTTCTCGAACGCCTCCTCCGCAGGGAGGACCAGCGCAAATCCCCCACCCCCAAAGGAGACGACCCATGACAGACCTTGCGACCCTGGACGCCTATGGTGTGTTGACCGAGCCTGCCACGCTGAAGATCCAGCGCCTTCTGCCCGGCCCCATCGAACGGGTCTGGGCCTATCTCACGGAGAGCGACCTTCGCCGCCAGTGGCTGGCCGCCGGTCAGATGGAGATGAAGGTGGGCGCGCCGGTCGAGTTGGTCTGGCGCAACGACGAGCTGACCGATCCGCCGGGCCAGCGCCCACCCGGATTTCCGGAGGAACACCGGATGCAGAGCACGATCACCGAGCTCGATCCGCCGAACAAGCTCGCGATCACCTGGGGAACGACCGGAGGCGTGTCATTCGAACTCAAGCCGGAGGGCAATGACGTGCTGTTGACCTTGATCCACCGCCGCGTCCCCGACCGCGGGACCCTGCTGAATGTCAGCGCCGGTTGGCACATGCACCTCGACATCCTCGCCGCCCGCATTGCGGGGACGGCGCCGGCGGCGGGAACATTCTGGGACGGCTGGAGCCGCCTGAAGGCGGAATATGACGAGCGGCTGCCGGCCTGAGGAAGCGGTCCCCGGCCGACCGGGTGCCCAAACAAAAAGGCCGCCCAACCGGGCGGCCTTTCGCGTCTGATCCCGGCTTACTGCGCTTGCGGCGCCGGGCCTCTCTGGCCCTGCCTCATCATGCCGTGCCGACGATGCTCGCCGCCGCGACGCGCGTGATGGGCTCGCATGCCGGAGGCCGGCCGCATGAGGATCGGCAGCAGGCGCTTCTGGCGGTCGTCGAGGGACGCCCAGAGCGGCTTCATGGCCGTGGACAGGCCGGTCGCGCTGGCGGCGGCCTTGGTGGTCCAATCCGCACGCTGCTCGAGGCGCTGCATGAAATCCATGCGCTCAGCTGGCGGGGCCGCGCTCGCGACGTTGCTCCATGCGGTCGGCGCGGTCGGCCGAATTGGCGCGCAGCGCCTGCTCGACCGGCGCCCAGAGCTTCTGCTGCTCCGGTGTGAGCTTGAGGCCGGCCTGGATCGCGGCGATGCGCGCGTCGGTCAGGGAATTGAAATCGGCGCGCGTCATCGGCGCGCGGTCGCGCGGTCCGCCCGGGCCTCCCGGAGGCGGAGGAGCCGGTTGGGCGTAGGCCACCGTGCCGGCGATCGATCAGAGCCGAAGCGGCCGAAACGAGAGCGAAAGTCTTCATGCGATACTCCTCCTGCAAATCCGCCCAATCGATCTGACGGTGACATCTCAACAGGTGACGCCAACCTGCTCTCGCGCAGGTGACCACAGCATGAATTTTTCTCCATGTGTCCGTTCAGCTTGCAGCGGTTCAGGAGAGCTGCTTCAGGAAATCCCGCGAAGCGCATCAGCCCCTCGGGCCAGGGGCCGTGGCCGCTCTCCGTGTTGAGATGGCCCGCATCGCCCGCATCGACGATCGCCGATCCCCACGCATAGGAGATGTCCTCGGCCTTCTCGTAGTCGCAATGCGGGATCCGTGCGGCTTGCCACCAGGACCGACGGGAAGGGCAGGGGTCGCGGGGAATCGGCGCGAAGGCGCGGTCGATGGCGGGCACGAAATCGGGCCGCTCCACGTCCGGCATCCCGACCAGGAACGCGCCCCGCACCTTGTCGTCGAGAAGGTGGGGCGCTGCCGCCGCCACCGCGATGACGCCGAGGCTGTGGCCGACCAGCACGACGGGCTTTTCCGCCTGCGCGACACGTCCTCGACGATCCGCGCGACCCAGTCGGCCTTGTCGGGCGCGTCCCAATCGTCCTGCTCGACGCGGCGCGCGGTCGAGAGCTGGCGTTCCCACCGGCTCTGCCAATGGTCCTCGCCCGAATTGGTGTGGCCGGGGACGATGAGGATGTCGCAATCGGAGGTTTTCATGACCGGGAGGTAACCGTCCGCGGGCCTCGCGTTCAAGATGCGGCAGGTCAGGCGGTGCGCCTCACGCCCGTAGTCTCGGCCACCTTCAGCGCCGCTTCGCGCTCGGCGATGTAGTCGCGGGTCAGCGGCACGGTGTCGTTGCGCTTGGCGAGCTGGATCTGGAACACCACCGCGTCCTGGAAACGGAACGCCGATTCCGACATGGCGAGATAGCATTCCCACATGCGGCAGAACCGCTCGTCGTAGAGCCGCTTGACCTCCTCCCGGTTCGCCATGAAGCGCTCGCGCCATTTTTCCAGCGTCATCGCATAATGCAGGCGCAGGATCTCCACGTCGGTGACGATCAGTCCCGAGCGCTCGATGGCCGGCATGATCTCGGACAGGATCGGCAGGTGGCCGCCGGGGAAGATGTAGCGCTCGATCCACGGATTGGTCGGGTAGGGCGTTCCGGTGCGGCCGATCGTGTGCAGCAGCATGACGCCGTCATCTTCCAGCAGCCGGTGGCAGGCGGAGAAATAGGTGTCGTAGGAGGCCGGGCCCACATGCTCGAACATGCCGACCGAGACGATCCGGTCGAAGGTGCCGGTCGTGGCGCGGTAATCCTCGAGTTCGAACCGGACCCGCTCCGGCACGCCGGCGGTCGCGGCGCGCTTGCGCGAGAGTTCGAGCTGCTCCTCCGACAGGGTGATGCCGCGAACATAGCCGGCCCCGGCGGCCTGGCCGAGATAGA
This sequence comes from uncultured Alphaproteobacteria bacterium, assembly GCA_963837375.1. GTDB lineage: Bacteria > Pseudomonadota > Alphaproteobacteria > Rhizobiales > Beijerinckiaceae > Microvirga. The sequence goes on along the minus strand of CAWINL010000004.1, from coordinate 88,047 downwards.
GGCCGAGGCCGCCCCAGCCGGAGCCGATATCGAGCACCCGCTGGCCGGGATCGACCAGGAGCTTCGCGGCGATATGCCGTTTCTTCGCCAGCTGCGCCTCTTCGAGCGTCGCGTCCGGATGGTCGAAATAGGCGCAGGAATATTGCCGGTCGCTGTCGAGGAAGAGGGCGTAGAGGCGCCCGTCGAGATCGTAATGGTGGGCGACGTTCCGCCTGGAGCGGTTCGCGTCGTTCTCGCTGCGCCGCTGCATCAGGGTTCGGATGCTTGCGCAGGCGCCGGAGCGGCAGCCGCCCGAGATCGCCCTTGGTCTCCTGAAGGATGAGCTGGAGAAGCTCGAAGATCGTGCCGCGTCTCGATGACGAGCCGCCCGTCGACGAACAATTCGCCGAGCTTCAGTTCCGGATGGAGACAGAGGGCGAGCTGCGCGGCCGCGTCGGTGAACCGGAAGGTCACCCGTGGTTCGCCGCCGTCGCCGAAGGTGAATTCCTGGCCTCCGGCGGTGATCATCTTCAGGGTCCCGCTGCGGACGGCGCGGGTGAAGGCGGTCGTGAGGAGTTTCTCGGACAGCATGACAATCCCCGGATCGCTGGATCTCCGACCGGGATGATTGTCACGCTTTTTGAGAAATATTCCAGCCCCTCGATACGGCTCAGCTTGCGCCGAAGACCCGGCGGAAGATCGTGTCCACGTGCTTGAAATGGTAGCCGAGGTCGAAGCAGGCCTCGATTTCGGCGGCCGGCAGATACCGGGTCACGTCGGCATCGGCCTTCAGCAGGGTCAGGAAATCGCCCTCGCCGCGCCAGACCGGCATGGCGTTGCGCTGGACCAGCCGATAGGCGTCCTCGCGGGACGCGCCCTTCTGCGTCAGGGCCAGAAGCACCCGCTGCGAATGGACCAGCCCGCCGAGGCGGTCGAGGTTCTTCTGCATGTTCTCCGGATAGACCAGGAGCTTGTCGATGACGTTGGTGAGGCGCGCCAGCGCGAAATCGAGCGTCACGGTGGCGTCCGGGCCGATCATGCGCTCGACCGACGAATGCGAGATGTCCCGCTCGTGCCACAGGGCGACGTTCTCCATGGCGGGCATCGCATAGGCGCGAACCATGCGCGCAAGTCCGGTCAGGTTTTCCGTCAGCACGGGGTTCCGCTTGTGGGGCATGGCCGACGAGCCCTTCTGGCCGGCCGAGAAGAACTCCTCGGCCTCCAGAACTTCGCTGCGCTGGAGGTGGCGGATCTCGGTCGCCAGACGCTCGATGGACGAGGCGACGACACCCAGCGTGGCGAAATACATCGCATGGCGGTCGCGCGGGATGACCTGGGTCGAGACCGGCTCCACCGACAGCCCCATCTGCTCGGCCACGTATTCCTCGACGCTCGGATCGATATTGGCGAAGGTGCCGACCGCGCCGGAGATCGCGCAGGTGGCGATCTCGCGCTGCGCCTCGATGAGGCGGAGCTTGCAGCGCTCGAATTCCGCGTAGGCGAGCGCCAGCTTGATGCCGAAGGTGGTGGGCTCGGCGTGGATGCCGTGCGAGCGGCCGATGGTCGGGGTCATCTTGTGCTCGAAGGCCCGGCGCTTGAGGGCCGCCAGGAGCTTGTCCACGTCGTCGATCAGGAGATCGCTCGCGCGCTTGAGCTGCACGTTGAAGCAGGTGTCGAGCACGTCCGAGGAGGTCATGCCCTGGTGGACGAACCGCGCCTCGGGGCCGACGATCTCGGAGAGATGCGTCAGGAACGCGATGACGTCGTGCTTCACCTCGCGCTCGATCTCGTCGATCCGCTCGACGTCGAAGGTCGCCTTGGAGCCCTTTTCCCAGACCAGGTCGGCCGCCTCCTTCGGCACCACGCCGAGATCGGCCAGTGCCGTGGTCGCATGGGCCTCGATCTCGAACCAGATGCGGAACTTGGTCTCGGGCGACCAGATGGCGACCATTTCGGGGCGGCTGTAACGGGGGATCATGAGAGCACACTTCCACGTGAGGGATATGCCCCGCGCGGTAGCATGCCGGGCCTGCGATCTCAACGCGCGTTTGTGGCCGCGTCCCGAATTGCCGCGATGTTTCGGCGCGTAGCCGGCGGCACCGTCCTTGAACACGGCCGAGCCCGCCACCAGCACGTTGGCGCCGGCTTCCGCCACCAGCGGAGCGGTCTCCGGCGTCACGCCGCCGTCGATCTCGATGTCGATGTCGCGGTCGCCGACCATGGCCTTGATCCGGCGCAGCTTGTCGCAGACGGACGGGAATGAAGGCCTGGCCGCCGAAGCCGGGATTGACGGTCATCAGGAGGATCAGGTCGAGATCGTCCAGCACCGGCTCGATGGCCGCCTCGTGGGTGCCGGGATTGAGCACGATGCCGGCCTTCTTGCCGAGCTTGCGGATGGTCTGCAGCGAGCGATGCAGATGCGGACCCGCTTCCGCGTGAATGCTGATGATGTCGGCGCCGGCCTTCGCGAAGGCCTCGAGATAGGGGTCGACCGGCGCGATCATCAGGTGCACGTCGAAGGGCTTGGGCGAATGCGGCCGGATCGCCTTCACGATGTCGGGGCCCATGGTGATGTTGGGCACGAAATGGCCGTCCATCACGTCGATATGGATCCAGTCGCCGCCCGCCGCGTCGATGGCGCGGACTTCCTCGCCGAGCCGGGCGAAATCGGCGGACAGGATCGACGGAGCGATGAGCAGGGGGCGTGTCATGGCGCGCCGGTAGCACGCGGGCCGCTCTGCCGCAACGAATCCGTCATTTTCGGAACGGCTCGCGCCACGGCCCGTCGAACCGGAATAAACGGCGGGTGGACGGCGTGTCCCGATCGGCGGTAAGAAGCGGCATTGCGGAAGGCTCGATCCTTCCCCGTTTCCCGGCTCGCGGGGGACGTCAAGCGGGGCAGAATTATCATGCGTAAAGATGTGATCGTGTTGGGCGCCGGTATCGTCGGCGTGTCGGTGGCTGTGCATTTGCAGCAGCGCGGACGCTCGGTGCTTCTCGTGGACCGGCGCGGGCCGGGCGAGGAAACCTCCTACGGCAATGCCGGGCCTGATCCAGCGCGAGGGCGTCTATCCCTACGGTTTCCCGCACGATTTCGGCGCGCTTCTGCGCTACGCGACGAACCGCACCATCGATGCGCATTACCACCTGGCGGCGCTGCCGAAGCTGGCGCCGTTCCTGTTTCGCTACTGGATGCATTCCCGGCCCGAGGAGCACCGGGCCATCGCCCGGCTCTATGCGCCGCTCATCGAGCATAGCGTGGTCGAGCATGCGGCGCTCGCGGAGGCCGCCGGCGCCACCGACCTGATCCGCCCGACCGGCTGGATGAAGGTCTTCCGCAGCCAGAAGGTGATGGACGCGCAGCTTCTCGACGTCGAAGCGACGAAGCGCGATTTCGGCGTCAATTTCGAAGCCTTCGACGGTCCGGGCGTTGTCGACCGCGAACCCCATCTGCGAGGCGATTTCAAGGGCGGCATCCATTGGACCGACCCGGCGGCGATCTACGATCCCTATGAGCTGACAATGGCTTACGTGCGGTCTGTTCGAGTAGCTCGGCGGCGAATTGGCCGAGGGCGATGCCCGCTCGCTCGAAGAGAAGCCGGATGGCTGGAGCGTGACGACCAAAGCCGGCGCGGTCGAGGCCCGCGACGTGGTCGTGGCGCTCGGACCCTGGGCGGATCTCGTCACCGAAGGCCTTGGCTACCGCCTGCCGCTCGCGGTCAAGCGCGGCTATCACATGCATTACAAGCCGGAAGGCAATGCGGTGCTCAACCGTCCGACGCTCGATTTCGAGCGCGGCTATTTCCTGGCGCCGATGGCGAAGGGCATCCGCCTCACGACGGGCGCGGAATTCGCCGACCGCGACGCGCCGAAGACGCCGGTGCAGCTCCAGCGCGCGGAGCCGATCGCCAAGGCGTTCTTCCCGCTCGGCGAGCGGGTCGATCCGGAACCCTGGATGGGCATGCGCCCCTGCACCCCCGACATGATGCCGATCATCGGCAAGGCCCACCGCCACAAGAACCTCTGGTTCAGCTTCGGCCATGCCCATCACGGCATGACGCTGGGCCCGATCACCGGCCGTCTCGTCGCCGAGATGGTGACGGGCGAAAAGCCCGTGATCGATCCGAAGCCGTATCGGCCGGACCGGTTTTGAGGCGGGATGAGGGTGAAGGGGTTAAGGTGTTAAAGGGTTAAAGGGCTAAAGGTAGTCAGGGGTGAAGGTGAAACGTGAACGGTGTGCCGAAACCCGCTCATTTCACCCTTTCACTCTTCACCCTCTTCACCTTCACCTCTTCCCAAATCGATCCCGCCACGACGGCAGCGCGTCCGGATAGGGCAGGGCCGTCGCCTCGTAGACGCCGCGCGCGATGGCGCGGGCGACGCAATCGGCCGCGAGCGCGGTGATCTCGGTGAAATCCGCCGCCTCGTCCTGAAGCGGCCGTGCGGCCGGTCGATGCGGCGAAGAGCGTGTCGCCGTCGTAGAGCGCATGGGCGAAGCGCAGGGCGCGGGCGAATTCCCCCATGCGACGAGAGCGCCAGTCGCTTGGCCTGCGCCTTGGTGAGCATCGCGTCGGTGGCGACGAGCGCGATGGTGGTGGAGGGCTGGCGGCCGCCCTTCCAGGAAGCTCGCGCATGCTCGGAAGTCACGCGGTCCGGATGCCCCAGGCCGCCGAACTCGTCGCCCTCCTCGAAGGCCGCCGCCCAGAAATGCGGGCCGTCGCCGATGATGGCCGACGAGATGCTGTTGACCACCACGAGCGCGCCGACCGCGTGGCCCGTGGATGTCATCATGCTGGCGGAGCCGAGGCCGCCTTTCAGGTTGACGGTGGTGGCGCCGAAGCCGCCGCCCGCCGTGCCGAGTTCGAAAGTCGGGCCGCGGCCTCGCCGGCGGCCTCGAAGCCGAGTTCGCGATAGGGCGGATAAAGGCCCCATTCCTTGTCGCCGCCATTGAGCAGGTCGAAGATCGCCGCCTGCGACACCAGCGGCACGAGGGCCGAGCCGACCGCGAAACCGATGCCCTGCTGCCGCAGATAGGCCTGCACGCCGCTCGCCGCATCGAGGCCGAAGGCCGATCCGCCCGACAGCACCGACCGCGTGGATGCCCGGGGACCAGCTTGTCGGGTTCGAGAAGATCGGTCTCTCGCGTCGCCGGGCGCGCCGCCCATGACGGCGCAGGAGGCAACGGCCGGCTCGTCGAAGAGCGCGACCGTCACGCCCGGATGCGAGCTTCGCGTCATGGGCGTTGCCGATGCGAAGGCCCGGCGACGTCGGTGATCAGGTTGCGGCGGTTGGCTCATCCGTCAAGCAAACGGAAAAACGCGGCCGTTCACAAGCTGGCGAGAGCGGGAGCCGCGCCTTTCTTGTCCGGCGGGGACCGGATAGAAGGCCTCATGCTCACCGTTTCGCTTCCCGCCGCAGCCTTGGCGGATTGATCAGCTTCCTCAGCCCCTGCGTGCTGCCGCTGGTGCCGCCCTATCTGTCGTATCTCGCCGGCACGACCTTCGATCAGCTCAATGCGCGGCGAGGCGGCGGTGCGCCGCCGGGCCGTGCTCGCCGCGCTGCTCTTCGTCGCGGGCTTCTCGACGGTCTTCGTGCTGCTGGGCGCCACCGCGTCGGCGCTGGGCCAGGTGGTGCGGCAATATCTCGACGTGCTGAGCACGCGTCGCGGGCATCGCCATCATCGTCATGGGCCTGCATTTCCTCGGCCTGTTCCGGATCGGGTTGCTCTATCGCGAAGCGCGCGTGCAGGTCGACCGGCCCATCGGCCTGTGGGGCGCCTATGTGATGGGGCTCGCCTTCGCGTTCGGCTGGACGCCCTGCATCGGGCCGGTGCTGGCCGCGATCCTGGCGGTCGCCGGGCTCCGAGGCCAGCGTCTCGCGGGGCGCGCTTCTGCTGGCGGCCTATTCGGCGGGCCTCGGCATCCCGTTCCTGCTCGCGGCCTTCGCCATGAGGCCCTTCATCGGCGCTGCTGAAGCGGATGCGCTCCCATTTCGACGCTGATCGAGAAGGCCATGGGCGTCCTGCTCGTCCTGACCGGCATCGCCTTCCTGACCGGCTGGATCACCACCGCGTCGTTCTGGCTGCTGGAGACGTTCCCGGTTCTGGGGCGGCTGGGGTAGCCGACGACCGCCTCAGGGCGATGGACAATGTTGCGCTCGTCGACCGCGTGCTATATTTCGAACGAAGGGGGTGATACCGCTTCACGCTTCCGGTGAGGGACCGGGCTTTCGCCCAGCCCCTCTGCTTGATTACCTGAAGATCAATATCAGCTCCCGTCCAAGGAACCTGATCACCAGGGTCAGCTTCGGAAGTTTCATACGGTATCACCTCCTTTCGAACGTCCGGCTGGGCCGGACCCGACCATCGAATACACAAACAGAATAATGTTACATCGACGCTGCGCGCATGGAGGCGGCTTCGGCATGGCCTTGATTGGACGCCGAAAGAGCCCTACGTTAGTTCGGGCGAGCACCGCGAGCGGGCACCTCGGTTGACGGCCGGAACAAAAAAACCCGCCCTGTCGCCAGGGCGGGTTCTCGATCGTCGGTCGTTAGCCCGATCGATTACATGCCGAGTTCGTTGCCCGAGTAGTCGATCTTGCCGTCGGCGCCCTTCTTCCAGACATACATGATGTAGTCCGGACGGGTGATGTCGCCCTTCTTGTCGAAGGTGATATCGCCGATGACGGTCTTGAACGGCTTGCCGGCCTTCATGACCGCGGCCATCTTCTTGCCGTCGGGGCTGCCGGCCTGCTTGGCGGCGTCGGCGAGGATCTGGGTCGCCGCGTAGCTGTAGAGGGTGTAGGCCTCGGGGTCGAAGTTCTTGGCCTTGAACTTGGCCACCGCGTCCTTGGCGTTCGGGTTCTTGCGCGGATCCGGCGAGAAGGTCATCAGGGTGCCGTCGGCGCCCGGGCCGGCGATCGAGACGAACTCGGCCGACACGATGCCGTCACCCGACATCATCGGGGCGTTGAGGCCCTGGTCGCGCATCTGGCGGATGATGAGGCCGGCTTCCGTGTGGAGACCGCCGAAATAGACCACGTCGACGCCAGCCTGCTTCAGCTTCGAGACGAGAGCCGAGTAGTCCTTCTCGCCCGGGTTGACGCCCTCATAGACGACTTCCTTGAGGCCCTTGGCGTTCATGGCCTTCATGGTCTCGTCGGCGAGGCCCTTGCCGTAGGGGGTCTTGTCGTGAACGACCGCGACCTTCTTGCCCTTGAACTTGTCGGCAGAGGTAGGCTGCCGGCGACGAGGCCCTGCTGATCGTCGCGACCGCAGGTGCGGAAGGTGTTCCACATCTTGCGCTCGGTGAATTGCGGGTTCGTCGAGGCCGGAGTGATCTGAACGATGCCGGCTTCCTCATAGACCTGCGAGGCGGGGATCGACACGCCGGAGTTGAAGTGGCCGACGACCATCTTGACGCCTTCGGCCGCGAACTTGTTCGCAACCGACACGCCCTGCTTGGGATCCGAGACGTCGTCGCCGACGACGACGACGAGCTTCTGGCCATTGATGCCGCCGGCGGCATTGATGTCCTCGACCGCCTGCTCGACGCCGTTCTTCAGCTGCGCGCCGAAAGCGGCGTTGGGTCCCGTGATGGGGCCGGCGACGCCGATCTTGATCTGCGCGTTGGCCGCGCCCGAAAAGGCGAGACCAAGACCGAGCGCAACGCCGGTCAACAGCATTCTTTTCATGAGGTACTCCTCTGGGTGTTTTTTGTAAGCCCCCTCCAGGGGGAAAGGTTCGGCAAACCTGCGGCTTGCCGGCCGGGTGACATCATGACCTCTTTTTGAGCGGAAGTCACGCCGGAATTTCGAGGCGTCCGGCGGGTCAGGAAAACGGCCCGATCGGCAATTCAGAAAATTCGCCTCATGTCTTTGTTCTGACGGATACAAATGACAGCCGGATGCCGAGCTCCCAGTCGAGCTCCCGCAAGGCATGCTCAGCCCTTGGTCGGGGCCGTCCTCTCGCGCCAGCTGAACGGGCCGGTGCGCTCGTAGAGCCAGCGGTACTGGGTCGTCATCAGCCGGGCGCGATAATATTGGTAGCCGAGGCTGCCGATGATCAGCAGGACGATGGCGTCGATGGCATAGAAATGGACCGAGATCAGGGTCCCGCGGAAGAGCGCAAAATGGATGAAGCGCACGAAGGCCGCCAGGATCAGCAGATAGAGCACCAGGTTCCAGAACGGCCGCCACGTGATGGCGATGGCGCGGCCGGTCATCCAGGCGGCCCAGCCGCCCATGATCGACGGTGACGAGGAGGAACAGCCAGATCGACGGCTCTTCGTAGAGGATGCCCTGCATCAGTGATGCCCTCCTTCGAGATAGGCGGCGCGAACCTGCGGGTTCTCGAGCAGTTCCTTGCCGGTGCCGCTCATGGTGATGTTGCCCGTCACCATGACGTAGCCGCGATGGGCGAGACGCAGCGCGTGGTAGGCGTTCTGCTCGACGAGAAACACCGTCATGCCGTCCTGCTCGTTGAGCTCCTTGATGATCGTGAAGATCTGCTTGACGATCAGCGGCGCGAGGCCCAGCGACGGCTCGTCGAGAAGCAGCAGCTTGGGCCGGCTCATGAGCGCGCGGGCGATGGCAAGCATCTGCTGCTCGCCGCCCGACAGCGTTCCGCCGCGCTGCTGCAGGCGTTCCTTCAGGCGCGGAAACAGGGTGCAGACCCGCTCCAGATCCTGGTCGAAATGCGCCATCTTGTTGATGGAGGCGCCCATCTGCAGGTTCTCGAACACCGTCATGCGCCCGAAGATGCGGCGGCCTTCCGGCGATTGCGCGATCGAGAGCTGCGCGATCTGGTGGGTCGGCATCTGGGTGATGTCCCGCCCGGCGAACGTGATCGTGCCCTCGCGCGCGCGGGGATTGCCGAAGATCGTCATCATCAAGGTCGATTTGCCCGCGCCGTTGGCGCCGATCAGCGTGACGATCTCGCCCTCGTTGCACATCCATGTCGACGCCCTTGAGCGCGATGATGTTGCCGTAGAAGGTCTTCACGCCGCGCACGCTGAGGAGCGGCTTGCGCGCGCGGTGCGGGCTGTATCGGCCGGCTGCGGCGGAGAAGGTGTTCCGGCGGTGCTCATGCGCCGATCTCCGATGCGACTTGTTCGATCTCTTCGTCGGCGACGCCCAGATAGGCGGCGATGACGCGCGGATCGTTTCTGATTTCGGACGGGCGTGCCGTCCGAGATCTTGGTGCCGTAATCGAGCACCACCACGTGGTCGGAGATTTCCATCACCACCGACATGTCGTGCTCGATGAGCAGGATCGAGGTGCGCGTGATCCTTGCGGATCGACAGCAGGAGCTTGTTGAGCTCGAGCGACTCGCGCGGGTTGAGGCCCGCCGCCGGCTCGTCGAGGCAGAGCAGCAGCGGGTCGGTGCACATGGCGCGCGCGATCTCGAGGCGGCGCTGCGCGCCGTAGGGAAGGTCGCCGGCCGGATCGTCGGCGCGGTCGGTGAGGTGGATCTTGTCGAGCCAGTATTTGGCCCTCTCGATCGCCTCCTTCTCGGCCTTGCGGTAGCCGCCGACGCCGAGCACGCCGAGGAACGTGAAGCCGGAGGCGATCATCAGCGAATTGTGCTGCGCCACCAGCAGGTTTTCGAGAACCGTCATGCCGGAGAACAGGCGGATGTTCTGGAACGTGCGCGCGACCTTGGCCTTCCAGTTGATGCTGAAGCCGGGCAGCCGCTCCAGCAGCAGCTGCGAGCCGTCGGGCTTGCGCAGCGCGATCATGCCCTCGGTCGGCTTGTAGAAGCCGGTGATGCAGTTGAAGACCGTGGTCTTGCCGGCGCCGTTCGGGCCGATGAGCGCGGTGATGTCGCCGCGCCCGGCCTGGAAGCTGAGGTCGTTGATCGCCACCAGCCCGCCGAAGCGCATGGTGAGGTGCTGAACGTCGAGAACGGGATCCTGAAGCCAGCGCATTAGCCGTGACCTTCTTTGACGTGGGCGCTCGAAATCGCTTTTCGCTCTTTCAGGAACACGGAGGGTTGTCGCTCGGAAATCAGGCCGCGGGGACGCCACACCATCATCGCGACCATGCCCATGCCGAACAGCAGCAGGCGATATTCGTTGGGATCGAACCCTTCGCCGAAGATCGCCGACAGGAAGCCGAGATTGCGCAGGACTTCGGGACCGCCGACGAGCACCACCGCGCCGATGGCGACGCCGATCTGCGAGCCCATGCCGCCCAGAACGACGATGGCCAGGATGATCGCCGATTCGAGGAAGTTGAAGCTCTCCGGCGAGACGAAGCCCTGGCGGACCGCGAAGAACGAGCCGGCAAAGCCGCCGAACATGGCGCCGATGGCAAAGGCCGTCAGCTTGGTGTTGGTGGTGTTGATGCCGAGCGACCGGCAGGCGATCTCGTCCTCGCGCAAGCGCCTCCCAGGCGCGGCCGACCGGCAGCTTGCGCAGGCGCATGGTGACGAAGTTGGTCAGCAGCGCCAGCGCCGAGGATCAGGTAGTAGAGGAAGATCATCCTCTGCATGCCGTGATACTCGATGCCGAAGAAATCCGCGAACCCGCCTTCGCCCGCGGTGAAGGGCAGGCCGAAGAAGGTGGCGCGCGGGATCGACGAGATGCCGGCGCCGCCATTGGTCAGGTCCGTCCAGTTGATCAGGACGAGGCGGACGATCTCACCGAAGGCAAGCGTCACGATGGCGAGATAATCGCCGCGCAGGCGCAGCACCGGGAAGCCCAGGATGATGCCCCAGAACGCCGCCAGAATCCCGGCGAGCGGCAGGCAGATCCAGAACGACAGGCCGAAGGTGGTCGACAACAGCGCGTACGAATAGGCGCCGACCGCGTAGAACGCCACGTAACCCAGATCGAGCAGGCCCGCGAGACCCACCACGATGTTCAGTCCCCAGCCCAGCATCACGTAGGTGAGGATGAGGATGCCGAGATCGACCCAGTAGCGCGATTGATTCGAGCCCGCCCTGGATCAGGTAGATCAGCAACGGGAACGTGAGGGCGATGCCGAGAAAGAAAGGGATGCCGAACCGCGAGACTTTCTGGAACGCGTTCGGTTCCGCATGCACCGCCTCCGTCGCCTGGTGCGGGTCCGGCGTCGCCAGCCGATAGGCGCGCGTCGCCTCGAAGGCGTGCTGGAGCAGCCGGACGCCGAAGATGATGGCGACGAAAATCGCCACCAGCCCCCAGCGCGGCGTCAGGAAGATGTCGCCGCCGCTCTGGTCGGTCTTGAAGGCCAGGATCGGGATCGACAGTCCGAACGCGATCGCGGCGGATTTCAGCGAATCCTTGAGGGCCGCCGCGAGGTCGAACCGAATCGGAGCGCCGGTATCGGCCGTCGCCGGCGCGTGGTGTGAAGGAGCTGTCATGGCGTGGCCCCTTAAACTTTTTCGACTTCGGGCCGTCCGAGAATACCGGATGGCATGAAGATCAGCACGATGGCGAGGATCGAGAACGCCGCGACGTCCTTGTACTCGATGGAGAAATAGGCCGACCAGAAGGTCTCGATGAGCCCGATGATCAGCCCGCCGAGAACCGCGCCCGGCAGCGAGCCGATGCCGCCGAGAACCGCCGCCGTGAACGCCTTCACGCCCGGCACGAAGCCGTCGTTGAAGCTCACGACGCCGTAATAGAGCAGGTACATGGTGCCGGCGACCGCCGCGAGCGCCGCGCCGATCACGAAGGTCAGCGAGATCGTGCGGTCGACGTCGATGCCGAGAAGCGCCGCCATCTTGCGGTCCTGCTCGCAGGCGCGCTGCGCGCGGCCGAGCGACGTCTTCTGGACCAGGTACCAGAAGATCGCCAGCAGCACGGCGGTCGAGGCCATGATGACGACCTGCTTGTAGGACAGGGCGACGTTGTAGCCGCTTTCGCCCTGGAACAGCACGATCACGTCCGCGCATCATCGGCGGGGTCGGCTTGTTGCGGGCGCCCTGGGCACCTGCACGAAGTTCGACAGGAAGATCGACACGCCGATGGCCGAGATCAGCGGGCGCCAGGCGGAACGAGCCGCGCAAGGGCCGATAGGCGACCCGCTCGATCGCCCAGCCCCACAACGAGGTCAGGACCATGGCGATCACCAGCACGATCAGGAGCGCCAGCACGATCGACGACATGCCGAGCCAGGTGGTGAGGATCAGAAAGAAGATCAGGGCGATGAAGGCCGAGAGCATGAACACGTCGCCATGGGCGAAGTTCACCATGCCGATGATGCCGAACACCATCGTGTAGCCGATTGCGATGAGGCCGTAGATCGACCCCAGAGTCAGCCCGTTGATGAGCTGCTGGACGAAAATTTCCATATCCTGCCCTTGCCCCTCTGGATGGGGTCATTGTTGGGAACGCCACAGCAAAGCACGATGCCGGGGCAAGGCCAAGCCGGACGTAAGGTGGGGGTGTCTAGCAAACCCGGCTTTCGTTCGACAACGATCTGTTAACAATCCTATCACGTTGCCGTTATGGAAGCCTTTTCGCAGCCTGCATGACGAAAAGGTTCGAGCGAAAATGCGCGCCGCCCTGTCCGAATCGCCTATATGAAGGTGTGCAGATTGCGACAGGAGACCAGACGCGAATGCTGACGATGCAGCCCGGCACCCGAACTCGGCGGTCGCCGCCGCCGACCCGAGGCTCTTCCGCGAAGGAATGAGCCGGGTCGCGGCGCCGTGCATCGTGGTCACCACCGCACGGCCCGGCCGGGCGGGGAGGCTTCACCGCCACCGCCGTGACGCCCGGTCACGGATGCGCCCGCCGTCGCTGCTCGTCTGCGTCAACACCGCCAGCCGTTCGGTGAGGGCGCTCCTCGAAAACGGCCTTTTCTGCGTCAACGCGCTCGCCTATGACGACCTCACGGTGGCCGATATCTTTCTCGGGACGAAGCGGCATCTTCGGCCCCGAGCGCTTTCGCGATCGGCACCTGGGCCCGCGGCACCCTCGGCACTGCCGCTCCTCCTGTCCAGCCTCGTCTCCTTCGAGTGCCGCCTCAGCGATGCCCGCATCGTCGCCACCCACCACGTGCTCATCGGCGAGATCGCCCACATCCGCCTCGGCGAGAACCGGCCGGCGCTGGTCTATCGCGGACGGGGCTATCGGGAGCTGGCGATAGATGATTCCCGGCGAGGTTGCAGGACGAGGAAAAACACGATAGGAGGAAACGTCACAACATAACAATTTATGGATGTGTAGCCATGCCGATCTCCACTGTGGGGACCCGAATTCGCCGTCAACACCGTGATCGAAGGCGTCCAGACCTTTGCGGCGGTTGCAGGCCTTCGCCACATGGCGGTTTCGTTTCCGTGTGGGAAGACAGGGGGGCTACGGGAGAGCTTCGCGGACAGCTTTTCCATGCCGACGGCGTCAAGCGCGGTGTCGAATTCACCGTCAACGCGCACGACCGCCAACACGCAGGAAACACCGACAGATCGCCGATCCTGAAGGATGGTCGCTTCGTGGTCGCGTGGGTCGATGACAGTGGCGCGGATGGCGAGGCCGATTGGGGAATTCGTGCGCGGGTCTTCAATGCCGACGGAACGGCCGCGGGTGCGGATTTCCGCGTCAATACGACCACGCTGCAGAATCAGGTCGAGTTGTCGATCACGGCGACTGCGAATGGCGGGTTCGTCGTCGACCTATTCGAACACCGACGCGACGACCTACAGCAATGTCCGCGCCCGCGTGTACGGCGGCGATCTTCAGCCTGTCGGCGCTTCGGATACCCTCGTCGCAACCGACGCGGGGAAGCTCCAGTTTGTGTCGCAGGTAACAGGCCTCGATCACGGCTATGCGGTCGTCTTCGCGCAACAGGATACGCTCAATTCGGACGTCGTGCTCCGGGGCAGAATTTTCGGCGACGACGGCACGGGCGCGACGGAATTCGCCATCGCCGACGTACCCGGCGGTTTCATTGTCGGGCAAACTCTGACGCGCCTCACCGACGGTCGCTTCGTCGTCGTCTGGGACGAAGAGGCGGCGGACGGCTCGCACGCCGTGAAGGCCCGTATCTACATGCATGATGGCACGGCGTCCGGCTCTGCCATCGCTATCAACCGCGATCGGAGACCACCTTTCAGTTCGCCGTAACGGCGTTGTCTGGCGGTGGCTTTGCCGTCACCTATTCCGATCCGAATGCCTCCGCCGTGCGTTGGGATATTCACGCCGCGCTGTTCGACGGCGCGGGACACCGAATCGGCGTCGATACGATCATCAGCCCGACCGATGTGGACGGCGCGAAGTCGCTGTCCTCGCTGGCGACTTTGGCCGATGGCCGGTTGATCGCCACATGGCTCGACGAGAGCGGGCGGGTGTCGGACCCCGTCGGCATCAGCGGCCAGATCCTCGAGGTCCGCACCGCCGCCATCTCGCTTTCGGGAACGAGCGCGAACGATGACTATGTCGGCAGCGAGTTCAACGACGTTCTCGGCGGCGCGGCGGGCGCCGACACCCTCGATGGCGCGGGGGGCAATGATTTTCTCGAAGGGGGCGCCGGAGCCGACTCGCTCATCGGCGGTGCGGGCGACGACACTTTGAATGGAGGCGACGGTCTCAGACACGCTGGTGGGTGGCGACGGCGACGACACCTATATCGTGCAAAGCCTCGCCGATATCGTCAGTGAGGAAATCGGCGGCGGATTCGACACCGCCGTGGTGTTCGAGGACGTCTTCCTCGAGCGGGCATCGACGATCGAGGCCCTGACCGCCGCCATGGGCGCCGTTGTGGCCAACCTCACCGGCAACGAAGGCGACAATCGCCTCACGGGCAACGACGGAGCCAACCGGCTCGACGGCGGCGTAGGCGACGATACGCTGATCGGCGGCGGCGGCGACGATGTCTTCATCGTCAGTGGAGCCGGCGATCGCGTGTCCGATTCCAGCGGATACGACACGGTCTTCGCGGCCTTGAGCTTCACGCTCCAGGGGAATCTCCGGGATCGAAGTGCTGCAGGCGGAATCCTGAGCATCTGGCAATCCATCACGTTGACGGGCGATTCCGCCGCCAACATCGTCCGCGGCAATGCGGGAAATTCCACACTTGCGAGGCATGGGCGGCGACGACACGCTCTACGGCAAGCGGCGGACGCGACGTCCTGACCGGCGGCGCAGGGCACGACACGTTCGTGTTCGATACCAAGGCCGAGCAAGGCCAATGTCGACAAGATCACGGATTTCACGCCGGCCGACGACACGATCTATCTGGACAATGCCGTCTTCAAGAAACTCGGCAAGGGAACGATGTCGAGTCCCGGGAAAATTGAACAAGGCGTTCTTCAAGAAAAGCGACAAGGCACGCGACAAGAACGACCACCTCGTCTACGACAAGAAGGGCATTCTCTGGTACGATGCCGACGGCTCCGGCAACGGCGCCGCGGTGCAAGATCGCCACGATGTCGAAGAAGCTCAAGATTTCGGCGCTGGATTTCATCGTTATTTGAGGCGGCCCCATCGGCGACCGATGGCAATCCTCCGACATTCGCAGGCGCTCCCTCAGCCGCCCCGCGCTTCTGCCGGGCGGAGTAGGCGCTCCAGCCGGTCACCTGCACGAAGCCGTCGCGGGCCGCGACCACGAGGTGGCGGCGGTGGCTGGTGGACGAGGGTGCCGGGGGTTTCCGGTGGGCCTCGCCGCCAGCCGGCTGCCTCCCAGACGTGGAGCGACGCGCGTGTCGATTCGGGCGAAGCGATTCGATGGAGCCGAAGGCGCGGATCGTGCGCAGCACGTCGTCGACATTCTTCGTCCAATCGACAGTCCGCTGCGCGGCGGTCGATCGCGGCCAGTAGCTGCCCGGCCCCTGCGGCTTGGCCTCGCGCCACAGGCGCGGCAGGTCGTCGGCGAGGGATCGGGCGATGTCTTTCGCGGCGATCTGGCACTTCGCGAGCAGCAGATCGTGGTTCTCATCGGGAGCGAGCGGAAAGCGCCGCTGCGCAACGATGGCGCCGGTGTCGAAGGTCGGGTCGATCACGTGCGCCGACATGCCCCATTCGGGCACCGCGATCGAGGATCGCCTGGAAGAGCGGGTAGGGTCCGCGGCCCTCCGGCAGCGGGCGAGGGATGGAAGTTCACCGCGTAGGGCAAATGCGCCTCCCAGCCCCCGATGAGCCAGGGATAGCCGGCAACGATCAGCGCGTCGCAGCGAAGCGCGCTGCAGAGCCGGCGAGATCCGCCGGCTGCATGCGCGACGATCTGGACGGGAATCTCCAGCGCCCGGGCGCGCGCCACCGTCACGTCGTTGAAATCGTAGATGCGGTCGCAGGGACGGCTGAAGAGTTTGACCGGCTGCCAGCCCCTGCTCGATGCAGCGTCTCGAACACGTCTCCCAGAAAGTCGATCCCCGCGAAGGCAAAACGCATCTCAGGCCGGCGCCTTCAGTTGAGATGCAACGCGCGGTCGCGAACAAGCGATGCCGTCAGGTCCCGGCGCGGCATGCTGCCGATGAAATTCCGGAACGTCGTGTTGTTGCGCAAGGCCGCCTCGCCGCCCGCGACCAGGAGGTCGATGGTGGCCGGGATCGAGCTTGAAGCGCGTCGGCACCTGGTCGAGCTGCGCTTTCAGGTCCGGCCCGGCATCGGCGAACGTCACGCGGCCGACCGAGAAATTCACGTCGGCGCAACGCCATCCGCTCGAGCGTTCCCGCGCAGCCGCAAGACCTCGTCGCTCGACAGGGAGCAGCGCCAGCGGCGCAGATCCGCCTGCCATTCCTTCATGATCGCCGTGAAGTAATCGTATCCCTTGTAGACGCCGGAATCGATGGCGACGTCGGTGACGATGCTGGCGATTTCCAGCCCGTCCGGGCGAGGCGATGTTGCGCTGCCAGTCGCCGGCGGGTCCCCGTCCCGCATCCACCACCATGTAGAGGAAGCGGTTGACGCGCACGGCCTGTTCGGCGGTCATCGGCATGTAGGGCCGGTCGCGGCTCGGAGCGCGCGATGGCCAGGGAATGGATGCCGAAATTGTCCGTCAGGCCGCCGTCGAGAAGCTTCACATAGCGATAGCGCTGCGGGATCGGCGCGATAGCGCATCAGGGCGGCGCCGCTCGCCTGCAAGGTGGCGGGCGAGGTGTCGGAGAGTCGCGGCGCGCTGCATGAATTGCGGAACGCGCCCGCCGCATGCGCCGCCGAAATTCTCCACGTTCATGGGGATGAACACGCCGGGCACGGCCGCCGACGCGGCGACGGCTTCCGACAGGCGCACCTTGCTCAGGTCGCTGCACAGGACGTTGAAGGTGATCGGCTCGAACACGAACGGAACGCGCGAATAGATGTCCGACGCGGAGATCCAGACCAGCGGGCGCTTGCGGGCGAACAGGCTGGCATAGGTCGCGCCGCCGAACACGTTCTCGTCGAGCCAGCGCGGGAATTTCGAGCGGTCGTTGACGCCGCCATCGCTGAAGATCGCGCACGACGCTGGCGAGATTGACCTCGGTGTCGAAGCCCTGCTCGGCGTCGCGGTCGAGAAATTGGCGTCCGGAAGCTCGGCCAGGCCCTCGCGGCCCTTGAGGCCGAAATACGGCCGCCGTGACCGAGCCGCCGGAGACCCCCGAGATCAGATCGACCATCTCGGTCATGCGGCGCGGGCCGCGATCGGTCTGCACCTGGTAGCGATCGAGTTCGTTGAGGACCCCGTAGGAGAAGGCGGATGCGCGCATGCCGCCGCCCGAGAACGCCACGCCGACCACGGTCGAGCCGAACTGGTCGGGGCCGAGCGGCCAGCCGCCCTGATCGGCCACGGCTGGCGATCGGCTCGTTGATCGGTTCGTTGGACACGGTCGCCGGCGCAAGCGGACAGCGCCAGCGCGGTCGCGGCTGCCAAGCAGCGCGCCGCTCCACCGCCTCCTCGAATGCTGCCATGCCGCCCCCCGATGCCATTGCCGTAATGGCATACGATGGCGTTTACGAAGTCTCAATAGGGATGGCGCGACACTGGTGAGCGAAGCGTCTCCCGGTCCCGTCCAGAGGGGAACCGGGGCCCGGCGCTTCGCATTGACCTTAAGTATTGGCGACGGCTCGCTCCGGCGCCGCTGAAGGAGGTCCCATGGTTTCTCGCGACTTCATTCGACAACTCGAAGGCTACGGGCTGACCACCGCCAACATCCTCTACCGCCTGCCCGACCACCCGAAGATCCTGCAGACCTATATCTGGCAGGAATACGATGTGGCGCCGCGCTTTCCGGTCCTGCTCGAATTCCTGGAGTTCTGGAAGCGCGAACTGGCGGGCCCGCTGCATTCCGTGCAGGGTGTGCCACTCGCACCTGATCCGGCCGGCGGAAATCCGCAGGGTCGACGGCGAAATCACGCTCCACTGACGGGCCTGCGGGGCGGAGCGACGAGGCGAAGCGCGCATCGCCGCAGGCTGCGCGGCCGATATCGCCGCGCAGGCGGCCGCCGCACTTGGCCCGCCGCATCAACTCGGGTAGACAGGCCTCGTCGTAGAGCGTCCTCGAACTTGCCGGGCCTCCTTGTTATCTGCAGCACGAACTTCCCAAATTCTCGCGGCTCTCGCTTCGCAGCCGGGAGAGCGCCTGACCGTCCGTGACATCATGGCGGTTCTGCAGGACCGCGCCTTCGCGGTTCTCATCGTGCTGCTGGGCCTGCCGAACTGCCTGCCGATGCCACCGCCGATCCCGCTGATCTGCGGATTGCTGCTGGCGCTGGTGGCGGTCCAGATCATCATCGGCCTTCCGACGCCCTGGCTGCCCGACGTGCTGATGCGGCGCTCCATCGCCAGCGTCGATGTGGACCGCGCGGTGGCCCGCGCCATGCCGGCTTTCCGCCGTCTGGAGCGCTTTTCGCGCCCGCGCATGACCTTTCTCGACAACCCCGTTTCCATGCGGCTCATGGGGGTGGTGATCCTCATCCTGGCGTTCGGGCTGCTGTTCGCGCCGCCGTTCGTCGGCCAGATCCCCCTCGGGATCGCCGTCTGCCTCGTGGGCCTCGGCCTCGTCGAGCGGGACGGGCTGGTGGTGCTCGGCGGGCTGGTCATCGGTTCGGTCGGCCTGACCCTCAGCCTCGGCTTCGTCTACGCGGTCTTCTCGGGCATCGAGAGCTTCTTCTGAGAGGTTTGCGGCGCGTCAGGCCTTGAGACGCGCCAGGGCCTCCGCGCCGAACTCCGGCCGTTGCTGCGAAGGCCGGGCGCGCGTCCGCTTCCATCCGTGATGACGCCGTCCGCGCCCTCGATGGGCGCCGATGGACATTTCCCCCAACGTTTGAAATATTGGCACATAATTAACCAAGCACAACAAGTGCGAAGGGGACGGCCATGCGACATTTCCTGAAGATCTGCGCTTTGAGTCTGGCTTTATGCGGTACGGCCCAAGCCGGGCAGGTGACGGCCTACACCGCCCTCGAGGAAGATGAGATCGCCGAATATGTGGCGGCGGCGAAGAAGAGCCTGCCGGGTGTCGACCTGAAGGTTCTGCGTCTCTCCACGGGCGATCTCGGCGCGCGCATTCTGGCCGAGGCGTCCAATCCGCAGCACGACGTGATCTGGGGCTGGGCCGTCACGAACATGATGGACCCGCGCATCCTCGCCCTCGTCGAGGCCTACAAGGCCAAGGGTTCCGAAAAGCTCGCGGCGCCCTATCACGCCGCCGACGACAAGTGGTTCGCGGCGACCGGCTACATGGCGGCCTTCTGCGTCAACAACGAACGCGCGAAAGCCAAGGGACTGACCCTGCCCAAGGATTGGGGGGATCTGCTCGATCCCAAATTCAAGGGCGAGATCGTCATGCCCAATCCCGTCTCGTCGGGCACGGGCTATCTCCAGATCGTCGGCATTCTGCAGCAGATGGGCGAGGAGAAGGGCTGGAAATATCTCAAGGATCTCGACGCCAACGTGGCGCAGTACATCAAATCCGGATCGCGGCCCTGCAAGGCCGCGCGGGCGGGCGAGTTCGCCGTCGGGACCTCGCTCGCATTCGCGGGCGTCCAATCGGTGAAGGAAGGCTTCCCCGTCACCGTGGTGATCCCCGCCAAGGGCGCCGGCTACGAGCTTGAAGCCTCGGCGCTGATGCAGGCTTCCAAGAACAAGGACGAGGCGCAGGAAATTCCTCGACTGGACGCTCTCGCCGGAGGCCGCCGGCATCTATGGCAAGTACAAGGAGATCGTCACGACCGCCGGCTACAAGCCAGACGCCAATTCCATCAAGGCCGGTCTGCCGGAAGATGTGGCGAAGGCTTTGCTGCCGATCGATTTCGCCAAGTCGGCGAAGGAGCGGGATGCGATCCTCGAGCGCTGGCAGAAAGAGATCGGCCGCTGACGGCAGCCGCCGATGCGGCTGGAACTGAAGGACATCACCAAAACGTTCGGGGGCGTCGTCGCCCTCGACTCCATCTCGTTCTCGGCCGAGGCGCCGGAATTCATCTGCCTGCTCGGCCCGTCGGGATGCGGGAAGACGACGCTGCTCCGGCTGATTGCCGGCCTGGCGATGCCCGATCGGGGCCAATTGCTTCTCGATGGCGAGGACCTGACGCGCATCCCGGCGCGCCACCGGGGCTTCGGCATCGTCTTTCAGGCCTATTCGCTGTTCCCCAACATGAATGTTGCGGACAATATCGGCTACGGGCTCAAGATCCGCGGCAGATCCGCAGCGGCGATCAAGAGCAGGGTGGCGGAACTGCTCGACCTGATCCGCCTGCCGCATCTTGCGGACCGCTACCCTTATCAATTGTCCGGCGGCCAGCAGCAGCGCGTCGCCCTCGCGCGCGCGGTCGCAGTCGATCCCAAGCTCCTGCTTCTCGACGAACCCTTGTCGGCGCTCGACGCAAAAGTGCGGGCGGAATTGCGGTCGGAGATTCGCGATCTGCAGAAGCGCCTCGGCATCCTCACCATCATGGTGACGCACGATCAGGAGGAGGCGCTCACGCTCGCCGACAAGGTGGTGTGCATGAAGCAGGGCCGCATCGCGCAGATCGGCCCGCCCGAGGAACTCTATTCCCGTCCCGCCAATCTGTTCGTGGCCGATTTCATGGGCGTCAGCAATCTCATCGATCAGGCGAGCATCCGGCAATGGGCCGGTCATCTCTTAGGGCCAGCAGCCCTGCCGGCGGATCAGGTGGCCTGCGTGCGTCCGGAGCACATCGTCCTGCGACCGGGCGGAACCGGCGCCCGCGTGAAGGAGGTCCAGTTCCTCGGCAATCTGTCGCGCGTGCAGCTTGAATGGCCGGGCGGAAAGCTGGTGGCGCAACAGGCCGGGCGCAGCGCATTGGTGGCGGGCACCGAAGTGGGCATCGAGATCGCATCCGAGCATTGCTCGTGGGTCTCCGCCTCGTGACAGGCGCGGCGATTTCCGCGCGGCGCGGCGTCGATCTCGACCGGGTGTTTCTCGCCCTGTGCCTCGTCATACCGCTGGCGGCTTTGCTGTTGTTTTTTGCCTATCCGCTCGCAACCGTGATCCTGCGCAGCTTTACCGAGAGCGATGGTGGCCTGGGCTTGGGCAATTACGCGCGCATCCTGAACGCGCCGAGTTTCTGGCGCGCCACGTTCAACTCCCTGGTGATGAGCATCTCCACGACGATCCTCGCGCTCGTCCTCGGGCTCGTCGTGGCGTGCGCGGTTCACCGCTGCCGCGTTCCGGGCCGGGCGCTTCTCGTCGGCGCCGTCTCGCTTCCGTTGCTGGCCCCTTCGCTCGTCCAGGGATTGGGCCTCATCTTCCTCCTCGGACGCAACGGCATCGTCACCAAGTTCACCGGCCTCGACATCAACATCTATGGCTTTTGGGGCCTGCTCATCGCCAACGGATTATACGCGTTGCCGCAGGCCGTTCTCATCATCGGGGCGGCTTTGCGCGCCGCCGATGCGCGCATCTACGAGGCGGCCGAGGTGCTGGGAACGCCCGCGCACCGGCAATTCCTCGACATCACGCTTCCGAACATCAAGTTCGGCCTGCTCAGCGCGGGTTTCATCGTCTTCACGGTGACGATCACCGATTTCGGCAATGCCGCGACCATCGGCGGCGATTACGCGATCCTCGCCACCGAAATCTACAGTCAGGTCGTCGGCCAGATGAATTTCAACATGGGCGCGGTGGTGGGCATCCTGTTGCTGTTTCCCACCATCCTGGCGTTCTATCTCGAACGCGTGGCGTCCCAGCGCCAGCTCGGTTCGTTGAGCGATTCCGCGATCCCGCTCGCGCCGGTCTTCACGTCGCGGCGCGATGTGCCGATGACGATCGCCGCGTGGCTCATCGCGGCTTTGCCGATCGTCACCGTGGGCATCGTGATCTATGGCAGCTTCGTGCGCCTCTGGCCCTACCGTTTCGACCTGACGTTTCGCCATTACGACGTGAAGGTGGCGGGCGGCTACGAGCCGTTATGGATGACGATCCAGATCTCGCTGATGGCGGGCGTGATCGGCACGATCCTGCTTTTCGCATTGGGTTTTTGCCTGCAACGGCTCCCGCGTCACGTGGTGAAGCCGATCTATTTCCTCTGCCTGCTGCCCGCCTCCGTTCCGGGACTGGTGCTCGGGCTCGCCTACATCTTCGCGTTCAACGTCCCGAGCCTGCCGCTCTACGCGCTCTACGGAACCGCGACCTTGCTCGCGGCCTGCAACGTCACCCATTACTGGACGCAAGGCTTCCTGACGACCATGACGGGTTTGCGGCAGGTGCCGGCGACGCTGGAGGAAACGGCGTCGTGCATGGGCGCGTCTCTCCCGCGCGTGGTGCGCGACGTCATCGTCCCGTCGCTCGCCCCGACGCTGATCTCGGTGTTCTTCTTCATGTTCATGCGCTCGATGGTGACGTTGTCGGCGGTGATCTTCCTCGTGACGGCCTCGGTGAGCGTCGCGTCGGTGTCGATCATGCGCCTCGACGAGGCGGGCTTCGTCTCGCAGGCGGCGGCCTTCGCGGTGTGCACGATGGGCGTCGTGGTGGCGGCTTTGGGGCTGATGAAATTGAGCTTGTGGCTGATCGGGAGACGACAGACGATCCGCTAGGGCACGCCGCGCCGCTGCGAGCACCGACGCGCTGACCGTTCCGAACGAGGAGCCTCGCGATGACCATCACCATTACGGCCTTCGAACGATCGCCCGATGGCGGCAAGGGACTGGCGCGCGACACGCGCGTTCGCTGGGCGCTCGAAGAAGTCGGCCAGCCCTACGCGGTTCGCCTTGTCTCGTTCCGTGCGATGAAGGAACCCGCGCACCTGGCGCTTCATCCTTTCGGCCAGATCCCGACCTATGAGGAGGGCGATCTCGTCCTGTTCGAGACAGGGGCGATCGTGCTCCATATCGCGGAGCACCATGCGGGCCTGTTGCCGGAGGATGCCAATGGCCGGGCGCGGGCGATCGCATGGATGTTTGCCGCGCTCAACACAGTCGAGCCGCCGATCCTCGAGCGTGAAGTCGCCAGGCTGCTCGAGGGCGACAAGACCTGGTACGAGGAGCGCCTGCCGATGGTCGAGGATCGCGTCCGCGCCCGGCTGGACCAGCTCTCCCGTCGCCTGGGCGATGCCGACTGGCTCGATGGTTCCTTCAGCGCCGGCGACCTGATGATGGTGTCGGTTCTGCTCAGGCTGAGGTCGTCCGGCATTCTGGACGAATATCCGAACCTCGCCGCCTATGTCGGCCGCGGGGAAGCGCGACCTGCCTACAGGCGGGCTTTCAACGATCAACTGGCGGTTAACACCGGCAACCCACGAACCGGTTGATTGAAGTCCGGCCTGCGCTCGGACCCGGTATCCGAGCATTTCGCTCAGTTCGTGGGCCGAACCTTAAATCAGCTTCAGCCCCTTCAGGCTCGCATGGCCCTCGCGCCCGACGATGATGTGGTCGTGCACGGCGATGCCGAGGGGCCCGCGATGTCGATGATGTCCCGGGTGATCTTGATGTCGGCGGAGGAGGGGGTCGGGTCGCCGCTGGGATGGTTGTGGACCAGGATCAAAGCCGAGGCGGAGAGTTCCAGCGCCCGTTTGACGACCTCGCGCGGATAGACCGGCGTGTGATCGACGGTGCCCGATTGCTGCACCTCGTCGGCGATGAGCGCGTTGCGCTTGTCGAGGAAGAGCAGGCGGAACTGTTCCTTGTCCATGAATGCCATGGCGGTGCGGCAATAATCGATGACCGAACTCCAGGACGAGAGCACCGGACGTTTCGCCACCGCGCCGCTGGGCGAGGCGGCGGGCCGAGGCCTCGACGATCTTCAGATCGACGATGACGCTTTCGCCGAGGCCCTCGACCTCCATCAGGCGGGCAGGGGAGGCGGCGAGCACCTCCGCGAAGGAGCCGAAGCGCCGCACCAGTTCCTTGGCGAGGGGCTTCACGTCGCGGCGGGGGATCGACCGGAACAGGACGAGTTCCAGAAGCTCGTAATCCGGCATCGCGTCGCCGCCGACCTCGCGAAAACCGCGCGCGCAGCCGGTCCCGGTGGCCGTGGTAATGGGGCGTGTCGTCGCTGCCGCTCATGCGGGGGCGTAGGGCTGGTCCAACCCCTTGGGCGAGAGGGTGAAGATCTCGCAGCCGGTCTCGGTCACGCCGATCGTGTGCTCGAACTGCGCCGAGAGGGAGCGGTCGCGGGTCACGGCGGTCCAGCCGTCGGACAGCACCTTCACCTGCGGCCGGCCGAGATTGATCATCGGCTCGACGGTGAACAGCATCCCGGCCTTCAGCTCCACGTTGTAGGAGGGCTCGACGTAATGGAGGATGGTCGGGCTGATCGTGGAAGACCTGGCCGAGGCCGTGGCCGCAGAAATCCCGCACCACCGAGCAGCGCTCCGCCTCCGCATAGGATCTGGATGGCGGCCCCGATATCGTTGGTCCAGGCACCTGCCTTGATGACCGCGAGGCCCCGCATCAGGCATTCGTAGGTGATCTCGCAGAGCCGCTGCGCCCGGCGGGGCACCTCGCCGACGATAATACATCCGGCTCGAATCCCCGTGCCAGCCGTCGAGGATCAGCGTCACGTCGATATTGGCGATGTCGCCCTCGCGCAGGGGCTTGTCGTTGGGGATGCCGTGGCAGACCACGTGGTTGATCGAGATGCAGGTGGATTTGGTGTAGCCGCGGTAATGCAGCGTCGCCGGATAGGCGCCGTGATCGCGGGCGAACTCGAAGACCAGCCTGTCGAGGCGCTCGGTGGTCACCCCGGGCGCGACCTCGGCGGCCAGCATGTCGAGCGCTTCGGCGGTCAGCTGCCCGGCCCGCCGCATGGCCGCGAAGGCCTCCGGGCCATGCAGGGGGATTTGCGAGCTGCGCTTGCGCTCGATCGTGTCGGTCTCAGTCATCAGGCGTCCTTGGAGTTATCCCGAATGTAGGGATTGGCGCGGCGCACGCAAGCGCAGGGAGGCCCGAGGGCCCGGCCCCCCGAACTTGCGAATGCCACGCCGGAATGTCATGACACCCCCGAATTTCAAAGCCAACCGGCTTGCAGGTTATTGATGATGAACGATCCTCGTCCCTTCGGGGCCTATGCGCCGACCGGATTTGCCAAATGGGCGCTCGAGCGGACCCGGGCCTTTTCCAACGGCTGGGCGCCCCGCCGGCTGGCTTTCATGCTGCGCCGCCTGGCCGTGCAGATCCCTCAAGGGCCAGCCCGCTCGACGTCGAGAGCCTCGGCGCCCGGATGCGCCTCTATCCCTACAACAATGTCTGTGAAAAACGCATCCTCTTCACGCCGCAATTTTTCGATCCGCAGGAGCTCGCCCTGCTCGAATCGCGGATCGGCCCGGGTTTCACCTTCGTGGATGTCGGGGCCAATGTGGGCGGCTATGCGCTGTTCGTGGCGGCGCGCGCCGGCACCTCCGGCCGCATCCTGGCGCTCGAGCCGCAGCCCGAGATCTTCGACCGGCTGACCTACAATATCCGCCAGAACCCCTTCGGCACCGTCAAGGCCATCGCCTGCGCGGTCGCCGACAAGACCGGCGAGCTGACCCTCTTCCTCGACCCGCGCAACAAGGGCGAGTCGAGCGTGAAGATCGTCGGCCCCAACGAGGCCGATGCCATCCGCGTCCCGGCCATCACCCTGCTGGACCTCCTCAACCAGGAGCATTTCACCAAGGTCGACGCCATCAAGCTCGACGTGGAAGGCGCCGAGGACCTGATCCTCGACCCGTTCTTCCGCGATGCGCCGGAATCGCTCTATCCCAAGCTCTTCGTCATCGAGGACGGGCGCGAGCAATGGCAGATCGACCTGCCGAAGCTTTTGGCCGGCAAGGGTTACCGGCTGATCCTCAAGACCCGGCTGAACTTGGTGTTCGAGCGGGTAATGCATCGAGATCGCGTTCCTGCGCCGCAGGACCGACCGCGTTTACTTCGAGCTTCGTCTTGTCGCCGGAAAATCGCGCCAGAATTCGCCGGTGCCTTTTCGGACCACGCTGTCCTGCGGCAGGATTTCGAAGGGCGAATAGGGCGGCTCTGTGCCGCAGCCTGTCGAACTCGGCGGTGAAGTCGCGGCCCTTGAGCAGGTCGAACAGATCCTCGAACCGGTCGATCACGAAGTAGGTCGCCTGGATAATCGTCGATGTAATAGCCGGTGCGCAGGACGCGTTCGAGATCGAAGGCAATCTGGTTGGCGGAGGGATCCTCCACCACGTATTTCGCCTCGCCGAAGGACGAGACGATGCCCGCGCCGTAGATCTGGATGCCCTCGGGCTTGCGGATCAGCCCGAACTCGATCGTGTACCAGTTGAGCCGGGCGAGGAACTTCACGCCCTTGTGGTCGACGGCGTCGAGCCCGATGCGACCATATTCGTTCATGTAATCGGCATAGGCCGGATTGGTCAGGAGCGGCACGTGGCCGAAGACATCGTGGAAGATGTCGGGCTCCTCCAGATAATCGAGCTGCTCGCGGCTGCGGATGAATGTGCCGGCCGGAAACTGCCGGTTGGCCAGCATCTGGAAGAACGGCCGCGACGGGATGAGCCCCGGCACCGCGACGACCTCCCAGCCGGTCAGACGTCGCAGGCGGGCATTCATGTGCTCGAAATTCGGCACGCCTTCGGAGCCGATGCCGAGCGCCTCGAGGCCGTCGAGATATTCCCCGGCAGACGTGGCCTTTCAGGATCTGCTGCTGGCGCTCGAAGAGGATCCGCCAGATGGCGTGGTCCTCCGGTGTGTAGCGCTCCCAAGCCCTGGTCGATGATGCAGTCCTCGACCGTCTGAGCGGTCAAAACGCTGTGTCCGGCCATCGCGTGCCTCTCCCGACGGGTCGCGCCGGGACCGGCAGGGGCCGGTCCGCGGCGACATCCTTTTCAGATAACGAACGAAGGGGCCCTGTGGATCCGGCAAACCGCCTTCTATGCGGCGGCCTCTCCGTCATAGGCGCGCTGAAGCTCCGCGATATCGAGTTTCACCATCTCCATCATGGCCTTCATGACCCGCGCCGCCTTGGCCGGATCGGGATCGCCCATCAATCGCGGCAGCATGGAGGGCACGATCTGCCATGAGACGCCGTAGCGGTCCTTCAGCCAGCCGCATGCTCGACCTCGGCCGCCCTCCGACAGGGCGTTCCACTAGCGGTCGACTTCTGCCTGATCGGCGCAGTCGACCGAGAACGAGATGGCGTGGGTGAATTCGAAACGGGTGCCGCCATTGAGCGCCTGGAAGCGCTGGCCCGCGAGCGTGAAGGCAACCACCAGCACGGTGCCGGCTTTTCCGCCGGCGCTGTCGACGACGTTTCGCTGACGTGGTCGATGCGCGAATCGGGCATGAGCGACACGTAGAATTTCGCCGCTTCCTCGGCCTCTCCGTTGAACCACAGGCAGGGTGCGATCTTGGACACGCGGTTCCGGTTATCATGCTTGTTCCCCCGCTCATTCCGTGTCGAGCAGCATCGAGAAGCCGCCGAAGATCATGCGCTTGCCGTCGAAGGGCATGTCCTCGTGCATCTTCATGCGCGGATCCTCCATGATCTTCTTGTTGCCCTCGTCGCGCGCCTCCTTCGAGGGCCAGACGATCCACGAGAAGACGACGTTCTCTCCCGCCTCCGCATTCACCGCGCGTTTGAAATCCGTGACCTTGCCGTCGGGGACATCGTCGCCCCAGCATTCGACGACGCGGGTCGCGCCGTGTTCCTTGAAGACCGGCGCTGCCTTCTGCGGCCATTTCGCGGATAGGCGTCTCGTTTCCCGGCCGGAACCGGAATGACGAATCCATCGATGTAGCTCATGTGTTTTCTCCCTTTGGGTGGTTTGCTTTCCGGAGCCTCAGGCGCCGACCTGCTCTGGCGCTTTCGCCATGGCGGTCTTGGCCGCTTCCATATCCATCCACATGACTTCCCAGATGTGGCCGTCCGGATCCTCGAAGCTGCGGCCGTACATGAAGCCGTAATCCTGCGTCGGAGTGGGATCGCCCTTGCCGCCGGCCGCGATCGCCTTGCGGACCAGGCCGTCGACTTCGTCCCGGCTGTCGGCGGAGACGCAGATCAGCACTTCGCTGGTGGTCCGCGCATCGGCGATCGCCTTCGGGGTGAATTGCCGGAACTTGTCATGGGTCAACAGCATCGCGTGGATGGTGTCGGAGAACACCATGCAGGCGGCGGTGTGGTCGGAGAATTGTTCGTTCTTGGTAGCGCCGACGGCCTCGTAAAAGGCGGTCGAGCGTGCGAGATCGGTAACCGGCAGGTTGACGAAAATCAGTTTGGCCATGGCGTTTCCCTTAAGTTGTCGTTTGACGATCATGATGCGCGAGAGTTATAAAAAGCAACTATGAAGTTAGAAAAAATAACTGAAGCTTCCCAGCGCCGTCGTTATGACGATGCCTGTGCGGCCGCTCACGCTCTCGATCTCGTCGGCGAACGCTGGGCGCTTCTGGTCATGCGCGAATTGATGATCGGGCCGAAGCGGTTCGGCGACCTGCGCGCAAGCCTGCCCGGCATCAGCGCCAATGTCCTGACCCAGCGGCTCGAGGGGCTGGAGGCCGCGGGCGTGCTCGTCCGCCGCAAGCTGCCGCCGCCCGCCAATTCGCAGGTCTATGAGCTGACCGCGTGGGGCTATGAGAGCGAGCCGATCTTTCAGGCGCTCGGCCGCTGGGCGGCGCGCTCGCCGACCCACGATCCCACCCTGCCGTTCAGCGCCGCCTCGCTGCTCCTGTCGCTGCGCACCATGCTCGACCCGCAATTGCGCCGAAGGGATCGACGCCCGGATCGGCTTCAGGCTCGGCGCTGAGACCTATCTGGCTCATCTCGCCAATGGCGAGATTGCCATTGCGAGAGGTTCCATCGACAAGGCCGATCTGGTCTTCGCCGGAGAGCCGCCGGTCATCGCCGGCGCGATCTATGGCGGCCAGCCGCTCGAGGTTCTGGAAAACGCCGGCGTGCTGCGGATCGAGGGGGACCGGGCCCTGGCCGAACGGTTCTCACCCTGTTCCCGCTGCCGCCCAAGGTGGAGAGGGCAGCGCGCTAGCGTGGCGTGACGATCTCCACCGCGCGGTCGATCCTGACGCCCTCCGGTGTGACCCTGCAAGTATAGGCATAGGATTCCACGCCCGCCGCCAGCGCATGGCGGAACGCCCTGTCATAGGCCGGGTCGATGTCGCGGGCCACGTCGAACCGGTCGGCCTCCATCTGGATCACGTAGACCAGCGCCGCCCTGAACCCGGCTGCCACCATGTCGGCGAGCTCGTAGAGGTGCTTCGCGCTGCGGGCCGCGATGCAATCGGGAAATTCGGCGAAGCCCGGCTCGCGCATCAGGTGGCAGTTCTTGACCTCGAGGTAGCAGGAAGGCGCGCCGTCCTTCTCGAGCAGGAAATCGACCCGGCTGTTGCGGCCATATTTCACCTCCGGGCGGATGCGGTCGTAGCCGATGAACGGCGCCGAGGCGCGCCTCGCGCAGGGCCTCCGCCACGAGGGCGTTGGGGCGCGAGGTGTTGATGCCGACGAGCTGACGCGGGCCGCCGCCGGCCGCGACCTCCACCAGTTCCCAGTTATAGCGCGAGCTTGCGCTTGGGGTTGCTCGGCCCGGGACAGCAGGACCCGGCTTCCCGGCTCCTTCAGCCCCAGCATCGCGCCCGGATTGGCGCAATGGGCCGTCACCACGCTCCCGTCCGGCAAGGCGACATCGGCGAGGAAGCGCTTGTAGCGCTCGATCAGGCGGCCTTCGAGGAGGGGTTCGGGAAAGCGCATGGCCTGCCGGCAGAGGCCGACGACGCCGTTCATCCCCCGTATGCCGGGTGGCCGAGCCGCGAACAGGCGAATGCTGAAGTCGCTTGAGCATTGTCGCTCACATGGGCTAAACGCCCTCAAAAGGAACCCTCCAGCATGGCCGCACCCGTCACAGCCGCGCTTCTGGTCATCGGCGATGAGATTCTCTCCGGCCGGACCAAGGACAAGAATATCGGCTACATCGCCGAATATCTGACCGGCATCGGCGTCGATCTCTCCGAGGTGCGGGTCGTGCCCGACGTGGAGGCCGAGATCGTCGCGGCGGTCAACGCGCTGCGGACCCGCTACACCTACCTGTTCACCACCGGCGGCATCGGCCCGACCCATGACGACATCACGGCGGATGCCGTCGCCAAGGCGTTCGGTGTCGCCATCGACATCGATCCGCGCGCCGTCGCGATGATGCAGCAGCGCTACCAGCCGGGCGAGCTGAACGAGGCGCGGCTGCGCATGGCGCGCATTCCCGCAGGCGCCGACCTGATCGAGAATCCCATCTCCAAGGCGCCCGGATTTCGCATCGGCAATGTGTTCGTCATGGCGGGCGTGCCGGCGATCATGCAGGCCATGCTCGACGTCGATCGCGCCCGAGCCTCGAGACCGGCCTGCGCATGATCGCCGAAACGATCGAGGCCGAAGGGCTTGCCGGAAGGCATCTATGCCGAAGGCCTGGGCGAGATCGCGGCCGGCGCATCCGCTCGTCTCCATCGGCTCCTATCCGTCGTTTTCCACCAGCGGGTTCCGCAACCAGATCGTCGTGCGCGGCAAGGACGCGGAGGCGGTTGCGAATGCCGTCGCGCGCCGTCCACGATCTGCTCCGTCGCCTCAAGGGCGACGGCGCTCCGCTCTAGATTTTCGCACCGCCAGACATTCCATCAGCCGAGAGTCTACGCCGATGTCGCCTTCCTCACCCAAAGCCTTCCCCGTCTCCTGGGACCAGTTCCACCGGGATGCCCGCGCGCTCGCCTGGCGGCTCGCCGCCGCCGGGCCGTTCGAGGCCATCGTCTGCATCACGCGCGGCGGCCTCGTGCCGGCCGCCATCGTGGCGCGCGAACTCGATGTGCGGCTGATCGAGAGCGTCTGCGTCGCGAGCTATCACGACTACAAGAACCAGGGCGAATTGCGGGTCCTCAAGGACATCGCGCCCGCCGATCAAGGCGCTCGGCGACGGCACCGGCAAAGGCGTGCTGGTCATCGACGATCTCACCGATACCGGCAAGACCGCCAAGATCGTGCGCGACATGCTGCCGAACGCGCATTTCGCGGCCGTCTACGCCAAGCCCGCCGGCCGCCCGCTGATCGACACCTTCGTGACCGAGGTCAGCCAGGATACGTGGATCTATTTCCCGTGGGATATGGGCCTCACCTACCAGGCGCCGATCAACGAGAATTCGGCCGGCTGAACAGCCTTTCGGCCAGACAACGCCAGCCACCATCAACGGGGGAACGCCTTGGCCGAATTCGATCGTCGCGCGGACGCGCAAGAGCCTCTTCGAGGCCCTCATCGACGCCCGCGACCGCTTCGGGCGCAACAAGCCGGCGCTGGAGGATCCCGAACGCCAGCCGATCACCTATGGCACGGCTGGTGCTCGGCGCCCTGGTGCTCGGGCGCAAGCTCGCCGCCGCTGACGAAGCCGCGCGAGAATGTCGGCGTGCTGCTGCCCAACGTGCAGGGGCTGGCGGTGGCGTTGTTCGGCCTCAACGCTTTCGGCCGCGTGCCGGCGCTGCTCAATTTCACCGCCGGCACCAAGAACCTGAAAGCGGCCTGCGAGGTCGCGCGCATCGACACCATCGTGACGTCGCGCCGCTTCGTCGAGCAGGGCAAGCTCGACGACGTGCTGGCGGCGATCGCCGAGGGCCGCAAGGTGGTGTTTCTCGAGGACGTGCGCAAGCGAGATCACCAGCCTCGACAAGGCGCGGGGCCTCGTCGAGAGCTGGTTCGCGCGCGCCGTCCACAAGCGCGCGGGCGTGCAGCCGGACGATCCGGCCGTCGTGCTGTTCACCTCCGGCTCGGAGGGCAAGCCGAAGGGCGTCGTCCTGTCGAACGCCAATCTGGTCGCCAACGCCTATCAGGTGAAGGCCCATGCGGGCGACGTGCTGACCGCCGACGACGTGTTCTTCAATCCGCTGCCGATCTTCCATTCCTTCGGCCTCACCGCGGGCCTTCTGACCTCGCTGCTCAACGGCATCAAGGTGGTGCTCTATCCGAGCCCGCTGCATTACCGGCAGATCCCGAAGCTCATCGCGGGCACGAAATCCACCATCCTGCTCGCCACCGACACCTTTCTGCAGGGCTATGCCCGGGCCGCCGATCCGGACGATCTCGCAGCGGTGCGCTACGTCATCGCCGGGCGCCGAGCGCGTGAAGGACGAGACGCGCAAGCTCTGGGAGCGCCACGGCACCGTGATCCTCGAAGGCTACGGCGCCACCGAATGCTCGCCGGTGGTCGCCTGCAGCCTGCCGGACCGCAACCGCCACGGCTCGGTCGGACCGTTCCTGCCCGGCATCGAATGGCGGCTCGAGCCGGTCGAGGGCATTCACGAAGGCGGACGCCTGAGCGTGCGCGGCCCCAACGTGATGCGGGGCTATCTCGATCCCGAGGCGCCCGGCGGCATCGCTCCGCCCGAGGACGGCTGGCACGACATGGGCGACATCGTCTCGGTCGATGACGGCATGGTGCGCATCCTCGGCCGGGCGAAGCGCTTCGCGAAGGTCGGCGGCGAGATGATCTCGCTCGCGGCCATCGAGGCGGTGGCGCAAGGGCTCTGGCCCGAATTCAACCACGTGGTGGTGGCGCTGCCCGATCCCCGCAAGGGCGAGCAGGTCGTGCTGATCACCGACAAGCCCGACGCCGACCGCGACGCGCTGATGACCTATGCGCGCGAGCAGGGTTTTCCCGAACTCTGGGTGCCCAAGGCCATCCTGGTCTCCAGCATCCCGGTGCTCGGCTCCGGCAAGACCGACTACGCGGCCGCGGTGGAGATGGCGCGGCGGCTTCAGGCCGATGCTCTAGGGCGCTCGCCGTCACAACCGCGTGTGCGCGCTTGCCGGACGGCCTGCGCGCCTCATTTCGACATCATGGCGTCGCGATGTCCCGAGACTTCTTCGAGAGCATTCATGAAAAATTCGCCTTCGTCCTGGCCCTGTCGGCCATGCGCCACCTCGGCTCAGGCCCAGCCGCGCCCGATGACGCCGGCCATGGCCTGCGCACAGGCGCAGCAACTGGTCCTGCGCAACGGCGCGATCGTGCTCGGCACCGGCACCTACACGTATGACCGCTATGTGCGCGATCTGAGCTTCTGCCAGATCGACGAGAGCCTGCGATCGGCCTGGGTGCCCGCGCGCGACACGCCGCAATGTTTCGTCGGCTATGTCTGCCGCAGCGGACGGGACTGGTGGGACGATTAGGAGAACGCCGGATGCGAATCCTCAACCTCGTCCTCATCCTCGGCAGCTGGCGTCCGTCCGTCGGCGCTTCGCGCAGTCAGCGCCCGATGACGCCGAGCCTGGATTGCGCCGCCGCGCGGCAACTCGTGAGCCGCGCCGGGCGCGATCGTTCTCGGCACCGGGCCGAACACCTTTGATCGCTATGTGCGCGACCGCAGCTTCTGCCAGCTCGCCGAGATCCTCGATCCCGCCTGGGTGCCGACGCGTGACGTTGCGCAATGCCCGGTCGGCTATCGCTGCCGCAGCGGAGCGCTCGACTTCAACGACTGAATCGCAAATCACGCGCCGGAGCCGACGCCGGACAGCGCTGTTGTGGAATTTTTGCCACACCCGCCGCGGAAATCGCGCGCCTTGCCGCGAGTGGCTGTTTTCTGGGCAGGAAGGCGGGACGCTGCACAAAATTGCGACGCCCGCGAGCATTGCTCCGGGAGGCCGGATCGGGTAATGTAACAATCGTACATTTGGCCAGTAGCCCCAGCGCTACGCTTCTCGGAGAATAACCAATGAAGCTCGTCAAGAGCCTCCTTCTCGGAACTGCCGCTGGCCTCTGCGCCGCTGCCGGTGTCCAGGCCGCCGACCTTCCCTCGAAGAAGGCCGCCGCCGTCGAATACGTCCGCGTCTGCTCGACGCTCGGCGAAGGCTTCTTCTACATTCCCGGCACCGAGACCTGCCTGAAAATCGGCGGCCGCGTGCGCGCGGATTATCTCTATGCGGAACCGCTCACCCGCGCGAACGACGCCATCGGCTTCCGCGCTCGTGGCCGCATCCAGCTCGATGCCCGCACGACGACGGCCTATGGCCTGCTGCGCTCGGTCGTCCGCATGGAAATCACCCGCAACTCGGGCACGCCGTTCACCGATACCGGCCGCATCACCACGAGCCCGGATATCGCCCAGGCGTTCATCCAGTTCGGCGGCCTGACCGCCGGTCGCGTCACCACGTTCTTCGACAACAGCGACCTGCCCACCGAGCATATGGGCACCTTGCGCTTCTCGGATGCGCCGGACGTCGACCTGCTGGCCTACACCTTCACGTTCGGCAACGGCTTCTCGGCCACGCTGTCGATCGAAGACGGCATCGAGCGCCGCTCGAACGGCTTCCTCGACGATCCCACCGTCGCGACCCTCGATTATGGCGGACAGCGCGCTCCCGACGTCGTCGGCGCACTGAAATACACCGGCACCTGGGGCACCGCCCAGCTCTCGGCCGCGCTGCACCAGATCCGCAGCAACAACCTGTTCGTGACTCTGCCCGGCGGTGTCTGCGGCATCGCCGACGATTTCCCGGACACGCGATTACGGCTTCGCGGTGCAGGGCAGCGTCGGCGTGAACCTGCCGATGCTCGGCGAGGGCGATGCCGCCTGGATCAACGCTCGCCTATGCGGATGGCGCGCTCAGCTACATCACGGGCGGTTCCACCGATTCGCTCAGCGCCGGCGTGCTCGCGGGCATCCTGGTCGATGGCTACATCAACCCGGCTCACCGGCAACATCTCGACCGGCCGCGGCTGGTCGGTCGCGGGTGGCCTGCGCCATTACTGGACCCCCACCGTCCGCCAGAGCGTGTTCGGCTCCTACGCGCGCTTCGATTATTCGGCGAGCCGCTTCGCAGTTCGGCATTGTCGACTTCAACGAAGCTCCGCGTCGGCACCAACGTGATCTGGAGCCCGGTCAGCGGTCTCGATATCGGCGCTGAAGTCATCTACGCCCGCGTCGATCCCGCGCGGCCGCGTCACCTTCGCCAACGGCCAGTCCTTCGGCTCGGACAGCGCCTGGGAAGGCCGCCTGCGCGTGCAGCGCGACTTCTAAAGTCTGAAGGTTTACATCAAGGCCCCGGCGGAAACGCCGGGGCCTTTTTCGTTTTGCAGACTGTTTCTGAAATGCGTCAGATGACGAAAAAGTCCGACGCCGTGACGGTGTCGGGACTTCCCGCCAGTCTGGCGAACTGGATTTGTGCAGTCGCCGCCGATCCCGTCGGGATCGAAGAACAGGGCGCCGGTGCGGCTGTTGTAGATCACGTGATGGCTGCTCTCGGAGGCCGTCGACCCGAGCCGGAACGCGTCTTCGGCGAGTGCGCCGGCGGGCAGTCCCTTGAAGATGGCATTCTGCAGAAGCACGCGGTCGAAGGCCGGCTGAAAACCCCGGATCGTATCGACGTTTCCCGCGCCCAATGCCGCGTCGAACACGAAGCTGTCGAAACCCGGCCCGCCGGTGAGCACGTCGGCGCCGGTGCCGCCATTCAGCCTGTCATTGCCCGATCCGCCGCTCAAGACATCGCGGCCGGAGCCGCCGCTCAGCCGATCCTCGCCGGCCTCGGCATGCAGGAGATCGTCGCCGCTGCCGCCGCTCAATCGGTCATTGCCGGCCCCGCCGTCGAGATGATCGTTCCCGCCTTGACCCATCAGGTTGTCGTTGCCGGAATTGCCCGACAATCGGTCGTCGCCATCGCCGCCGTCGAGCCTGTCCGCCCCTGTCCCGCCGGTGGCATAATCGTTGCCGTCCCCGCCCAGGATGACGTCGTTGCCCGCATTCCCGGACAGCCGATCCCTGCCATTGCCACCGTCCAGCCGATCGGCCCCGGCGCCGCCGCCGAGGGTGTCGTTGCCGTCGCCGCCGAAGATGACATCGGCGCCGCCATTGCCGAACAGGCGGTCCCCGAGATCGGGCTCCCCGCCGGTGGGAACGAGCCTGAAAACGTCGCCGTCGATATCGACGATGTAGAGGTTTCCCGCCGCGTCCTCGGCCGAAGGACGACACGCTCCCGATGGAGCCCGCATCGACGGCGATCTGCGACGGTGCGGTCGGTCGCCTGCCACGACCCGCCCGCATCCGTCAGCGTGAGGATCGAGCCGCGCACGAAATCCCCGAAGACATACTGTCCCTGCAGCGCGGGGTTCGGCCCGTGA
This sequence comes from uncultured Alphaproteobacteria bacterium, assembly GCA_963837375.1. Taxonomy (GTDB): domain Bacteria; phylum Pseudomonadota; class Alphaproteobacteria; order Rhizobiales; family Beijerinckiaceae; genus Microvirga. Next base: position 51,660 of record CAWINL010000004.1, on the reverse strand, counting down.
TAGACGTAGCCGCCGGTGATCGATCCGCCCCGGCTTCCATGCTCGTAGGAATAGATCGGGTTGGTGTAGCGCGGATCGGCGGGGCTGATCGGCCCATCGTCCTGCGCCGTTCCGCGCCCCCAGCCATAATTCGCCCCGGCCCGTCCGAGATTGACCTCCTCGACGCTGCTCTGGCCCACATCGGCGATGAACAGGCGGCCCGACGGATCGAAGCTCTCGCGCCAAGGGTTGCGCAGCCCGATGGCATAGATCGCCGACCGCTCGACCGTCCCGGCAATGCCGTCGAACTGGGTCGGATTGTCGGTCGGCACCGCATAATTGCGGTTCGGATCGGCCGGATAGGCATCGCCCCCGTTCACGTCCATACGCAGGATCTTGCCGAGCGGATTGTTCGAGGTTCTGCGCATTGGCGCTCGACGCGCTGTCGCCCACGCCCGCATAAAGATAACCGTCCGGCCCGAATCCGATCCAGCCGCCGCGATGGTTGGTGGCGGACGAGAAATCGATCCGCAGGACGAGGCGCTGGCTTGCGGGATCGACGACGTTCGGGTTCGAGGCCGAAGTCTGATATTCGCGAAGCTCCACGTCGCCATCGACTGTCGACAGGTAAACGTAGAGCTTGCGGTTCTGGGCAAAGCCCGGATGGAAGGCGAGGCCGAGCAGGCCCTGCTCGCCGTCGGTGGCGATCTGCGACGCGACGTTGAAAAACGGCGTCGGTTCGACCTGACCGGTCGCGAGATTCATTATCCGGATCAGGCCGGTCTTCTCGACGACGAAGAGGCGCCCCGTGTCTCCCGAAGGCGCCGTCGCGAAAAGCGGCTGGGAAAAGCCGGTCGCGACCCGCACCGCGCTCAATCCCAGCGGCTCGGGCGGCGCATTCGGGTCCCAGCCATAGATGATTTCGGCCGCCTTGCTCCCGCTGAAAATATCAGCGCCGTTGGTGTTGGTGCGAACGACCCGCGTGACCATGGCAAGCTCCCCGAGACGGGTGGCATGGCGGGGGAAGTGGGGTGGGAGGCGGGGAGTGTCAACGAGGTGGGAGTAGGCGGTTTCGTCGCCAACGCGGCGAGCGGGGCTGCGGAATTTCAACCAACGACACCGAAAGCTGCCTCAACATCCTTGAGAAGTCGATCACGCGCGCAACGCGGCTTCCAGACGTCCAGAGCTTGAGGTGGCGGTGGAAAACGCCGGGTATTTCGATACTAAAAGGGCAGTGCGGCTGGTCGTTCGCAAATTTTGCAATAAAGTTTGTCCTGACCGTCGCACTAATACAAGTTTAGAAATGAATGATGCGGGAAGCAGGGCAAGAAAGAGAAAACACTCAGCGGTTTTTGAAGCTTGCCCGTATTGTGTTTACTGTGGTGGCTACACGCTCGCGACTACAGTCGAGCACATGCCTCCAAGGTCGATTTTCGTTAGGGAGCCGCCGCCCAAAGGTTCTCGAATTCGCTTGTTGCAAACCTTGCAATGAGGGGACTAAACATGCGGATTTAGTTGCCTCTTTCATGAGCCGTGTTTACCCCGATCCAATCAACGACAAACAAGAGCAAGATTCTTATAAGTATTTCGAGGCGATGAAAAACAATTTGCTCTGCTCTTTTGAGGGAAATGACTTTAGGGAAAGGTGCTGAAAAGATAGCAAGAAAGAAAATTGATCTGCCTGCCGGCGGCGGATTTCTTAAGGTGAGGTCCTCTGTTGCACTCTTACATGCAGACCTTCTCATGGAAGATAGGTTTGGCTCTTCACTATGAGGCTACCAAACGGATCGTCCCGCCTCAAGGAGCTGTCAGTGCACGCTGGTTTTCCAATGTCGAACACTTAGCTGGCGACTTCCCAAAGGAGATATTTCAGAATCTACCGGAACTCAGAACGTTAAGGCAGGGGAGAACCTCTGTCTCCGACCAGTTTGGTTACGCATGGCGCACAACGGAAGATGGTTCGCAAGGAATGTTTTTTGCTTCCTTTCGATTTTCCTTCGCAGTTGTAGCATTTACTTCTTTATCAAGAGCCTTCCTGCCGGGAGGCTCGGACGAAAATCTCATTTCACCACGAGAGTTGAAGATTCCCCGATTTCCGCGCGCATTTGATGCACTAAGTGGATCGCAAGAGTGGCTACTGAAAGACGGGGCCTGATTGCGGCCCCGTCGTATCTGCGTTGAGGGCCATCAATTGTCAGTTTGCTGGTGCGGACGGCGGGGGTCGAACCCGCACGGGCATGCCCGAGGGATTTTAAGTCCCTTGCGTCTACCAGTTTCGCCACGTCCGCATTGGTCAAGACGGTTATCGGGCGGGAGGCGGAAGCGCAAGCCGGGGCTTCCCGGCGGGCGGGCGTTTTCCGCTACCGGGAGAGGTCGCCGGCAAGACGCCCCGGAGAGGCGGCCCCCTCACTTCCGGCAGGCGAAGGGCGGGAAGGTGCTGGCGGTTCCGGCATTCATGGCGATGACCACCATGATATTGGCGAGGTCGAGCTCCTCGGCGGAGCGAGGGCAGACATCGGCCTTGGTCGTGCAGCCGGAGGCGAGGAAGGCCGCGTGAGCGTCGAGGAATTCGCGCCCTAACCCCCTGGTGCCGCGGCGGGCGAGCGCCTCGGACCAGCCTTTCGTGTACCGCTCGCATTTGACCTCGCGCCAACCTCGCGGGCGGGTTTCCTGCGCGACGGCCCACGGCGCGCCGCAGGACAGGACGGCGATGGCGCCGGCGAGGGCGACTATTCGGATCAGCGAAGGCATCCGGTCGCTACCCTTCGTCCCCGGTCTTGAACCCATAGAGCCAGTCGTAGCGCGCCGTCATGCGCTCGGCGCCGAGCTGGCGCATCACCATGTTGCGGCCGAACGCGACGAGCGGCGAGGCGTGATAGATCCGGCCGTTGCGGCGGGCCTCGTCCTGGACCCGGCGCGGCGCGGTCGCGGCGGGCGAGCGCGTAGGCGGCAAACGCATCCGGCACCTCGCGGGGATCGCCGGGGAGGAGGGCCGCCAGCGTCGCCGCATCCTCGATGGCGAGCGCCGCGCCTTGCGCGAGGAAGGGCAGGACCGGGTGGGCGGCGTCGCCGAGAAGCGCCGACGCGGCCGCCGCGCGATCCGCCCGACGGGCTGGTCGAACAGCGACCAGCGCAGCCATTCGGCCGGCGCGGCCAAAAGCGCCCGCAGGGCAGGGGCGGCGGCGGAATATTGCGCCAGCAGGGTCTCGCGATCTCCGGGGGCGGCCCAGCCCTCGACAGGCTCCGGGTTCTGCTCGATCGCCACGATGTTGATCAGCGTGCCGCCGGCGATGGGGTAATGCACCACATGGCCGCGCGGGCCCGAGCCACAGGCCGGTGCGGTTACCGGCCAGTTCGCCGGGAGCCTTGCCGCGCTCGATCGTGGCCCGCCACGCGATGGAGCCGCGATAGGTCGGCGGGGCGGTCTCCCCGAGGCTCGCCCGCATGCGTCGACCAGAGGCCGTCCGCGCCGATGATGGCGTCGACGGCAAGCGTCTCGCGCGCGCCGCTGGCGGTGACAAAGGTGAGGCTCGCGCCGTCGGGACCGTCCGCCACCTCCTCGACGCTGCGGCCCATCACCAGGCGGATCGCCGGCTGGGAGCGCACGGCATCGAGAAGGATGCGCTGCAGGTCGGCCCGGTGCGCCACCCAATAGGGCGCGCCGTAGCGCTGGCGCATGAAGGCCCCGAGTGCGACGCGCGCCGATTTCGCGGCCGGACGCGATGGCGCGGATGGTCACGCCGTCCGGCTCGCTGACGACGCGTCTCAGCGCATTGCCGAGGTCGAGATCGAGGAGGATGCGGCTGGCATTGGGCGAGAATTGGAGCCCGGCGCCGACCTCCGTGAAGCCGGTCCGGCGCTCGATGAGGGTCACCCGATGGCCCCGTCGGGCGAGCGCCAGTGCGGCCGTCAAGCCGCCGATGCCGGCGCCGACGACCGCGAGGGACAGGCCCGGCACGTTTAAGGAACGGGTTCGGCGTCCGGGATGACTTCCCACACGCATTCGGCGGGCCGGGCCTGCGCCGGAAGCGAGGGCGCGGGTCGTATTTGAAGAGGGTCGAGCAATAGGAGCAGATGATCTCGTCGTCCTTGCCCATGTCGATGAAGATATGCGGGTGGTCGAAGGGAGGCTTCGCGCCGATGCACATGAATTCCTTCGATCCCACGTGAATCGTCGTCACGCCGAGATCGTTGTGAAAATGCGGAGTGCCCTTGGAAGCCATCGTGTCCTGCTCGTCATGTTGGCGGAATTTGGCCGCACCATAATGGCGGCTGGGCGGATTGCACAGGGGGCAAACCGACGCGGATTTCGGATCGCCGAAGGTTTCCCTTCTGCAGGTCAATGCTTCTAGGGTGCGCCGAGCACCCCCACGAACCCCCGGTTACTCTCATGCGGTTTCTTCAATTCCGACGGCGTCAGCATCGCCTATCTCGATTCTCCCCCGAGGAGGGGCATGGCGATCCGATCCTGCTGATCCACGGCTTCGCCTCGAACCACGCGGTCAACTGGGTCAATACCCAATGGGTCAAGACCCTCAACAAGGCCGGCTACCGGGTCATCGCGTTCGACAATCGGGGTCACGGGCAAAGCGAAAAGCTTTATCGGCCAGAAGATTACGACTCGTTCCTCATGGCCGAGGACGCCCGCCGCCTGCTCGACCATCTCGATCATCGAACGGGCGGACGTCATGGGCTATTCCATGGGCGCGCGGATCGGCGCCCATATGGCGGTTGCGACCCCCGAGCGGATGCGCTCCCTGCTGCTCGGCGGCCTCGGCATCCATCTGGTGGAGGGGGTCGGCCTGCCGCTTGGCATCGCCGACGCCATGGAGGCGCCCTCGCTCGAGGACCTCACCGATCCCATGCAGCGGATGTTCCGCGCCTTCGCGGAGCAGACGAAGAGCGATCTCAAGGCGCTCGCCGCCTGCATTCGCGGCTCCCGGCAGGTGCTGACGCCCGCCGAGGTCGCGTCGATCCGCCTGCCGACCCTTGTCTCGGTGGGGACGAACGATCCGATCGCCGGTTCGGCTTCAGGCGCTGGCACACCTGATGCCGAATGCGCGGCGTTCGACATTCCCGGGCCGCGATCACAACCTCGCGGTGGGTGACCGGGCGCACAAGCAGGCGGTGCTGGAATTTCTCGCCGCGCGCCCCTGACAGTCCCGCCCAAACTTGAATTCGACACAAGCGCTTGCGCCTCCCCGCTCATGTTGAGATTCAACATGAGGTGCGGGCTGATCCCTCGCACCCGAGCCCCTTACGCTGTTGATCTGATGCGCAAACCTGCCATTTACGTTGAGGCAGGAGAATTCAATGACGCGTCTCGACAGTGCCATCCGGCGTTTGACCGCCCAGCGGGACTTGCTCGACTGGGCCGCGGGTGAAATCGCACCCACCGGCTTCGTGCTGGAGCTCGGGCTCGGCAACGGCCGGACTTACGATCATCTGCGCGACAGACTTCCGGGCCGGGAGATCTACGTTTTCGAGCGCTCCCCCGCGGCCCATCCGTCCTGCACGCCGCCTCAGGCCTACCTGTCCGTCGGCGACATCTTCGATACGCTGCCGGCCTTCATCGAGCGGTTCGGAGCGGCATGCGCGGCCCTGATCCACGTGGATATCGGCACCGGCGACGAGGACCGCAATCGCACGCTCGCCCGGCGGGTCTCGCCCTTGCTGGAAGCGCTCCTGCAGCCCGGCGGCCTGCTGGTGGCCGACCGCGCCTTCGTGCTTCCCGATTGCGCCGACATCTCGGCCGGGACCGGGGTGTCGGAGGGCCGGTATTTCGTCTACCGCAGCGAAGGCGCGCAGGTGCCGGCTGCCCTCAGCGCCTGACCGACCGCACTTTCAACCATCCGCCAGAGCATAAACCCGCAGGCGGTGACCGTCGGGATCGAGGGCGACGAAAGAGCGCCCGAATTCCAGGGTGGTCGGTTCGAGGATCATCGGCACGCCGCGCGCCTTCCAATCGACGAACGTCTCATCCACCGCGCTGTCGCCGGCGAGGCTGAATCCGATCTCGCTGCCGCCGGCCGGCGCAACGGGGGCGGGCGCGACCGTATCGCGCGCCCAGAGACCCAGCTTCAGACCGGAATCGAGGAGGAAGAGCGCAAAGGTCGGGGAGGATTCCACGGGTGCGGTCTGCAGCAACGCGCCGTAGAAGCGTGCGCTCGCCTCGGGGCTTTCCACGTAGAGGAGAAGGTAGCTCGGATGAATCATTTTGGATGCTCCTGTGTTGGTCGGAGCCGAACCCTAGGCGGACATGCTGTCAGTTTCCGGCAGCATCAATCAAGTGGCCGGTTAATTCCCTCCCGTTGCCGCCATTCCTGCAGAAGGCTGTGACGGCGGCGGGGGTAACGGCTGTCGGTGACCTGCAGATGGGAAATCCTGTCGGTCCGGAAATGCCGAAAAGCCTCGCGCGTTTCGCACCAGCCCAGGACAATCCGGACGTGGTCGAAATAGCCGAGCGCAAAGGGCCAGATGACCCGGCGGGTCACCGCTCCGGAGCCGTTGCGATAGGCGAGCTCGAGCTTGCGCTCGGCTCGGATCGCCTTGCGGATCGCCGGAAGATCGATGCTGTCCGAAACGATCGCGGCACCGGGCCCCACGAGGAGCGCCGAGGCTTCGAGGTTCTGCCGAAGGTCGGGAGGCAGGACGGCGGCGATCTTTGAAAGGGCCTGGCGGGCGGCTGAACTCAAGGGGCCGTCGGCCCGGTCTGCTACCCAGCGCGATCCCAACACCAAGGCTTCGATCTCGTCCTCCGAGAACATGAGCGGCGGCAGCATGAAGCCCGGGCGAAGCACGTAGCCGACCCCGGGCTCGCCCGCGATATCCGCGCCCTGGGCCTGCAGGCTCGCGATATCGCGATAGAGGGTGCGGATGCTGATACCGAGTTCGTCCGCCAGAACGCGTCCGCTGACCGCACGCCGATGCCGACGGAGGACCTGAAGGAGATCGAGCAGACGTTCGGATCGCGACAAGGGAATGGTTCCGCTCTGGCATCAGGTTGTGGTGGCGCAGATTATCAGCATCCCCGGAAAATCGGATCGCGCTTTTCGAGAAACGCCCGCCGACCCTCGACGGCATCCGCGCTGTCGAAGCACGATCCGCCAGCACCGTCGGGTCGACGCCGCGATGGGGATTGCCGAGGGCGGAATCGATGGCGGCCTTGGCGGCCTTCAGGGTCAAGGGCGCGTTCGGCGGCGATGGAGGCGGCCAGCGCCGCGGTCTCATTCTCGAGGTCCGCCTCGGGCACGAGCCGCTGGATGAGCCCGAGACGCAAGGCCTCCGGGCCCTTGCCCGACGGGCGGTGAACAACAGGTCCTTGGCGGCCGGACCGCCGACCGCGGCGGTGACGAGTTTCATCGCCCGGGCGGGTAGCCGATCCCGAGGCGGCCCGCCGGGATGCCGAAGACCGCATTTTCCGTGGCGATGCGCAGATCGCACGAGAGCGCAAGGGCGAACCCGCCCCCCAGGCAGAAGCCGCGGATCATCGCGATCACGGGCTTGGAGCATTCGGCGACGGCCAGGAACGCGGCCTCGTTGGCGCCTCATAGCGTCTTCCGCCTTCGGAATCGGCGCGCACGGTCGCGAATTCGGCAATGTCGGCGCCGGATGCGAAGTCTCGGTCGCCGCCGCCCCGCAAGACGATGACACGCACGGCCGGGTCCCGATCGAGCGCCGCCACCAGAGCGGGCCAGGCGCACCACATGGCGTAAGTCGACGGCTTGAATTTCGAGGGTTGTCGATGGCGATCGTCGCCACCGCGCCGGTGAGGCTGGTCACCAGCCGGGGATGAGACGACGAAAAAAACGCGGTCATGGGGATTTCTGATCTAGGGTTCGGGGGAAGGACGGCCTATCTAGCCTCTTGATGCTAGTTCAATCCGCGCCGGTCCGGCAGGGAGAATCGTCCATGACGCAGACACGCCTCAAGCCGGCGGCCCCGGAGAAAATCCGCGTTCTTGACCCGGTCTGGGACCGCCTGCGCGGCGAGGCCGAGGCGGTGATCGCCGCGGAGCCGGCGCTTGCCGGGCTTGCCCTGAGCGCCATTCTCCACCAGCCCAATCTCGAAGCCGCCGTCGCCCACCGGGTCGCCTCCCGCCTCGACCACGCGGCCCTGGGCGCCGATATCATCGAGCAGACCTTTCACGAGGCGTTCGCGGACGATCCGCGACCCTGGGCGAGGCGTTCCGGGCCGATATCGGCGCGGTCATGGACCGCGATCCCGCCTGCACGCGCGCGCTCGAGCCGGTGCTCTATTTCAAGGGCTTCCACGCCATCCAGACCCACCGGCTCGCCCATTGGCTGTGGAACCGGAAGCGGCAGGATTTCGCCCTTTATCTCCAGAGCCGGTCGTCGGAAGTGTTCCAGACCGACATCCATCCGGCGGCCCGCATCGGTCGCGGCATCTTCCTCGATCACGCCACCGGCCTCGTGGTCGGCTCGACGGCGGTGGTCGAGGACAACGTGTCGATGCTGCAGAACGTGACGCTCGGCGGCACCGGCAAGGAGCGCGGCGACCGGCATCCGAAGATCCGCCACGGGGTGCTCATCGGCGCCGGCGCCAAGATCCTCGGCAATATCGAGGTCGGCCATTGCGCACGCGTCGCCGCGGGCTCCGTGGTGCTCCATCCGGTGCCGGCCGAACGCCACGGTGGCGGGCGTGCCCGCCAAGGTCATCGGCAGCGCCGGCTGCGCAGAACCGTCCCGCTCCATGAACCATTTCCTCATGGAAGGGATCTGACGCAGCGCTTGGCGATTGCCCTCTGGCGGGTTGCCCGCTCCGCGCGGCGTGGCAAGTGCAGCGTCCAGCATTCTTTGAAAGGATCAATCGTGGAAAAGACGGAGATGGCCAAAGTCGAGCGTTACCTGCGCCAGACTTTCGCGAACAGCGCGATCCGCGTCGTCGGTCGGCCGAAGAAGACCGATTCGGCCGAGGTTTATGTGGGCGAGGAATTCCTCGGCGTGCTGTTCGTCGATGACGAGGACGGCGACCGCTCGTTCAACTTCACGATGGCGATTCTCGATACGGATCTCGAAGAACAGGCCTGAGCAGACCCGCGATGCCGATCTATTCCCTCGATGAGCGCGTTCCCGAACTGCCCGCCGCCGGGCGTTTCTGGATTGCGCCCGACGCCCACGTGATCGGCAGCGTCCGGCTTGACGAGGATGTGGGCATCTGGTTCGGCGCGACCTTGCGGGGCGACAACGAGCTCATCGTCGATCGGCGCGGGCTCCAACATCCAGGAGGGCTGCGTTCTCCATACGGATCCCGGCGCGCCGCTCACCATCGGCGCGCGATTGCACCATCGGCCACAAGGCGATCCTGCATGGCTGCACGATCGGCGACAATTCGCTGATCGGCATGGGCGCGACCGTGCTCAACCGCGCGCGGATCGGCGCGAATTGCCTCGTGGGCGCGGGAGCGCTGGTGACCGAGGGCAAGGAATTTCCCGACAATTCGCTGATCGTCGGTGCGCCCGCGAGGGCGATCCGGGTTCTCGACGAGGCCACGATCGCGGAGTTTGCGCGAATCGGCGCGGCGCTATGTCGAGAACTGGAAGCGGTTCTCGAACGGACTGAAGCGGATCGACTGATCCGAGCCGGTTCGGCTTACCGGTTGGCGGTGGTGGTGGGCGTGCCGATGGTCGGGGACGTGATGCCGCCGAGGGACACCCAGGTTTCCGCGCTCTGGCTTTCGCGCTTGATGAACACGTAGCCGGTCTTCTCCCAGGGGAGGATCGACGAGGTCTTGTTGTCGAGCACGTAATCGCCCTGGTTGGTGCGCAGCATCAGCACCGCGTGGCCTTCGCCGAGTTCGTCGATGACCACCGTCATCCGCATGGCGCGGCGAGGCAGGCCGCCATCGACCAGCATCCGGCGCTTCAGGAGCTGGAAATCCTCGCAATCGCCCTGGCCGTCATTGGGGAAGCCCCAATGATCGACGACGCCCCAATGGTCCTGATCGGTGATCGGCTTGATGGTGCGCGTTCACGCGCTGATTGACCGACACGATGGTCTTCCAGATCTGCGGCGTGATCTCGATCGACGGCGGGCTCCGACACGTCGACGGCGCATTCGCCCGGGAAGCTCTCGCAGAACTTCACCCAGCCCTGGATCGGCTTGGCCGCGCCGATATCGCCGATGGGCTGGCCTGCCGAAGGGAGGGCGGCGAGCGTCTGGGCCTTGGCGGCCGAAGCGGCGAGCGGGAAGGCGAGAAGGGCGAGAGTTGCGACGAGAGCGCGAAAGGCCGGCCTTGAGCCCGGACTTGGCATTTCTGTCGCGAACCGTGACTCCTTTGAAATTTTGCTGCCGCATGCCCCACCGCTTGGTTAATGTTCTTTTAACCAAACTGACACGGCTGATTTAAGGGCTCAAGCGGAAAGTAAAGGGTGGGTTAACGCGTCGCGGGGCAGCGTCGGTTCCATTAAGGTTAACAAATATTTGCCAGGGATGTCCGTTGCGGCCTCGGCTTTGCCGGCGAGCCCTGCGAGCCTTACCATCGGGACGCACGGCGGAACAATTATCCTTTCGATTTGCCGCCCGGCAGCGCGACGCTGCGCCGCCAGCGACTCGACTCATCCGGCAGCCGGTCCGTCAGCCGACGGCAGTCCTCAGAGAAAGCGCACTTCATGCCCCCTGACCCGACGCGGACGCGCCGCGAGCCGATCTTCAACCTTCCGACTCGTCATCGCCTGTCGGTGGCGGTCGCTGGTCGCCATCCATGCGCTGCGCATGCTGCTGTCGGACGGTGGCGGATTTCGCGCTGGTCATCGATTGGGCGGTGATCCCGGCGCGCTGGTCCGTGGCCTATGGCGGGAGCGTCGCTGACGGAGGTGCTGCGGCGCTTGAGGGCGTCGCGCCCGGCGAGGCCCTGGCGCCCGCTGCAGGCGCTTGGCGCAATACGTGCTCGGGGAAGGCGAGGGAAAGCCCTGGACCGCCATCACCTACGCGTTCCTGCATGGCTCCTGGGCGCATGTGCTGATCAACTCGGTCTGGCTCGCAGCCTTCGGAACGCCCATCGCGCGCCGCTGCGGCGGCTTGCGGCTGCTCGTTGCTGGCGGCGGCGTCCGCCATCGGCGGCGCGCTTCTCTATGCGTAGGTCAACCCGTCTGCAGGTCCTGCCGATGATCGGCGCCTCGGCGGCCGTGTCCGGCATGATGGCGGCGGCGTCCTGGTTCATGTTCGCGCCCGTCGCACTGGCTGCCGGAAGGCCGCGTCAGCGAGCCCCACGAGCGCCAGCGCGAGAGCCTTCGGGCGAATCGTCCGCAACCGGCAGGTTCTGATCTTCCTCGGGGTGTGGTTTGCGGCCAATTACGTGTTCGCGTTCGTCCAGCCCTTCGGCGCAACCGATGCCAGCATCGCCTGGGAGGCGCATATCGGCGGCTTTCTCGTCGGGCTTGGTGCTTTTTCCGCTCCTCGACCCGCTTCCCACCCGCCGCGAGCGCATGTCGGCTTGAAAAACCCGCGAATTGGCAGGATCATCGACAGCGCTGACGCAGGGATAGTTTCCGGCCGTTGCGTCGGCCAGGGAGGCGAGCATGTCCGTCAATCATATCCTGTCGCCCAAGGGCCATGAGGTGGTGGCGATCCCCCTCGACCACACGCTCGGCGAAGCCGTCAGGATGCTCGTCCGAGCGCGGATCGGCGCGGTGCTGGTCAGCGACGGCGAGCATCCGGTCTCCGGCATCCTCTCCGAGCGCGATATCGTCCGGGCGATCTCGGACCATGGCGCGGCAGTCGCTCGATCAGCCGGTCTCGCGCTTCATGACCGCGAAGGTCGTCACCTGCACGAGCGCGCACCTCCATCAACGACCTCATGGAGGCCATGACCAACGGCAAGTTCCGGCATGTCCCGGTGGTCGAAGGCGGCAAGCTGATCGGCATCATCTCCATCGGCGACGTGGTGAAATACCGGCTGGCCGAGATCGAGGCCGAGGCCCAGGCGATCCGCGACTACATCGCCACCGCCTGATCAGACGAGCTGCGATTCCTTGATCAGTTCCAGGATCTCGGGCATCGCGCGCTCCGTCGCCTGCCGGCCGAGGTCGATGGATTCCTCCGCCCGGTGGAATTCGAACAGGCCCATCTTGGCGAGTTTGGGCGAGATCATGATGTCGGGCGGATCGCCGGCGAGCCGCGAGCGGGCGATGCGGTCCTGCATGATGTTGAACGCGTCGACCATGATGGTGGCGATGCCGGGCGCATCCGGTTGACGCTTCGGCGTGCGGGCGGGCGGAGAAGATGCCCCAGCGGCGCGGCTCGGACAGCGCCTCCTCGATGTCGAGTCTCGTCGCTGGACGCGGCTCTCGTAGTTCTGGATCACCGTCCCGCGGACGCGGATTTCGCCGTTGAGATTGACGCAGATGACGAGGTCCGCCTCCATGGCCCGGGCGGCGGTGATCGGGATCGGATTGACGAGGGCGCCGTCCATCAGCCAGCGCCCGTCGACCATCACCGGATCGAAGACGCCCGGGAGCGCGTAGGAAGCCCGCAGGGCCCGCACGAGCGGACCGCGCGTCAGCCAGATCTCGTGGCCGGAAACCAGCTCGGTCGCGATGGTGCAGAACTTGATCGGCAGGGTCTCGACGCGCCGGTCTTCCAGATCGTGTTCCAGCAGGCGCTGCAAGCCGCCCGCCGGAGATCAGGCCCGAGCCGATGTGAAAATCGAGAAGGCCCATGACGCGGCGCTTGGTCAGCGAGCGGGCGAATTCCTCGAGCTCGTCGAGCTTGCCTGCCGCGTAGCAGCCGCCGACGACGGCGCCGATGGAGCAGCCGGCGATGACGTCGGGCACGATGCCGGCTTCGTCGAGGGCCCGCATGACGCCGATATGCGACCAGCCGCGCGCGGCGCCGCCGCCAGAGCGCAAGGCCGATCTTCAGCTTGGAGCGCGGGCTCGCGTTCGGGTGCTCATTCATGGCAATCGGCTCTCCGCCATCTCCGGACCCGGCATGCCGCCGGACAATTCCATCCCAAAACATGGCTGAACTCCACAACGTCGACCATCATGCCAAAGGCTCATGAAGACGGCGTGAATGATGAACAGCGCGACTTCTCAATCGAGGCGGATCAATCCGCCGATCCGGGTCAGGCGGCGCCCGTCCGCGCAGATGCTCAATCCTCCGATAGAAGCAGGAGCGGCCGCCCCGTGTGGCAGCAGCCGCCGTCGCCGGCGACGCGACCTTGAGCCAGACCGCGTCCTGATCGCAGTCGATCCGCATTTCCACCACGGTCTGGATCTGGCCGCTGGTCGCGCCCTTGTGCCAGAGTTCCCCGCGCGAGCGGGACCAGTACCAGCCTTCGCCGGTCTCGATGGTCCTGGCGAGGGCCTCGGCGTTCATGTGGGCGACCATCAGCAATTCGCCGGTCTCCGCGTCGGTGGTCACGCAGGTGACGAGGCCATCGGCGCCGAAGCGCGGCGTCAGCGCCGTTCCCTCTTCGAGTTCGGCCTTCGCGCCGGGAGCCGGGAAGGAGTGGGACGCGCACATGATGAAACCTCGCGGAGAGCATGGATACCGCCCGACGCTTGAACACCCGCCGCGACCGTGGCGTCAAGGCGGGTCGCGCGACGCGGCGATCGTGCTTATATGGAGGCATATCCAGCCCCTTGTCCGACCGGTCCATGCTGAACGACATCTACAATCGCCGCATTCTCGAACTTGCCGCCGACATCCCGCGGCTCGGGCGGCTGGCAAGGATCCCGACGCCACCGCGACCGCGCGCTCCAAGCTTTGCGGCTCGACCGTGACCGTCGATCTCAAGGTCGAGGGCGAGCGGGTGACGGCTTTCGCCCATGAGGTGAAGGCCTGCGCGCTGGGACAGGCCTCCTCCTCGATCATGGGCCGCCATGTGGTCGGCTCGACCGCCGACGAATTGCGCGCCATCCGCGAGACCGCGCGGCGGATCCTCAAGGCGGACGGCAAGCCGCCGGCGGGCAAATGGGCGGATCTCGAGGTGCTCGAGCCGCTTGCGCGACTACAAGGCCCGCCACGCCTCGATCCTGTTGACCTTCGACGCGGTGGTGGATGCGCTGGACCAGATCGCGGCCGGACGCGGCGCCGGCTGATGGCCAACCTGCGCGCAAGCAGCGGCCCATCTGGCGATCCGCGGCTATCAGCTCACCCTGTCGGGCCTGATCGGCCGCCAGTGCCGGCACCTGCCGTCCTGCTCGGAATACACCGACGAGGCGATCCAGCGTCATGGCTTCTGGGCCGGCGGCTGGATCGGCGTGGCGCGGATCTGCCGCTGCGGACCCTTCGGCACCTCGGGGCTCGATCTCGTGCCCGAAACATTGCCCGCAGCGGCCGCCTGGTATAAGCCGTGGGGCTATGGTCGCTGGCGTGGCGTCAATGCCCCCGCGATCACCTGCGAGGCAGTCGAACCTGACGGCGGCTGATCTCCGCGTCTTCATCCCTCGATCCCGTCGGCCCCGCTTACCTGCTTTGTTGGCAGGAGTGAGCAAGGAGAACGCGTCTTATGATTACCCTGACATTTCCCGATGGCGCCGCGCGCCAATATCGCCGCCGGCATCACCGGCCGCGAGATCGCCGAAGGCATCGCCAAGTCGCTCGCCAAGCGCACCGTCGCGATGGCGCTCGACGGCACGGTCGCGATCTCGCCGATCCGATCGCCAAGGACGCCAAGATCGAGTTCGTCACCCGCGACGATCCGCGCGCGCTGGAGCTCATCCGGCACGATGCCGCGCATGTGCTGGCGGAGGCCGTGCAGGCGCTCTTTCCCGGCACGCAGGTGACCATCGGCCCGGTGATCGAGAACGGCTTCTATTACGATTTCGCCCGCAACGAGCCGTTCACGCCGGAAGATTTCGCCGCCATCGAGGCGAAGATGCGCGAGATCATCGCCAAGGACAGGCCCTTCACCAAGGAGGTCTGGACGCGCGAGAAGGCCAAGCAGGTCTTCGCCGACAAGGGCGAGGCCTACAAGCTCGAGCTGATCGACGCGATCCCCGAGGGCCAGAACCTCAAGATCTACGCGCAGGGCGAATGGTTCGACCTCTGCCGCGGCCCGCACATGACCTCGACGGGCAAGATCGGCAACGCCTTCAAGCTGATGAAGGTGGCGGGCGCCTATTGGCGCGGCGATTCCAACAACCCGATGCTGACCCGCATCTACGGCACGGCCTGGGCGACGCAGGAGGATCTCGACGCCTATCTGCACGCAGCTCGAGGAAGCCGAGAAGCGCGACCACCGCCGGCTCGGGCCGCGAGATGGACCTGTTCCATTTCCAGGAGGAGGGGCCGGGCGTCGTGTTCTGGCACCCCAAGGGCTGGACGCTGTTCCAGGAGCTGATCTCCTACATGCGCCGGCGCCTGAAGGTCGATTACCAGGAGGTCAACGCGCCGCAGATCCTCGACAAGTCCCTGTGGGAGACCTCGGGCCACTGGGGCTGGTATCGCGAGAACATGTTCGTGACGCAAGACCGAGGACGACCGCGTCTTCGCGCTCAAGCCGATGAACTGCCCGGGCCATGTGCAGATCTTCAAGCACGGGCTGAAATCCTATCGCGATCTGCCGCTGCGGCTGGCGGAATTCGGCGCCGTCTCGCGCTACGAGCCGTCGGGCGCGCTGCACGGCCTGATGCGCGTGCGCGCGCTTCACGCAGGACGACGCGCACATGTTCTGCACCGAGGAGCAGCTCGCCGACGAGTGCCTGAAGATCAACGACCTGATCCTCTCGACCTACGCGGATTTCGGCTTCGACGAGATCGTGGTGAAGCTCTCGACGCGGCCCGAAAAGCGCGTCGGCACCGACGAGATGTGGGATCACGCCGAAGACGTGATGAGCCGCGTGCTGAAGCAGATCGAGGAGCAGTCGGGCGGCCGCATCAAGACCGGCGATCAATCCGGGCGAGGGCGCGTTCTACGGGCCGAAATTCGAATACGTGCTGCGCGACGCGATCGGCCGCGACTGGCAATGCGGAACGACGCAGGTCGACTTCAACCTGCCGGAGCGGTTCGGCGCGTTCTATGTCGACCACGACGGCCAGAAGAAGACGCCGGTCATGGTCCACCGCGCCATCTGCGGCTCGATGGAGCGCTTCCTCGGCATCCTGATCGAGCATTTCGCCGGGCATTTCCCGCTCTGGCTCGCGCCGGTGCAGGTGGTGGTCGCGACGATCACGTCGGATGGCGACGACTATGCGAGCGAGGTGGTGAGCGCGCTCGACAAGGCGGGCCTGCGCGTCGAACGCGGATCTGCGCAACGAGAAGATCACCTACAAGGTGCGCGAGCACTCGCTCGCCAAGGTGCCGGTGATTCTCGTCGTGGGCAAGAAGGAGGCGGCCGAGCGGACGGTCTCGATCCGCCGGCTCGGCAGCCCCGACCAGACCACGATGACCCTCGACGAGGCCGTTGGCGGCGCTGGTCGCCGAGGCCGTGACGCCGGATCTCAAACGCGTCGGCGGAAGCGGTGTCGGAGCCGGAAGGCCATGCGACGCTCGACGGCCACCACGTGGTGGCGCGGACGGTCGGGTAGCGGGCGCTTTCGCGTGCTTCGCGACGCCGCTCCCCGCGGCTCGTTCCGCATGAGGAATGGGCGTGTGACGTCGCCTCATCCTGAGGAGGGCGGAGCCCGTCCCACCTCGGGATGAGGGGGGCGGATGCCCGTCTCGAAGGACGCTCTACGGCGTCGCGATGATCTCGATGTCGCGGTCGAGGCCGCTTTCGACCTTGAACTCGCGCGTGCGGACCTTGCCCTCGTGGCGGGCGATCAGCACGTAGTCGCCCTCCGCCAGCGTCACCGACGGGAACGCGCCGATGGCCTCGCGGATCACGTCGCCGCCGGGAGTCAGCACGCTGAAGGCGGTGCCGGCGAAGGCCTCGCCGCCGGCGGCGCCGACGAGCTTCAGCGTCACGGTCGCGGCGCGATGGTTGAGGGTCGCCTCCGTCACCTTGCCGGATTCCACCTTCAGGTCGGCGCGCATGATGGCGTTGGCGTCGCCGTAGGTGGACACCACGTGATAGGTGCCCTCGGGCAGGCGGATGAGGTCGTTCGCCTTGCCGTTGGCGAGAACGAGCCGGCCTTCCGAGTTCTGGGCCAGCGGCACGTAGACCGCAGAAGGACAGGCGCTGGTTCGGGATCGGGCTGTCGCCGACCGCGCCCTTGAGGCGCAGCGCCCCGGCGCTGATGGTCAGGCGCTCCGACAGGTTGCCCGATTGCACGCTGATGCGCTTCGACGCGCCCGCGAAGCCATACGCCACGTGGATGATGTAGTTGCCGGGCGCAAGCGTGAAATTGGGGGTCGGGCTCGCCGAGCGCGTGCACGATGCTGGGCTGCACCGCGTCGCCGCGATCCTCGTAGACCCGCCAGACCAGGCCGGAACGGATCGGCTGGTTGTTGTCGGCGAAGGCCGCGTTGGCGCTGACCAGCGACCTGCCCGACCGCGATCGGCGGCGAGTTCTGCATGAGCGATGGCACCGGCCGGCGACTGGGCGGAGGCCGCGGCGCGGACGAGCAGAGCGCACGCAGAATAGCGACAGGGCGGCAAGAAGGACTGTTTTCACGAAATCGGATCTTGCGTTTTTGGGTCCTCATCGGACCTGCGGAATTTCGGCGGTCTTGATCGGCTCGATCTCGCGCGGCACGAGTTCGGATGCGGCCGCCATCAGATTATCGAAGGAAATCGGGCGGAATTCAAACTCGACCCGGTGCTTGCCGGCCGGCACCTCGACGCCGCGGAACAACAGATTGGCGCGCAGCAGCGGCTTGCGGCACGCCGTCCACCGTCACTTCCCAGCCGGGATAATAGACGTCGTGCAGCACCAGCACGCCGGCCGACGGGCTGTCGACCTCGATCGACACGGCGTTGCGCTGATAGTCGACGATGCGCGCCTCGCCGGCGACGGCCGGACGGCACCGTCGAGGGCGTGGTCGGCGCGGCCGAATATTGCGCCTTCAGCAGGTCGATGCTCCGCTCGTCGATCAGCGCCTCGGTCTCGCGGTTGAACTCGGGCAGCTCCTCCTGGTCCAGCACCGCCTCGGAATCCACCGGGGTCACGTGGTGCGCCAGATAGGTGCGCGGGCTCGAGACGTTCAGGCGATAGACCCACATCTTGCCGGTGCCGTAGACGACCTCGGCGCCCTTGAGGCGGGGGAAATGGCGCGGCATCCGCTCGATGGGGCGGTCGAGGACGAGATATTCGAGGCCGAGCAGGCCGGCGAGCCGGCACTTGTAGCCGCGGAAGGTCGCCGGGAAGGTGCGCAGGTTCGGGTCCTCGGCATTCTCGCCGGGGCCGACGGCGCGCTCGTAATCGGCCAGCCGCAGCGGGTTGTAGCCGATGATGTCCTCGATCTGGAGCACCATCGAGGCGTTCTGCCACGGCCCGCCAAGGCCGAGGATCTCCACGCGCGGATGGTCGCCGGCGGCATTGCGCTCGGCGAGTTCGCGCTTGAGGATCTGCAGCCCCTGCAATTGCTCGGGCGGGAGCTGCCGGAACACCGCGTAGCGCTCCGCCGGCTCCGCGTTCAGCGCGCGAGGCCGCATGGCGGGCGATCAATTCGCCGCCGGTGAGCGCGATCACCGCGAGCGGCGGCCGCATGGCGCAGGCGCGGCGGTGTCGCCCGCGCGGGTCAGCGCCAGCATGATGGCGGTGGCGGCGAGGAGCGCCAGGCCGATCTCGCGCATGGAGGCGGCGCTCTGGCCGGCCCGAAGCGCGAACACCATGGCGCTGGCGATGGCGGCGATCACGAGGCCGACGGCCAGCATCGGCAGGAAGACGCCGGAACCGGCCCATGGCGGCCGCGTCGAAGCGCGGCAGGCCGTCCCGCACGTAGCGGTGAACCAGATAGCCGGCCGCGAAGGCCAGGATGATGTTGATGAGGAAGGTCGCATCGGCCGGGCGGCGATAGAGGTCGACCCCGGGCAGGTGATCGAAGATCATCTCGAAGCCCGGCGTGTAGCGCCCGAGCGCATAGAGGATCGGCGACGATGCCGACGACGAGGAAGAAGCGGAATTCGCGCGCGAGCAGCCGCCCGCCGGCAATCCCGTGCCAGACGCAGCAGCAGGGCCGGGATGGTGCCGACGAAGAGATAGTTCGTCGCCCGGTCGGTCCAGGTGCCCTCGGCCAGCGAGTGCCAGTCCGGGCCCCCAGTAATCGTAGGTCCAGCGCAGCGAGCCGAAGACGTTGCCGAACAGGATGGTGGCGAGGCTCTCCGGCGGCAGGGAGCCCATGGCGGCGACGCCGAAGCCGAAGGACGGCCGCGTCGAGGTCGCGAGGAACTGCATCGTCAGCACGATCGGCACCGCCAGCAGCGCCGCCGCCGATGAGCCGCCATCATGGCGAGAAGGCCGCCGCGCGAGCGCAGGTAGGCGAGCGGCTGCGGCGCGGTCCAGATGCGGTGGCCGGCGACGGCGATCAGGGTCAGGGCGCAGAGAAACGCCACCTGGTCGCGCCCGATCACCATCATGGCGGCGACGACGCGAAGACAGCGCGCCGACGCGGTAGGAGCGGCGGTCGAGCGCCTCCTCCAGCAGCAGCAGCGCGAGCGGGAAATAGCCGTAGCTGAGGATGATGCCGGTATGCTGCAGGCGGGCGGTCGCCGAGCCGCCGAGGATGAAGATGATGGCCGCCACCACGGCGCCGGCCGGATGCCAGCCGCGCCGCCGGAACAGGAACACGAAGGCCAGCGCGCCGGGCAGGAAATGGGCGAACACCACGGCGTCGAAGAGCTGCATCGACGGTTCCGGCACCAGCCAGCCGAAGAGCAGCATGGTGGGCGTGAACAGCAGCGATTGCGGATCGGCCGCCGAGGGATGGCCGCCGAAATGGTAGGGGTTCCAGAGCGGCAATTCGCCATGCGCGAGCGCCGCGCCGAGATAGCGCAGGGTCGGATAGAACTGGTTCTTGGAATCCCACGGCACCACCGAGCCGGTGAGCGGCCAGACCAGCGCCGCCACGGCCCAGATCGGCGAGGATCGCCGCGAGCGCGAGCAGTGTCTGGCGCGGTCGACCAGATGCCGGACGGAGACGGTCCCGCCGGGTGCAGGGGAGATGTACGCATTGATTGTTTCAGAAGCAGCTTTTCGCCAAAATCCCACCGGATCAGGTCGCGAGACGCGTAAGCCGCGCGACGCTGCCGCTCAGCGACAGGCGCTGCTGGCCAACGAGGCCCGAAACCCGCTTGGCGTGTTGCCACACTCCCCTTATACATCCGCTGCCGCTTTCGCCTGCAACGGCTCCCCCACGGGATGCCTGCGCTCCTGAACCGCATCAAGACGGCGAGACCAAGGCAACTGACACTGCCCCGTTCTCCTGGCGTTTTGGCGTCCAGGTTCACTGTTTCACATAATCGCCGATGGATGAAGCTCCCATGAAGGATAGTCTCTCGAGCCTGCTCAGCGCGTCGCTCGGTGCGCGGCGCGATGGCTCGGCGAGCCGGGGCCGACCGACGCAGGAGATCGACACGCTGCTGACGGTCGCGGCCCGCGTGCCCGACCATGGCAGGCTGACGCCCTGGCGCTTCATCGTCATCCAGGGCGACGCGCGCCAGCGCCTCGGCGACATCCTGGCCGCGGCCTTCCAGGCCGACAACCCGGACGCCGAGCCCGAGAAGATCGCGACCGAGCGCGAGCCGCTTCGCCCATGCGCCGCTGGTGGTGGCGGTGGTGTCGAGCGTGAAGCCGAGCGCCAAGATCCCCGAATGGGAGCAGGTGCTGTCGGCCGGCGCCGTGTGCATGAACCTGCTCAACGCCGCCAAGGCCCTGGGCTACGGCGCGGTCTGGCTCTCCGGCTGGTCCTCCTTCGACCGCCGGGTGCTCGACGCGCTGGGCCTCGCGCCCCACGAGCGGATCGCCGGCTACGTTCATATCGGCACCTCGGCCGAGACGCCGACCGAGCGGCCCCGGCCCGTGCTCGCCGACATCGTGAGCCGAGTTCTGAGAGGACCGTGCATGTTCTACGAGACCGCCACGCAACGCCCACGGCCTGCCGCACGATCCCGTTCAAGGCGCTCGTGACGCCGCGCCCGATCGGCTGGATCACCGCCATGAGCGCGAAGGGCGAGATCAACCTCGTCGCCCTATTCGTTCTTCAACGCGGTGTCGGACACCCCGCCGATGGTGGCGTTTTCCTCGCACGGCAAGAAAGACGCGCGTCGACCTTCATCGAGGAAACGAGGGAATTCGTCTGCAACCTCGCCACCTGGGACCTGCGCGACCAGATGAACGCCACCTCGGCGTTGCTGCCGCGCGGCGAGAACGAGATGCTCCATGCCGGCCTCGCCGCCGCGCCCTCCCGCCTCGTCAAGCCGCCCCGGGTCGCTGACGCGCCGGCGGCCCTCGAATGCCGCTGCCTCCAGACCGTGCCGCTGGTCCGCTGGAGGGTGGGGAGCCGGCTACTTCCTCGTCATCGGCCAGGTGGTGGGCATCCACATCGACGACCGCTTCATCGCCGACGGCCTCGTCGACACCGCCGCCATGCGCCCCATCGCCAGAGCGGGCTACCGGGATTATTTCGTCTCGACGGCCGAGACGCGCTTCTCGATCACCCGCCCGGGCGGGTGAGGGAACTCGAGCCGCCGTCCGTCCCCCATCACCTTCCCCCTATCATCATCCTCCGACGTCATGGCCGGGCTCGACCCGGCCACCCCGTCTTTTCCACCCACGTCGCGAGGAAGTCGTGGGTCCCCGGGACGAGCCCGGGGATGACGGGGAGGTTGTGATGACCGCGGTGCGTTCCCGGCGCCGGCGGCAACGGATGCGCCCAGCCCTCTCCCCCGTCATGGCCGGGCTTGACCCGGCCACCCACGTCTTTTCCACCCACGTCGCGAGGAAGTCGTGGGTCCCCGGGACGAGCCCGGGGATGACGGCGGTGGTTGTGATCACCGCGGTGCATTCCCGGTGCCGGCGGCGTCGGCTGGGACAAGCCCTCTCCGCCGTCATGGCCGGACTTGATCCGGCCACCCACGTCTTTCCATCCACGACGCGAGGAAGGCGTGGGTCCCCGGGACAAGCCCGGGGATGACGGCGGTGGCGTGATGAAAAGGAGTGTACCCCGATGACGCCGGCAGAGGATGTCCCCAGCCCTCTCCGCCGTCATGGCCGGACTTGATCCGGCCACCCACGTCTTTCCGCCGACCTGTCGGTCAACGCCTTCGGCGCCGGTTCGCGCTCCAGAAAGAGCGCTCCCGCATCCCCGGACCGCCATCTCCCGCCACCCGGCCTCTCCCGCTGCAGGAAGATGCCGGCGATGGCGACAAGCACCCGCGTCGTCCCGGCGATCAAGCCGAGCGCGGTTGCCGTCAGCCCGATGATCCAGAGCGCCTGCACGCCTTCCGGCCATGTATGGAATTTCGAGAGCCAATCGGCCCACACGCTGTAAGACGGCTCCACGCGCACCCCCCCGAAACGAGAACGACCACCAGCGCCGCTGGTGGTCGGGGAGTTAGAAAGTCGCACGAAGACGACCGCGCTGCCCTTTAGGCTTGCGCCCTGGACATACGGCAGCACCTCCCCGACCGTAAGGTGAGGAGGCATCGATTTGCGGCCGATGCAGGCCGCTTCGTGCCAGGTTTCTCACGCCCCGGAGCCGCATGGGGCGGCTCTACGGGTGGGGATAGCATGGGGAGGGGAGTGGGGGGTAGGGGGGTCCGATGAAGCGGGCGGGCTGAGTTTGCAGAGTTTATCACTTGATCTTGCATCACTTCAAAAGGGCTCTCAGAGCCCCCTCAGACCTATGAGAGGCCGCGCGTCAACCGGCATCCCTCAAGCGACGTAGAACGGAAGGCCGGGCGAGCCGGATGAAGGGCACCTGCCACCTGCCGGGGCGTGCAGAATTGCGCCAGAACACCCAGATCAGATTCTCAAGCCGGACCTCTCAGGGTGATCGGAAAGTTCTCCGAGGTCTCAGGTTCGAGAACGCGAGTAAAGCCTGGAACCGACGTAAAGCCGTCGATCGTGGCTGCCTTGGAGACCTTCACCGATCCGCCCGCCACCTGTACATCTATCAAGATCTGGCCCTGGCTACCCGATCTTCAGGATATGCAACCGCTCCGCCCGCAACAGATGCGGCCGGTCCAGCATCTCGCCCTCCACGCCTACCACGCCCGCGCCGGGATTGGCCGTCGAACGCATCCACCACCGCCTGCGCGCGCGCGATCGCATCGGGGGAGGGCGTGAAGGCCTCGTTGATGATGGGGACCTGGGCCGGGTGGATCGCCATCTTGGCGACGAAGCCGTCGCGGCGGGCATCGCGGCATTCGGCGCGCAAGGCCGTCGTGATCGCGGAAATTGGTGTAGACGGAATCGATCGCGTCGACGCGCGGCCGCGGCCGCGCCCAGCAGCGTGAAGGCGCGGGCGATGCGATAGGGCTCCGTATAGGCGCCGTCGTCGCGGCGGTTGGCCTCGGCGCCGAGATCGGCCGAGAGATCCTCGCCGCCCCAGGCGATGCCCATCAGGCGGTGGCTCGCGCCCGCGAAGGTGCCGAGCGCGAAGACGCCGGCGGCGTTCTCGGTGGCGATGGCGAGGATGCGCGTCGCGCCGTCGGGCAGGCCGTATTCGGCCTCGCGCACGGCGAGCTTCGCGCCGAGATGCGACACGTCGGCGCCGCCCACCGTCTTCGGCAGCACGACGCCGTCGGGCCCGGCCGGCATGACGGCGTCGAGATCGGCCTCGATGAGGCCGGTCGTCAGGCCGTTGACGCGCACGTAGAGGCGCGGGCGGTCGGCGTGTCCTTCGTCGTCGCGCGAGGAAAGCCGCGCGTCGACCTGCCGCGCGCTCTGCCTTGCCGGTCGAGCGCGACCGAATCCTCGAGGTCGATGAGCAGCGCGTCGGCGCCGGATGCGAGCGCCTTTTCGAGCTTGCGCCGGCTGTCGCCGGGAACGAAGAGCAGCGAGCGCATCACGCGACTCCTCGCGCGGGCGGGGCGCTTGCGCATGAAGGCCTGCCGCCGGCATTGCGCCACCAGCGTGCCGTCCTGCTTGTAGGCGCGGTGGATGAAGTCGACGATGCCCGCATCGGGCCGCGATTTCGAATTCGCGTTTCGACGCGATCTCGGTCGTGACGTTCACGGTGTCGCCCTCGAAGAGCGGATTGGGAAACGTCACGTCGGTCATGCCGAGATTGGCGATGGTGGTGCCGACCGTCGTGTCGTTGACCGAGATGCCGATCATCAGGCCGAGGGTGAAGAGCGAGTTCATGAGGGGCTTTCCCCATTCGGTCTCGGTGGCGCAGAAATGCGCATCGATATGCAGCGGCTGCGGGTTGAGCGTCATGTTGGAGAACAGCATGTTGTCCATCTGCGTCACGGTGCGCGTCAGCCGGTGCGGCGATGGTCGTCGCCGACGATGAAATCCTCGAAATACAATCCGCCGCGGGGATGTCGTCTTGGCGTCGTCGGTCATCGCGATGCCTCTCCCGATTTCAGTGGCCGAATTGCTCGCGCAGGATCCGTTCGTCGAGGCCGTGGCCGGGATCGTGCAGCAGCACGCAGATCGACGCTGCGATCCATCGCCACCTTGACGCTCGACACGTCGCGAAACTCCGTGTGGTCCGCGACCGCGCTGACGGGCCGCTCCTCGCGGCTCCAGCACCTCGATCTCGATCCGCGCATAATCCGGCAGCAGCGCGCCGCGCCAATGCCGGGGCCGGAAGGCCGAGATCGGCGTCAGCGCCAGCAGCGGCGCGTTGAGCGGCAGGATCGGGCCGTTGACGGAGAGATTGTAGGCGGTCGAGCCGGCCGGCGTCGCGACCAGGATGCCGTCGGCGCTCAGTTCCCTCAGGCGCACCTGCGAGTCGATGCTGATGCGCAGCTTCGCGGCCTGATAGGTCTGGCGCAGCATCGACACCTCGTTGATGGCGCGGGCGGTGTGCGATTGCCCGTGCATGTCCCGCGCCACCATCAGGAGCGGGTGGACGACGCTGCGCAGGGAGTTCTCGAGCCGCTCGAACAGATCGTCCTCGCGGATACTCGTTCATGAGGAAGCCGACCGTGCCCTTGTTCATGCCGTAGATCGGCTTGGCGGTGCCCATGAAACGGTGCAGGGTGCGCAGCATCAGGCCGTCGCCGCCCAGGGCCACGATGACATCCGCCTCGGCCGGATCGACGGACGGATAGCGCGCCAGAAGGACCTGCAGCGCATTCTGCGCCTCGGGCGCCGGACTTGCGACGAACGCCACATGGTTGAAACGGCGGGCCATGCTCAATAACCTCACTCGGATCCACGAAAAGGCATAGCATGAACAAGGCCCTGCTCGTCTATACGACCTTTCCGGATGCGGACATCGCGCTTGCCGGTGGGCGAGAGCCTGGTGCGCGACCGGCTCATCGCCTGCATCAACGTGCTGCCGGGGATGCGCTCGGTCTATGCGTGGAAGGGGGCAGGTCGAGCGCGGGGATGAGGCCGTGGCGATCCTCAAGACCCGCACCGGCCTCGAGGCGCAGGTCGGCGCGGCGCTGCGCGACCGGCATCCCTACGAGACGCCGATCATCCTTTTCATCCGGCCGGACGACGCCGACCCCGCGACGCTGGCGTGGCTCTCACCGAGACGGGCGGGTGAGGCGCCGGAGCCCTCCTCCCCCTTGCGGGGAGGGAATGCGTGCTCGTCAGACGGCCGCGCTCCACTGGACGGGCACGAACGCGAAGCCGTTTCCGTCCCGGGCGATGAAGCCGGTGGCGGGGAAGGGGGCGTGGTAGAAGGCCACCTGCGCCCGCTCGCTCGCCGCCATGTCGAGCATCCGGCGACGGGTCGCGCGGGCCTGGTCCGCATCCATGTCGAACACCGCCGACCAATCCGGATTGCGCACGAACAGCGCGGGATGGTTCGTCAGGTCCGACATGATCATCAGCTTGCCGTTGCCGGAGGAGAGCATGTAGGCGGTATGGCCCGGCGTATGGCCGGGCGCCGCCACCGCGGTCAGGCCGGGCAGGATCTCCTTGCCGGAATCGTAGCGCTTCACCTCCTTGGCGATCGGCGCGAAGACGCGGCGGGCGCCCTGGAAGGCCCCCTTCATGCCATCCGGCGCCTGCGCCATCCGGGCGTCGTCCATCCAGAAATCCCATTCGGCGGCAGGCACCATGACCTCCGCCTTGGGGAACACAGCGGTGCCGTCCTTCAGGCGGAATCCGTTGATGTGGTCGCCGTGGAAATGGCTGAACACCACGGTGTCGACCTGCGCCGGGTCGAAGCCCGCGGCCTTGAAATTCGTCATCCACGTGCCGGAGGTCGGCGCACCGGAATCGCCGTTGCCGGTATCGATGAGCGTCACCCGGCCGTTCTGTTTCAGCACCAGCGTGTTGAAGGTGATGGGCAGGGCGTCGCCCGGCAGAAAGGCTGCCTTCGCGGCCTCCTGCACCTGCGCCAGTTCGGCATTCTTGACGAAGCCTTCGAGCGGACGCTTCGCGAAGCCGTCATTGATGGCCGTCACTTCGATGTCGCCGATCTTGTAGCGGTAGAAGCCCGGCGCCTGCGCGCCCGTCGCCGCTCCCGGGGCGGGGGTCGACGGTGATTGGGCGATTGCGGGGCTGATGAGGGGAGTGGCGGCGAGGGCGGAGCTGGCGAGAATGGCGCGGCGCGTAAACGTCATAAGGTCGTTCTCCCGGTTGTGGTGGTGAGAACGCTAGTGGGACGTCGGCGGGAGGCAAGAGCTTGGCCTTTCACGAAACGGCGAGGGCGAGCGGTTTTTAGGCGCGGGAGAGCTGGTGAAGGGCGATACCGCTTGTGGTCGCCACGTTGAGACTGTCGAAGCCGCCGCTCATGGGGATCGAGAGGGTGCGCATGCGGGCGAGGATGTCTTCCGGAAGGCCCGGGCCTTCGGCGCCGAGAAGCAGCGCGGTCCGCGGCGCGGGCTTTACGGCATCGAGCTTTTCCGCGTCCCGAGGGCGACAGCGCCATCACGTCGAAACCGGCAGCTTCGAGTTCCGTCACCATCGCGTCCGCCGAAGGACATCTCGCGAAAGGCACCACCAGGACGCCGCCGACCGAGACGCGGATCGCCTTGCGATAGAGCGGGTCGCAGCAGGTCGTCGTCGAGGAGCACCGCGTCCGCCCCGAACGCCGCCGCGTTGCGAAAGATGCCGCCGACATTGTCGTGGTTGGCAAGACCGACGAGCCCCAGTACCAGCGCGCGGGCCGGAAGGGCATCGCAGACATTCCGCGACGGTGAGGGCGGCCGGCCGGCGGGCGACCGCGAGCATGCCCCGATGGATGGGAAATCCGACGATCGCGTCCATCACGGCCGCGGTTGGCCGAATAGACCGGGACATGCGGCGGGAGCCTGTCGGTAATGTCCCGCAGCGGATCGGTGCGGTTTTCCGACAGGAGAACGGATTCGATCGGAAAGCGCCGCTGCCGCGCCAGCACGCGCAGCACGACCTCACCCTCGACGATGAAGCGGTTCTCGCGCCCGATGAGATCGCGCTCGCGGATGGCGCGGTAGGCTTCGATCCGGGAATCGTCGGGATGGCTGATCGCTATCGTCATGGAAACCTCGGTACCGATGGCGACGCCTATGACGGAGGAAGAGCGTGACGGCAAGCGCCGCCGCCGTAAATCCAGGCCCATTTCTCTAAGATTGCCTGCTTCTCTAAGGCTGCCTCCGCCTGCCGGCAGCGCAAAAAAAGGCCCAGGTTTCCCTGGGCCTGTCCGTCTCGGGGAGAGACTGGTCTACGAGGTGCCGAACGAGCAGTCCGGTATGGCGCGAGCGACGATCGTTGCGTGTCGCTGTCCCGGTTGTCGGGAAGGGTCACCGCCATCGCGCGCGAAGGGGATGGCTGCCGTGCCCATTAAGGCGCCTTTACATCCTCACGAGATACCATCCGATGGGTAGCATCTCTGTCCGCAGGATCTCATGCGGGGAAGAATACGAGAGTTGGGGCGGGGAAAGATATGGCTTTAGCGCAACACACACAGGGAAATTGTTTTAAGAAAAATAACCTAAATACTCGAATACTGATGAATATATGGATCGTATGGTAATGAATATTTATGTCGTTTCCGACGAGAATTGACAAATATTGGTCCCTGTGCCTGACTGCTTGTGTCGGACGGGTGTCCGAGCGAGAGAAGCACCTCTACCCCGCCATTCTCGGCGGGGTTTTTTTGGCAATACGTGACGTCGTGATCCCAGCCAAGCAACGCTGCGACGAATACTGATCGCGACCGATCATGGGGCAATCCGCTCAAGGCTTCCCTTGCCTGTTCCGCAGGCTCAAACCCGTCGGCGTTTCAGCCGAACGACCGTCGCGGTCTCGGGCTCGCCGATCAGCCCTTCGACGATGCCGAGGAGTTGCTCGCGGTTGAACGGTTTCGTCAGGACGGGCGCATCCCTGAAATCCGCCGGGAGCGCTTGGCGACCATATCCGGTGGCGAAGGCGAACGGGATCCCGCGTCGCGCCAGCTTGGCGGCGATCTCGTCGACAGGGTCGCCCGCGAGGTTGGCGTCGAGAAGCGCCGCGTCGAATTCGGCTTCGTCGATAAGCCGCCTCGCGCTCGTCAGATTGGACGCAGGACCGATCACGTCGCAGCCGGCGGCGGCGAGATCCGCCGAGACCTCGAGGCCGACCAATGGCTCATCCTCGACGACGAGAATCCGCTTTCCCTGCAATCGGACACCGTCGGAAGGGGAGCATGGAAGCGGATTGCGCATTCCCGATGAGGCGCTCGCCAAGCTCTCGGGCAGATAATTCTCAGTCTCCGGCAGCGGCAACCGGATCGCGCACTTCACACCATCGGCCTCGTAGCGGGTCGATACGTCTCCCCCATTGGCTTCGAGCGTTCGTTGGATCAGCGTCGAGCCGAACCCGTGCGAGGTCGGCACGCTGACGTCCGGCACATTCGTTTCAATCCAATCGAGAGATAGCTCTCGGGGAATATCGGCTTTCAATGTCCAGCTTATCGTCAGGCGACCTTCGGGAACCGACAAGGCGCCATACTTTCGCGCATTCGTCGCGAGTTCGTGCACCACCAGCGCGAGCTGCACGGCGGAGCGTGCATCGAGCATCACGAAAGGACCCACGCAGGAAATCCGCAGGTCGGTCGAGTTTTCCAGCAGCACCTGCTCGCGAAGAATTTCCGAGATCGGCGCGCCTTTCATTTTGCTCTGCACGAGGAGATCGTGAGCACGCGCCAGCGCTTGCACGCGACCGTTGAAACTCGTCACAAAATCCCGAGGGCTTGCTGCGCGGCGCAAGGATTGACTGGCGATTGCCTGGATGGTGGCGAGCGTGTTCTTGACCCGGTGATTGAGCTCCTCGAAGAGCAGGGTCTGCAGCGATTCCGCCTGCTTTCGATCCGTGATGTCGCGCGCGATCTTCGACGCGCCGACGATCGTTCCCCGGGCATCGCGCAAGGGCGACACGGTGAGGGAAACATTCACCCGGCGACCGTCCTTCGTCAGCCGCACCGTGTCGAAATGGTCGATGCGCTCGCCCTTCCTCAAGCGTGCGAGAATCGATCGCTCTTCGTCCAGCAATTCGGGCGGAATGATGCGGAGGATCGGCTGTCCGACCATCTCATCGGCGCTGTAGCCCAGAATTCGCGATGCACCGGCGTTCCAGGAGGTGATAATGCCGTCGAGAGTCTTGCTGACGATGGCATCGTCGGATCCTTCCACGATGGCAGCCAACTGGGCCGATTCCACGTGACCGTTTTTCCGCTCCGCGATATCGACCAGCATATTGATCGCGCCGACGATCCGGCCGTCATCATCCCGCAATAGGGTCGGGTAGGGCATGAACGGCACCCGGCTGCCGTCGGGTCGCTCCGCCACGGCCTCGACCCCCCGCATCTCGCGGCCTTCGGTGAGCGCGATCGCCATCGGACATTCGTCGTGGCGCATAGGCCGCCCATCCGGCCAGAAAAGCCGCCATGAGCCGCACCACCGGCTGCTGTTCAGTTCCGGTCGATGTCCCCAGAAATCCGCCGCCGCCTGATTGTAGTAGGTCAGGTCTCCATCGCCGTTCGTCATGTAAACCGGCACCGGCAACGCTTCGAGAACCTGCTTGCTGCCGATCATAAAGTTTCCTGAAGGTGGACTACGCCTGAAACCGGAAACGCCGCGATTGCCAAGGAGTTCCCTCCTAAAGCATGTCTGTCAACAAATCCGCCGCTCTGGCGCAGCATCCACAATTGAAACTCGCAATAGCTGGGTGCCGCGGCGGTCTATTTGAGTATTCAGTTATTATTCACGCAACGTAAGGCAGCCTTCGTCGCAGAAGGAGAAATCAGCATGTTCAAACGATTGCTCTTGGCGACTTCGTTGCTCATCGGTGCTGTGGCGCTGCAGGCACCGACGGCTTCGGCCTCGCCTCTCCGGACGACCGTCGAGCTTGCAGCCGGCCCATCCATCGCTTACGCGCAATATTATTATGGCCCGAGGCGACGGTATGTTCGTCCCCGCTATTACGTGCCGCCGCGCTACTACGGTCGGCGCTATTACGGACGCCCCTATTATGCTCGCCGCTACTACGCCCCGCGGGTCTATTATCCGCCGCCGGTCTATTACCGGCCCTATCCCTATTACGGACGGCGGGGTTACTACCGCTGAGCCAACCGAGCAGCCGCGCCGCGCCCGATCAGGGGCGCGGCGTTTTGTTGCCTGCCACAAACATATTGGCGGCGGTTCGGCGATCGCCTAAAAGCCTGCTCCACGGAGCAGAGACGTGTCCCAGGAAATCTATCGCATCGAAACCGTCGCCCCCGAATCCGAAGGAGGCGGGCTCATCCGCCGCCGCATGGTGCGGGTGGATTCCTTCGATGCCGCCAAGGCCATGGCCCAGCGGACCTTTGCCCTCGCAAGACGTCCCCATGCCGCCGGCCCGGCGGTCGCCATGGTCCGCGTGACCAACGGGGCCGGCTACGAACTCTTCTCCATCTCCATCGACGATTGAGGCCTGTAAGGCTTCGACGAATCTAGATCCGACGCTCGGGCACGATGACCGGCTCGTCGGAGATGGCCGGTCGCGCATCGGGCGCGCCCGCTTCTTCCCGCGCGGGACGAGGCGGGAAGGCGGCGGGCACGTTCGTATTGGCGGGCGACAGGCGTTTTTCCAGAAGGGCTATCTGCCGGGCAAGACCGTCGATGCTGGCCTTGAGCGCAAGGACATCCGCCGCATCCGGAACGGCCGAGGGGGAGGGCGGTGCCGTCGCTGCGACGAGCACCGGCTCGCGCCGGGACATGTCGGGCGCGGCTCGCGGCAGCTCGTGGGGATCACGGACACGCGAACCGAACAGGCTGCGGATCGCGCGCCAAACGAGCCAGACCACGCAAAGGGCCACGAAAGCCATGGCGGCCATGGGCGCAAGGTCGGTCATCAATTCCGTCATGAAAGTCTCCTTTGCGGCCGGGCTAAACGCGGAGTGTGGTGACTTTGGGGTGCTCCCGGACCGGGGAGGCCGGCGGGCAGGCGCGCACCGCGCCGGAATCTCCCCCGCGAGGTCGTAGATCGGAATTGCCGAACCGGCCCCCGCCCGATGAGCTATTCTGTGTTTCCGCCGGCGGATTGTCCGAGCGGTGACGCATGCCCGTCGAAACGGGAGGGATTCTGTCATGGACGTTGAGCAGAAGGTTGCCGCGCATTACAGCCACGGTTCGCTCGAGCAGATAATCCTCAAGGCGTTGACGGAGAGCGGCAAGGACGTCGACAAGCTTACCCCCTCCGATCTCTCGGCGGCCGACGAATTTCACCTCGGTTGGCGCGCCGCCACCATCGAGCTCGCGAAAGACCTCGGTCTCTCGTCGAATACCCGGGTTCTCGATATCGGTGCCGGCATCGGCGGACCGGCGCGTTATTTCGCCGAAACCTTTCGCTCGCCGGTGACGGGGGTGGATCTGACCGACGACTTCGTCAAGGTCGCCAACTCCCTCACGCGCCGCTGCGGGCTCGATGATCTGATCGACTTCCAGCAGGGCAGCGGCCTTGCGCTGCCTTTTGCGGATCAAAGCTTCGACGTGGCGACGCTCATCCACGTGGGCATGAACATCGCCGACAAGGCCACCCTGTTTGCCGAGGCGCGGCGGGTGCTGAAGCCCGGCGGTCGCTTCGGCGTCTACGACATCATGCGCAACGACGACAGCGAGCTGCCCTATCCGATGCCGTGGGCCGCCACGGCAGACACGAGCTTCGTCGAACCCATCGGCACCTACCGCGAGCTGCTCACCCGTGCCGGATTCCGGATCGAGAAAGAACGGGACCGCAGTGAGCTGGCCCTGAGGCTCGGCCGGGAGATGCGCGAGAACACCGAGCGCTACGGTGCGCCGCCGCTGGGGATGCACGTTCTCATGGGCCCCGCCAGCAAGGAACGTCTGATGAACGTGATGAGCAGCCTGTCCCGCGGCTCCATCGCGCCCGTCGAGATCATCGCGGTGGCCGCTTGAGATGGGTCGAGCGGCGACCTCGTCCGATCACCGGCGGTCCTGTCCAAATATCACCGGGCGAAGCTGCGTGTCATAGGCAACCGTCAGGTCGGTCACCTGCAGTTCACTGGGAAGCGGCAGATAGGAAAGCGTAAACCGACTGGCGGCTTACGCTCAAACCGCCCCGCTGCCCGATCAAGCGCGCCATACGGCCTAGCTGAGAAGCGAGTAAACCCGTCGTCGGAAAGGCTGCCGATCCGCGACAACCCACGCTGTTCGACCAGCCACACCTCATATTAGACGGAGAGCCAGTCTTCTGGATCAGGATGGACGGTCTGATTTTTGCACTTCAGGTGGCATCCAGGAACGGCCGCGCTCCGCAAAAGCTTGAACGACGTTGCCAATACGCTCTCGAGAGTTAGAAGAAGACGAACGCCACAACTATGAGACCACCGACCACCACCATGACAAGGCCGCCAATTAACATCGGGAGCAAGCTGTTACCAGAATCCCGCGATGGATCCGTGAACGTAATGGGTCGGTTCTTATCGTCAGGATCAACCATCTGCGCACCTACTCAGGGGCCGGCAGGCACCCGCCCCGACGGGGATGATATCAGATTTAGCTGGGAAACTCCCTTGGGTTTCGACGCGTCAAGGCGGCGGGGAATCCGAAGCGTCAGCGGCTACTACCGCTGCGCAGGGAACTCCCACCAGCCCCGAGACATACTACGAGAGCCGTAACCGACATCGTGGCGCGCAAAAAGGACTGATTCGATGTGGAACCTCCATTCCTCGATCGCTATTGGAGGCAGCTTCTAGGGTATAATCGGCAAGGTTTTCCCCAACTCGACTGGAATTTCCATGCGGCTCTCGATCATCGGCATCTTGTGCCTCCTGGGAGCGCCCGCTTTATCGGAAGAGCCAACGGGCAGCACACCGCCGCGAACCGAAATCAATGGCGGCTTTCGGACGAACACAATCAACGGCGTGCGGGTATGGAGGCCATTCCCGCCCCCGCCCGCGCCTGTTGTCGTAGCGCCGCCTCCGCCGCCGCCTAACGTCGTCATCAACCAAGCGGCGCCGGCTGTAGAGCCGACGGTCGCCTTGCCGATCTACGTCCCGCGATACCATCGCCAGCGGCCGCATTTCCTGCCGCCCCGGTACCGACCAGCGCGACAGCAGATGCCGACGCCAGGGCGCTCCGGGCGTTCTCAGTGGCATAACGAGCGGTGATGGGCGCGGTGGCCGGCCGGAGCGCCGCCAGTAGGTGTAGGTGACATTCCTCCGGCTTTTCGATCTCCCTCAGGTCGGAGGCCGGAAGTTTGACACACACCCGGCCTTTTCGCCTCAATCGGCAACCCGTGTTTTCAACACGATATGCGGCCTGCTGCCGGAAGATGATGACGCTACTTGCCTGGCAGTCTGTATTTTGCCGCTGCCTTGCCGGCGCCCGCAAAAACCTCCTTGGCCTCTGAGGTTGTGAACGCTTCCGTCGTCTCATTGTCAGTAATGCTGCCGGCGGCGGCCGCCGCCAGAATGGCCGCTGTAGCCTGCTTGGCGCTGGGCGCCTCCGTGATAACCAGGAAGTCATACCGGCCAAGAGTGACATAGAAGTTCAAGAGCTTTGCACCGGCGGCCTCGACGAGATTTCGAATGGCCGGCATGCGATCCTCAGGGTTGGCGACGAGGTTCTTGATCGATTCTGCCGAATAGCGGCCGCGTGTGATGTAGATCGGCATCCGATTTCCTCCTGGTTTTGACCGGGGCTCTCGAGCGTCCCTAACGGGTTCGAGGGTGGTCCTCCTCAACCCGCTCGTCAACAGCTGGAGGGCCATCTCTCGTCGACGGGACCCTTAATAGCCCGTCAGTCCAGGTTGCAGCGGATGTCAAAGTACTTACAGTTTCTTTCGCGGGAAGGTTGGGAGCGATGAATGATTGAAGATATTGTCAACCTTCCGAAGATGTCGATCAGGATCGTCGATATCGGGGCTGCCTTTTTCGGTCAGGCGCAGCCGTATCAGAAGTTGCTCGATCGTGGCTTGGCAACGCTTTTGGCTTTTGAACCGGACGCGGAAGAGAGGGAGAAGCTGCAGAGGCATCTTGGGTCGCAAGCCAAGGTGCTGCCATATGCTGTGGGGGATGGACGACCCCACACGATGCATATCTGTCCAGCGGGGCTTGGTATGAACTCCTTGCTCGAACCGGACCCGATCAACCTGAATTTTTTCAACAACTTCGGGGCGTGGGGTGCGGTCGAAAGGAAAGTGGAAATCGAAACCATCAGGCTCGATGATTGTAGCGACGTCGACGAGATAGATTACCTCAAGATGGACGTGCAGGGGTCAGAGTTGATGATCCTTAAGAATGGTGAGACCAAGCTGTCATCATGCTCCATGATGCAGATTGAGGTGTCGTTTATCACTCTTTACAAACACCAACCTGCCTTTGGCGATATTGATTGTTATGTGCGGCAGCGCGGTTTTATCCCGCATTGTTTTTCAGAATTGAAAAAATGGTCGATCGCGCCGACGCGGCTGGCGGATGATACCCGCATGCCCTTCAATCAACTCCTCGAAGCGGACATCGTCTATATGCGGGATTTTCTGCATGGCGAAATCGATGATCTTGCCCTGAAAAAATTGGCTGTCGTCGCTCACTATTGCTACGCGTCTCCCGATCTCGCCGCCAGATGCATCATCGAGCTCCATACAAGGGGCCTGGTCCCGGCTGATGCGCAGAGACATTATTATGAAAGCCTGCTCGTTTCCGCATGAGCCGAACCCGGCTCGCAGAAATGTGCTTGATCGCCTTACCTCGTACCGGGACGCCGGACGGAACAGATAGCGTTGCGCTCTTCCCGTCGAAGATCGTGACGTTGGCGGCGCAATGTTCGGACGGTAAGCTCAGAGAGCGCATCTGCTCCGCGACGCGCACTGGAACGATGGCGCAGGCTATGCGAAGCGCCTGCAACAGCGCAGCCTCAACTCACTAGTTTTTGCTCGGGTCGTCCGCGGGATTGACGTAAGTAATCGCGAACGGCCCCTCTAAATCGATCTGCACCACCGTTTCTGTACCCATGAATGCGAAGTGGTTCATGGCCGCGGGCAGATCGACAAATCCGCCACTCCCCAATTTATCCGCCTTGGCTTCGTCGAGCTTGTCCCCCATCCCGAAGTGAAAATCGCCGGAGATGACCGTCACGCGCTCGGCAGTCGGGTGCTGATGCGCTGGGATCTTGTAGCCCGCTGACGCCTTCAGCCTGATAGTGAAGGGTCCCGCCTTGTTCGGGTCACCCGACAGGACGGACATCTGTGCCCCTTTCGGCAAAACGTTAGGTGCGGGCATCCATTGCAGATCGTCTCCCCGCATAGCCCGCCCTACCTTGTGGTCTTGCGCTAGCAAAATGCCGGGAGCAGCTAAGAAAAAACTCGTTGCGAGGGCAATAATACCGGTACGCATGGCTGCCTCCTTAACGCTGGCCCGAGAAGACGGGGTCAATGCATTGGTAAAGCGCCCGGAGGTCTCTAGTTGCCACGGGATGGGTTTTTCCGTCGATCCCAGGCTTTCCGGGCCACGCCAACGCGACACGAGTGGCAAACGCGTCCAAGCCAGCATCGGAAGGGTCTGCCTGACGGGATAAGCTGTCAAGGAAAACAATAGTCACGCCCGGCTCGTAAGCCGGGCGCATTCAGCACGCGTAACTCAGAGCTTTCAAGCCGCGCGGTGGACGGGTTGTGCCGGTGTTTTCGTCTGGGCACGCATGGTTCGGGTTGCCTCCTCCGCCAGTTCACCCGTTAGCTCGACGATACGTCTGCTGTTGTCGAACGTCTGCAGCAAGTTGTCGCGGAAGAGAGACGTCTGAACTTCCATGAGTTCTGGAACCGATCGGCATTGTGCCAGTCTGCTGAAGCCCTCGATGTTCTTCTGCAGCCGCATCTGGCCCAATGCGAACCATTCGAAGGACGTTTTCTGGACGCTGCGGGCCACAACCGTGCCGGATTGAGCGACGGCTTGGAGCTGTTGCGAGGTTTGATCTCCGAGGCCCTGCGGATTTCTGAACAGGTTCATCGCCTGTTCTGTGGAAAGACGAGCCATCTCCGAGACCGTACTGAGACCAGTCTGCACCGCCTCTTGCGCGGTTGAAGCCACTGTTCGCGCTCCTTCCGCTCCGGCGCGCACGGTTTCTGTCATATCCCCGGCGACCTGCCGTACGAGTTCAACCTGGTCCTGAGCACGGCCAGTCTCGGCCCGCTTGAACTCCTGGATGCTCGCCATTTCATCTTCGACCTTTTCGACAACGGCTTCGGCCTCCTCGTCGCTCAACACTTTGAGGACCGCCGGAAGCAGTTGTTTCTTGTCGTCGCGGATGTGCTGCTGGAAGACTTTACGGAGCTCTGCGACCTTTCCGAGGAACTCGCCATTGTTCTTGGGCATGCGCTCCAGTTCCGAGATGAGTGCGCCCGTTTCTTGATTGTCGCTTCTGGCATCCCGCACCAGGTCCGGCATCCCGTGCTTCGTTAAGACCGGAAAGAGGTGCTGTTCCTGGAGGCTGGCGAGGAGCTCCAATTCCTCCTTGAGGTCTGTGAGCAGCCGCTCACGAGCTTTGACGGCGTTGCTGGATGTGGCGAGGAGCTGCTCAATGAGCTCGTTCGCCTTATCCGGCGGCGATTGGTTGAATTTTCGAGTGCTGGTCATATTCCCTCACAAAATATAAACTTTGCCCCAGCGGGGCGAGACAGGGCAGCTAATATGCTGCGACCCTATGGGGAAACCGCTGACGCCCGTTACGTTCCCTTCTCGCTGCCCGTCGCGCGACAGGGTAGGAGGGGGCCCAGGCTGACCTTCTCTGTTGCCTTCCGATTGAAAGCCCTTGGCCATCAACCCAGAGTCAGAGCTTCTGTCAGCCTCTGATTCATCGAAGCGGCGGTATGGAGATGGGCGCCCCAATCCGCGGAGGCCGAGTACCTCGTCTTCAATTCGCGCGAGCCCTGTCGCCTGGAACGAGCACCGAGCAGCGGGCGTTTCCTTCCACGAATGGGAGGCCGTCGATGACCACACTGAAAGCCAGCGATCAGGAGAACAAGCCCGATATGAAGAGCGATGCTGCTGAAAACTCCGAAGAGCGCGAGGACGCGCAACTCGACCACGGGATCAAAGAATCCTTCCCCGGTAGTGATCCGGTATCCGTGAAGGTGAGCAAGTATGCTCCCGGCGATTTACCTGGCGAGGGTAAAACGGCGCCGGAAGAGGAGGGTGTTATACCGGGTGTTGTGAAGCAAGCCCGAGAGGCCGCAGGCGCTCTGTCGCAAGGAGCCCGGGCCACCGCCGACGATCTGCTCTCCAAACGCGATGAATACGCCATGTGGTTAGAGGGCAGGATTCAGCGGGGGAGAACCGCAGCGGGCGATACAATTCGGCAGCATCCGGTGGGGGTGGCCGTAATCGCAGCGCTAATCGGATGCGGCGTCGGTTTAATTGCCTATGAAATCATTGCGGCCAAGCAACAGCGTCGGCCTCGACACGGCTAAAACTGAAAAAGCTTGACGGACAAGGTCGTCCGGCCCCGCTGCCGCGTTCGCCGAATTGAGGAAGAAGTCATCACCATAGCGCCGGACAGCATCGATCGGGCGTCGCGTCATGGTGGGGACCGCCGGTTGGTCCATTCCGTCCGCATGGCTGAGGGTTTTCCGGCCGAGGGCTCACACTTAGCGCGTTACGCACGAGTGATGTCGGCTGTCGAGATAAATTCTTCTTTCCACCGGCCACACCGATTCAGCACCTATCGGCGATGGTCGGAGGCGGTGCCCACCGACTTCCGCTTTGCGGTTAAGCTTCCTAAGACGATCTCGCATACCCACCGGCTGATTGAGGTCAACGATCTGCTAGACACGTTCGCCGCTGAGACAGCGGGGCTCGGCGACAAAGTTGGAGGTCGTGCTGGTCCAGCTACCCCCGAGCTTCTCGTTTGATCGCGAATGTCGCGAACGCTTTCTTCGCTGCGCTCGCACGGCGCATGGATGTAGTGATCGCGTGCGAACCGAGAAACGCGACCTGGTTCACGGGAGAGGCGGAGGCTTGTCTTAGCGAGCCACCGCGTTGCCCGCGTGGCGGCTCACCCAGTGTTGGCGGGAGGCGGGGATCGGCCGGGAGGCTGGTCGGGATTGCGCTACCACCGGCTGCACGGTGCTCCGCGCCTGTATCATTCCTCTTACGACGAGCCCTGCCTACGAGATCTAGCGAGATCTCTGCGCGCAGAGGACAGCGTAACCTCCTCGCAGTGGTGTATATTCGACAACACGGCCTCCGGCGCAGCTACCGCCAACGCAGTAGCGCTCCGGACCATCCTTGATGTCTGAGACGAGCCTGCCCGATAGCGATCCGGTGTCCGGCGATCGAGGTGAGCGCGGCTTTTGCACTTGGCTTACGCGGCCATCGTGCGTCTGGGATCGGCCGACACTTTGATTTCCTCGAGGAACTGGGCGCCGTGATTGGCTCCTTGGCTCCAAGCTACACGCGACCTGACCCTCAAACCCCTGCTCGGAATTTCCAACTCGAACTCAGGCGGTAAGGCAGAGACATCGGCGAAGTAGATTCGGGCTCCTGTGCCAGACAGATCTCGCACGGTGCAATTGAGGACCGAAGAGCGATTATTGAACAAGATCCGTCCCGGGAGGTTGGTGTGCTCGACCCATGAGGACGTGGGATCTGCCTTCTCTTTTGCCACTTCAACGAATTGGGCGCCGTGATTGGCTCCTTGACTCCACGCCACACGCGACCTCATTCGCAGACCTCTGTTTGGAATCTCCAACTCGAACTCAGGCGGAGGTGCGGAGGCATCGGCGAAATAGATTTGGGCCCCTGTGTCAGACAGATCTCGTACGGTGCAATCGCGGACCGAAGAGCGATTATTGAACAAGATCCGTCCCGCCAGAAGGGTGCGCCGGCGCGACTCGAACGACGGTCATCCATCTCATCCATCGATGTTGTCTCTCGATTGCTGTGGTTCGGTTAGAACCTTTGCACAGCCAAGGTAAACAATCGGTAGCCGTTCAGGAGTGAGCCTTCGCTACCTAGTGGAAACACCTCTTTGGCGGGCACGACCATTGCGGCGCCCCCAAGGCTGTCTCCCGCGCAGATGGAACATGTAAATCCTGGTTTAGAAAAGCTATCGCTTCACGTGCGTAGAGGAAGAAAATATGTTTGATGAACAGTCGTTCCGATTCCCACGAATGTGCGTCGTCCTGCGCCTCGTAGAAGGCACGCGCAACGTTCTCAACTGGATCCAATGAAGCCCCCCGGCCACAAGAAACGCCTTCGCCAGCGACTACCTTTTGCGCTCTGACTCGTCGTTGCGAAATCATGCGAGGATTTGTCTGGCGTTGCAAAATTAGAAGCGTTTTTTGTGCCTTTTACAAGGAATCGGAAGAGGTAGCAGACAATTCAAAACGCCGTGCGAACAATGACTTCGTTTCCCGACTGGTGCAGCCTTGTGAAGAGTTTCGTAATTGTGCGGCATAGCTGATCGGGAGAGTTCTGCAGGCGGGTGGTGTCGTTTCCTCGGTTCCTCAAATTGCTATGCGCAGGCCGGCCTCGCAGGCACACGGTTCGTATCCGGATTCGTATCCAGTTCGCGCAGGCTGAAGGCTTCGAGGATTTCAGACCGACATCCAATGCCAGCCGTGTTCAGCGGGTGAGTTCTCGCGGATGAGTACCAGGATGTACTCGCCGTCGCTGTGGTCGCACTGATCCACGTCGTCGAGCGCGCCGTAAAAAGGGGTATAGCCGGTCGCGGGCGTTTCGGGCACCGTTCGGGACTCGTTTCACCGTTCCAAATCATCTTTCAGAGAAGGGCAATCGGGGGAAATCAGGCTCGAGTGAACCCCAGCCCCGGGTGCACCTTGCCGCCACCTGTGGCGAGAAGAGTGGTGAGGAAGAGGTTCACGCTACCCGCCGGCTGCTTCGGGTGTGAACGGGTCCAAGCGCATCGACGGGGTTGGCCCGAGCGCCCGAACCTCCTCCGCTGAGGGCTGGTTATCATTTGCCGGCACTGGGTGCGTTACGAACGGCGGGCACCATTCTGGGGAACAATGCCGAGATGCCGAGGCAGATGCTTTGAAGCACGAAACTCAGGCCCCGCAATTTGGCGATCCGCTCCGAATACCAACGAGGAAGGTCGTCGCCGGGTCGCAGGCAAGGCTCCCACGAGGACACAAAGCCGCTCGGCCGCGCTGCGGTTTCGGGGCACGGCAGGAGCGTCTGCAAGGTTTTCCGGGACGGCCTTGGACCGGTCCACCCCGCCACGCTTACGTGGCGGGCAATCAGCCGGTGGGGCTTCTTGCCAGAAATCTCGGACAGGTCCGCGATCCCTTGGAGGTCATCGGTGGCGAGGAGGTCTGAGACGGGCGAGCACGTAAGTGCTTGATGGAAATGGTGCCGGTTACGGGACTCGAACTCGTGACCTACCGCTTACAAGGCGGTGTATTTCTCTAATCATTTCAATGTCCCTTCATACTTTTTGACCTTCCTAACGTGGCGGTAAACCGGCGGATGTCTGAACGACTTAGCCGGTTTTTTTGAGGGCTCGCAGGCGGGACCGGCCTACCTTTCGAGCCTCATCGTGACGAGCAACGGACACGGCATGCGTCGGCACTCTTACGGAGTGGCTTGTGCTGCTGGGCATCCGATTGAGTTTCATCCTAACGGCACGCTGGCCGAGTGTGTGCTGGATGCTGAGCAGCCGGTGGATTTTTCCGGTTCTTGGCTTCAAGATACCCTTAGGGGACTGCAAGGGGCTCGTCCACTTCGACAAGGATGGCCGGGTGGGGTGCTAGCTCTTGTAGAGTTACCGCGACAACTGGTCGGCTCCATACAGACAGTTTATGCGCCGTATGGGCGTTATGGAACGCGTAAGCGCGATCTGGCCTCGCGCGCGCGAGGCCGCGACTGCGTCCCATCGTCAGTTTTGACAGGGATAGATGCTTATTAGCGCGCGGAGTAATGCAAGACCGGTGGGAAGGTCTCCCTCTTTCGGCTCGCGTCGAACGTGCTGACGAAGGATATCCACGTACTGCTAAGTCGTAACAACAAGTTTTTCCGGAGGGCAGTACATCAGGGTGCCACTGCTTTCCTGCATGTAAGTGTTGGCCCAGAAAATCCCGCGTCCAATAGAACCAATGTGTAACTGCAATAGCTCTCGGGCCTCGTGGGTTCTCTCACGACTTATCTTCGCTTTCTCAAGTAGGCTCAGGATCTCCGTTCGCCGTTTCGCCGGCTGCCGTCTCTTGGGCGTTGGCCGGACTCGAAAGAACCAGACATCCGACTAGAATCATCAAAAGCTTTCGCATCGTTGCCCCATGCAGCGCCACTAGGTTCCTACAGCAGGATTTCCAAAGTCGCGCCATCCTGCCGCTCCCCTCTGGCGACGATCCGGAGTGCGCCATCGGGCAACGGCCGCTGCAGGGCTAATGCCTCATCGGCTGGCGCTCTCATCCAAACGTCGCGCTCTTCCTCGGTCGTAAGGATAACCGGCATCGCCTTGGGGTGGATCGCCCCAACCTCCTGGTTGGGATCCGTGGTCAGGAAGCCGTAGAGGTCGCAACTCACCTCTCCCTCTTTCACCTTCCGCACGCATGTCCAGTCCGTCCAAATGCCGGCAAAGCAGGCGAGCGGCCGTTCCTCATCGAAGGCAAACCAGATATTGCCGCCGGCGTCAGCGTTGAACTCGGAGAAGCTCGTGAAGGGTACGAGACACCGGCTTTCAGGGCCGAGCCACCGCCGCCAATGCTGGCTTTTGACGTTGCGGATGTTGGTCGTGCCCTTGTCGGGCTCCATCCTGAGCAGTTCCTTGAAGTCGACCGCCTTGCCCTTGGCCTCGATCTTCTGAGCCCGGCGCTGCGCTGCCTCCAGGAGCGCTTTCTGGGACGAGGGCATGCCCCATCGCATCATCGTCAGCTCGCGACCGTCCGGCGTGTTTCGAACGACTGGCGCTGAGTAGTCAGGGAAGATGCCCGGCATCGGCGGGAGGTTGCCGGTGGTATCGCGGACGACCCGAAACAGGTCGCGAATGGCCTGCTGGCCTTTGGTGACGGAGTAGAGATTGCACATTCGTTCAGCTTAACCAATCGGAAGGGTAGCTCAAGCTTTCGGATTTAATGCGAGCGATCACCACTCGCGCGCTGGCGCGACTCGGGGAGCGGCCCAAACAGTTCCGGGTCGGCATCGCGGCGCGCCTGACGATCGCAAAGTTCACTGGCCCTGCCTTGCACGTATCCCCGCGAGACCCACTGATCCAGCGCCTGGGCTCGAAAGTCAGCCTCCGCCTTGACCTCGATAAGATCCCCGATCGCCATCTCCAAGGCCCGCCGGAGATCACCATCGACCGAATCGCAGTAAGCCTGAGCAATAGCTCGAATAGTCGGGTTCATTCCGGGCGCCTCGCTTCGGCAATTTTGCGGCGCCACCACTCCTCGGTCCCTTCGCTTACTGGACCGGCCGGCCGAGGAGTTGGATTTGTTGAACCTGCATGGAAAAGGGCAGGATATCCGCATTCAGCTCCGACGAACTCGTCGAGGTGACCGTTGACCGCCATGCCTGCCTTCCACTCCCGCGTGTTGAGTGGGAACCGGGCGGCACATATCACGCCGCGTAGACGCCCGACTTCCGCCAGCAGATAGGGCGCAATTTGCACGCGAAATTGCTCCACGGACGGGTATCCGCTGCGCTTCCTCATCATGAACTCCTTTGAGAACATAAAGAGAACATTTTGGCGAAGGAGAGTCAAGGAAATCGGATAGATGCTGCACAATCTGAAATGAGTAGGACATTGCTCCTGTAATATTTTGTACAGCAAGCTTAGCGTGAGGAAGTCGACATCGACCTCGTGTACATCAGGCGCAGAAGGCCTGCGGCCTCGGTTTAGAGCCGGCGATCACTTTCCAGAAAACTAAAAAACGAAAAGGGCTTTAGCCGGATTGCGATCGGCCGGCTGTGTGAGATAGTGCAAAAA
The DNA here is from genome assembly GCA_963837375.1 of uncultured Alphaproteobacteria bacterium. Classification (GTDB taxonomy): domain Bacteria; phylum Pseudomonadota; class Alphaproteobacteria; order Rhizobiales; family Beijerinckiaceae; genus Microvirga. The sequence continues at coordinate 8,360 of CAWINL010000004.1, read as the reverse complement.
CTCTTCATGCGCATCGGGGGGACTATGAAGCGTCAACAATTGGCAACGGACGCAACAATTCACAGCGTCCGCAATATGCTCGATAGCGAAATCACCTATGTCAGCCAGGTTCATCAGGCGATGTTCGAACGCCAAAAAGAACATGGGCCTGTCGTGGTCCGAATAGGCATTACCGGCACCGGAAGGCGCCCGAGCTATCGGATTGAAACCGCAGATGGAACTGGAAGTCCGATCGCCTTTGACGCACAGACCCAAAGACCTTTCACCGACGTTAACGTGAACTCGCCCTGGAACTGGAGCACAAACGCTATGACGTTTGATGAGGTGGACGCTCTGCTGATTGGCATTCGCTCTCGCGCGTAGCAAAGCATTCCAGGGGGCACCATGGACCAGATCATTATCCCTTTAGCTCCGCGCCGGCAGTCTCAAGCCAACCGCGTTGCGAGAGTCGCATATCCGTATCGCTGTTGTGTCGTTTGTGGGATTCAGGTGCCGACCTGCCTGACAGTGGCCCACCTCGACCACTCCGCTGGCAATAACGAGCCGGACAACCTGGCCTTCCTGTGTCAGACCCATCACTGGATGTACGATGCTGGCTTATACCCGCTCGAGGCGATCAAATTAATGCGCGCCCACTGGCAGCAAACCCAAGGGGTCGCGAACCACGCCGCCCGCATGAAGGACGCAGGCGCGAGGGCCGCTGCCACCCGAAAAAGGCGGGCGACAGCCCGCAAGGCTTGGGTCACGCGTCGGCAGGAAGTCGAGATTTAGGTTTTCATGAGGTTCGATGTTCATTCGCGCATCCTCGTCGGTAAAATATCGCTGCCAGCCGGAGGATCAAGTGGTGGATTGGTTCGACGCGATTATGCTCGCCCTCTTGGCTGGACTGTCGTTGTCTTACGTTGTCGCGCAGTACTTCGCCCTCAAGCGATGGACCGGCGGCCTGAGGATCGCAGCAGCGATGCCACTTCCGCTTTGGCTGGTTTGGGGCGCCGTTCTAGTTGTTGATCTGTTCCGCGATCCAACTTCGCACAATCTCTTTCCGTTCGAGATTCTGCTCGGAGCAATCATAGCCCTTGTTTATCTCGCGTTGCTTCGACTGGTGCAGTTGATCATGCCGCAAGTGGACTCGTGATCCGGCTCAATTGTCCGGCTCACAACCCGGCCTGTTTCATGGTTTCTTCGACCGCATCATCGACCCGCATAAAGCGGCGCAAGCCGGCCTCATCGTCGGCGGTCGGTGAGGGAAAGGCGGGCGGTCGAAAATCCCCGCCGAAGGCATAGTATGCGGCCCGCGCTATGCTCTGCAGCTCAGCACGCAAGGCCTTGTCTTCGAATTCAATCCGGTAGCTCTCGCCTGACGCCGATCGGGGGCGCCCCCGACGAGCGGCCGACTCACCGCCCTTGTGCTGGAGACGTTGGCACGCTGGATCGGGCGGCGGGGTGGCTTGACCATCCGCCGAGCGTGACCCCGCTCCTCGCATTAGTCGAATTGGATTGTATGGCTGGGTTAATGTTTCCTCCGCTCGATGCCACACCTGCATCAACACCGCCTGACGCTCGCAAGGGAAAAATTCGACATGACCTTCACCGCTGGAACTGACATTGTCGATCGCCTCAAGGCCGCTGCGGAACAGGAAGAGGGTATCGACCCTGCCGAAGCTCAGGCGCTGTTCATTGAGGCAGCCGAAGCGATTGAGCACCTTCGGGATCTGCTGCCGTCGCTCGAGGAGTCGGAACTCGAGCACGCGAAGCCCCGAGGCAATGCGTAGGTCAGGCTTCCGATCAACAGCCGATCTCTTCCTTGATGGCTTCCACCTGATTCAGCGAGCGGCAGACGTTCTCGCACGGGATCCCATCGCTGTCCGCATCAGCCCGCTTATAGCCGCCGCACCACATTTCGACCGCCTCTCGACAAGTGCTTGCGGCCTTGCAGGTTCGGCCGGCCTGAGCGACCACGAGGCGGCCGGGAACCCATTGCACTTGCGCGCTTGCTGGCAGGAGGCCGAGGGCGAGAACGACTACTGCAAGAAGGGAACACTGCGTTTCATGCGGGATCTCGTGTGCCACGGCGCCAATCCCACGGCATTACGAACCGCCCGGCCCAAAGACCTCGCTTGCCGGTTCGCGCGGCCGTCTGGTTTGCCATATAGCGGCCATCCGAGTAGCGCCCATATTCGACCGCCCAACCCTGACGAACCAGTTCGGCGCTCAAATCACGGCCGTTGACCATACAAACCGCAACCACGCGCCCATACCGATCCCGATCGGTCTGCTCGCAAACCGCGTGACCATTTCGGGTTATCAGCTCCTGGAGTGCTTGGGCGGATTTAGGACCGAATAAGTATTTCTGGCTCGCCTCGGTCTGGCAGGTCTGCCGACCTTCAGGAGCATCGATCCCGTAGAGTCTAATGCGGGCTTCCAGTCCCTCCAGCGCGATCGTGTCACCGTCGATGACCTGTGCGCGCCCCCTGAAGGATTGTGCGATCGCGATCGACGGGAGCAGGAGGGCGAAGACGAAACATACGAGATAGCGCATAGAACTTGATCGCCTGAATTTTGTCTTTCCACAAGGTCAAGCTGTCCGGACTAGGCTCGTTCTCACCATCGGCGTCGCGTGATCCGAAAGAGATCGCGAGTTGCCTGCTGGCCTTTGGTGACTCACTGGAGATTGCACATCAGAGCGCCGCAATAGGCGTATCTCTGCAGCCATAAGCAGCCTGTATCGTGCATCCGGTTAGGGTTCGATAGCGTCGAAGTACCACCGTGGGGGATTACGCCGGGAGCAAGGTCAACTCCAAAACGAGCTTGCTCTTCGACGCAGTATCCTTATGCTAATTTTCCTATGCCGAGATGCGGGGCGTCATGGGCGAAGTACACCAGTTCGGAAGGCGTCAATTCGCCCAACGTCAACCCAGTCGTCCGAAAAAACGTGTTGCTAGAGTGAGGCGTGGCCGTCGCCGTTGGCTCTCCACGCTTCTCGGCACCTCCCTGCTAATAGGTCTATGTGCATTCGAATTTGGCTTTCCGCTCGCCGGCTGCTCGGTGAAGGGAAATATTAGCCGCAATACGGGTGCACGGATCTATCACGTGCCAGGGCAAGAGGACTATCTGACGACAAGGATCAATTGGTTCGCCGGGGAGCGTTGGTTCTGTTCGGAGGCAGCTGCTAGCAATGCCGGTTGGCGAAGGGCGAGGCGGTAACATGCTCCTTGCTTCGCGACGCGGCGGGTGGGTGCGGAACCCTCTGGAAGCGGGACGGGGCTCACCCATTGCTCCTATAGCGGCCTTAGGTGAGTTGGCTTCCCAGGCTCCTCTTTGACATTGGTCGCGCTTTCGGAGCGGCCAATCTCGACGAGTCGCAAGGCTCCCGCGATGAGGAGGATGGCGACCGGTTTCATCAGCATGTCCCAGGTGACGTGTGTCTCGACCTCCACCATGTCGGTGGCGAAGTCCACGACCAAGTAAACCAGGGTGACCTCGATCAGGGTGATCTTCAGTTCGCTGATCCCGTCCACCCGCATCCACTGGGGCAGCTTGGCCCGGGCCGTCTCGGGAAGGTCGATGGCAAAGCCGAACGTGATGGCATAGGCAAAGACGATCAGCACGAGCCCGAACAGAAACGCATCGGTAGCTTGCATCACCGAAGCGACGACCGATAGGCCTTCCGTTTCGGTCAACAGAAAAGCCAGGCCCAAGGCACGGGCCAGCTTCGCGCCGCCCTCAATGAACATCAGGATGGACCCAACGGCAGCCCCAAGGGCCGCAAGAAGCGTGACCCAACGTAGCGACAGGACGAAATGGAGCATTCTGGTCACATGGCTCCGACTGGGCCATCGTCTCGTCAGTCTTGGCCCGACAGGATGAGTCTAGCAGAAGGACGCTCTGCCGGAAATTGCGATCACCTTCAAAATGGTGCCCATCCGGCCCGTCAAGCCTCTAGGTCGGCGAACCGAGGCTCACGCTTGGGATCGGATTGATTTGAAGGTCCTCCCACGGCAGCAGGGTCGTTCGAGGACAGTCGAGCGCAATTCTGTCGATATCGCCAAGCAGAATTTTGGACTCGTTCTTTTCGGCCAAGCACGCGAACATTACACACCTACCCTAGTCCTCGCGAACGCGCTTGAATGATGGGTGTCGAAGGATGCCTTCCGTAGTCCGGCCGCGGTATTCCACCTCGACGAACCTCTACGGCTTCCTTCCACGGATCCCAACCAAGAGGTCGGAGCGATTTACCCGAAGGCCATGCCGGTTCTCCTCGCGACAGAGGAAGAACGCGACGTGTGGGCGCGGGCGCCGGCAGACGAGGCCCTGGGATCGCATCGCCCGTTGCCTGACGGAGCCTTGCAGATTGTCTTGAGAGTGGAAAGCAGGACGGGCTTAGTCCAATTTCGACCGTCTAACGCTCCCAAACGCAAATCTTGCTAATCTTTTCAGCGCGGGTTCGGGTGGCTGCATCCCATTCGACCACAACTGCCACGCCGAAAGCCATCCGGAGGAGTACTGGATCTACGTCTCCACACGCTGCCGCCTGACGGCACAGTCATCACCTCGTGACGTCCTTTTTTGGGGTTGAGTGCGATCCCGGGGCTCTTGGTCTCGAATGCAAAGCAGCTGCGTGAATACGCGTGCGCCAAAGGCGTGGGCCAAGGTATTTCGGGTCCGGTTCTGAGTGTGTCTTAAATCCTTGGGCCTCGACAAAAGACTTCACCGGATCATGCAATTCTCGCTCGTGGCACCGTGAATAGTCAGCCACGTCAAATGCGATGCTGGCGGAAGCATCCCGGCTGTATCCCATCGAAATGTCTATCTCGATCACTCGCTCTATAGAGCCAACATCGTATTGACCGCTTGCGAGGTCGCCCACGAGCGCCGAGCGGTTTGCCCCGTCGAGCGTGGTTTCGTAGATGAAATGCTCACCCTTCGGGCCCACGGCCTGAACAAAATACATGGCGGTCATTACGCCCTCCGAGCTGCAGGTTCGCGATCTGCTTTTGAATCTTCGTAACAAAAAGAACTCGAGCCGCGAAACTCGGGTTCCGAATCACATGCCGTCGACCGTCAGCTGCGGCCACCCCGGATGACCTCCAGGAGGTGGAGGCCGGGAGGATCGTCCGGTGGATGGTGACCACCAAGGTCCACGAACCAGGCCTTGCATTTGGGATGGTACTTGCCTTTCGTCGAAGGCGATGCGGTTGATCACGTCCGACTGGACAGGTCGAGATTGCCGCCAGTCTCATGGGCATGCGGTAAGAAGAGGTAAGGCCAGCGGCGTTGCGAGCCGGTCCGCTGCCGCCAAACTTAGTTCGCGGCGTATCTCCCGGAATGAGCACCGATCGAGGGGCCCGGGAGTGATCGAACGTCGAAGCCGCCGGATCGGCCAAACCGGACGGGAAAGCAGGGCATACGCGCCTCGCTCAGCAGTTTAGAGGCGCGGTATATCCGAAACTTCATCAGGCATAAGTGGAGGCACATCTAGCGGCTCACTCTGACCGGGCACCTCACTCGGAGATCCCGGAGGGATACCTGCCGGCTCATCGTTACTTGGTAACCCGGGCGGCACAGGAGGCGGCACTACCGGCTCGGGGCTAGGTGCGGGCACATCCGGTTGCGTGGGCGCCGGCCCGTCAGGCTGGGATAAATCGGACATGAAAAGCTCCGTAGATACAACCTAGAAGCCGCGGACGCCGCTTGTGTTCCCCTCCGGTTAACGAGTTACTGCGTCCACCCTTCGAACGCACACACCGCGGCCATCATAACGAAGGCCGCACCGAGTAACAGGAAATCAAACCCAAAATTTTCCATGATAAAAACCTGCGCTTCAGCGAGATTATTACGCGGGTGCCGATAAACCGGGGATGAATGAGCGCCATTGGAGCCGGACGGCGGACTTACTCCCGACTGCGGGTTGGCAACAAACATCGCTGACTTCATCCGAAGCCACGGGGTGAGGTCGAACTCAAGGTCGATGACCTACCGCCACGCGCCCTCGAAAATCAGCATGTGTGACAGCCGCCCTGTCTCTGACGAAGCTTGTCGGACAATCAATACGAAAACAACGCCGAGTTTGTGGACGAAATTCCTCGCGAGTGCTCCCATTCGTTCTGTGTGCCGGGTGCAAGACGACGACCGGGATGTAGCCGGGATCTCCGATACGGCCGGCACTGCGGAGAGGGCGAAGCGAGCTGGTTGTGGATCGCGACATCAGTCCAGAGAGCTCATCGAATGTCTCCAAGGGAACTTCCGTTTTCCGCCGTCAAGGCAGAGTTGATTCAAGGTCCCGCCGTTGTTGTCGATGTCAACGAGCTGATGATCCAACCCTACCGCTAGCCTTCCGACGGCGGGGACGATTTACATCCGCAAACTCTATCCACGCGGGAGCATGATCGCTTGCGTGATCCCACCCCCGTACCGGGCGATCGACCCCGGCCCGAACGAGACGGTCAGCGACGGCTGGGCGCGAGGAGAAAATGGTCTATCCGCAACCCGGCGTTGCGGCGAAGGCGTTTCGGAAATATTCCCAAAACGTGTAGATGCGCTGATCCGGGATGAAGCGATCGCAGCGCTTCCGTCCAGCCTTGCTCGACCAAATCCCGAAACGCCTCGCGTACCTCAGGCCGGAATAGCGCGTCGTCCTGACCCATCGCTCGGGAGCATAGACGTCAAGCTCGGTCGGCATGACGTTGTAGTCGCCTGCGAGAATGACGGGTACGTCGAGTTGCAAGAGAGTCCCGCGCATGTTCGGTAGGCGCTGGAACCATCGCAGCTTGTAGTCGAATTTCGGGCCCGGCGCGGGATTGCCGTTCGGCAGATAGAGGCAAGCCGACGATCATGCCGTCGACCGCTGCCTCGATATATCGGCTGTGGGTGTCATCCGGATCGCCCGGCAATCCGCGGCGGGTTTCCATCGGCTCGCCGCCGCGCGAGAGAATGGCAACGCCATTCCAACTCTTCTGGCCATGCCAGATCGCGCCGTACCCCGCCTTCTCGATCGCGACCGGGAATCGCTCGTCGGGCGCTTTCAACTCCTGCAAGCAGACGATGTCCGGCGGCTTGCTCGAGCCAACGGAGGAGGACCGGTAGGCGGCCGTTGATTCCGTTGACGTTGAAGGTCGCAATTTTCATCGCCGGCCCTGACCGATCAGTTCGCTGGTCCAGGTTGCGACGCGATTTGCCATGGTGAAGAGGTGGTCGGCGGCGGTGAAGCCAGAGACTGCCTTGCGAGGTTTGAGTTCATGGTTACCGTCTTTGAGCCAGGCGATCTCGATCGCCTTGGAGAGCGCGTAGGTGGCGACCTCCTCAGCGTGCCGAAAGGATCGCGCGTCCCCTGCACAATCAGGGTTGGAGTTTGCATTTCGACGAGATGCGCCGTACGCAGCTGATCAGGTTTGCCGAGCGGATGGAACGGATAGCCGAGGCACAACAGCCCGGCGATCCTGCTGGAGGCGTGGAGCTGGTCAGCTACCATGCTGGCAACGCGGCCACCCATCGATTTTCCGCCGATCACGAGCCCGCCCATCGGGTTCAGCGCATCGATTGCAGCGATGTACTCCGATTTGAGGGTCGCCGCCCGTGGAGGCGGTTTCCTGCCGAAAGAGCTGCGGCGGGATGCCATCTAGCCGAATTCGAAGCGTGCGACGCGCAGACCCGCGGTGGTGAGGGCCATCGTAGCCGCCTTCAGCGACGCGGATCCATCGGCGCGCCAGCCCCATGAGCCAGCAATATGGTGAGCTTCGCATCGTCGGGACCGTCGAACAGAAACTCAGTCATTTTTTCAACTTGCCATTTGATATCGCCGAGCCGGGCCAATCGGCTCGCGCATTTCCCCTCCGCCCCGGTTGTGGTGCGTGCCGCGATACGATCAACGCAATGTGCCGGGCAATTCGGTAAAGGATACAGCCAGGGTCGCCTGCCGCGGATCGGCGGCGCTCCCGACGAGCGGCCGACTCACCGCCCTTGTGCTGGAGACGGTGGCACGCAGGATCGGGCGGCGGGTGTCTTGACCATCCGTCGAGCGTGACTCCGTCCTGCGTGAGTCGAATTGGACTATGAGGCGAGGTTACGTTTGATCAGAATGCTACCGAATCCGTAGTGAGGCGGTACGTTCCAGTGCTCACGCATCTCCTTCTCACGCTTGCGGTCGCGCCAGAGTTTTTCGTGGCTGGCGGGAGCACTGTTCAGTTGTGTCGGTGTGATGTCGGTGCGGTACCCGCCCAGGCTCGGGTCATAGTCGAGTTTCTCCCAAGGAATGGTGTGCGCTTGTAACCGAGCCTCAGAAAGCCACCGAACGTCATGACAACGTAGACGACACGGCCACTTACCTTTTCGATGATAAGGTGATGGATCGTGCCGATGTGCTT
>CAWINL010000003.1:7500-126235 GCA_963837375.1 uncultured Alphaproteobacteria bacterium | reverse complement strand
GCAGGCCACGGCGCAAATCAACGGCACCGTCGCGGATTCGAGCGGCGGCGTGCTGCCGGGCGTCACCGTCGTCGCGATCCAGACCGAGACCGGCTTCCGGCGTGAAGTCGTCAGCGACGAGACCGGGTCGTATTCGCTGCTCAACCTGCCCATCGGCCCGTATCGCCTCGAAGCCACGCTTGCCGGCTTCCGCACCTTCGCGCAGACCGGTGTCGTGCTGCAGGTCAACAGCAACCCGGTCATCCCGGTCACGGATGGAGCTCGGCAGCCTCGAGGAGACGGTGTCCGTCGAGGCGTCGGCGCCGCTCGTCGAGACGCGTAACCCGTGCGGTCGGCGCGGTCATCACGAACGAACAGGTCGAGGCGCTGCCGCTCGAAGGGCGCAACCCGGCCGCGCTCGTCATGCTCGCGGGCGGCGCGGTGGACACTGGCAACCCGTCGAGCCGCAGCCTGACGGGCAGCCGCGGCATTGCGGTCGCCGGCGGCCAGCAGTTCGGCGTCGCGTACCTGCTCGACGGCGCGATGCACAACAACGTCTACGACGGCGTGAACCTGCCGCTGCCGTTCCCGGACGCGATGCAGGAGTTCCGCGTCGAAACCAGCTCGCAGAACGCGCAGAACGGCTACAAGGCCGGCGGCACGGCGAGCATCGCCACCAAGTCGGGCACCAACGCCTTCCACGGCGACGTGTTCGAGTTCGCCCGCCATCACAAGTTCAACGCGACGAGCCCGTTTGCGGCCGTCAATCCGGCCACCGGCGAGCGCTACAACGACGGTCTCGTCCGCAACCAGTTCGGCGGCGTGATCGGCGGGCCGATCGTCCAGGACAAGCATCTTCTTCTTCGGCGCCTACCAGGGGACCCGCGCCACGCCAGACGCCGGCCGACATCGTCACCTTCATCCCGACGGCGGCGATGCTGGCGGGCGACTTCTCGACGGTCGCCTCGGCGCAGTGCCGCGCGCAGGGCAACCTGACGCTGCCCGCGGCGCTCGGGTTCGTCAACAACCGGATCGATCCGGCGCTCCTCAGCCCGGCGGCGGTGAAGATCGCGAGGATGCTGCCGACGACGACCGATCCCGTGCGGGCAGATCTCGTATTCGCGCAAGACCAAGCCGCGGGAAGGGCAGCCGATCGCGCAGGGTCGACGTGCAGCTCAACCAGAACCACTCGCTGTTCGGGCGCTACATGCTGTCGACCACGTTCTGGGATCCGGCGTTCGGGAACTCCCCCGACAACATCCTGGCCAGCGGCGGCCCCGCCGGCTCGGGCGGCCGCGACAACTACTCGCATTCGTTCGTGGTCGGCGACACGATGGTGCTTGAGCAACACCGTCGTCAACAACATCCGCGTGTCGGTGAACAAGACGAAGGTGCAGCGGACGGCACGCCGACATGTTCGGCCCCGAAGACGTCGGCATCGAAGATGTTCAGCTACCTCCCGAACTACATGACCATCAGCGATCACCGGCGCCTTCGCCATCAACACCGGCAACGGAATCGTTCTGCCTTCTATCAAGCCGAACACCTACAGCGTCTCCGACGACCTGACGATCGTCCGGGGCAACCATCAGTTCGGCCTGGGCGGCGCGGTGTCCCTCTCGGACTGGAAGACGGAAACGAACGTCCGCTCCATGGGCCCGATCTCGTTCAACGGCAGCGTGACGGGCCTGCCGCTCGGCGACTTCCTGCTCGGGCGCATGTTCGAGTACCGCCAGGCGACGCCGTTCCGGCAGGACATCACGCAGCACTACATGGCGCTGTACGCGCAGGACACCTGGCGCGTCTCGCCGAAGATCACGCTGAACTACGGCGCGCGGTGGGAGCCCTGGTTCCCGCAGAACAGCGAGGACGAGGCGTTCTACTGCTTCGACGCCGGCCGGCTCAAGGCCGGCGAACGCAGCAAGGTGTTCCCGCAGGCGCCTCCCGGACTCCACTATCCCGGGCGACGAGGGATTCCCGGCACGACCGGCATGAAGACCGTGTGGTCGAACATCGCGCCGCGCGTCGGCGTCTCGTGGGATCCGAGAGGCGATGGCCGCACGTCGGTGCGCGCCGGCTACGGGATGACCGGCGACTTCGTCACCGGCCAGTTCTTCTTCGACTCGCGCTCGGCGCCGCCGTTCGGCCTCGAGCAGCGCCTCACCGGCGCGCTCCTCGACGATCCGTGGGGATCGGTCGGCCGAGCCAACCCGTTCCCGGTGACCACGCTGAGCGGCGCGAACTACCCGTTCGAATCGGCGCTGTCCTCGCTGTTCATCACGGTGCCGTACGACATCAAGACGACGCGCAACCACAGCTGGAACGTCGGCGCTGCAGCACCAGTTGGCGACAACATGGCGTTCTCGGCGACCTACCTCGCCAACCACATGGTCAACGTGTGGGGCGTCGTCGACGGCAACCCGTCGCTCGTGACCACGCCGGGCGCGACCGCGACGGCCCTGCACGGCTCAGCTGCCGGTGGCGGCACGCAGACGTTCGCCAACTGCACCACCTTCGCTGGAGCAGCGGCGGGAGATCAGCCTCTATAACCCGGCGGTCGGCCAGTACTACGGGTATGTCGACTACGTCACGGATGCCGGGCTGGCAGGACTACCAGGGGCTGCAGCTCTCCATCCAGCGCCGGTCGGATGGCGGCCTGACCACGAGCGCGAACTACACGGTCTCGCGCTGCGAGGGGCTGATCAGCCAGGGGCAGGGCCCGCTCAACGTCGCGACGGCTACTCGCGGCCGGTCTCGATGCTCAATCCGCCGTCCGAGGCCGAGCAGAAGGCGATCTACGAAATCGACAAGGGGCGCTGTGACTCTTGGCGCGAGCACATTTTCAATCTCGCCGCGAGCGTCGAGACGCCGGATTTCAGCAACACGGCCGCGCGCATGCTCGCGTCTGGCTGGAGCCTGGCAGGCATCTTCCGTGCGCAGTCGGGCCAACCGCTGACGCATCACCACCGGCACCGACCGGGCGCTGTCGGGGATGCAGGCGAGCAATCAGCGCGTCAATCAGGTGAGCGACAACCCGTACGGTGACGGCTCGATCAACAACTTGCTCAACCCGGCGGCGTTCGCGCAGCCGGCACTGGGGACGTACGGGACCTCGAAGCGCAACGACTATACCGGCCCGAGCTTCAAGAACATCGACCTGGCGCTCGTGCGTCGGTTCGACCTGCCGAGGAGCCACCGGATCGAGGCGCGTATCGAGGCGTTCAATGCGCTCAACTGGTTCATCCCCGGCAACCCGAGCACGGTCCTGAGTGCTGCGACGTTCGGTCGCATCACCACGACCGCGGGCGATCCGCGCGTGATGCAGTTCGCGATGAAATACGCGTTCTGACGTTAGGTAGTTGGGTAGCTGGTAGCTGGGTAGCTGGGTAGCCACGGACGGCTACCCAGCGGCCCAGTCTCTTTGTCCCTGCGACCCCTTCCCCAGCTACCCAGTCCACCCGGCTAACCCAGCTACACCCCTCGGAGGCGTATACTCCGCCCCACACGTTCAGCCAATCCCCGGTCGCCGGTTTTCAACGGGTCGCTGTCGTCGTTTCTCTCGCGAGGAGGCCTCAATGAAGCGCGTGTTCCGGCTGTACTCGGCGCCCTGCTCGTCCTCGTCCTCGCTCCCGGCACGGTCTGGGCGCAGGCCACCGCGCAAATCAACGGGACCGTCGCCGATTCAAGCGGCGGCGTGCTCCCGGGTGTGACCGTCATCGCCATCCAGACGGAGACCGGCTTCCGCCGCGAGGCGGTGACCGACGAGACCGGCTCGTACGCGCTGCTGAACCTGCCGATCGGGCCCTATCGCCTCGAAGCCACGCTGGCCGGGTTCCGCACCTACTCGCAGACCGGCGTCGTCCTCCAGGTCAACAGCAACCCGGTCATCCCCGTGACGATGCAGCTGGGCAGCCTCGAGGAGACCGTTTCGGTCGAAGCGTCGGCGCCGCTGGTCGAGACGCGCAACCCCGCGATTGGCGCGATCATCGACAACGAAGCGGTCGAAGCGCTGCCGCTCGAAGGCCGCAACCCGGTGATGCTGATCATGATGGCCGGCGCCGCGGCGGACACCGGCGCGCCGGCGCAGCCGCAGCATGACCACGAGCCGCGGCATCGCGATTACCGGCGGCCAGCCGTTTGGCGTCGCCTATCTGCTCGACGGCGCGCATGCACAACAACGTGCTACGACGGCCTCAACCTGCCGCTGCCGTTTCCCGATGCGCTGCAGGAGTTCCGGGTGGAGACCAGCTCGCAGAACGCGCAGAACGGCCGTGCAGGGCAGCGGCACGGTCAGCCTGGTGACCAAGTCCGGCACCAACCTGTTCCACGGCGACCTGTTCGAGTTCTGCGCGTCATCACCGCTTCAACGCCACCAGCCCGTTCGCCGGCGTCAATCCGGCGACCGGCGAGCGCCGCAGTGACGGCCTGGTGCGCAACCAGTTCGGCGGCACGATGGGCGGGCCGATCGCCCAGGATCGCGCTCTTCTTCTTCGGCGCCTATCAGGGCACGCGCGCGACGCAGACGCCGGCCGACATCGTCACGTTCATCCCGACCGCGGCGATGCTGGCGGGCGACTTCTTTTTCCATGTCGCCAAAGCCCGACGGGCGCTTGAGCATGATCGGAAGACCGTTGATCGTTACATCCCGAGCGACCGCTTCGTCGCGGGCGAGCGTCACGGCTCGGCCGCTGCTGTTCGGGCCATCGCCGGAGATGTCGATCACCTTACGGATCGGTTCGACCTCAACCTCTCCGAGCAGCCGCAGGCCGAAGTCGATCGCGCCGGAAATGGAGGTCCGGCGCATGCGTCCCAGCGAGCCTCCGGCAAGCCTGTCGGCGAATTGGTTGGCGCTCCCGGCGTCGTCGATCACGGTCCAGGGGACCACGACGTTCTGTTCGGATTCTCCCGACCATTCGACATACGTGACGACGATTCGACCGATGGTGCCAGACCGGATCGCGTTATGAACCAGCGGGGACCGAAGAGCCTCCACAAATCCCTGTCGTTGCAGTTCCTGCTCTTCCGGGTCCATGGAACGCGACACGTCCACCGCGAGAACGAGCGCGAGGTCGACTTCCGGCCGCTCGACCGCCGACAGCGCGGCGGGCGAGACTGCCAACGCCGCGGCGAACCCGACTGATATCCGGCACTTCCGTCCGATCATCGACCACCTTGCTGTCTCGGCCAAGAATGAGGGCTCAGAAGACATCAAGCAAGTCACTTGCCCTCTCCGGCGAAACGACGACTGATCAAAACAAAACGCTTTGCCCTCCCACACTAGACGACTAGCATACCAGTCAAGAACGCTGCATCCCAGGCCATGCCGGCCGAAGTGCAAGAATGTTTCAAGGAGAGGGACGAATGACGATCAAGATGACACGTCGTGAACTCATGGGAAGCGCCTCCGGAGCTCTGGCGTTATACAGTACCGGCGCACTCGGACAGGCGGCAAAACTACCCGCCAATCCCGTTGCGCTCAACATCATCGACGTTGCGGGCAATCTCCAACTGACCCAGGCCTCCATCGAGCGCTTTGCGCGGGAGAATCCGAAAATCGTGTCCCGCGTCTCGTTTTCGCGTGCGCCCTCGCCCGAACTTCCCTCGAAACTGAAGGCTCAACAGCAGGCAGACAAAGTCGACATCGACCTCGTTCTCACGGGGCCGGGCGCTCTGTCGGACGGCATTCAACAGGGTTTGTGGATCGACGTGGTCAAGGCCCACGCGGCGGGGCTGCCGAAACTCGAGGACGTTTATCATGAGCAAGCGCTCATGATGCAGAAGAACTTCGGCCAGGATCAGGGCGTCGCCGTCGTCTATTCGCCCTCCGGACCTTTGTTCGAATATGCGCCCGACCGGGTAAAGACCGTGCCGAAAACCGCCGCCGAATTGTTGGCTTGGGTGAAAGCCAATCCGAAGCGTTTCACGTATGCGCGCCCGGTGAATTCCGGGCCCGGCTGGACCTTCCTGATGGGCATTCCCTACATCCTCGGCGACAAGGACCCGAAGGACCCCCTCAACGGCTGGGACAAGACCTGGGCTTATCTGAAAGAGCTTGGAACCGGCATCGATTACTATCCGGCCGGCACCGGCGCGACCATGAAGGAACTCGGCGAAGGAACGCGGGACATCATCGTCACCACCTGCGGATGGGACATCAACCCGCGCGCGCTCGGAATCGTCCCGAAGGAAGCCGGCGTTTTCGCGCTCGAAGGGACGCATTGGGTGCCGGACACGCAATTCATGTGCATTCCCAAAGGTGTCTCGGAGGAGAAGATCGGCGCCGTGCTGGCGCTCATGTCCTACATGCTGAAGCCCGAACAGCAGGCGGCCACCTACGACAAGGGATATTTCTATCCCGGTCCCGCGGTGAAGGGCGTGACACTTGCCATGGCGCCGGAGGAAAGCCAGGCGGTCATCAAGGAATTCGGCCGACCGACCTATGACGAGTTGATCGCCAAATTGCCCACCGTCGTTCCGTTGACGCCCGAAAAACTGGTCGCGGCTTTCAGGCGTTGGGACCAGGAGATCGGCAGCGCGGCGAAGTAGATGCGCTTCGCCGTCATCGGCCTCGATCATCGCCATATCTACCACATGGTCGATGGTCTTCTGGCAGCCGGCGCAATCTGCGCCGGCTATGATCCCGCCACGAGCGACCCTCGGGTTCTCGCAGGATTTCGAAGAACGCTTTCCCCAGCTGCCTAAAGACGAACGATCCGCGTCGTTTTCTTGAGGATCCGACGATCGACGTGATCGTCTGCGCTGCCATTCCCCGCGATCGGGCGGCTATAGCGATCGACGCCATGTCTCATGGCAAGGACGTGATGGTCGACAAGCCGGGCGTCACCTCGTTCGATCAACTGGCGGCTGTCGAGCAGGCGGTGGGCCAAACGGGGCGCATCTTCTCGATCTGTTTCTCCGAGCGTTTCGTGGTGCCCGCGACCATCGTGGCGGAAAAACTCATCGCAGACGGCGCGATCGGCCGTGTCATTCATACGACGGGGCTGGGGCCGCATCGGCTGAACCGTGCCATTCGACCAGACTGGTTTTTCGACACCGACGCGTACTGGCGGCATTCTGACGGATATCGCCTCCCACCAGATCGACCAGTTCCTGCATTTCACGGGCTCTACCCGAGCCGAGATCGTCGCATCGTCAATCGGCCATTTCGGCGACGATTCCGCGCCGGACTTTCAGGATTTCGGCGACATCCTGCTTGAGAAGCGAAACGGCGAGCGGCTATGTGCGCGTCGATTGGTTCACGGCGGACGGCTTGTCAACCTGGGGCGATGGACGCCTCACGATCCTCGGCACGGAAGGCACGATCGAGCTGCGGAAATATGTCGATCTCGCGGGTCGCAACGGCACGGATCACGTCTTTCTGGTCGATCGCGCCGGCACCCGATACATCCATGCGCAGGATCGAGCCGCTGATTTATTTCGACCGCTTCGTCGCGGATGTCCGCCACCGGACCCAAACCGCCATGAGTCAGCAACACGTCTTCACGGTCTGCCGGCTCTCGCTCCAGGCGCAGGCTCGCGCGGTGATGCTGCCTCTTCCTCACGCCACGCAACAGTCGGGAGCATTCATGACACGCAAGATCGGTGTTGCGATCGTGGGCCTGGGCCCTGCCTCGCAACCACATTCCAAGAGCCTCACCGACCTTGCCGATCGCGTTGACGTGCGCTGGGCGGTGAGTCGATCGGCGGAACGGACGAAGGCCTATTCGGGCCAGTTTCCCTTCCCTACGACAAACGATATGGACGCTGCCATCAGCGACCCGACGGTCGAGGCGGTGATCGTGCTCACGCCGCCCAGCAGTCATCTGGAGGTAGCCGAGAAATGCCTCGCAGCCGGAAAACACGTGCTGGTCGAGAAGCCGCTGGAGCTCACATTGGCCCGTGCGGAGAGACTGGTCGCCATCGCCAATGCGTCCGGATTGCGCTTCGGTGTGGTGCTGCAGCACCGTTTCCGACCCTGCGAGCATTCGGCTGAAACGCGCACTTGAGCTTGGAGAACTCGGCAGCGTGGAGGCCGGGTTTTTGACGGTGCCGTGGTGGCGGCCGCAAAGCTATTACGACGAGCCGGGACGCGGCACGCTCGGGCGGGATGGCGGCGGCGTCCTGCTGACCCAGGCAATCCATTCGCTGGACCTCTTCCGCTCCTTGGTGGGCGTGGCGGAGGTGATCTGCTCGGATGTCCGCACCACCAACCTCCACCGGATGGAGACCGAGGACCTCGTGACAGCGATCCTGAGGTTGAGTAATGGCGCCGTCGGAACCCTGATGGCGACCACGGCCGCGTATCCGGGCTATCCCGAACGAATCGAAATCATCGGCACCAAAGGGTTCGCGTCGCTGATCGGCGGGACGTTACGACTGTCCTTCCTGAGCGGCGAGGAGGAAAGCGTCGAGGCGGAGGGAAGAACCGGGAGCGGGGCCAACATCATGGATTTCCCGCACGATGCTCACCGCGCCGTCATTGCGGATTTTCTCGACGCGATAGCGGAAAACCGACAGCCGCTCGTCTCGGGTGACGAGGCGCTCGCCAGCCAACGCCTCGTAGGGGATATCCTGTCCGCCGGCAAGCGCTGAGCGGCGTCCGGCTCCGGTGCCAAAGGCCGGATGGGCAGCTCCCGCATGCGCTGGTTGGAAAATTCTAACGCAGACCCTATTTAGCCGAGGCTGTGGATACCTTCCAGCAAACTCACCTTCGCAAGGACCAATTAATGCGACCCGAGCCTCATCCCGATGCAGCCCCGATTCCGTCTGGTGTACCCGGTCTGGACGATATTCTGACCGGGGGCTACGCGTCCAATCGCGCTCATCTGATCGAGGGCCGCCCGGGCTGTGGCAAGACGACCCTCGGATTGCAATTTTTGCTGGACGGCGTCCAGAAGGGCGTGCGCTGTCTCTACGTGACCCTGTCCGAGAGCAAGCGTGAGCTTCTCTCCGTTGCAGAGCGGCACGGCTGGTCGCTCGACGGCATCGAAATCTACGAACTCGTGCCACCCGAGCTCAGCCTCGATCCGCGCCAGCAGCAGAGCCTCGTTCATTCGTCCGACCTCGAGCTCGGGGAAACGGTTCAAATGGCGCTCGCGGAAGTCGAGCGGGTGAAGCCCGCCCGGGTTGTTTTCGACAGTCTGTCGGAGATCCGCCTTCTATCTCAAGGCTCCCTTCGGTATCGCCGCCAGGTTCTGGCGCTCAAGAGTTTCTTTCTTCTCCACGATATAACGGTTCTTATGCTCGACGATCTCACGTCGGAGCAGGACGACCTCAATCTGCACAGCATCAGCCATGCGGTGGTTCGCCTCGAGCAACTGGCCCCGGAATATGGCAAGGAGCGCCGCCGACTGCGCGTGATCAAGATGCGCGGTTCCGACTTCCGCGGAGGGTTCCATGATTTCGTGATCCGGAAAGGCGGTGTGCAGGTCTATCCGCGCCTTGTCGCGGCAGAACATCACAGGGAATTCGAGTCGGAGCCGATTACGAGCGGCGTGACCGAACTTGATAATCTGTTGGGTGGTGGCCTCGATCGCGGAACAAGCACGCTCTTGATCGGCCCTTCCGGCGCGGGCAAGTCTTCTCTTGCCGTGAGCTATGTGCATGCCGCCCTGGCGCGCGGCGAACGAGCCCTGATGGTCAGTTTCGACGAAACCACGAAGATCCTGCGCGAGAGAACGGCAGGGATCGGGATGGATCTCGATCCCTTTCTGGAATCCGGGCTTCTCAAGGTTGCGCAGATCGACCCGGCCAACATGTCGCCGGGCGAGTTGTCGGGGCGCGTGCGTGAAGCCGTGGAGCAGGACAACGCTCGCGTGGTCGTGATCGACAGCTTGACCGGCTACCTCAACGCGATGCCCGAGGAGCAGTTTATCGTGCTGCAGATGCACGAGATCCTCACTTACCTGAATCAACAGGGTGTGGTGACGATCCTGGTTCTGGCTCAGCACGGGATGGTGGGGCAGATGGCCTCACCCATCGACCTGACCTACCTGAGCGATTGCGTCGTGCTGCTGCGGTTTTTCGAGGCGAAGGGGCGCGTGCGCCGCGCTTTGTCGGTTCTCAAGAAGCGGACCGGGCCTCACGAGGATACGATTCGCGAGTTCCGGATCGATGAAGAGGGTTTGCGCGTTGGTTCACCGTTGAGCGATTTCCGAGGCGTCCTGACCGGCGTCCCGACGTTTGACGGGGCGAGTGCCCATCTCATGAAGGATCGCGCAGGCGATGGTGCAGAGTAATGCGTACGTCCTGATCCTGGCTCCGGTCGGCCGGGACGGGGCGGTGGCCGAAAAGATCCTCGCCGAAGTGGGCTTACATTCGCTTGTCTGCTGCACGCTCGAGGCTGTGCTGAGCAACCTGGACAAGGCGGGATGCGCGGTCGTGACCGAGGAAGCGTTGCTGTCGTCCGACCGGCGCCCGCTTGCCGAATGGGCGAGCCGACAACCGCCCTGGTCGGACTTTCCCTTCATCGTGCTCACGACGCGGGGCCGCTCGCCCGATCTTCATCTGCCGGAAATGCTGGGAAACGTTACCGTCCTCGAACGACCTTTCCATCCTGCCGTCCTTGCAAACGCAACGCAATCCGCCTTGCGGGCGCGTCGGCGTCAACGGGAAGTCGAAGCGCACCTGCAGGAGAGGCAGCGGACACATGAGCGACAGGCTCTTCTGATCCGGGAGCTTCACCATCGGGTGAAAAACACGCTTTCGACGGTCCAGGGGTTGCTAGGGGGCACCAGGCGGTCCAGCCATTCGATGGATCAGTTCTACCATTCTTTCTCTGACAGGATCGTGGCGCTCGCCAAGACGCATACGCTTCTGACGGAAGATTACTGGCAGATGGGATCGCTGCAGGAAATGCTCACGGCTGAGCTCTCCCCCTACAACAACCATTCGACCCACCGGATCGTCCTCGAAGGTCCACCCGTCGAGCTCTCCGCAGATCTCGCGGTGCCGACCGGCATGGCCATACACGAACTCACCACAAACGCGGCGAAATACGGCGCGCTGTCGGTTCCGGATGGCCGCGTTCATGTGTCGTGGAATTTGATGGAGGACGGCGAGGACAAGAAGCTCTTTCTCGAATGGACCGAACGCGGCGGACCCGAGGTCGAGACCCCAAAGCGCAGGGGTTTCGGGTCCACGCTTCTTCAGCGGGTGCTCACGACCCAATGCAACGCAGAAGTGAATTTCGATTTTGCGCGCGAAGGCCTGCGCTTCCGCATGCAAGCCCCGTTGAGCAACGATCGCCTTGTGCCGAAATATTGATGCCGACCGGATTCACGGCGTCCGGGCGAGCACTCCCTTCAGAAGTGATCCGGTGAGGCCTGCGCTTCGTACTTGAACGCAGGCCCCCCGATGGGGTCGGTCAGGGGAGAGCGAGCGCGTGAAGAATTATCTGGTGGCCTACGGGGTGACGGCGGTCGTGTTTCTCGCCGTCGATGCAATCTGGTTGAGCACGATGACGGGGATGCTCTATCGCCCGATCATGGGGGATGCGCTGGCAGCCCAGCCCCGTTTCGTCCCGGCGACCGCGTTCTACCTGCTCTATGTTGTCGGCATCGTCTATTTCGCCATCGCACCGGCGTTGACGTCCGGCAACTGGTCCACCGCGGCGATCAACGGTGCGATCTTCGGCTTCATGGCCTATGCAACCTACGACCTTACCAATCAGGCTACGTTGAAGAACTGGACGACGCTCCTCACGCTTGCGGACCTCACCTGGGGCACGGTGTTGACGTGCGTTTCGGCGACGGTGGGCTATTTCCTGACGACATTGATTCTCCGCCAGTGAAAATGGCCGGTTGTCGGCCTGAGCCACTACACCCTGCGCGGCCCGGGAAAGAACGCATTGACCCGCGCCTTGTACGCCCGGAACGCATCCCCGCGCGATCGCTCCATATGCGCTTCGAGGTGGGGAATGCCCGATACGTGCACGAGCAGCCAGTACATCATGACCGGCGCCGCAAGCGCCAGCCATCCCCACGGATAGGCGAGGCCCACATCGATGGCGAAGAGCGGGTAGGCGCACCAGCCCAGCCATTCGAAAAAATAGTTGGGATGGCGCGAATACGCCCAAAGACCCGTCTCGCAGATGCGGCCTTTATTGGCTGCGTCCCGCTTGAACCGACGAAGCTGGGCGTCGGCGACCGCTTCTCCGATGATCGCGATCGCAAGAACGACGATCGCAATCCCATCCCAGAAGCGCAGGCCCGGCGCGGGGTTCTGCGCCGCCACGAAGACGGATATTGCGAGGATGATGGCCGCGACCGCCTGAATCTGGAGAAACCAGAAAAGCCGTTTGGAAAAATCATCGCCCCATTCGCGCTTGAGTTCGGCATAGCGCGGATCCTCGCCACCGTTCCCTGTGCGCCGCGCGATAGAGATGCCCAGCCTCAGGCCCCACAGCAAGACAAGCATGGCGACCGCGAGCTGCCGTGCGGTGAAGTGATCCGATCCTGAACCGGCGCCAGAGCCAGGATGGATCCCGCAACACCGGCGGACAGTGACCAGATGGTGTCGATCCAACCGGATTGTCCTGTCCGGCGCTGGATCACCCAGGCGACCGCCATGGCGCCCGATACAGCCATGGCGACGACGAGCACGAGAATGGCGGTTTGCAAAGCCGTCACCGGCAAGTCCTCATGCGCCGGTCAACGGCTGGAGCAGCCGGCCGAGGAATCCGCCCAGGCGGAGCCGCCCCTCTACGGCTGCAAGGCAGATGCACTCACCGTCGGCGTCCACCACGGGCTGATGCTCGGTTTCGGCATCCGCCTCGACGAGGTCGCCGGGACGATAATGCCCCGTCTCGTCGGAGAAGGACCCTTTCAGCACGAGAGTGAATTCCGTCCCCGTATGGCCGTGATGAGGCATCTTCCGCCCGGCTCCGATCCGCAGGAGCTTGACATCCGCCCTCTCGTCGCCCGGCAATCCGACGCGGCTCCACCGGACTCCGGGTCCACCCCAGCGCCACCGTCCGATGTCGCACTGACGCAGCGCGCGTGGGAGCGACAGCCCCTCGATCGGTTCGAGCGCCTGAACAGGGCGACGTATCGCGGCGGTAGCGACTCCTGCGGGCATCTCGATGCGCGCAAAGGCCCGTGACAATGCATGGGGCTCCATGGCGACGGGCGGAAGATCCTCGAGGAAGGCGCCCCCGATCATTTCGAAATCCGACACGCGCTCCCTGCATGCGCCGCATGCTTCAAGATGCGCCGCGATGACGAGCGCCGGTCCTCGCTCGAGGGTCCCTGCCGCATAACGCGCGAGCGAGAAATCGGTCGGGTGATGATGAAAGATGCTCATGTCAGGTCGACCAGAAGGCTGCGCAGGCGCGTCATAGCCAGACGGATCCTTGATTTGACGGTACCCAGCGGCAGCCCGAGCTCTCGGGCGATGATCGCGTGGGGCTTTTCATGAAAGAACGACATTTCGACGATTTTCGCCTGCTCCTCCGAGAGCGCCTCGAGGGCCTCCCGGACGCGCGCCTCGCGTTCCTCGGCCATCAGCAGGCTGTCGCTCCGCTCGGGTGGCTCGGGCTCGTCGCTGGGATCGGGCTCGAGGTTTCGAGACTTCATTTCGCGACGTTGCTGATCAATCCGCAGATTGCGGGCGATGGTGAAGATCCAGACACTCGCTCCGGCACGCTCCGGGTCGTACGAGGACGCCTTTTGCCAGACGATGAACAACGTCTCCTGCGCGAGTTCCTCGGCGGCATTCGCCGCCGTGCCGAAGCGCATGAGGTAACTCTTAACCCGGGGCGCGAAATGGCTGAAGAGGGCCGCGAAAGCATCCCGATCTCGATCTGTCGCAATGGCGGCGATCAAGCGGCGGAATTCCCGGGCCTGCGCGTCATCCTGGGACGTCGCGCGCTTCATCGCTCCCAATCCCGGTGGGGGAAAGGATCCGACAAGGCGACCGGCTGAGGAAAATCCGCGGGCATTCATACTCCCTGTTACGAAGCGGTCGAGGTTTTGGATCATCCCTGGCGAACGGAGTGATCCAACGACCTGACGTACCCGTATTATGGTCAGGACACCAAACTGAAAGGAAGCCCGTTGAGTGTGACACAGCTCCCTCCGCGCTCCGGCCATTCCCCACAACCGCTGGAAATCGCGGTTGTGGGGTCCGGCATTTCGGGTCTATCGGCCGCCTGGCTGCTCAGCCAGCGCCATCGCGTGACCTTGTTCGAAGCCGAGCCGCGCCTTGGCGGGCATTCCCATACGGTGACGGTCCCCTACAAGGGCGGGCTCCTCCCGGTCGATACCGGCTTCATCGTCTACAACACGGCAAGCTACCCGAATCTGACGGCGCTGTTCGCCCATCTGGACGTCCCCACCCGGGCGACCGACATGTCGTTTGCCGTGTCACTCGATGGCGGCGCGCTTGAGTATAGCGGCACGAATCTCGCCGGGCTCTTCGCCCAGAAATCCAATCTCGCGCGGCCCCGCTTCTGGTCCATGCTGTCGGATCTCTACCGCTTCTACAAGAATGCGCCGGGCGACATCGCGCAGCTCGATCTTACGACCCTTGGCGAATATCTCGACGCCAACAATTATGGTTCGGCCTTTCGGCAAGATCATCTTTTTCCCATGGCGGCAGCCATATGGTCGACGCCCGCCAGATCGCGTGCAGGATTACCCCGCCGCGGCATTCATCCGATTTTGTGAGAATCACGGCCTCCTGAAATTGACCGGACGGCCGATCTGGCGAACGGTGGAAGGCGGAAGCCGGGTTTATGTCGACCGGCTGCGGGATGCGATCTCCGACCGCGTCAGGTCGTCGGAACCGGTTCGAACGGTGAAACGCGATGCCAGAGGCGTCACCGTCGAGACCGTTCGCGGCGCGAGCGAGCGCTTCGACCATGTGGTTCTCGCCACTCATGCGGATCAGGCGCTGCGGCTTCTGGCCGAGCCGACCCGCCAGGAGCGCGAGATCCTCGGAGCCTTCCGCTACAGCCGCAACGAGACGATCCTGCACGGTGACGATCGACTCATGCCGCAACGCCGAGGCGTGTGGGCGAGCTGGAATTATCTCGCCGAGAGAGGCCGGGAGCGTGCCGACCCGTCGGTGACCTATTGGATGAACCTGCTGCAAGGGCAGCCACGGGATGTGCCGCTCTTCGTTTCACTCAACCCGGCCATCACGCCGCGAGAGGCGCGGGTTTATTGGCGCGGGACCTACGAGCATCCTTTGTTCGATCAAGCGGCGATCCGCGCGCAGGATGACCTCTGGTCGCTGCAAGGCGAGCAGAAGACCTGGTTCTGCGGCGCGTATTTCGGTTCCGGCTTCCATGAAGACGGCCTGCAGGCGGGCCTCGCGGTCGCAGAAGAACTGGGCGGCGTCAGGCGGCCTTGGGAGGTCGCCGACAAATCGGCCCGGATCAGGATTGCACGGAAGCAACCGGCTGGTATGCGGATTGGAATGGCATCGTGACAATTTCGTCGGCCCTCTATGTCGGGACGGTTTTCCATCGGCGCTTCAAGCCGAAGGAGCACAAACTGCGGTACGGGGTCTATTGGCTCCTCATCGACCTCGACGAGCTGCCGACGCTTGCCCGCTCGCTTCGACTGTTCTCTCGCGACCGATTCAATCTGTTCAGTTTCCACGAGCGCGATTACGGCGCGCGCGACGGGACGCCTTTGCGCGAGCATGTGGAACGAGCGATGGCGGAAGCGGGCCTGACGCCCGACGGAGGCGCCATTCGTCTCCTCACCATGCCGCGTATTCTCGGATATGCCTTCAACCCCCTCAGCGTGTATTTCTGCTACGGCCAGGACAATGCGCTCCGGGCGACCCTCTACGAAGTGTCGAACACTTTCGGTCAGAGACACAGCTACCTTGTGCCGACGGAGGATCTGGAATTGGTGTCGCAATCGGCTCCGAAGCGATTCTATGTGTCGCCCTTCCTCGACATGGATCTCACCTATGCTTTCCGCGTCCGGCCGCCTGCGGACAGGGTGTCGGTTTCGATCCACTGCGATGACCTCTCCGGCACTGTGTTGGCGGCCGCACTCACAGGCCGCCGTCGTGCGATCAGCGACGCGGCGCTCGCGAGGGTCTTTCTCACCCACCCCCTGCTCACATTGAAGGTCATGGGGGGCATCCATTGGGAGGCGCTTCGGCTGTGGCTCAAAGGTGTCGGGCTTCGCAACCGTCCTCCGCCGCCGGAACGACCGATCACGGTCGTGGCGCCGCATTCGCAAATCTAAGGAACATCACCATGCCTTCCCAGAGTTCGGGCGGAACCCTCGCGCAGCGCGTACCTCACAAACGCGGTCGGTTCGGCTTCGGTTTGGCCCCCGCGCTGCTGCGTAGACTGCTGTCCTGCATCGCCTTCGGCAGCCTCATCGTCGAGACACCGACGGGCGAGCGCGTTCGGGCGGTCTCCCGCCACGAAGGCCCGGAAGCGACGCTCATCCTGCATCGATGGCGCGCTCTGCGCAGACTGGCGACGAAGGGCGATATAGGTTTCGCCGAAGGCTATATCGACGGCGATTGGTCGAGCCCCGACCTGACTGCGCTCATTCAACTTGCATCCGTCAACACGCCGGCGCTCAAGCGTTTGATGCGGGGATCCGCCATGCTGCGCGCGGTTCACCGCCTGTCGCATGTTCTGCGATCCAACACCCGCGGAGGAAGCCGTCGCAACATCGCGTTCCATTACGATCTCGGGAACGATTTCTATTCCCTCTGGCTCGACCGCAGCATGACATATTCGTCCGCGCTTTACGCACGCGACGGGCTGACGCTGGAGGCCGCTCAGGAAGAGAAGTTCAACCGGATCGTCTCGATGCTCGACATCCAGGGCGGTGAGAGGGTTCTTGAGATCGGTTGCGGCTGGGGCGCGCTGGCGGCGAGGCTTGCCGGCATTGGGGAGACCGAGGTCGTCGCTCTCACCCTGTCGAAGGAACAGCGCGAATTTGCGGTCGCGGCGCATCGGCGCGATGGGGTTGCGAGTCGGATCGACGTGCGCCTTCAGGATTATCGCGACGTCCAGGGTAAGTTCGACCGCATCGCGTCGATTGAGATGCTCGAGGCGGTCGGCGAGCGGTTTTGGCCGGTTTATTTCGACACGGTGAGCGCTCGGTTGAAGAAAGGTGGCCGCGCGGTGCTCCAGGTCATCACGATCGATGAGGCCCGCTTCGAGGATTACCGGGAGGGTGCGGACTTCATCCAGCGTCATGTTTTTCCGGGCGGAATGCTGCCCTCCAAGACGGCGTTGCGCCGCGAGATCGAGAACGCCGGCCTGCAGCTGACAGCCGCGGAGACGTTCGGCCAGAGCTATGCGGAAACGCTCGCCGAATGGCGCATTCGTTTTCATCGATCGTGGCCCGATATCGAGAGAATCGGGTTCGGCGAACGCTTCCGTCGACTCTGGGACTATTACCTCTGTTACTGCGAGGCAGGTTTCAGGACCGGCGCAATCGACGTAGGGCTCTATTGCGTCACGCATGCCGAAAAGGATCCGGCCTCATGATGGATCGTCGCGCCTTTCTCCTTGGCGCGGGTGCGCTGACATTGACGTCGGGAGAGGGGCTTGCGGCCTTGCCGGTGCCGGCTGGGGGCAGGCTCACCTTCAAGGTCGTGCGCAAGGGCGAAACGATCGGCTACCACCACGTGACGTTCAGCAAGGCGGGCGATACGCTTGTGGTGCGCGTCTCCGTCGACCTGACGGTAAAACTCGGCCCCGTTCCACTTTACCGCTACTCGCATCGCGTAACGGAGACGTGGCGTGGCGACAATGTCGTGGCGCTCGATGCCGACACCAACGACAACGGCACCCGGCTTCGCGTGTCCGGCGAACGGAAAGGCGAAGGGCTCTCCATCGTCTCCACCAAATCCGGGTCCTACGAGGCGCCTTCCAACGCGCTTCCCGCGACCCATTGGAACCGGCGGATGCTGGACGGCCCCTTCATCAATACCCAGACGGGCGAATTGATGCGGCCCGCGATTGCCTTCAAGGGTGCGGAGCGAATTGAGACTGCGTCGGGACAGGCGCTGACCGCCCGCCGTTTTGCCCTGACCGGACCTGTCCGACTCGACACATGGTATGACGACACGCCCACATGGCAGGCCCTGGTTTTTACCGCCGAAGACGGGTCGCAGATCGCCTATCAAAAAGCATGAGACCGCGTTCAGACAACGCGATGCGCGGCACCCACGTCGCCTCGCCGCGCGCGCGGACGCTGCCGCAACCCGGATGAGTCTCCCCCAACGACTCAACGGCTACATGGCAAGCGCAGACCCGCATGTTGCGGCGGCCAACAAGATCGCGCTGCTCGTCGCCGGGAACCAGCCTTTCTACCCGCTTTATCTGTTCGCGCTCGTCGGCCACGACGCCTGGCCCTCCCTGCTCACCTTTGTGTCCACTCCCTTCTTCATCGCCGTCCCCGCTCTGGCGCGGCGCAGTTCGCTCGGCGGACGGGTCATGCTGTTGCTCGCCGGGCTCGGCAACACCGTCCTGTGCGCCAGGATCTTCGGAACGGCGTCGGGGGTGGAGTGGTTTTATGTGCCCTGCGCCATCATCGCCCTCATGATATTTCGGCGCACCGAGGCATGGGCGCGGCTCTCGCTGACGATCCTGCCGGCGTTGCTTTTCGTCGGGCTGAGCGGCCGCTACGGCGCACCGCTTCAGGAATTCACTGGCGAACAATACGGCGCCATCGCACGGATCAACCTGTTCAGCGCCCTGGGGCTGACGGCGTTTCTGCTGCTGCTCATCATCCGGAAATCCCTGACCCGAGTATCCCGATCCTGAGCGGTTTGCCAGCAGGAGGGCGGCTCATGCCGCGCTCCGCGAGTAGACGCCCTAACGACACTCAACCGGCAAGTAGTGGCAAGCCCGGGTCTCGCGGTTGATATATTGTTTCAATTCTTATCTTCGCCCCACTGAACGCGGCGGCAGTTGGGGCAGGAACGATGACCGTCAAAATCGGGAAATTCATCTGGGATATTACCTACGCGTGCCCGCTGAGATGCAGGCATTGCTATTCGGAATCGGGCCGGCGGCCCGCCCGAACCCTGGACCGGGATAACGCCATGCGCGTGGTCGACATCATTCTCGCGGCACGAGCCGAAAAGGTCTCGATCAGCGGCGGCGAACCGCTATCGGTCCGTTGGGCCGTCGAGGCGATGAAACGTCTGCGGGACGCGGGCGTCGCCGTGACGGTGTTCACGAGCGGCTGGTCCATGCAGGAGAAGACCGCCATTGCGCTTGCGGATGCGGCCTCGAGCGTGGCGTTGAGCATCGATGGCGCCGACGCCGCGATCCATGACGCCATCCGCGCGCGCGCCGGCGCATTCGAGCGCGGGATGAAAGCGCTCGATGTCCTGCACCGGGTGAGAGACGAGCGCCGGTCGGCCGGAGAGACATGCTTTACGTTCGGGATCGACTACACGCTGACCCGCTCGGGCGCGAAGGAAGCGGATCTGGAGCGGTTTGTCGAGGCGACGATCAAACGATTCCCGAGGCTCGATTTCATCCGCTTCGGCGCTGTCATTCCATCGGGTCTGGCCGCCGAGCGGGCGTTCGAGGCAAGCGAGCTTCTCTCTCTCCAGGAACTGATCGATCTGATCGAAGTCGGGCGGCGCCTTGCTGCCCGCGCAGGCAACGCTCTCGACATTTCCACGACCGATGTCAGGTATTTCCTGCCTCGCCCCGGAGTGAGCGTGGTCGATCTGGACATTCTGCAGATCGAACCCGATGGAGCGCTCCGCGCCTATCCGATCTACGAAGCGAAGGTCGGAAACGTACTTCACGAGTCCCTCGACATTCTCTGGCCGCGCGTAAGGGCATGGCGTTCCGACCCTTTCGTCGCGAGGCATATGGAGACGGTCCAGTCCATGGCCGACTGGGCCAACACCACCCGGATACTCGACCGGCGCTATGGCTCCCCCGACGATCAAGAACGGATCGGGCGGCGCGGTCCGCTGGAACTGGCTCAAGCCTAGCGCGGACCATTCGCGCCGAAGCGGCCATGCGGCCTCCCATCCGTCAGGCGATACCGGGAGCGATACTTTTGTCGGCGGAACATTTAACCTGCACGCCTTCAAGGAGGTCGGCATGGCGCAGCGCGTTCTGATCACGGCGGGGGCTTCCGGCATCGGGCGGGAGATGGCACGGGCCTTCGTGGCCAATGGCGCCAAGGTGTTCGTCTGCGACATCGATAGGGCCGGCCTCGCCGAACTGGCACGCGAACTTCCAGGCCTCGTCACCGGCCTTTGCGATGTCTCCGAGCGCGAGCAGATCGAGCGCATGGTGACCGACGCGGCGCAGGCGTTGGGCGGCATCGACGTCCTGATCAACAATGCCGGCATCGCCGGTCCGACCGCGCCGGTTGCCGAGTTGGACCCCGAAGCCTGGGAGAAGGTCCTGCAGGTCAACCTGACCGGCACCTTCAACGTCACCCGTCTGGTCATTCCCCACCTCATTCGCGCGGGAGGAGGGGCCATCATCAACATGTCGTCGGCAGCGGGACGGTTCGGCTACCCGAACCGCGGCGCTTACGCGACGAGCAAATGGGGCCTGATTGGCTTCACCAAGACCTTGTCGATCGAGTTGGGCGACCACGGCATCAGGGTCAATGCCATCCTGCCGGGCCCAGTGGACGGACCCAGAATCCAGAAGGTGTTCGAAGGTCGCGCACAGGTGAGCGGACGGACGATCGAGGAGGTGACGCAGGAGTCGATGGCCAATCAGTCGATCAAAGCGCTGGTCGACCCCAGGGACATCGCGGCTCTGGCGCTTTTTCTCGCGTCGGACGCGGGCAAGTCGATCTCAGGGCAACTCCTGCCGATCGACAACGACATGCAGCGGCTCTGAGGAGATCTCTTATGGCCCAGAGACTTCGCGCGGCCGGCGGAGTGGCGGGCGACCCGAAAGCCGGCTCGCTCACTTCGCCGCCGAAAGCTTGTCGAAGAATCTCGGCGTCGTCAGGGCCTCAAAGCGAGGACCGTGACCGTTCCCAGCTTGATCCGTCGCCAGCTCTCAGGCGTCCCGGGGCAGCGCGGTGTAGACCCTGATGATGAATTGGTGGAACTCAGCCATGTAGTTCTTCAGGAACTCGGCCGTGAACTCGTTGGTGATCTCGCCCTCATCGGTAATGAGACCGGGCGTGAACTGGATATAGGCCTCCGGGGCGTTCATCTGAGGCGAGTTGCAGAAGCTGAGGACGCTGCGCAACTGCTGCTGCGCCACGGCGGTGCCGATGGCGCCCGGCGAAGTGCCGATCACGGCCGATGGCTTGCGCGTGAACGCATTTTTCCCGTAGGGCCTGCTCGCCCAGTCGATGGCATTCTTCAGCCCGCCGGGAATTGAGCGGTTATATTCCGGGGTCACGAACAGAACCGCGTCCACGGCCTTGATGGCATCCTTGAAGGACGTGGCGACCGCCGGATAATCGGCATCGTAATCGTAGCTGTAGAGCGGCAGGTCCTTGATCGGAATCTCCGTGAATTCAAGGTGCTCCGGAGCCACCTTGGTCAGGGCCAGGGCGAGCTTCCGGTTGATCGATTCCCTGGCAATGCTGCCAATCAAGTAGCCGACTTTGAATGTGGTCATGAGAGCCTCCTGTGCGCGGGCTCGGTGGCGAAGTCGCAAGGTCAGAGAGGATAGCGCATTTCAGGCGGATTGTTCCGCCAGGCCCCCCTGAAACCTGACGCGCCGGACGCCCATCCGCTTCGCAGCGACCGTCGCCGCCTCGGCAACCTCGAAGTTTGATCAATCGGACGCTCGGCCGCCCTGGATTGTCACGTTCACGGATGCCAGGTGCCCCCAAGCTCAATCGAAAGGGACCCATTTTTCCGCCAAAACCGACGTGGCGCCTGAGCGGATCAGCTTAGGTGACCGGCGGGCTACACGGCGCGATGCAGACACTTACAGACTGTCATGTGCGCACGTCGGATAGACGAAAAGCTGATTATTTCAGCGATCGTCATTGAGCGATAAGGGGGATGGCGGTGGAGGCAGTCTTCTGCGAACCTGTCTCGGTCACCTCGAGGAGAAACACGGAATTTACAGAGAAGTGCTCGTAAATGATGACTTTGGCGCTCCCCCTTGCGCCAATTCAGCTCCTTTTTTCAGGAGCTTCGGGCAAATTCCCTGTTCTCCGGAACAGGGAATCCATCCACTTAAACAGTGAAGTTGCGGGATGGGATCAGGGAGACTGTGCGCCGCAGCGAAGGCCTTGCCGACGTTCTGCGGGAGCAGCCGCGCAACGTTTCCATTAGCAGTCGCAGTCTATGAGTGCTAGGAAACGCGCTTAGGCGCCTCCGAGCGCCTCCCGTTCTTCAGTAAAACAGGATATCCGCCATGACGTTTCGTCCATTGCATGACCGTGTCGTCGTGCGTCGCATCGATGCCGAAGACAAGAGCAAAGGCGGGATCATCATCCCCGACACCGCCAAGGAGAAGCCGCAAGAGGGCGAAATCGTTGCCGCCGGTCCTGGCGCCCGCGATGAGAGCGGAAGCTTGTGGCTCTCGACGTCAAGACGGGCGATCGCGTCCTCTTCAGCAAGTGGTCAGGCACCGAAGTGAAGATCGATGGTCAGGACCTCCTGATCATGAAGGAATCCGACATCATGGGTGTGATCGAGAACGCTGTTTCAAAGGCGAAGGCGGCTTAAAGTCGGATCCCTTTCCGTTTTATTGATCATTGGAGATTTCAAATCATGGCTGCCAAAGACGTTAAATTTTCCTCAGACGCGCGTGACAAGATGATCCGCGGCGTCGACATCCTCGCCAACGCCGTGAAGGTCACGCTCGGCCCCAAGGGCCGGAACGTAGTCCTCGATAAGTCCTATGGCGCTCCGCGCATCACCAAGGACGGCGTGACCGTCGCCAAGGAGATCGAGCTCGCCGACAAGTTCGAGAACATGGGCGCACAGATGGTGCGCGAGGTCGCCTCGAAAGCCAGCGACGTCGCCGGCGACGGCACCACCACCGCGACGGTTCTCGCGCAGTCGATCGTGCGCGAGGGCGCCAAGGCGGTGGCGGCCGGCATGAACCCGATGGACCTCAAGCGCGGTGTCGATCTCGCGGTGGCTGAAGCGGTCAAGGACGTCCAGGCCCGCGCCAAGAAAGTCGCCTCATCGGAGGAGATCGCCCAGGTTGGCACGATTTCGGCCAACGGCGATGCGTCCATCGGCGAGATGATTGCAAAAGCCATGCAGCGCGTCGGCAATGAGGGCGTCATCACGGTCGAGGAGGCCAAGACCGCCGAGACCGAACTCGACGTCGTCGAAGGCATGCAGTTCGACCGTGGCTATCTCTCGCCGTACTTCATCACCAACGCCGAGAAGATGGTGGCCGAGCTCGAGGATCCCTACATCCTCATCCACGAGAAGAAGCTCTCGACGCTGCAGAGCCTGCTGCCGATCCTCGAAGCCGTCGTGCAGACCGACAAGCCGCTCCTCATCATCGCCGAGGACATTGAGGGCGAGGCTCTCGCGACCCTCGTCGTCAACAAGCTCCGTGGCGGCCTGAAGATCGCCGCCGTCAAGGCTCCGGGCTTCGGCGACCGCCGCAAGGCCATGCTCGAGGACATCGCCGTCCTCACCGCCGGCCAGGTCATCTCCGAAGACCTCGGCATCAAGCTCGAGACCGTCACCCTCGACATGCTCGGCCGCGCCAAGCGCGTCCGCATCGAGAAGGAAAACACCACGGTCATCGACGGCGCCGGCCAGAAGAAGGACATCGAAGCCCGCGTCGCGCAGATCAAGGCGCAGATCGAGGAAACCACCTCGGACTACGACCGTGAGAAGCTCCAGGAGCGCCTCGCCAAGCTTGCAGGCGGCGTCGCGATCATCCGCGTCGGCGGTTCGACCGAGATCGAGGTCAAGGAGAAGAAGGATCGCGTCGACGATGCCATGCACGCCACCAAGGCGGCCGTTGAAGAAGGCATCGTTCCCGGCGGCGGCGTCGCTCTCCTGCGCGCCAAGACTGCTGTCGGAAAGCTCACGTCAGACAATGCGGACGTAAGAGCGGGAATCAACATCGTGCTGCGCGCGCTTGAGGCCCCCATCCGCCAGATCGTCGAAAACGCCGGCGTCGAAGGCTCCATCGTGGTCGGCAAGATCCTCGAGAACAACTCCGAGACCTACGGCTTCAACGCCCAGACCGAAGAGTTTGGTGACATGCTCCAGGCTGGTATCGTCGACCCCGCAAAGGTCGTCCGCTCGGCCCTCCAAGGCGCAGCCTCGGTCGCCGGTCTTCTGATCACCACCGAAGCCATGGTGGCTGACGCTCCGAGCAAGGAAGCAGCTCCTGCTATGCCAGGCGGTGGCGGCATGGGCGGCATGGGCGGCATGGGCTTCTGACGACGCCCGCCGCGTAACTCAAATACTTCGTCTACGAAGGCCCTGGAGCGATCCGGGGCCTTTTGTTTCGAACGACAACCCTGAACTTTCAGAGACAGAAGAGGCTTGCAAGGCAGGCTTCAGTACGAAGTCTCAAGAACGTAGCGATGGTCTCCGTGCAGAACCTTTTCGGAAGCTCGTGCAGGATGAGACCACATCGCGTCCGCCGTAGATGGCGAGGGCTGCTGCGTTTTAACGGCTGCATCTGTTCATCGTAGCAGGATCACCGCGCCGCACTGCAGGGGGCGGGACTTGGATCGTCGGCCGAAATAAGTCGCGCCGGGGAAAGTTGCCATTCTACATTCGGAAGTCCATAAGCGCGCCATCACTTTCGCCACCGAATTCATCGCCCCCGAGGTGCAGGAGAGTGATAGCGTAGCGGTCCTGCTGATGCAGGGACTGTACTTTCAGCAAGCCATTGATAGGCGTTGTGATCCAGCCGGCCGCATCAGCGCTTTCCACGGCGGACAATCCTGATGCGCGAGCAGGCGAGGGTAGCTTCGGCAAACGGCGCCCCTTGGCAACCCGCAGCGCCGGAAACCCTCCAGCCCGAACAACATAGTCGCAATCGGCATCCTGGCTAACGACAAACGCCAGCCGTCTGGAGTGCAGGCTTACAAAACGCCCAACGGCAGCCTGACGGCTGATGTCCAGCTCGTTGGAAAGTCTGACGACGTGTTCAAGATCGGGGAGACCTTGAAGGAATGGCCGCACCCGGTTGATCGGCGCCAGGAGTTCGATGGCAAAGTTATTGGCTTCTGCCTCCTGGCGACGATGGTGATCGTCGGCAGGGCGCTCCGAGAGCCACAGATCCTCGCTTCGGCATGCGAAACCGCCCGGATCCGTCGATTGATGCCAGGAGCAGAGGAAGTGACCAGGCTCGTGGGCAATGGTGAAGCGTTGGCGGCGCAGGCTGTCCAGCGCACGAACCAGAATAGTCCCGATATCCCTTTCCGGCTGGGTGATGAGGGCGCCGACGAATCCATTTATCTTCGCGACGTGGATGTGGCTGATGTCGAGAGCCCGGGCGATGTCGTGGATGGGAACCGGACCCTCCAAGGGACCAAGCTGCGTGTGGATGGTGGCGGCGATGGTGGGACACAGGAGCGGTGTGCCATGCGTTTTCACGTCACAGCGGTCATCGGGTGTCTCATCGTCTTCGCAACAGAAGGATCGGCTGAAACAGCTGTTGCCGGTCCGCCCCCTGTCGCGGTCGAGAAGGTGGGTTTCCAAGCGGCTGCCCGACCTATCGGAGGGCCATGGCCCGCATCCGTGGCCAACCGGGTCTGGAGAAGCTCGCCGACCACGGCTATGGGATGCCCGAGGCCCAGTACGCCCGTCTGATGGGAGAGGGAGACAGAGATGGGTGGTCGTGCGCCTTACGAGATCGACGAAAGGTCGTGCGTAATTCGCAGACGGTTTTTCGATCAGTCTAGGAGAAGAGAGCCGGTGCCGCCGAACAGGATGGGACAACGCCTGTACCACCGCAATCCGAGCGCTTATCACCCTAACAGCGCTCGAATTCATCAACTACAGCTATCAAACCCTCCATCGAAGAGCAGCGAGCGGCAATCGACTCGTGAGCCAAACAGAAATGCCCCGGAATGATCCGGGGCATTTCTTCTCTCATTTGCGATCAGATCACGAAAAAGTCCGCCGCCGTCATCTTCAGGTTCTTGCTGACCGAAGCGAACTCGACAGCCGCTTCGCCGCCTCTTCCATCGGCGTCATACAACAAGATGCCTTTCTTGCTGTCGTAGATGACATGATCGTTGGCATCCTTCGCCTCGCTGCCGATCGTGAAGAAAGCCTTGTTGAGCTTGGCCGGGCTGCCAAGGCTGCCCTTGCTTCCAAGCTCCGCGAAGACGGCGTTGTCGAGATAGACCGAATCATTCCGCACATTGAAGTCCACGATCTTGTCGCGGTTCGTGAAGCGGTTCGGCTCGGTGTCGAACACGAACGCATCACGACCATTGCCGCCCCTCAGATGATCGTTGCCTTCGCCACCAAAGAGCCGGTCGTTGCCGTTCTCCCCATTCAGGCGATCATTGCCATTGCCTCCAACGAGCAGGTCATTGCCGTTCGCTCCATTGAGACGATCATTTCCATTCCCACCAAAGATCCGATCCTTGCCATTGTCGCCATTCAGGCGGTCGTTGCCGCCGTTGCCGAAGATCGTATCGTTGCCATTCCGGCCATTGATTCTGTCGTCCTTGAACGAGCCTTGGATGAAATCGCTCTTGTTGGTGCCCCGACCGATTATCGAACCGGGCCATCAAGGTCATCATTGAGGATGACACCAACACCGCTTGCATCGGCAAGTGTGCCACCCGAGGCCGACAGGAGCAGATTGAAGGTCTCGTTCCCTTCAAACAACGCATCCTCTGTGGTCTGGATTGAGATGGTCTTGGATGTCTCGCCAGGAGCGAAGGTAAATTTTGAACAGGGCGAGATTGAAGGCCGGCAGGATCGGGTGGCTGATCCCGCACTAGGATGTCAGGCTAGCACTGATGCCGAGGACGGTGCCAACCTCTCCGCGCCCGGTGGACGGCAGCCAGCCGAGCCAGACCGAGAAGATCATGATCAGCATCGTGCCCAGTCAGAAATTCGGCAGGCTAAAGCCGAGGATTGACCATCATGTCGGTCTCGTCGAGCACCGTGTTGGGCCGCAGCCCCGACCACAGGCCGAGCGGAATGCCGATAGCGAGCGACATGAACGGTGCGACGAAGGCCAGTTCCAGGGTCGCAGGCATGCGTTGAGGATCAGGTCGATAGAAGGCTGATTAAACACGAAGGGGCGGCCGAGATACTCCTGCAGGGCATTCCACAGGAGTGTACCGTATGTTCGATAAGGGGCTTGTCGAGGCAGAGGGCACCGTCATTGATCGTGTTCAGGCGAGATCCGGACAATCAGCTTGCCGAAATTGCGTCCCTGCAGGAGGCCCATAAAGGCGGCCGGCGCCCGCTCAAGGCCGTCGACGAAGTCTTCGCGGTATCGGATTTGCCCTTCGGATATCCACTGCGCCATGTCCCGATAGAAGACCGGTCGCTGATCGGAAAATTCCCGCTGGATGAAGCCACGGATCAAGAGGCTCTTTGAGAGAACGTCCCGCATCAGGAGCGGCAGGCGGTCCGGACCCTGAAAGGAGCCCATCTCGTTGTACTGCGCGATGAGACCGCAGACCGGAATGCGGGCAAAATCGTTGAGGAGCGGGAAGACGCCGTCCCACACAGCGCCACCGACGTTCTCGAAATAAACGTCGATGCCCCTTGAGCAGGCATCCCTCAACCGGGCTGCGAAATCCGGCGACCGGTGATCGACGACCGCGTCAAAGCCGAGTTGCTCCCGGACGAACGCACACTTTTCCGGACCGCCCGCTATCCCGACGGCGCGGGCGCCTTTCAGCCGGGCAATTTGCCCGACTGCGGCGCCGACTGCGCCACTGGCCGCAGCCACGACGACCGTCTCCCCCGCGGCCGGTTTTCCGATCGTCAGCAAACCCGCGTAGGCGGTGAACCCCGGCATGCCGAGGATACCCAGCGCCGTTGACGGCGGCGCGACGGCAGGATCGAGCTTTCGGAGCCCGGCGGCATTGGCGACGGCATGGGTTTGCCAGCCGGAATGTGAGAGAACCAGGTCGCCCGTCCCGTAGTCCGGATGCCGCGACTCGAGAACCCGCGCAACGGTTCCGCCGTCCATCACCGCGCCGATTTCGGTTGGCGCAGCATATGACTTCGCGGCGTTCATGCGGCCGCGCATATAGGGATCGAGCGAGAGGTACACGACCCGCAGGAGAACTTCACCATCCTGTACGGGAGGCAGTTCCGATTCCTCAAATCGGAAATTGTCCGGCGTCGGTGCCCCATCAGGCCGCGAGGCCAACACGATGCGATGCGTTTTCTGTTTGGTCATCGCTGATACTCCATGAGAGAACTGGTTCTGACGCGCACGCCCCGTCTTCGCGGCATCGGCTATCCGCCTCGACCGAGCAAATAGAATTCGTCGTTCGGCCGCATGTTGGTGACATTCGCCAGTCGGTTCGACATGCCGAAGAACGCCGCGATGGCGGCGATGTCCCAAACGTCTTCATCGCCGAAGCCGTGGGCGTTCAAGGCCGCGAAGTCGGCATCGCCTACGGCATAGGCTTCGGCCGAGACTTTCATGGCGAAGTCCAGCATCGCCCTTTGCCTCTCGGTGATATCGGCCTTGCGGTAATTGATGGCGACCTGGTCGGCGATCAGCGGGTCTTTGGCGCGAATGCGCAGGATTGCGCCATGGGCAACAACGCAATACTGGCACTGGTTGGCGTTGCTCGTCGCCACCACGATCATCTCCCGCTCAGCCTTGGTCAGATTGCCAGGCTTGTCCATGAGCGCGTCGTGATAGGCAAAAAACGCCCGAAATTCATCCGGCCGACGGGCGAGGACCAGAAACACGTTGGGAACGAAACCCGACTTTTCCTGGACGGCGAGGATTCTGTCGCGGATGTCGTCGGGCATGTCGACGATTTCCGGAACCGTGAAACGGCTAATCGCATGCTGTTTCATGAAAAATCTCCGCCTGAGGTCGCGAGTATCTCGCGCGCATCTGTTTCTAGATCGTATCTGCCGGAATAAGCCAGCGTAAAGCGGGAAACCCGTCTTGAACCGCGAGAACGCTTCGCTGATGCAAATCGCTTCGCTCCTCAGCAAGAGGAAGCTGGCGCTGGTAACCCTCATGCCTTGAGATCACCTCCCTCGTGCTGAGGAGCCGGCCCGCAGGACGGCGTCTTGTATTCCCTCAGTATGGTACGCGACGGCTTGTTCTTGTATTTCTTCCAGATCTCGACAGCTTCCTCCTGCATGATCTGCGTGCACCAGATGGACCGCTCCGGGTTCCGGCGCAAATTTGGATTGAAGGTCCAAAAACCCAGAGTTTCTGCTAGGTGATCATGCTGCGAGCAGAATTGAGCAGCGAGCGATGGCTGCGGATTTCGGGTGTATTTTGCCTGTCCATTGCGCATCACCGCATTGAGCCTGTCGATCAAACCTCGCGAACCGGTCTGAATGGCCGCGAGCCTAAAGTTGTCGGCCCTGCTCAGATGATCACGGCTTGAGGTCATCAGTCGAGCGATCGTTCTGGCGGAAGGCACTCGCTAAATTGCTCACGGGATCACTCCGCACGGCGGCGCCGGGTCGCCCGTTCGCCAATGGCACGCTGTGATCATCGAAAGCCCCGCAATTTTTGAGGCGTCGGTAGAGTTCGGCCCCGTTCCGGCAGCCGGCAGTCCGTTGCCGGTCGAGGAAGGGAAGATCGGCGTTAAGTGAACTCTCTCTGATACGGAGCACATCGAATGACGGGGCTTCTTAAAGTTAGCAAGCTCAACACAAAGCGGCGTATCCGCCTCGCCAAAGTTCGACACCTTAGGAAAGAGCGCGTTCCCTTCCTAGAAAAAATCCTTCGCCTTATTGCCCCCCGTACCGCTCCACACGTCATAGCTCAGGGGAGCATCACGGCTGAAACTATAATGCTGGCCGCGTACGCCGACACGATTAAGAACGGGGCAAGCACTGAGGCCGACACAAGCACGGCGAACGAGAGACTGAGCGTACGCATCGTGAGGCTCCTACAATTCAGAGCCTGAAGCTTACGACCACAAGTCTTAACCTTGAGCAAA
Source organism: uncultured Alphaproteobacteria bacterium (assembly GCA_963837375.1). Classification (GTDB taxonomy): domain Bacteria; phylum Pseudomonadota; class Alphaproteobacteria; order Rhizobiales; family Beijerinckiaceae; genus Microvirga. Next base: position 96,245 of record CAWINL010000003.1, on the reverse strand, counting down.
CCTTGGCCGCAATGCTGCGAATGAGCCCGCATCCGCCGCCGAACCTCACCTGTTCACACCGTGAGTGGCACAAGCGTAGCCATTTACCTGATTCATAGTATATTTTTCCTATTGTGGAGTGATGAGCGAGGCGTGAGAAAGGTCACTAGACTGTGGAGCGTTCACGAACGACGTGATGCCAAAACGGAACTGCGACGTCTCAAGAGCCGCTTTGAAAAGGTGTCAGATATTTTCGCAGGGTGAAGCTTAGGCGCTTCTCCCGTTTTGCTGTTTTGGCCGTACTGATTGCGATCGGCTCTTTTGCCCTGACTTGAGAAATGGTGGCCTTCAAACACTGGCCGGCTTTGTCGAACCTGGATCGGTGGACGCGCGAGATTGCCGACCAGCGTGAGCATGGCACGACCGGCGTCGCGCCGGCGGAACGTTTTGCTGCTGAGGCCGGCACGCCTCGTCCGCTTGCCGGCCGGGCGCCATTCGGACAACTCCGTGATCTGGTGCGCAAGGTTCAGGCGGACTGCGCGATCGACCTCGATGCGAATAGCTACTCAGTGCCCTGGCGCCGGATCGGAGAGAGCGTTCGGGTCGTGGTTCCGGCCGGTCGCGTCATCATCCGTCATGCGGGCCGGGTGGTGGCCGATCATTCCCAATGCCAGGGCCGCCGACAACGGGTCGTGGACCGGGCGCATTTTGTCGGCGTGGCTGGCGCCGAGGGACCAGTGCGCACAGCCGCACCCGTCGGGATTGCTCCCTCCGCCTTGCTGCGGCCGCGGGCGGAATACGAGGCGGTTGTCGGGGGAGGCTGGTGATGACGACCGTGGATCACGACATGCTGGTCGCGACACTCGACCGGTTGAAGCTGACGGCAATCCGCGACCAACTCGACACGCTGCTGGATGAGGCACGCTCGAAGATGACCTTGCGCGAGGCGTTGGCTTTCCTGGTGTCGCGCGAGATCGCGCGGCGTGACGAGTGGCGGATATTGATGTGGAGCAAGCTGGCTCAGTTCCCGTTCGTGCGGGAACTCGACGGCTTCGACTTCGACGCGCAGCCATCGCTGGATTACAGGCAGATCAGGGAGCCTGCGACCTGCCGCTGGATCGCCCAGGGCGAACAAATCCTGTCCCTTGGCCCACCGGGCACGGTCAAGACCCATCTTGCCGTGAGCCTTGGCCGCGAGACCATCCGCCGGAATTGTAACGTGCAGTTCGTCACGGCAGCCACGCTGGTATCGATGGCGCGGATCACACCGGATGGCATGGCCTCTTCGCGTCGGCAATCGCTGCAAGCGAAGCACGGTAAGCCAAGGGCGTAGACCGGAATAGTAGCTATGTCGCCGATAAGAATTGCAATCGCGATGGGCATTTTGGTCGGTCCACTATCCATTGCAGACGCGGTATCAATCTACACGCCATTCAACGCTCTCCTTGAATTATTGCCCCTTGTGTCAGCTAATGTTCTCATCGTCCGACAAACAGCCCCACCGGCAGCGGAGTTGCCCTCCATCTTCCCTCGAATTCACGGTCCGGAATGCAGAACGGGTGTAAGCTGCTGGCCGACGGAGTTGGCAGATGCAGTCATGCTTGGCTTCCTACCCAAGCTAATTAGGCTTTGCGTTGGCCTAATAGCCCTGCAGGCCGCCCTACCCGCGCATTCCGAACCGTACTTTGTTACGGTCTACGGTCGAACATTCAAAATCGACACCGCGCCTATGTCGCGGGAAGCCTTGAAGGCTTTGCCGGCTGACATTGCGAGAGGACCGGGTTTCAAACCGGCCAGCGAACAGGTCCTTACAGAAGTGGAGGAACGATTGTGGATCGCGCGCATCCAACTCGAGGACGTGGGTGGTCGAACGGTCTCAGACAGCAAGCGCGGGGAGGAGGCGGACCGGTCCATCTCTCAATCGTCCAAATTGAGGTTGCTCATCGACCGCCATACCGCGTTGGAGGTTCTTGCTGGCGAGTTGCGTCGGTATATCGGGGTGCCGATCAGACCGTCGACGCCAGGTCACTTCACTGCGCCAAAGCTTTCCCCCGAGCTGGTGGCGAGCTACCGCGACCTGGGGTTTGACCCCCTGTCCGCCTATTACAGCTTCCGGATCCTGAAGGCGGCCTTTCGCTCCGGCGACATCTCACTAATCGCCCGTGTGGTCCAATATCCGCTGACCATCAGCGGAAAGATCAGGCGGATAATCCGCAACCCCGAGCAGCTCCATTCGGCAGATGAGATCATTCTCGATCCCCGCCTGCAGAAGGTCGCGGCCGAAGCAACCTTTGAGACACTGTTCGTTCGAGATAAGGGAATGATGCTCGGGCAGGGGGAAGTCTGGCTCACCCACGGCAAGGAAGGTTTTGGTCTTCGCGAAATTCACTTGGAATAGCCTCCTCACCGAGTAGCAAGACCATGGAGGTGGGATGGAGCGGGGACAGGCGGCAAGCGGACCCTGAGGCAGCGGCTGACATCTTCCTCCTCACGTCAAGCGAGTTCTTTGGGCCCGCCCGTACGGGCCTTCGGCGACGGCTATGTCGCAATCCTTTGCCATTCCATCCCTAGCGTCTAAGGCACCTGCTACCCAAGGTCGGGGGCACTTCCAGTGCAAAGGGTTCGTAGTCCTTTCCGTTGTACAAAACCCGCAGCCGATCACCCTCGTCCTGCTCCCACTCGTCTTCCATGTAGACGAGCAGCGTCATGAGCTTGGACGGACCATCAGTATGGATATTGCCGTGCTTGGGTTAAGACCGATTCATGATAGTAGTGAGGGCGATGTCACCTGCGAGATAATCGTTATCGCGACCGCCGCCACTCATTCCATCGTACCAGTTGTGCCCTACCAAGTCGCGTCCGAGCGCCTCGGCGAACCCGGACGCGAAATCCTCCCCGGCAACGAGGCTTTTTCCGACACTGCGTCGCGTTACCCACTCCCGGAGCGAACCATGGAACTCGTGTGCCCTCAAGCCGCGCTTGGGTTCGGCCCCATTGCGGCATCCCGCAGCCCATCGAGTGTCGAGAAAGGGCAGATACGCGACCGACCTTTGCCTTACGCGGAAGACAAACCGAACCGTAAAGCGGGAGTATTTCGCAAAGAAGCTGATTACTCTCCTGATAGAACCCGTCGCGCTTCATCCGCTGTGGCAATCGGCAATCCGATTCCGGCGATAGCGGATACGAAGGCATGCACGAGGGCCGCGTTGTCGGGCGCCCTCGTTCCATCGGGAAGGTGGAGATTGTTCTCGCCCACCCTGCCATGCCCCCCGAAGCAGCGGCTGCGACCACGCAGGCGGTCTCCTTGCGGCCGAAAGCGCAAACAGCCTATGGGAGGTCAAAACCCCAGGCGTTCAGAAAAGGAAGGATATCGGACGGGTCCGATTGCTGTTCCTCGGTATATCGCCCGAGCACGAACAGAACGCTGGCCTGGCGCGTCGGAATGGCGCCGGTCGCGACAAGGGCTTGGAAACGCCTTACGTCATCTGCGTCGGACAAGATGTGCTGCACAAGGCATGGGGTCTTCGAGAGCCTGTGTAGAAACGTGCTGCCCACCGCCTCATCGTCGAGACCAGGCATCAATTCGCGGAGGCCAATGGAAAGAGCTTCGGGACGCACCGCGTCGACCACGTCCATCTGCTGTCGCGGCGTGTAGCGTCCCACGGCTTCGGTCTGATCTCGACGATCACGTCGGCGCCTGCGTCCCTGCGGATCTCGCGCGGGACATCGCGGTAGGCATCGGCGTTGAGAATGTGAGTGCCATTCGCATCTCGCACATGGACGTGGATCATGGCTGCCCGGCCTCCACGCAACGCGCTGACGCACGGGCCGTCTCCTGGATCGTGAGCGGGATATGCGGATGATCCTTCTTCATCCGCCTCGCACCATTCCGCGCTGCAGTGACGACGACGGGCCCTTTCATGCCACGATCCTGCTCTTGAGATTCAGGATCTCAACGAGAAGCCGGTCTCTTTGCCGTTCGAGATCGGCGATGGAGCGTCCGTTGTGATTCAACTTCCACCCCGGCGACGATCGCGGCCTTGACGTCCTCGCTCAGCTTCGGATGGCCGAGCGTCTCCATCGGCGCTCCTGACTGGGATCGAGATGGTCAAGATAATGCGCGATGCCACCCGCGCCGCGACCCAGATGATAGGTCATGTGCGGGCCCTTGATGGACCAGCGCATCCCGGGACCTTCGGTGATTGCAGTATCGATATCGGCGACACTTGCGATCCCTGTTCGACCACATAGACCGCCTCCCGATAGCTTCGTCGTCGGCCGAGGCCATCGAACGCACAGCACGCTCGGCCTGTCCAGAGTCAGTAAGGAACACGCCCTCGGCCCGTTTTAGGCTACTCAGCGATTGCTGATGCCGCTCCGAAATCCGCACACAGTCGCTTGTCCACTGGCGACCTATGATGTCCTCGAGTGGTTGCTCTCGCAGGTGAAACGAAATCCGCATAGCTGTACCGCGGCACGTAGCATCCCTCGGCTTGGGCCTTCCGGGTAGACCAGAAATAGATGACCGCTGCTGCCAACAGAACCGCAGCGGTGACTGCAATGACGTAATGTCTCTGCATGGCTTTTCCTTCTCAATCAGGCCGATCAATTCTCGATGACCTTGCCGCGCTTCGGCTCATAAGTGTGCGAACCCGCCTGTCTTTTGTGTCTGGTAATCTGAGATAGCCGCCAGTATGACCAATCCACATGCCGTCCTGCTCGGCAAAGCTGATTGTCAGTTAGCTCAATGGACCTGATGTGAGACGGGCGACGAGGATGGCGCTTTCAGCAACAGTACTAATCCACACATTTAGGGCTTAGGGCTTGTGCTTATGGCACGGGAGCGGGGATGCGGCCGATCTCCCGAATGGCTTCATCGTGAACCGCCACCACGACAACCTCGCCCGAATCCGGATTGCGCCCGGCGAGAGCCTGGATGTTGGCCCCATGGGTCACGACGAGCAGCGTTCCCGGTCCTTTCCAGCGAGCCATGATGGCCTTTGCCCAGGCCGTGAGGGGACTGATCCCCGAAATTTCAATTCAAGTAGTAGGTAAATGGAAGTTCGTAGGTGGACCTGTCCTGCCGCAAGGCTCCAGTTGGCCTCAAAGCCCGCATAATCCCAAGTGCAGATTTCCCCAGGTTTCCAATTACCGTTTCACGGCTGGATACTCTTTCAACTACCCAGCCGCCGCGACGGAGTACCATACAAAACGTCGGGCATTTTATCGTCCTGATCGACGGTGAGGCGGGTTATCGTAATTTTCTGGTCGAGGGCGGACCCCAGAAAGTTCGGACTGACCGGCGCGTTCGGCCAATGTTCAGTTTAACACCCCCGCCGATGCCGGGGCCAGGGCTGCGGCCATAGAGCGGTCGGGGCTTAGAATAGTTTTTCTACTTCCGAAGACGGGAAAGTCAGAAGACGAGGACTTTCAAAACTATTTCCCGATCTCTACCTTCCGCCGCGCGCCGAAGACTGCTGTGATCCCCACCGATCCGGCTGACCGTGGCAAACCGCCATCCTATTAGCCCTGTGAAAGAACGGTCCCCTGTGCTGTGATAGCGTAAACTTTGGGAGGCAGTGATGGCCTACGTCATGTTTCAGTATGACCGTCCAACCGACACGTTGCATTGGAACGAATACAACCAGCGGGTCAGGGACTGGATTAGTCAGCTTCTGCAAACTTCCGGGGCCGTGTCCTTTGTGGCCTATCGCACGACTGACGGAACAAGCCCGGACACGATCACCATGCTGGAGTTCCGAACCGTCGATGATGCCCGCAATGCGATCATATCCGAACAATTGACGATGGTTCTTGAGGGATTGCGGTCGGTCGGCGCGGCTGCCGAGGTCCGCATCGTCGAGCGCTCGCCATTCACACCCGAACCGATCCGAGCCGCGTCAGCCTGATAGACGCTCGTGCTGATTTCTGACGTGCCCCAGGCGTTTTTGATCTTGGCCATTCTCCTTGGGGCCTTGTCCGTCCTTCTCCACGGTATGGCGTGGCACGCCCGAAAACGTCTCAGAACCTCGCTGAAGATTCCGCTCACCGAAGAAGCCGAAGAGGTGACGCACAGGTCGGAACGGCGCGCGGCCCTCTGGCATAATATCGGGTTCGCAATGTCTATCGTCTCGATCTTGTCCGCCGCTGCGTGGCTTCGATAACGGCGTCGGAGAACCCGCTCAAAAAGCACACGCTTGGCGGCAATTATCCACCCTTTTCATAGCAGCGCGCTGTCACGAGAGCATTGGCCTGCATCTTGGTCACCGTCGCTTCGATATCCGCTGCGGCCTTCAGACAGGCAGTTTCGCTATTAAATTCTACCGTAGTGATCGCTGGCGGGCTGGCCAGGGCGTCCATCAAAACGATCACCATGACAAGGATCGACTTCATTATCTCTGCCTTTGAGGAGTAGCTACTTTCCGCGCTCTTCAGGATTTGCGGGATCGTCGTTTGGATGGCTCTTCCTTTGGTCGGACGCGCAGCCTCCCTCCCTCTCCTTGGCTTACCTCAAACGCATCTGTCTCGCGGACCAGATCACTCAGTTTTCGATAGCCGTATGTACGAGCATCAAAATCCGACGCGATGGTGGCGAGCCTCTGTCCCAGAACTCCGAGGGCGACCCAACCGTCCTCGCTGTCCATCTGCGCGATTGCTCTTCGGAGAACGGGTGTGGCGTCGCCAAGAGGGCGTAGCGCCTTGGAAGCCCTGCCTGCCTCACGATTTGTCGCTCGGGTCACTTGGATCAGGTTCTCGGTATAAATGAAGCGGCGGCACGCTTGGCGGAAGCTCTCCGGGGTCTTCTGCTCCCCGAAACCAAAGACATCAATGCCCTGTTCCCTGATGCGTCCAGCCAGACGCGTGAAATCGCTGTCGGAGGAAACAAGGCAGAAACCTTCAAACAAACCACTGTGCAACAGGTCCATCGCATCTATGACAAGTGCGATATCAGAGGAATTCTTACCCGATGTGTAGGCAAAGTGCTGCTGTGGACTGATCGCATGCTTCGCCAGAATGTCAGCCCACGACTTTAGGCGCGCCCCTGAAAAATCTCCATAGATGCGGCGGACGCTGGCTTCCCCGATTTTCGCGATTTCCTCAAAGAGGCCGTCAGCGATTCGCGCTGAGGCATTGTCGGCGTCAATCAGGACGGCAAGACGGGGCGACCGAGCTTCTGGCACTTTCGATTCCGAGGACTGTTAGAGGCGTCCAGGATAACGCCGTCGCTGCCCTTCTATCCGAAGATGAGAAGCGCAGGTTACTCATTTCCATAAGGATAGGAAGGGACCGATCATCCCCGCTCCATGATGCCACCCAAACCTAAACAAAAGGGTTAAGGCAAACTCGCGACAGGCATCCCGTCCTCTGCGTGTTATGATCCGCCATGGCCGATCTTAGGTTCTCCTCGCCTGTTCCAATTCGGGTCCACGCGAATGTCCGAAAACCATCTCGCGGGCAGACGAGGCGGCGGAGGCGCTGCTCTACGACTGGCCGAAGTCGGCTCTTGGCGATCCGACCTGCAAGGCTGCCATGAAAGCGTGTCACGACGCGATAACTGGCAAGGCGCAGTCCAGAATGCCCGAACGATCTTTGAGGCTGCAGCCCGCGAGGTCGGAATTCTGGACGAAGCGTGGTATTTCGGAAACGATGGTTCAGCCCGAATGCACGGAGCGTGAGAAAGGCCTGGGTCGGCTAAAATCATTTCGGCAAACCGTCAGCCAGCAGGATGTAGAACGATCCATTTCCTGTATCGTCCAGATCGCCGACGTGCACCACGACCTTGTTTTGCGCGACGAGTGTCGTACCGTCGAAGGCTTGTAGCATCACATCGAACTGGCCATCCGCGAACCCATAGTACTGAGCACCTGCGGTTGCCAGATCGGTGTCGATGAAGCCGGAGTTGACTGAGTTCTGGAAGAATCGAGCCGGATTGTCGCCAGGCGTATATTCGACCAAGTTGACAGCCGCCGTCGGATCGCGGTCCACCATCAGCTTGAAGGTGAAGGCTTCGTCATTGCCAGCAGTCAGCGTTGTGGCGGCGAAGTCGAAGTTCCACTCGGCCCAAGTCGTCGATCCTGCCGCCGTGCCTTCTGCCACCGCATAATGAGCGGTGCCGTCGGCATCGATGCTGACCGCATCGGAATCCGAATTACCGCGCCTTGCGACGCGGAGACGCCGACACCGGTTCAACGGCAACTTCAACGTTGCCGCTGCTGGAAAATCGAAGCTCATCTGAGTCATCGGGATCGTCTCCTTGGGTCAATCGGGGTCTCGGGATGACAGAGGCGGACACGAGGTCCGATTCGGGAGATAGCAGCTTTTTGGTTTTACGGAGTTCAACCGCCGGCGGTCTCCCGACGGCCGATAAGATGCTGACAACGCTGGACAAAATCGGTCAGGTGGGGCCATCGCTTCTCACCCGCGGCGGAGGCGCTCGTAGACCGTCACATCCTCCTCGGAGAAGCGCAGCTGGGAGCCGATGCGGTGCGCCTTGAGCTCGCCGCGCGCCACTATCCGGCGCAGGGTCCGGACGCTGACGCCCAGCGGGAAGCGAGCGCCTCAAGCGTCGAAAGGGACTTGGCATTGGTCGTCATGGACGATCCTCCGGTTCATGTTGAATGACATCGGAGGCGTCAGCGGACAGGGCGGCAGCGACGGCTTCGCGCGCCGCTTGCCGGGCCAGGAGACGAACGAGTTCGACCAGCACCGCAGGCAACAACGCCGGCGGCGGCTGGGTCAGATCGGTGCGTTCGATGCCGGTTCTGCTGTCCACTGGTGACCTCCAGGGACAGGGTTGTCAGAAGCGACCGGTGAGCGCCTCACAAAGGCACTCGTAAAACATCACGAAGTTTGTCGGGTGGCGTCTCGCCCTGTCGGAAAATCCGCAGCGCCGTCCGCGCCTGGTCGGCATGCTCGGACCAGATGTCTCGGACAGTGGTGTGATGCATGCCCGTCTTGTCTGCGAGCTCCTGGATCGCTGCCTCGATCTTCCAGCCCTGCTCTTCGAAGAGAACAAGCTGGATCGCGACGCGGATGTCCCGAAGGAGCTTCAGAGTGTCGTGAATGCGCGGGCGTTTCCCCTGACCGCGCCCCTCGACCTGAAAGGCCTCGCCGAACCTGAGTCTCGTGCCGCTGGAGCCGGTTTGGCTCGCCTGATACTGCTTGTACCCTGCGACAACAGCCTCCAGCGCCCAGAACGGGACCGTGACGGTTTCCGGTATTTCGTCCTTCCTCCAATGGTACGACGCGACGATCGTCATCGCCTCAAACGCAGGCAGCGGGTTGGTGCCGTCTGTCGCGAACACCTGCTCCGCGATTGCGAGGAAGACGGCCCTGTCCTGCTCGGCCGTGAAGGGCCAATTGGCGTCAGTCCACGGGGATACGAGTTCCTGACCTTTCACGCGAAAACCTCTCCACTTCATGCCCACTTTTAGATGGGGTAACGGACGGCGCCGAGGCTGACGTTTCAGGCCGTGGTCGTCCCTCCAAATCGCGCAAAGCGATCCACCAGGGGCAGTCGAGAGGAACCGTCCTATCCTGCCCGACGAATCCTCTCTGCGACATCGGACCGATTTCGCTCGAGCCAGGCAACGGCTTCGGGACCGATCACGCGGCATTCGAAGGTGGGCCAGGACGGATCCTCGCGCAACTCGAACTCCAACCTGTCTCTCGCGTAGCCGATCAACTTGCGAAGCTCCTCGTAGCCAGGGCGGGCCTCGAGGGCGTCGGCAACCCAAGGTGCCGACCAGTCGCGTTCCGCGAGAAGAAAGATGATGTCGGGCTCGGCTTCTTCAAACCAGGGGGTCGCATCGAACTCGACCCGCATCCTCTCGTCAGCCGTGTGACATACCGCGTGGATCATGCTCGTCTCCGGTGGATTCGTCGACCACGGGCATTATAGGGGATGAATTGCGCCTCGGCGATCCGGCGTTGAGCGTCCGGGCTGCAATCGCATAGAGTGGTAGCGCCAAGCTGACGACGAGCGTGAAGCTTAGATCGGGTGCTCGAGCTTCTCGACGAATTGGCGGTTCCGGTCACGGCAGCCATCGGCGCGGGCGCTGACCCCACCGTTGACGGTGACCACCACGATCTCTCCGGATTGCAGACTGCGTCCGGTGAGCGCCTGGATGTTGGCGCCGTGGGTCACGACTAAAAGCGCTTCGGGACCCCTCCAGCCGGTCACAACCGCCCTTGCCCCTTCGGTCAGAGAGCTGCGCTGGTCGGCGAGGACAAAGGCATTGGCAAAGGTCGGCGCAGTCTCGAAGGGACCGAGCTCCATCAGACGGGCGGTCTCGACACAGCGGCACCAGGGCGAACTGAGAAGCTTGGCGACGGCAACGCCGGCGGCCCTAAATTTCTCGCCCATGGCTGTCGCGTCGTGGCGGCCTTTGGCGCTCAGGTTGCGCTGGGTGGAGCAATCATCGAGCTTGAAACCGGGCGGATCTCCGGAGCCCCCGGGCGCTTCTGCGTGCCGCATGAGGGCGACGTAGCCACCCCGGCGCAGCGCATCCCAGGCCGCTGCCTCATCAGCAAGCACAGGGGCGAGCGTCGACGCCGCTGTGACGATGCCGGCAATAGTGCCGAGGGAAATGCTCCTCATCGCGACACCCGCCTTTCCTCAGAGCGTCGAGCCCTTGCGAGACTTTTCCTCCAGGACAAGTTCTTGCAGGAGTTGGTGGGCGAGGGACTCATGGGTCACCCGGGGGCCGATCTCGGCCGACTTCCTGCCGTAGGTTGTCGTGACGGTCAGGGTCTTTCGGTCAACCTTGAAGGATCCCGAATAGGTCCTTCCGTCGACCTTGATGTGGATCGCATGGCCCGACATTGGCATCTCACTTCAGGAAAGCGGCTCCCCGGCTCGGACGAAGCATATCAACTTGAAGGATGTGAGACCACATCGGATAGGTGCTCCGCTCACTCGGATGTGGTTTCCCGCCTTGCGCTGTCGCTTACGTTCCCATGACAACCGCTGAATTCTGTCGGGCCAATCGGTGACCGTTTCCGCCCACGTTCTCAGATGATCGTCGGCAGAAAAGCCCGATTGGCTGTCTCGTGGCTCGAGGTCGTATTGCTATCCTCCAGCCAGAGGTCTCGACCTTTGTTTGAGAGGTTGGAGGTCGATACTTCCTCTCGAGTGCCGAACGCATCCCGTGTCCCTGTCCTTGCCATCTCGTCGTGTTTACGGGCCGGCTCTGGTCTCGCGACAGGATTCTGCTGACATTCGGCAATCCGGCGCAACACAAACTATGCTTCGACGACGATGTCGAAATGTCCTTGAAGTGTGCCCTGCTCTGGCGCCAGTTGTGAGGAGAGGGAAACGATTACGCTGCGGCGCGCTTGCTCACCCCGGATGCTGTTGAGAAGACCGTCGCGGGCATTCATTGGTTCGCCCTCGATGTACATTTGGGTCACTAGGCGTCCCTGTCCCGGCACATGCACGGCGAAATGGATGTGGGGCGTGCGACCCGGATACGGCACGGGCCGGATGGTACGGAAGCGATATTCACCGTCCTTGCCCACCTGCGTACGGCCATAGCCCTGGAAGGCATGGTCGATGCGGCCCTGGTTCCCGGCACGGGGGTGGCGGTAGACGCCGTTCGCATCGCACTGCCAGATCTCGACCACGCTTCCCGCTTTCGGCTGTCCACGGGTGTCCATCACGCGCCCCGAGATGTGGACAACCTGCCCGACTGCCCGGGCGGCCTGCCCGGTGATACGCACCAGATCGTTGTCTGTATCGGGCGGAAACGCGACGGGGTAGAAGGGGCCTTCTGTCTGTCCCGGAGTCGGGACAAGCTCGGCTGCGAGCAGCTCCCTTGGCATCAGTAGCCCGGCGGCCGTCACGGCAGCCGCGGTCAGGAGAGTGCGTCGATCGAGAACCAGAGGAGGGTACGTCATCGGAATCCCAAACTCACGCAGAAGGGTTCAAGAATAGATCAGCCCTTGCTCGGAGGGCAGATCGAGGCCTCACATGTCGCACGAACGTGATCGAAACCTCGCCAAAGTCCGAAGTAAACCAGGCTGCAATACGGGACTTCGAGCCGCTGACGGCACTTCCTCCTATGGAGCAAATGGACAAGGGGCAATGACGACAGCATCCGATACGCGCGCTGCCTTGACATCACCGTCAGTTGCGCGAAACCGCGATCCGATCCTGACAATCCTGCAACGCGTGCTTCCGAAGACGGGAATCGTCCTTGAGATCGCCAGCGGAACAGGTGAGCACGCAGTTCATTTTGCCGCGGCCCTACCGCAACTGACATGGCAGCCCACTGACCAGGACGAGCAGGCTCTGAAAAGCATCGCCGCCTATCGGGAGATTTCCGGCCTGCCCAATCTTCTCCCGCCGATCGTACTCGATGCAGCGGACCTGGAATGGCCTGTGCTCCAGGCGGGCGCCATTGTGGCCATCAACATGGTTCACATCAGTCCCTGGCGGGCAACCCAAGGGCTGATGGCCGGGGCAGGGCGAGTACTGCCTCCTGGCGGAGTGCTCTACCTCTACGGTGCTTACCGGGAGCACGGCGCCCACACGGCTCCCGGCAACGCGCTCTTCGATCAAGACCTCCGAAGGCGGAATGTGGATTGGGGTGTGCGTGATCTGGAGGAAGTGACGGAACTCGCGGGTCACCACGGATTGATGCTGGTGGAGCGCTTTGCGATGCCGGCCAACAACTTGAGCCTCGTGTTCCAGCGCTAGCGGTACCAATCCACCCCTACTTCTGGGACTTCCGGGAACGCGCAAATAGTGGCTGCGTTGGTTGCAAAATCGGAAACGCTCGCATGAACACAGTTGGAGCCCGCCTGTTTTCAGCCATTACCCTGTGTTGCGTCGTCAACGCACCGACCTTCAACCGCGTCCAAACCGCTGAGGGCGAATTCCTCGAGCGCTTCCGTGGCACTTGGTTCTGGCACCTCGACGGTCCGCGTGAGCAAGGCCTGACGGAACGCTGATACCCTTGAGCGAAAGCCTCAGCTGGGGTCAAGCTGAAATCGATTGTCGGCTCGGCGAGAAAGCGTCATTCGGTACTCGAACCGGTCGGGGCGGTAGAACAGGTCAACAAAATAGACGGCGCGCTTTCCAGTGTCGAAGAAACCGCGCCGCACCTTGAGAAGGGGGCTTCCGGGTTGCACGCCGAGCCTCTGCGCGGTCACATCGTCGGCAAGAGTTGCGGTGAGACTTTGAGTGACATGGCCGATCTCCGTGCCGGAGCGGGTGATCAAATCAATGAGCGGAATCGTCTGCATTTCGTCCCGACTGTAGGTGCGCCCTATCTTTTCCAGGACGTAGCTGGTGGACAGTGAGAATGGGCGACCGTCTAGGCTGCGCCCGCGAACGGTCCGCTGGACGATTTCGCGAGGTGTCAGCGACATCTCGCTAGTCACGAGATTCGGCGCTTCGATGTAGCCGAACTCGAAAACCTCCACGGTTGTTTGGCGACCGATGATGGACAAGTTGGCCATCAGCCCCTCGATCCCGGCAACGATAGGCGCCCCGCCGACTTCCGGCATCGCGCGGGGGGAGACCTGAGTTCCGCGCCCGCGCGCCCGGGCAACCAAGCCTTCGCCGGAAAGCTCATCCAACGCCCGCCGGGCGGTGATGCGGCTCACGCCGAAGCGGTCCATGAGTTCAGCCTCGCTCGGCAGAGTCTCCCCGACCTGGTAGGTTCCATTGAGGATCCTCTCGCGCAAGATCACATAAATGCGATGATAGAGCGGGATCGGGGAGCGTTCACCGGTAAAAGGAGTGTCGCACAACGGTTGCGCCGAAGCAGGCCCTGCCGGCGCGGCGCTCCTGCGTCCGTTCGTAGAAGTCATCGTTCGGCCCTCCTGCAGGCGACCGCTGCCCACGCGTCCGAAAGCGGGCCTGGATGGCGCGCGTGATCCTCGTCATGACCGATCGCCGCCCCCGACCGCAAGCCGCGATGCTTCTTAAACCACAGATGCTTTGCGGGCAGCTTACCGCAACCAGCTGAGGCGCCGGAAGGCGCCGCGAGTGGTCGGGCTCCGCGATGCCCTGAGACGATGTCATCTACCTTGGAACGCCCTGCGAACGGACTTTACAATCTCCTAAAGATATATCTTTATGATATTTGAGCTGAAGCACAAGCCATTTGCGTCGATTGAAACTTCTTTTCGCAGCGGCGTTTCCAGCGGCGTGATGCGGATAGGACAAAGCGCCGGGTGATATCCCGGTCGATCGTAAGGGCGATTGCGCCTGTGACCGGATCCGGCGATGATTTGCGGGAGCCAAGTCTTAGATTTTCCAAACGGCGCCGCATGTGCGACGCAGCGTTACTCAGTCGGCAAGAACGACGAGGGAGATCGACGGTGGAGCTTTCGAACAAGACAGCCCGCGAATTATTCGAGGACATCAAGGCGAAGCCTGTGCGTCCCCGCTTCGGCTTCGGACGCAAGCCCATCCTCATCAATATCGACCTCCAGAAAGCCTATACGAGCGTCGGCGAGTTCGTGAGCTCTTATGAGACCGACCCGAAGCAACTCGATTACGTGAACGAGCTCGCGGATCTGGCCCGTGCCGGCGGCATCCCGGTCGTGTGGACCTATGTGGCCTACATGCAGTCGGGTGAGGATTGCGGCGTCTGGGGGACGCGCACGAACACGCCGGATTCGCTCCAGAACATCAAGGTGGGCTCCCGCCGCGCGGAATTCGACGACCGGCTCAAGATCGACCATGTGGGCGATATCGTCATCAACAAGCGCATGGCGTCGGCGTTTCACGAAACCAATCTGCAATCGCTGATGGTCTGGCATCAATCCGACACCGTGGTTCTGACCGGCGGGTCGACGTCGGGATGCGTGCGCGCCACCGTGGTGGATGCCATCTCGCGCGGCTATCGCGTCATCGTGCCGGAGGAGTGCGTTGCGGACAAGCACGAGAGCCCGCATTTCGCCAATCTGTATGACATCGCCATCAAGTACGGCGACGTGGTGCCGGTTTGCGGAAGTGATGGCACATTTCCGTTCCTACAAGCCTGCTGCGTGAGGGCGTCAGATGTCGAGTGATCCCGGCCTCTACGAC
Source organism: uncultured Alphaproteobacteria bacterium (assembly GCA_963837375.1). Classification (GTDB taxonomy): domain Bacteria; phylum Pseudomonadota; class Alphaproteobacteria; order Rhizobiales; family Beijerinckiaceae; genus Microvirga. The sequence goes on along the minus strand of CAWINL010000003.1, from coordinate 81,223 downwards.
TACATCCCGTATAACCGCCGGCCCAAGATTACCTGGCCGAACGGCGGCGAAGATCGCGGTGTGGATCGCGCCGAATATCGAATTCTACGAATACGCGCCGCCGCCCAACCCGCAGCGCACCCCGTGGGCGCGGCCGCTGCCTGACGTGCTTGCCTATTCCCATCGCGATTACGGCAACCGCGCCGGCTGGTGGCGGATGATGGAAGCCATGGACGAGTCGGGCTTTCGCGGTTCAGTTTCGCTCAATGTCGCCTTGTGCGAGCATCATCCGGAAATCATCGAGGCCTGCGCCAAGCGGAACTGGGAGTTCTTCTCCCATGGCATCTACAACACCCGCTATACCTACGGCATGAGCCCCGGACCAGGAGCGGGCGATCATCGAGGACTTCGATCGAGACCATCCGCAAATGGACCGGGCAGAAGCTCTCGGGCTGGCTCGCGCCCGCCTTGTCCAACAACACCTGGACGATGGACCTGCTCGCCGAATACGGCATCGACTACACCTGCGACCTGTTCCACGACGACCAGCCGATGCCCGTGAATGTCAAGTCCGGGCGTCTCATCAGCATGCCCTACTCGCTCGAGATGAACGACGTCATCGTCTACAACACGCAATCTCTATCCGCCGCGCCATTATGGCGAAGCGATCAAGCGGCAATTCGATCAGCTGCGCGCAGGACGGCGAGACGTCCGGCACGGTCATGTGCATCCCGCTCCATCCCTATCTCGTCGGGCAGCCGCATCGCATCGATCCGTTCGCGGAAGCGATTGCGCTACATCGCGCAGCACGATGATGTCTGGCTCGCCACGGGTCGCGAGATCGCTGAGCATTTCTACGCCCATTCGTATGATCCGATGGTCGAGGCCATCGCAGCCGCCCAGGCCTGAGGGAGAAACGCATCATGCCTCTCGCCGACGACTATCTGAAGTACCCGGCCCGCCGCCATGGCATGGATCACGATCGCTACGAGTGGTCGCATCTGTTCGACCGTCGAGAAGATCGTGTGGCCGAACGGCGCCAAGATCGCGCTCTGGGTGATGCCGGCCGTGCAATGGTTTCCGATCGACATGACCGGGAAAGCCGTTCCGCGCGCCCGGCGGACTGACGATGCCGTTTCCGGATTTCCGCCACTATACCAACCGCGACTACGGCAACCGCGTCGGCATTTACCGGATCCTCAGGTGCTGAAGGATCGCGGATTGCCGGCATCCGTCGCCGTCAACGGCATTCATCGCGGAGCGTTACCCGCTTCTCTTGAAGGACATCGTCGAAGCCGGGCATGAGATCGTCGGCCATGGTCTCGACATGGAGCATGTCCATCACAGTGGCCTGTCGGAGGAGGCAGGAGGACGAACTCGTCTCGCGGACGCCTGTCGCTTCTTGCGAAACGCGTCCGGGCAGCCTGTCACCGGCTGGCTGTCGCCGGGACGCGCGCAATCCTACGCGACGCCGGACATTCTGGCGCGGAACGGCATCGCATATGCATGCGACTGGGCCAACGACGATCTGCCCTATGAAATGAAGACGTCGTCGACGCCGATCTTCGCCATGCCGCACGCCTTCGAGACGGACGACCGCACGGTGATGATGGACTTTCATCACACCGAGGATTCCTGGGCCCAGCAGGTCAAGGATCGGTTCGACGTGCTCTATCGCGAGGCCGACCGGTATGGCGGCAGGGTCATGAGCATCCCGCTCCATGCCTGGGTTTCCGGCGTCCCTTATCGCGTCGGCTACCTGCGTGAGGTGCTCGACTACATCCTCGGGCACGACGCCGTGTGGCCTGCGACGGGCGCGGATATCCTCAAGGCGTTTCGCGAGCAGGCGTGAGCCGTGCAAGCAGAGCAGAAAGGCGCTTCGATGGCGATTGAAACGAAGCACAGCGAACGGACATCGTCGCAAGGCGATGTTCGACAAGATCTGGGATCGCCACGTGATCGTTGCGCGCGAGGCGGGCCCGTCCCTGATCTATATCGATCGCGACATCATCCACGAGGGCTCCTTCCACGCCTTCGCCGACATGAAGCGTCGTGGCCTCAAGGTCCGCAAGCCGCGCCAGATGTTCGGCACGCCGGACCATTATGTCCCGACCTCCGGCCGCACCATCGCGCGATGCGGCGACGCCCGAGATCGCCCGGATGATCAGCCAGTTCGACGAGAACATGGCACTGGGGCGGCATCCGCAATTTCGGACTGCGCGATCCGCGGCAGGGCATCGTTCATGTGGTCGGGCCCGAACAGGGCATCACGCTGCCGGGTCTGACGATCGTGTGCAGCGACAGTCACACGTCGACCCATGGCGCGCTCGGCGCCATCGCGTTCGGCATCGGGCAATCGGAGAACGCGCATGTCATGGCAACGCAGACCTTGTGGCAGGTCGCGTCCCAAGACCATGCGCATCACCATCAATGGCGCGCTCGCCGCCGGAGTGCACTCCAAGGACGTGATCCTTGCGATCATCGGCAAGATCGGCGCGGGCGGCGCTGGCGGCCACGCCATCGAATATGCGGGGCCGGCGATCCGCGCCATGTCGATCGAGCAGCGGCTGACGATCTGCAACATGTCGATCGAGGCGGCTGCGCGCTGTGGCATGGTCGCGCCGGACGATACGACATTCGAATATCTGCACGGCCGTCCCTTCGCTCCGGACGGAAGCGGATTGGGACGACGCGCTTGCGCTATTGGCGCACGTTGCCGAGCGAAGCCGGATGCGCGTTTCGACCGCGAAGTCGAACTCGACGGAGCACCGATCGAGCCCATGGTGACCTGGGGAACGAGTCCGGAAGACACCTTGCCGATCAGCGGCTACGTGCCCGATCCTGCCGCGCAGTCCGATGCCGCCCGTCGCGAGATGGTTGCGAACGCGCTTGCGGTATATGGGCCTGGAGCCGGGCACGGCTCTCGCCGACGTCCCCATCGATCGGGTCTTCATCGGCTCCTGCACCAACAGCCGGCTCGAGGACCTGCGCGCCGCGGCCGCGGTGCTGAAAGGTCGGAAAGCCGTCGTTCCAGCGATGGTCGTGCCGGGATCCACCGGCGTGAAGCTCGCCGCGGAAGCGGAAGGGATCGACACTGATCTTCCGCGAAGCAGGATTCGAGTGGCGCGAATCGGGTTGTTCCATGTGCGCCGCCATGAACGGCGATTTCGTGAAGCCGCAGGAACGTTGCGCCTCCACCTCGAACCGCAACTTCGTCGGTCGGCAGGGCCCGAACGCCCGCACGCATCTGATGAGTCCTGCCATGGCCGCCGCGGCTGCCGTGACCGGGAGGCTCACCGATGTTCGCCGGTTGATGAGCTAGAGGAGCTGCCACGATGCAAGCCTTTCATCAAAGAGACTGCCTCGGCCGCACCGATCCTCGGGCGCAATGTGGACACCGATCAGATCATCCCGGCCCGCTTCCTGAAAGCGGATCGGTCCGCGGGATATGGCGCGTTTCCTGTTCCATGACCTGCGCTTCAACCAGGATGGCACCGAGCGGGAGGATTTCATCCTCAACCAGGAGCCTTTCAGGCGAGCGAAAATACTGGTGACGGACGAGAATTTCGGCTGCGGATCGTCGCGTGAAGGTGCCGTCTACGCGTTGCACGATTATGGCATCAAGGCGCGTGATCGGACCGAGCTTCGGCGACATCTTCTACAACAACGCGCTGAAGAATGGTCTCGTCCCCGTGAAGTTGCCGGAGGACGTGGTGACGAAGCTGCGCGCATGATCTTCTCGCCGGCGCGCGATCGCCAGTCACCATCGATCTCGAAGCGGAGCGCGTGACGCTCCCCGACGGATCGGAGCATGTCCTCGTCATCGATCCGTTCTGGCGCGAATGCATCATGAAGGGCGTGGACGAAGTCGAGCTGACGCTCAGCTATATGCCGCAGATCGAAGACGTTCGAAAATCGGTATCTCGCGAAAATGAGGTGGATCAACAGGTGAGGTCAGCTCACCGACATTCAGCCGCTGCGCACGGCGGCTCAACTTAAAGCAACGACCTTTCAGTCAGGGAAAACAGAAAATGTCACACAACGATTCGAAGCCATTCACTCTCAGCCGCCGCGGCCTTCTGAAAGCGGGCGCTGCGACTGCGTTCGCGGGCAGCATCGCCGCGCCGACGGTGCTGCGCGCCCAGGCAGCGACCGTCAAGGTCGGCGTGCTGGAGCCGCTTGACCGGCAACCTCGCCTATAACGGCACGCAGGCCCGCGCCGGTGCGCCAGTTCGCCATCGATGCCATCAACGCCGCCGGCGGCATCAAGAGCATGGGCGGAGCGAAGCTCGAAGCGGTCGTCGTCGACGCCCAGTCTCGGCCCGACGTCGCGGCCGCGGCCGTCGATCACGCTGGCGCAGGCTGGCGTTGTCGCCTTCATCGGCTGCCAGGCAAGTGCGCTCGGTCTTGCCAGCTCACAGGCCGCCGCCCGCTACAACCTCGCCCAGGTTTTCGATGTGGGCACGGCCGAACAGGTGGTCGAGCGCGGCCTGAAGAACGTCTTCCGGTTCACGCCCGGTGTGAACAAGTGCACCGTCGACGGCACTGGAGAACCTCAAGCTTCTGAACCAGAACGCCGGCAACCCGGTGAAGACGGCGGCGATCGTCTACGAGGACGGCCCGTTCGGCTCCAACATGGCGAAGCTCCTCAACGAGAAGCTGCCTCAGATCGGCATTCAGGTCGTCGAAAGCATCGGACACCCGACGCCGCAGCGCGACTTCACCAATATCGTGCTGCGCCTCAAGGCGGCCAAGCCCGACATGATCATTCCGTCGAACTACATCAACGAGTACACGCTGTTCGCCATGGCGCTGCGCCAGCAGCGCGTCGAAACGAAGGCCATCTACTCGATCCTCGGCGGCGCCGCCTCGAACATCAAGTTCGTCCGCGAGCACAACGATGCCGCGCAGTACGTGATGGATTGCAACCATTGGTACGATCCCGCGCAAACCGGAATCGCAGGCTCTTGCCAAGACACAGCCGCGGACGCCAAGCTCGATCTGACCTACGACATCATGGTCGCGTATGCGTGCATTCAGCTCATTGCCGACTCGCTTGAGCGTTCCGCATCGAATGATCGCGAGAAGATGATCGAGGCGCTTGCAACCTCGACCTATAGCGGATCCATCATGCCGTATGGCCCGACGAAGTTCGTCAACGGCAACAACGAGGCGGCACAGCCGGTGAACACGCAAATCCGCGGCGACAAGATCGAGCTTGTATTCCCGAAGGAATACGCAACCGCCGAGGCCGTCTTCCCGATGCCGCCGCGCACCTGAAGACGCTTGCTTCTCGATCCTGCGGGCGCGTCAGCGCGCCCGCAGCTTCCGGCACAAAGGAAAGAGCCGTGCCATGTCATCGCTGATCTTGCCCGCCATTCTGGGTGGCCTGACGACCGGTGCGATCTACGCTCTGATCGCGCTCGGGCTCACCCTGATCTACGGCGTGCTGCACATCATCAACTTCGCCCATGGCAGCCTGCTGATGCTGGCGCTCTACGGCGTGTACTTTCTCCACGTGCTTTTCGGCGTCGATCCATATCTCGCCATCCCGATCATCGTTCCGCTCTTCTTCCTCCTGGGATACGGCATCCAGCGCGGCATCATCGCTCCGTTCAGCGGCGGCAAGGAACAGAACGTCCTGCTCGTGACGCTCGCTCTCGCCATCATCATCGACAATCTCGCGCTCTATTTCTGGACGTCGAACACCCGCACGATTTCGCTCCCCTATGCGTATGAAATGGTGGAGATCGGGCCCGCCTTCATCCCTCTGCCGCGCGTGATCGCATTCTTCGCCGCAATGGCTCTGCGCCCTGATCCTCTGGCTCATCATGAGCCGCACGCGCATCGGCAAGGCGATCCGCGCGGTTGCCATCGAGAAGCGGGGCGCCGAACTCGTGGGCATCGACGTCAACAACACCTATGCGGTCTGCTTCGGCATCGGAACCGCCTGCGTCGCGGTCGCGGCCTGCCTCCTGATTCCCGACCTTCTATGTGACGCCGCAAGTCGGCTACGCGTTCGTGCTGATCGCCTTCACCACGGTGGTGCTGGGAGGCATGGGCAGTTTCCTCGGCGCGCTCGTGAGCGGGCTGCTGCTCGGCGTCATCGAAGCGCTGTGCGGGCTCTTTCTCGGCGAGAGCCTCGGCCAGATCGGCATCTTCCTGGCCTTCATCCTCATCCTTCTGTTTCGGCCTTCTGGCCTGTTTGGACGGCGCGCGGCATGAAACACACATCCTTTGGCGAATGGCTGCTCTACGGCGCGGTTTGCGTCATATCTCCTGCTGATCTATCATGCTTCCTTCGGAGGCGTGGCTCGGCTTCACCATCAACGCGCTGATCGTCACGATTCTCAGCGTCGCCTGGAATCTTCTGGGCGGCTTCGGCGGACAGATGTCCTTCGGCCACGCCGCGTTGTTCGGCACCGGCGCGTATGTGACGGCGATGCTGCAGGTCCGGCTGGGGTTCAACCCGTGGATCGCCGCCTGCCTGGCGATGGTCGCCGCGACGCTCGTCGCGGGCTTCATCGCCGCCCTCTCGTTTCGCTATGGCCTGAGAGGTTCCTATTTCGCGCTTGTCACGCTGGCCTTCGCGGAAGTGCTGCGCATCCTCGCCAGCTCGTTCGAGGTCACCGGCGGCGGACAAGGCATCCTCGTGCCATACAAGGTGGGTTTGGCCAATTTCCAGTTCGCCGATCGCATCACCACCTACACCCTCGTCCTGGTGATGGTGGCTGTCGCTATGCTGATTACCGTCGCGGTGCAACGCTCGCGCTTCGGCGCCTACCTCATCGCCATTCGTGAGAACGAGGAGGCCGCCAAGGCGCTGGGCATCGACACGTTTCGCACGAAGGTTCTCGCCATGATGCTGTCCGGCGCGATCGGCGGCGCCGCGGGCGTCGCCTATCTGCAGACCTATCTCTTCATCGACGCGCCGATCGCCTATGGGTCGACCATGTCGATCGAGGCGCTGCTCGGACCGATCATCGGCGGCGCGGGAACGATCTGGGGTCCGCTCGTCGGGACGTTGATCCTGCACCTGATGGGTGAAAGCGCCAAGCATCTGGTGAGCGGCGCGCCCGGTCTCAATCTCGTCCTTTATGGTGTCGTGCTGCTCGTCATCCTGCGTTATCTTCCGGATGGCATCGTCGGGCTCGCCCGCCGGATCGGGCCAGCGAAGCGGCGCGCCGTGGTATCCGTGAAGGAGGCCAAGTGATGTTGAGCGTCGAAAACGTCACCAAGCGCTATGGCGGGCTTGTCGCGGTCAACGATGCTTCGCTGACGGTGAAGGAGGGCCGGATCGTCGCCCTGATCGGACCGAACGGTGCGGGCAAGACCACCCTGTTCGCCATGATCGGCGGCTTCGTGGAGCCGGATAGCGGGCGGATCACCTTTCAGGGCGAGGACATCACCGGGCGCGCGCCCCACGCCATCTGCCGGCTCGGGCTGACGCGGACGTTCCAGATCGTCCAACCCTTCGCGGGCCTGACCGTGCTCGAGAATATCGCCGTCGGCGCGCATCTTCGCCACAGGAGCCGGAAGGACGCCGCTGGAGCGCGCGGCGCTGATCGCCGAACAGGTCGGCATGGGCCGCATGCTCGATCAGTCGGCGCGAATCGCTGACGGTCGCGGGACGCAAACGGCTGGAGCTCGCGCGGGCGCTCGCCACGGAAGCCAAACTGTTGCTTCTCGACGAGGTGATGGCGGGTCTCATCCCGAGCGAGATCGTCGAGATCGTCGGCGACCATCCGCAAGATCCGCGATTCCGGCGTGACGATCCTGCTGATCGAGCATGTCATGCAGGCCGTCATGAGCCTTTCTGAGGAAGCCTACGTGCTGAACCAGGGCCGTATGATCGCGCACGGCACGCCGCAGCAACTGGTCGCCGATCCGACGGTCATCGAGGCCTATCTCGGCCACGGCGCCGCAGACCGCCTGAAGAAGGAAGGCGCCCATGCTTGAGATTTCCGGCATCAAGGCAGGCTACGGGCCCGCCAATGTCCTGCAAGGCATCAGCATGTCGATCGCCGCTGGCGAGATCGTTGCCGTGCTCGGTTCGAACGGGGTCGGAAAGTCGACGCTCAACAACGTCATCAGCGGGATCATCAAGCCCCGCGAGGGCAAGATCCGGTTCGAGGACAAGGACATCGCGGGACTTGCACCGCGCGACATCGTCGAAGCGGGGATTTCGCAGGTTCCGGAGGGACGGCGGATCTTTCCCAACCTGAGCGTCAAGGAAAATCTCGAACTCGGCGCGTTTCGTCGGGCGCGCGAGCGGGTTTCGCGTGAATTTCGAGCGCATGTGCGATATCTTCCCGCGTCTTCGCGAGCGGCTTGCGCAGCTTGCGGGTACGCTCTCCGGGGGCGAGCAGCAGATGCTGGCGATCGGCAGAGGCCTGATGGCGGAGCCGAAGCTGTTGATCCTCGACGAGCCATCGCTCGGCCTCTCGCCCCTGATGGTGGAGGAGATGTTCAACCTCGTTCAGAAGATCAACAAGGAGGGTCTGTCGATCCTTCTCGTCGAGCAGAACGTGGTGCAGTCGCTTGGCATCGCCAGCCGCGCCTATGTGCTGGAGCAAGGACGTTTCGCCCTCCAGGGAGCGGCCGCCGAGATGCTCGCCGATCCGCGTCTGCGCCAGACCTATCTGGGACTTTGATATTGCGCTGGTCGAACGATCATGGCCGATTTGATTAAGGACAAACGATTATGAGAATCACCACCAAGCTCCGCCAATTGCTGGCACGCCGCGGCGCGATCATGGCGCCTGGCGTCGTCGATCCTCTTTTTGCGCGCCTCGTCGCGAAGCATAACTACGAGGCCATGTACATGACGGGCGCCGGCACGTCCGCCGCGCGTCTTGGCATGCCGGATGTGGGACTGCTCACCTTGACCGAGATGGTCGACAACGCGGCGCGTATCGCAGCCGTCAGCGACATTCCGGTGATCGCCGATGCCGATAACGGCTATGGTGGGCCGCTTAACGTGCGTCGCACGGTGCAGCTCTATGAACGCGCGGGCGTGGCTGCAATCCACCTCGAGGATCAGGTGCTGCCGAAGCGTTGCGGCCATCTCGCCGGCAAACAGCTGATTTCCGCGCGGGACATGGTGGCAAAGATCAAGGCCGCGACGGATGCGCGGACGGATGAGGATTTCGTGCTTATCGCTCGCACCGATGCGCTGGCGCTTGACGGGCTGGAAGCCGCCTTCGAGCGGGCCGAGTTGTACCGCGAAGCGGGCGCCGACATCCTCTTCATCGAATCCCCCGGCATGGAGCACCTCAAGGCGATTCCCGAGCGCCTGCAATATCCGACGCTCTACAACATGGCGACGAGCGGCAAGACGCCGTTTCTCAAGAAGTCCGAGATCGAGGCGCTCGGCTTCAAGCTCATCATCTATCCGAACTGGCTGATGCTCGCCGCGATCCGTGCCGCCGATGGTGTTCTCACCACTCTGCGCGAGGAAGAAACCATCGCCAGCATTGCGCCAAACGTTCCGTCGTTCCAGGAATTCTTCGACCTTGTCGGGATGCAGGAGGTGCGCGAACTCGAAGAGCGTTATGGCGTCTCCGAGGAAGCGCGCGCGGGATACTGACGACACACCGAGTGTCGCACGAGGCCTTCCCGGTTGGAAGGCCACATCCTTACTCGTAGAATTGCGGAAAACGACATCATGACAGTTCGGCCGGCCAGTGAAGGTACTTTCGAATTCGGCGTCCCCGTCGTCATCATCGGCGCCGGCTCCTGCGGCCTGACGGCAGCGCTTGCCGCGCGGGATTCCGGCGCAGAGGTCCTCATCCTCGAACGGGACGAAAATCCCACCGGCAGCACCTCGCTCTCCGCAGGCCTGATCCCCGCGGCCTGCACCCGGTTCCAGCGCGAGAAAGGCATCGAGGATAGCGCGGAGCTTTTCGCCGCCGACCTTGCGGCGAAAGCGAAAGGCCAGAGCGATCCGATCATCGTGAAAGCTGTGGCGGAAGCCTCCGGCGCGACGATCGATTGGCTCGCCGATCAGCACGGCGTCGAGTTGCATCTTGTTGAGGGTTTCTACTATCCGGGCCACTCGCGCCTGCGCATGCATGGGCCGAAGAACCAGACGGGGGCCGAACTCGAACAATCGCTCCTTGCCGCGGCAGAACGGGCCGGCATCGACATCATCACCGGCGCATCGGTCGAGGATCTGTTTGCGAAGGATGATGGCACCATCGTCGGCGTTGCGTTCCGCCGTCCTAATGGCGAAATCGAAACAGTCGGCTGCGATGCGCTGATCCTCGCCTGCAACGGCTTCGGCGGGAATCGCGAGATGGTCGCGAAGTTCATCCCCGAGATGGCGGAAGCGGAGTATTACGGCCACACGTCCAACACCGGCGACGCGGTGGACTGGGGAGCGGCGCTTGGGGCCGAGCTCGCCGATATGGGAAGCTATCAGGGTCACGGTTCGGTCGCCTATCCGCACGGCCTGCCGTTGACATGGGCCGTCATGACCCAGGGCGGATTTCAGGTGAACCTCAATGGCGAGCGCTTCGCCAACGAGATGCGCGGCTATTCGGAGCATGCGCAGGAGGTCATCAAGCAACCCGGCCATCTGGCCTGGAACATCTATGACGAGCGCTGCGAGAAGCCAGCGCTTGGCTTCCACGATTATCGCGAGATCACCAAGCTCGGGTCGATCAAACGCGCAGGGACGATCGAAGAACTTGCAGCGGTGACCGACCTTCCCGTCGAAGCGTTGAAGCGCACGATGGAAGAGGTGAAGGATTATGCGGCAGGAGCGAAACCCGATCCCCTCGGTCGTGACTTCACGCAACAGCCACCGCTGGCAGCCGCCTTATCTCGCGGCGAAGATCAATGGCGCGCTGTTCCACACGCAAGGCGGGTTGGTCATCGACACGCAGACCCGTGTTCTCAAAACAGACGGCACGCCGTTGCCCAACGTCTTTGCGGGAGGCGGCGCGGCGCGCGGCCTCTCGGGGCCCTCGTCCTGGGGCTATATGTCCGGAAATGGGCTGCTGTCGGCAACGGTTCTTGGACGGCTGGCCGGCCTTTCGGCGGCGCGTTTTATCGCGGCGCAGTCCTGACAGACACATAACGAGATTTGGGAGGACGAGATGAAACGGGTTCTGGTAATTGTTCCCTTCGCCATGAGCGAAGACGAGCTTGGTCGACGCAAGGATCAGCTGGAGGCCGTAAAGCTCGGAGCCGATATGGAGTTCCACTTCCGGCCGGTTCGCGTCGGGCCTGCGAACTACACCAGCCAGCATGATTTCACCCTGGCGGATTTCTCGATCCTCGATGCGGGATTGGATGCGGAGAGGGATGGGTACGATGCGGTTTGCATCGACACCATGAGCGATTCCGGCATGTCGGCTTTGCGCTCGGTGCTGAACATTCCGGTGATCGGGCCGGGCCGCCATGCCATGTTGACCGCATTGATGCTTGGCGAAAAATTCTCGATCCTCGTTATGTGGGACCGCTGGAAGCCTCTTTACGCCAAAACGCTTGGGGAACTGGGCCTGCGGGAAAAATGCGCCTCGATCCGTTCCATCGGCGTGCGTCCCGACAACAAGAACCTGCTGGCCGGCAAGGAGGAGGACGTCTTTCCAAAGCTCCTCGAGGCGGCGCGACGTTGCATCGACGAGGACGGGGCGGAGGTCATCATTCTCGGCTCCACCACCATGCATCAGGCGCACGCCTATCTCGCCGAGCGCCTCGATGTGCCGGTCATCAATCCAGGACCGCTGACCTATCGGCTTGCCGAGACCGCCCTGAAGCTCAACCTCACCCACAGCCGCGCGACTTATCCGGCACCGCTGGTGCCCAAGACCGACATGATTCGCGCCATCGGCGAAGCGGGCGCCGCCGCCGCAAAGGGAGTTTGAGCCATGGCGAAGATTTTGGTGATCGTTCCTTTCGCTCTCGATGCCGAGGGCGTGGCCAATCGGGAGAAACAGCAGAAATACGTGCAGCTCGATGCGGACACGGAGCTGACCTATCGGCCCGTAACCGCAGGTCCCACGTCGTTCATGAGCCCCCATGACTGGACGTTGATGGATCTTGCGATCTTCGAGGCGGGGATGAGCGCGGAAAAGGACGGATACGACGCGGTCTGCATCGACACCATGAGCGATTCCGGCATGGCGCCGTTGCGGTCCGTCCTGAACATTCCGGTGATCTCGCCCGGCAAGGCATCGATGCTCTACGCGCTCACACTGGGTTCGAAGTTCTCGATCCTGGCTCAGTGGGAGCCCGCCTTGCCGCGCTACAAGAAGGCGATCCGCGAATACGGCTTCGAGAAGCAGTGTGCGTCGGTGCGCTCTTTCGACCAGCCGCCGGATTTCTCCGCACTGCTCGACGGCAAGGAAGACAAGGTCTTTCCGCGCATGCTGGCTGTCGCACAACGCTGCATCGAAGAGGATGGAGCAGACGTGATCTGCCTTGGGTCGACGACCATGCATCAGGCGGCGGAATTTCTCGCGGGCGAGCTTCCCGTTCCGGTGATCAATCCCGGTCCGCTTACCTACAAGCTCGTTGAAACTTTTCTGGCGCTCGGCCTCAAGCAAGGTCGCGCTGCCTATCCAGAACCTGTGGCCGACAAGTCGCGATATCATTCACGCCATGATGGCGGGCGGCGCCCGTGCCGAGAAAGTTTAGGGTCCGGCCTAGTCGCCGGCATCGGGGAGGGGAGACGTCATGATCGGACAGGCTTCATCGACGCCCGCTCGTCGCCTTGGGGTCGCAGCGGCCGGAACCCGTTGGGCAAACCTTTCCGACGAGGTGAAAAGGCAGGCGCTGGACTTTATCATCGACACCTTCGCGGTGATGGCGGCCGGTGCTGCGCACACCTCGTTGCATCCGGCAGCGAGCAGGCTCAAAGGTGAGGCTGGCCCCTGCACGGTCGTCGGTTATGCGGGTGGAGCCTCGGCGAACACCGCGGCACTTCTCAACGGCGCGACCACCACGGTGCTGCAGCTCCAAGATGGCCATCGCGTTGCACGCGGCCATCCTATGAGCCATGTCCTGCCGGCGGCCCTCGCGGTTGCCGAGGAGCGGGACGCGTCGCCGGAGGCATTCTTGTCGGCAGTGGTCGCGGGCTATGAGGTTTCGGCACGGGTCGGGCGCGCGCTCGGCGGGCTGCAGGATCTTCTTCACGACACTGGAACCTTCGGCACCATCGGCGCTGCGGTCGCGACCGCGTTTCTGGTTTCGGACGCAAACGCCGATACCATCGCGGAGGCCATCGAGGGATCCGCGGCCGTCACGCTTTTCCCCTATCGCGAAACGCCGATCGCGGGCGCGACGGTCCACCACCTTTACGTGGGCCTCGGTGCATCGATCGGCATCACGGCGGGCAAGGCTGCGACGTTCGGACTCTCGTCGCTGTCGGGAACGCTGGAGAATTTCTTCGGGCCTCGGGCCGGCGCAGACTTTCGGCTTGACCAACTGTCGGCCGGGATCGACCCGGGTGGAACGTGGCAGAGCTATGAGCTGATGCAGGCCTACATGAAGGTGCACCCGACCTGCGCCCACTTGAACGGCATTAACGACGCGGTGCTGGAGCTGATCGGACGAGGCGCGATCGCCGCGGACGCGATCGAAGCCGTCGATGTGGCAAGCTATGGGATCGCTCTCGACTACAACATCGCCGAACCGGCGAACGATCTTTCGGCGCGCTTCAGCATTCCATATGCAGTAGCTATCGCACTCGTCAATGGGCCGCTCGGGCCTAAGAGCATCAACGAGGCGACGCTTGCGAAACGGGAAATCCGGGATCTCGCAGGACGTGTTCGCGTGCGGCATGATCCGGAAATGGATAAGGGCTATCCGGCAGGCCGACCGGCCCGCGTCGCCGTCACGATGAAGGATGGAACAGTTCATCGGGCCGATGCCAGCATTCCCCGTGGCGATGTGGCCAATCCCCTGACAACGGAAGAGCGCCGGGAAAAAGCCGTGGCCTTGTTCGACGCAGGCCTCGGCACCGGTAAGGCATCGGGCATCATCGCCGAGATCGAAAAATTGGCCGGGATGGGATCCCTCAAGGATCTCGGCACAGCCCTTCGTAGCTCATTCTGACTTACCCTTCTGACAAGGTAGCGCGGATCATGGAATCGATCAGGACAGTCGCCGTCATCGGCTGCGGAACAGTAGGTGCGAGCTGGGCTGCCCTTTTTCTCGCCGGTGGCTATGCTGTGAAAGCGACCGATCCGGGGCACGATGCGGAGCGCAAACTGAAAGCCTTTAACGAGAGAGCGGCGCCTCAACTGGCGGCTCTCGGACTTGCGAAGAACGGCACCCTCACCTTCGTGGACACGCTCGAGGAAGCGGTCGCGAATGCGGATTTCGTTCAGGAAAACGCTCCCGAAAATGAGGCGTTCAAGCGCGGCCTTCTCGCCCGGATCGACGTCGCGGCCCCGCCCCACGCGATTGTCGGCATCAGCACATCGGCGCTTCTGCGCAGCAGGATCGTGGCGGATTGCAAAAATCGCGAAGCGTCACATCGTGGCACATCCTTTCAACCCGCCGCACCTTCTGCCGCTGGTCGAAATCGTCGGCGAGGATGATGCGATCATCGCGCGAGCATGCGCATTCTATCGCTCGCTCAACCGCAGGCCCGTCATACTCAAAAAGGAGGTCCCGGGCCATATTGCCAACCGGCTTTCCTCCGCGCTTTATCGCGAGGCGGTCTATCTGGTAGAGCAGGGGATCGCCAGCGTCGAAGATATCGATGCGGCGATTTCCGAAGGACCGGGGCTGCGTTGGTCGATCATGGGGCCGCATATGACTTACCATCTTGGGGGCGGGGAGGGCGGCATTGCGCACTACCTCGAGCATCTGGGTCCGAGCCAGGAACGACGCTGGGCGTCGCTTGGCAGCCCAAACCTGACCGAAGATGTCAAAAGCGCCATCGTTGCAGGCATCGAGGCTGAATCGGCGGGGCGCTCGATCGCGGATCTGGAAGCGCAGCGCGATCATCTGCTGGTCGAGATCCTCCGCCTCAGGAACGAGGCTGCATCGTGACTCCGCCGGTGATCGTCACGGCCGCTCCCAACGGCGCGCGCCGCCTCAAGAAGGACCACCTTCGGATTCCACTCACCATCGCGGAGATCGGTCGTGAGTCGGCGCGGTGCGTGGACGCGGGCGCTGCGATGATCCACGTTCATGTGAGAGGCGCGGACGGGACCCACATTCTGGACGCGGATGCCTATCGCGCCGCCACGCAGGAAATTCGCACGCAGGCTGGCTCCGGTCCCATCGTGCAGATCACCACCGAAGCGGTGGGACGATACACACCGGCCCAGCAGATGAAGGTCGTCGACGAGGTGGGTCCAGAGGCTGTGTCGGTTGCGCTTCGCGAGTTGATCCCCGAACCGAGTACTGAGGCCGAGGCCAGCGCTTTCCTGCATCGCCTTGCTGCCTCCGACTGCCTCGTGCAGCACATTCTTTACAGTCAGGTTGACGTCCGGCGGTTTCAAAGCCTTGTTGCCGCGGGGATCATTCCGATCCACCTCGCGAGCGTGCTTTTCGTGCTGGGACGTTACACGGCCGGGCAGCAATCCGATCCAAGCGACCTACTGCCGTATCTCGGCGTGTGGAACCTGGAGATGCCATGGGCGACCTGCGCGTTCGGGCGCCGTGAAACCGCATGCGTCATCACGGCGGCTGCGTTGGGTGGACACGCGCGGGTCGGATTCGAGAATAATCTTCACCTACCCGACGGCACCGTTGCGCCGGACAATGCGGCGCTTGTGAGTTCTGTGGTCAGTGCGTCGGGAGCGATCGGAATGCGACCCGCGACTTCGGCCGAAGCCCGCTCGGTTTTTTCTGAAACCTGAAGCGCTTCGCGAAGAGGAAAGTGGCGACCGGACGTGCCGGCCGCCACTTGAGCGGAATCCTATCAGGTTGCATCGTAGGCTCCCGAACCGGAGCTCTCGGTCGGCGCGTCCTCGGAACCGACGAGGGCACAAAGGCATACGGATACCGCTTCGACTGCTTTGAGAAATATGTGGTGCTCAACACGGCGTTTCTCATCGACCCAGCCGAACAATGGCGGCGAAAGAAAGTCTTCTCTTTTCCGCGATGTACATCACGCTCGGTATCATTTTTGGCGGATTTTTTTGGTCTTATCTAGGCCAACAAGCAGATATTGAGTATATTACGGGTTTTGTGGTCGAGAAAAACTTGGCAATTGACAATATGTTCGTGATTGCTTTGATACTCACGTATTTTGGCATCCCCCAAGAGTATCAACACCGCGTCCTCTTTACCTGAATTATTGGTGTTATCGTGCTTCGCGGCATAATGATCGGCTTCGGCACAACACTCGTTTCACGATTTGACTGGATCGTGTATATTGTGCGATCTTTCTGATCGTTACCGGGGCGAAGATATTGTGGTGGGCGGGTGAGCCACCCGATCTCTTGAAAAACCCGGTATTGAGACTTCTTCAGCACCGTTTCCGGGTGAACGATAATCTGCATGGTGAGCGTTTCTTCATCCGGTTACCGGATCCGAGGACGGGAACAAAGGTTTTCTACCTCACGCCACTGTTTCTAGCGCTCATCCTCATAGAGGTCACCGACGCAATTCTTGCCGTGGATTCGATCCCGGCAACATTCGCCATAACCACAGACACCTATGTGGTTTACACCTCGGATATCTTCGCTATCCTGGCCTTAAGAGCATTTTATTTCGCACTCTCGGAAGACGGATGCGTCTGCTTTGGCGCTGGAGACGCATCACCGAGTTCAATGACGTTGGGCCGATGGGAGTGCCTTCGACCCGTCAGAACAATGACGACTCTATTTTGCCCATCTGAGCGCTTCTCTTCCGCGTAGTCCGAACACATCTGACGAGAAGCAGAGCCGGTCACGGGCAGAAGCAGGTAGCAGATCGCCCCGAGCCGAAGCGTCGTATCGATGCCAAACTCGATGCTCGTCAACACGGCGACGCTTGCCGCGAGCACACCCGCCGCGCCATTGATGCCCCAGAACCAGGGGGTCGGTCTCTCGTCGATCATTGAGACCAGCCGCATTCCGGTCGGAAAACCGAAGCCCATGAGGAAGCCGGCCGGAGCGAGAACCAGAACGGCCAACCCGGCCCTGATCAGCAAGCTTGCGCTCTCCAGATCGAGCAGGATCTCGGGAAGCCACGAAGGCAGGGCGACGAGATACAGGCTGGTGAGCGCCGACCAGCCAATCAGCCGGGGGCTGCTGTCGAGTGGGACGCGCTCGGATGCCAAGCTGCCAACGCCCGTTGACAGGATCAGGCTGAAGAGGACGACGCTGAGAGCATAGACCGGGTGGCCCAGGAAGACGCTGATGCGCTGGAGCAGGGCGATCTCGGCCATCATGAAGCCGATCCCGATCAGTGCGAAATAGGCCGTTCCGGCGACCGTCAGCGTGACCGCTGCTGTGCTCACTGTCGATCGAAGCGGAATGACGATCGTCGCTGCGACGAGCACCGCCGATATGAGGATCAGCATGGCCAGGGTCAGGGTTGCGCTCAGATTGCCTCCGTAGACGCCCGGCCTTGACGCCAGCGCGAAGAGGTCCTGATCGAACAGGCGATCGAGCCGCAACTGGTTGAAGAAGAACGGGCGAGCGTCGGTCGGCGGGCTCAGGTCCAGATAGGAAGCCTCGGTGGCCCGCTGGAGGGTGTTGCGATCGGGCGCCGAGACGATGCTCTCGAGCAGCGGCGAGGCAGCCTGCCCCTGTGGATCCAACAGGACGGAAAAATCGTAAGCCGCCGCGGCCCCCCGAAGGGCGGCCAGGGCTTGGTCCGACAAGGGGGAGCGCGACATCACAAGGGTCGCGACGCTGCCCGATGAGCCCATGAACAGGTGCCGCTTCGGGTCGGCCACCCCGAGGTTCTGAAGCGTTGCGACCGCAAGGCTCACCATCCGGCCGGTCTCGTTGACCTCGCCGGGCGCATACCAGCGGCTTACGGTAAACACGCCCTCGGGTGTCAGACGCTCAAGGAAGATCCGCCAAGCCTCGACGGTGTAGAGACCGTTCTCCGACAAGGTGAATGCGCCCGCTCCAGTCGCGGCCCAGGTATCGATCAAGGCTCATCTGGATGATGTCGAACGAGCGGGTTGCGCGGGCAAACCAGCTTCGTGCTTCGTCAACCTCGAAGGTGATGCCGGGCTGACGGCCGATGGCGGTGTAGTCCGAGAAGCGCTGGGTCAGCAGATCGATGAAAATCGGGTTGATCTCAACTCCGACCACCTCCGAGAGGCCGAACAGGCGAGCGGACAACAGGTCCCGGCCGCCACCGACACCGATCACGGCACCGGTCTGAAGACCGCGGATCGCATAAGCGAGGTTGGTCACGTCGTAGCGGAGGAAGGCAACCTCGTCGCAGGTCGCCAGAGAAGCGATAGACCGCCGTTCCGGCGCCGCCATCGATGTGCATCCAGCGCTGCTCGATCTGGTGCGGAGTAAACCGGGAGGATGGCCCCCAGAGCACGGGTGGCGTTTTCTGGCTTTGACCGATCGTAATGCGGGAGAACGAGTTCCATTTCTCGTAGGCGATCGTCGCCGGCTGCTCGACGTTGTCCTTGACGATGGTCGGCCGGACGCTTTCCGTGACGCTGTTAGCGGCGGCGAGGACGACCAAGCCGCCAATCACGATGCTGCGGTACCGGAAGAGCTTGGCAGCAAAGCGCCGACATGAGGATTGTTCTGGCCCGCGCTGGCGAAGCACAGCCCGCCGGCCGCGACTAGGACTGCAATCCAGAGCACCGCCGATGGACCGCTGACAAGGTTGAGCAGCACCAGGGCGCCAAGACAGCCCAAGGCTGCGCCGAGCAGGTCCGCGCCATAGACGATGCCGACGGGATAGGGGCTCCGGGTCAGCGCCAAGCTGACGACGATGCCGGAGAAGAAGAATGGCAGCGAAAGGGCGACGGCGAACTCGGCCCAGACAACGAGCGACATGACTGATGCGGGCAGGCTCGTGACGATGGTCAGTTGCACGAGAAGCGCAAAGACGGTCGCGAGGGCGAAGCCGAGCGACGCGACACTCAGATGATAGGACAATAGCTCCGGCCGGATAGGTCTCGGAGCGAAGGTAGACCCAGACGGCTCCAGCAGTGAGCCCGAACATTGCGATGCTGATGACGAAAAATGCGAGATGATACCAGGATGTGACGGAGATGATCCGGGTTTCGACGATCTGCAGCATCAGGGTCGCTGCGGTGATCAGGCCGAGGCCCGCATAGAATGGCAGCCGTTGCGGGACCTTCTGCAATTGCGCCTCCATGTCACGGCGCATCGAGACTCCTGCCGATCAGCCGGCAAGGTCCAAGGGACCTGGCTCAACCAGACCCATCGGCATGAGATCCAACGCTGAAGAACTGTCTCATAAATCGATGACGATGTCAGCTTGGCAGGGAGGCCTGGTTTCGTGCAATCAGGTGACAAGATCGAGGTTGGGGTATCGGCCTGCGATGGGAAAGGGTCCGGTGGAATGCCCGCTACTGGCGAAGGAATACCGCGAGCAGGTCATTGCCTCTCGTTTCGGCATCTCCCCGAACGGCGTGAAGCGCCGTGCTTGCCGAGCCTTCTGACAAGCTAACTTGCGCGCATGATGGCTCGTTCCTGATCGAGATCTTTACTGTCCGCCCTGCAGGGCTGTAGTTAAGATCGTGCCGCCTCCTGCCAGAGCCTTTTGACACCAAGCGATGATCACCGACGCTGCGGTTGAAGCGAGCGAGCTCTCGGATGACGTTATCCTCGATTTTGGTGATCTCAGGATCCTCGGCCACGGTCGGCTCGCGCTCCGGAGCAGGGGCTGGAATCTCGATGGGCGCCGTCAGGGCCCTGGCTGCTTTTCGAGAGGTAGAAGTCTCGAGCGCATCAAGCAAGCTATCGAGACCAGCCTTGCTCACAGTGATCTCGCGCGTCTCGGGTAACCCATGCAAGGCGAAGGCGCCGGAGCTATGGCCATTTATGTCGCTGACCTCGGGCCCGAACCAAGCCGGTGGCTTGAACCGCCGTGCCTCCTCCTCACTGGCAAAGTCCACGGTGAGGAGAGCCGTCCCACCGCCCCGCGGGTGGCTCGAGCAGACAGCCAAGATCGGCGACGTTAGCCGAGAGCTCGCCCTGTGTCCGCAACCTCGTGCTACGACTTCCATTCCATGGTCTATGCAAGGCAGAGAAACGCGTCGACGAGTTGCCTTATAAGTAATGGTTTTCAGGTCCAAGCTCCTGTTCGAAATGGCCATCGGATCATGGCGGTCGAATGAGTGTGATTATTGTCAAGATTTTTGCAACGGCTCTCACGTTGAGCCAGATCCTGGTCCAGCCCGAACTCTGTCAGGACATCCTTCGACGCGGCGCATGACAAAGGCGAAGTGACCCAGATACTCAGGGAGGGTTGCGCCCACATGCGGCGCGCGTTCGACATAGAGGACATCAATCTCGACGAGTTGATCGCCACCGCGATAGATGACCCGCAAGCTGTCAGCGGTGACATGAAGGTACTGCAGGGCCTCAGCTTCGCTGACTTGCATGCGGGTTATCGTGAGTTCTGCCAGAACAAACAGGTCGATTCCTCGCCCGTCAACTTGGGCCAAGTCATCGAATACTATAATTCCGCGCTGGCTGATCTTCCTGATGCGACCACGCTGAAGGACCTCAAACTGCCGGGCGCAAGCGTCATCCTCGATCAGCAGGGCGGGCGGTTCGCGGAAGTCTATGAGCCGGATCATCGGCGCATGTGGATTACACTATCCGAGATCCCAGAGCCGGTGCAGCAGGCCTTTGTCGCGGCTGAAGACAAACGGTTTTATCAGCATAAGGGCGTCGATGAGCGCAGTGTGATACGGGCCTTCGTAGGAAACCTGGCACGCTCGGGCAGGCCAGCCGGGGGGTCCACCATCACCCAGCAAGTCGCCAAGAACTTGTTGGTAGGTAACGATGTGACCTATGACCGCAAGATGCGAGAGATGGTCGTTGCCTCGCGTATCGAACGAACTCTCAGCAAACGCGAGATTCTGGAGATTTATCTCAACTCGATTTATCTCGGGCGCTCTTCTTGGGGCATCGAAATGGCGGCTTCAAGCTATTTTGGCAAAACCGCCAGGATGCTAACCGTTACGGAGGGGGCGCTTCTCGCCGGGCTTGCGAAGGGCCCAAACTATTACAATCCGGACCTTCATGTTGATCGGGCGCAGGAGCGCGTGGCGTATGTTGTCAGCCGCATGCGCGAGGACGGCGTCCTAACCTCCGAGCAGGCTGCGCAGGCGCTGGAATCGTTGCCGCAGACCGTCGGTTTTCAACTTCACCGGCGAACTACGGGATTCCACTTTATCGATCATCTGAGCCGCGAGGCGCGGACGCTCGCCGGGATAGACAGTCTCACGACCGCCTCCTATGTCGTCCACTCCACCATTAATCCAGCCTTGCAGCAGGGCACTGAGGCAGCGCTCCAGGAGGGGCTCGCGCGGTATGAGCTCAACGCCGGTCGGCAGCGATTTGAAGGTGCGGAAATCAACCTTGCAAAAGCGGTCGAAGGCTTCGATGCTCAATCCGATCTTGTCTCTGCTCCGACATGGCTTCGCGCTTTGGAAGCGGCACGCCTGCCGCTCTATGACGTGCAATGGTCCCCGGCAATTGTGGTGGCAAAGGGCCGAGATAGAAAGAACGGAGTGAACCTTTTCGAAGTTGGGCTCGCCGACGGTCGGATCCTGCCGCTCAGCGTGGCCGATGCCGCGGCTCGGCGCGAGCTCAAGCTCCATGACGTAGTGCGGGTGCGGATCACAACCCAGAAAGGCAAGACAGGGGTACGGGCGGAGCTGCGCACGCCTCCAAAGGTCCAAGGCGCGGCTGTTGTTTTGGAGAACAGGACCGGTCGCATCCTGGCTATGGCCGGCGGCTTCTCCTATCCGCTGAGCCAGCTTAACCGTGCGACGCAGGCGCACCGGCAGCCAGGATCCGCCCTTAAGCCTCTCACATATCTCGCCGCGCTGGCGAAAGGCCTCCAACCGAACACCCTCGTGTGGGACGCTCCGATCACGCTGCCGCCAATCGGCGGCGAGGTAAATGCCCGCGCGCGGGATTACTGGACGCCCAAAAATTATGATGGAGCCGGGTCCGGCATAATGACTTTGCGGCGCGCGCTCGAGACCTCGAAAAACCGCGTCACGGCGCGACTGCTTGACGGCGGCATCGAGGCAGCGCCGGAGCAAAGTCTGAGGCGCGTCTGCGAGCTTGCTCTTGAAGCGCAGCTTTATGTTGAATGCGCACCGCACTATCCGTTCGTGCTCGGTGCGCAGCCGGTACGTCTTCTCGATCTTGCCGCCTTCTATGCCGGGATCGCTAACGAGGGGGCCCTACCCATTCCCTTTGCGACTGAGAAGATCGAGGAGCGGGGACGCGCGATTTATAGCCATCGGGCGACAACCTCTGTCCCGATTGGCTCTGCTGATCGCGCCGCGTTTTATCAGCTCCGGACGATGCTGCAGGGGGTATTGGAGCGAGGGACGGCCCGCTCTCTGCGTACGCTCGCACCCTATGTGGCGGGTAAAACAGGAACGTCAGATAACGAAAATGATGCGTGGTTCATCGGCTTTACGAACGACGTCACGGTGGCGGTCTGGGTAGGATACGACAACGCCGACGGCAAACGTCGGACCCTTGGACGTGGCCAGACCGGGGCAAAAGTTGCGGTTCCCATTTTTCAATCGATCCTTGAGTCTGCCTGGGCGTACCATGCACCGAAAGTCGTGCTGAATCCGCCTTCCCCTCAGGCGGCGCGGCAGCTTCTTGCGTTGCCTATCGATGTTGATTCGGGTGACCGCGTCACGAATGGTCGCGCAGGAGCGTTCATGGAGTACTTCCGGCTGAGCCTGTTCGGACAACTGAAGGAGACGCAGTTCCAACTTGTGGGGCAGGCGGAATCGTATGCTTTGCCGCAACCCAATCCGTGGCGCGACGATGAGGAGTTCGACGGTTTCGAATACCCCAATCATGGAGAATACGGTTCAGGCCCTTACCGTTCAGGGCAGGGATGGCTGGAGGGTCCGCGCACTGATGCACCCCACCAGCCGCCTCGTGATGCGCTCAGGCGATGGTGGGAGGAGGACCTTCCCGTCCGTCCTCGACGGATCGACCCGGATTACTTCTGGGGACATGGAGGAGCCTATCGATGAAACCTCCGGTATCACTCATTCGAATCGTCGTATTGGTCATTTTCGCCGCTCCTTTCGAGGGTCCACGTGCAGAGGATTTCCGGGTCGAGGAGGTTCGGTCGGCAACGGCCGCGGTTCCAGCGCAGATGAATCCGAAAACGATCGTCTTCAGCGACCATCGCGACGGCAAGCTAACTGATCCTGGAACTGGCCTAATCCCGTTTGCGGACTGGTCGCGTGCGATGCCAGTTGGAAAGCGGCTCCTAAGCCTATTCCCAGACTATATCGAGCCGACGATTCGGGTCACTGTGAATGGGATCACGAAGCCTTACACCGAGAAGCTGCACATGTACGTGGTGGAGGCGCGCCTTCTTATCACGAAGCCGCCGGCAGGTGTCGACCTCGCGAGCTTGGCACGTCTTGACGTGCTGGAGAAGATTGATCCTGCCATCAAGCACCACCTCATTGCGGCCGACCGCGCGCGCCCCTACACGAACCCGGAAAGCGCCCATAATCGTCATCCCAATCGGCTTTGGTGCGACGAGCCGCAGAGCCTTTGCATAGAGTCGCGCTACGCGCTTGAAGGGAAGCTGCCCACCGGCATCCGGCTCGCCAACAAGCTAGAGGAGGGCGGAAAAAAAATTTCAGACTTCATCGAGTTCCAAAGCGAGCTACGGGTGTGGCCGCCACCTGAGATCGAGCAGAGCGATCTTGTCTCCCTGACCGGCCTTCGTTCTTCAGTTACCGGCGTGCTGGAGCAAACGATCTTCGACGTGAATCAAGTGATGCAATTCGGGAAGCTTATGGCGGTTCTGCAGGAGCACCCCTCGAACGCGCGCATGACCGTTGCGACGGTCTTTATGGTGCTGGCCATCGAAACTGATGTTCTCGAGCGAAAGAGGGAGTTTGAAAGCGTCCCCGTGCTGCGAAACCTGATTCCGGCACAAGTGCTTATGGGAAAAAGCTCATTCAACTCCGGGGATTCTATCAGCGCCGGACTTCCGGCGTATTCACGCAATCGAATTCGTGCGATCGCCAATCTTCTCGATCAGTGATTTCGACCGACCGGCCAACGCCGCCCCTGCTCACGATGGCGGCGCGGCTGCTGAACCTTCGGCGGGCAAAGGCTCTCGGGCCTTCTCTCCCAACAGGATGCGTAAGTCGTCGCTCAAACTGTCGAGGGGGATTTTCTTGTACTCAGAGATGGTCACACATTTGTTGTCAATGCTTGCCATTACCACGGCTGAAGCTGACGGGCGATTTTCTTCAGCCCCTCCGCGACCCGCTTCCAGATTGTCTTTCGCGACCGCGATAACGTACCAGACGTTTCCACTTTTTGCGGCTTCCGCCAGTGTCCGGATTTTCAGCTTGGTCTCATTCAAAGTTTTGCGGCGTTCCTCGATTGATTCACCTCGCGTGAAGCCGAGATTGGGCGGAGTATCTCCGCTTTCACCATAGGGATGGACAAAGTTCAACGTCATTCTCAACCCATCTACTTTTACCTCTTTGACCGGAAGAGCCGTGGCCTCCGTTCTTCCTTGAACAAAATCTCGGACCGCAACGTCGCACCACCTGAATTCATCCTGCTCCTGCGCCATTTGATTGGGCATGGCCCGGTCCGAATTCGGTGCCGCCCGCTGTTTGCGAGTTGCACCCTCAGTCTCTGCTGTCAACGCCAATACGCTCACGAGTGCTAACGCAAGAACCTGTGTCATGCCTCCATCCTTCCAGACTTGGGAAGAACGTAGCCAAATCGGCAGGGCCAAGCGGTGCTTAGCCTGCATCGCCACTTAAATTCGCCATGTAGTACGACGTCACAATTTAACACTTTGCCGGTGAGGTAGCAATCGGGGCGAGCCGCGCTTGCGACCCGGTTTTGTTGACAACGACGTCCAGTATGGCGGTGCCCGCGACGCTCATCGCCGTCACGACAGCAACCTTCATTCCAAGGTCGCTGGAAGCTGCCCGACTAGCGGCGGGCGCCTGCTGATGGACCCCGACATCCGGCCGTTGCGCCCGCTCGGCAGCGCCCGGCTGTTGGGCGTGGCCGTGACCCCCTGGTGTGAGCCCGGGGACATCGGTGCCGCCATCCACGTGATCGAGCACGCCAAGGCTGGGGATGTCGTGGTGATCGACGCAAACGCTAATCTCCAGTCAGCGGTCGTATGCGAACACTCGTGCGGCGTTGCCCCGCCGCAAGAGCCTTGCCGGTCTCATCGCGAACGGCGCGGATGATCTTCGCCATTACGCCGGGGCAGGACGGTCCCTTTCAGGTGCCGAGCCGCGCCGTGAACCGATGATCGGCTTGCTTGCGCCCGGGGAAAACCGAGAAGCGCGCTATCGCCTTCTGATGTGGCTCCTGG
The DNA here is from genome assembly GCA_963837375.1 of uncultured Alphaproteobacteria bacterium. Classification (GTDB taxonomy): domain Bacteria; phylum Pseudomonadota; class Alphaproteobacteria; order Rhizobiales; family Beijerinckiaceae; genus Microvirga. The sequence continues at coordinate 55,756 of CAWINL010000003.1, read as the reverse complement.
CCGCGAATTGGCGTCGGCCGAGTGGGCATTTCACGATTTGCCGCGAACCGTCGCAACCTTGCTACCCGAACGGTTGCTCTTGGCACAACTTGGAAATACGACATGGTCGGCTTGCTGCCGACGAGGCGACTTCAAATGCGAACTTCAAAGGTCAAATTTTAACCCTTGCGGACCATTGTGTCCTGTGGGTCCCACAGGATACGGCGGTCGCATTCCGAGCAGTTTCGTTTCGGCGAACCTCGCCGGTTGTGGGCAAGCCAGCTTAACTTGAGCAACAGAGACCGTTTTGACCTGAGCGGTGGGGACAGGTCGTGTGCATTACGCCGCTATTGCAGGAGGTGGTCAACTTCTACCGTGTTCCAAACGGTGCCATGTATTTATGCCTATGGCTGTGGGAGAAGGTCAAGTATCCGTTCCAAGAGTCAGATCGGCTTATGGCACATCTTGGCAGTACCGCCCAACGTGCCCATCGCCAACCATGTCTGCGGGCTTGGTCGGGTCCAGCATCGCGAATTCGCCATGGCCTCGGGCGAAATGACGGACGCCCAGTTCGGCTCGTTCCTCAGCGAGGTCCTGACCCGCATCCATGCGGTGATGGCCGACGGCGCGCTGCTCTATGCCTGCATGGACTGGCGCGGACTCAATCTCTTGCTCAATGCCGGCGAGCCGATTTTTGACGAGCTGAAGAACATCATCTGCTGGACCAAGACCAATGGCGGCATGGGCTCGCTCTATCGGTCCGCGCATGAGCTGATCGTGTTGTGGAAGAAAGGCAAGGCGCCGCACATCAACAATGTCGAACTCGGCAAGCATGGACGTTATCGGACGAACCACTGGTCCTATGCCGGGGTGAACACCTTCCGCTCCGGGCCGGATGGAGGAGCTCTCGGCTCATCCGACGGTCAAACCCTGCGCCATGGTGATGGATGCGATCAAGGATTGCTCGAAGCCCCGAGGCATCATCCTCGATGCCTTTGGCGGCAGCGGCACGACCCTGATCGCGGCGGAGAAGACCAAGCGGCGGGGTTATCTCGTCGAACTCGATCCCGTCTATGTCGACGTCACGATCAGGCGCTGGGAGAAGCTGACCGGAAAGTCGGCTCTCCATGCCGAGACCGGCCTGAGTTTTGCCGAGATGGCAGATCGCGCGACAGCGCGAGGCGGTCGCGTCGGCGAGCGCAGCCTCTGGCGCAGGGGAGGCCGATCATGTCGCGTAAGAGAGGCAAGAGCGGTCAACCTGACTACGAGGTCGGCTACGGCAAGCCGCCCGCCCATTCGCGGTTCCAGCCGGGCCGCAGCGGCAATCCCAAGGGACGTCCGAAGAAAGACACCATCGCAGGAGAACGCGCTGCAGCGCGTTCTCTCACAACCGATCTCCCATCATCGTCGACGGCCGGCGCAAGCTCATCCCGGCGAGCGAAGCCGTCCTACCAGAAGCTTCTCGAGATGGCGCTCGCGGGCAACATCCGGGCGCTCAACATGCTCACCAAGATGATGGCGCTCGACAAGAAGCCACGCGGAGACAACGATGGTGGAAGACGAAGAGATGAATCCGGACGATGAGGAGGTGATCGCACGCTACCTGCAGCGACGGCAAGGCGGCCAGGAGCATCCTGACCGAGCCTGGCGACGACAGGAGGCGAGCGATGAGTGATCGCGCCGCCTTCCTGCAGGCAATCCTGCGGACGGATCTGGCGAGCTTCATCGAGCGGTGCTTTGCCACCCTCGAGCCCGGCACGCCCTACCGCGACAACTGGCACATGCACGCCATCGCCTATCAGCTGATGCGGGTCCGCAACGGCGAGTGCAAACGCCTGATCATCAATGTGCCGCCGCGCTCGTGCAAATCGATCGCGGTGACGATCGGCTTTACCGCCTGGCTGATGGGCCATGATCCGCGCAAGCGGATCATGGCGATCTCCTATGCCAACGATCTCGCGCGCAAGCACGCGATCGACTTCCGGACGATCGTCGGGAGCGCCTGGTACAAGGCGCTGTTCCCCGGCTTCGAGGCAACCAGTCGTGCGCGAGACCGAGCTGACGACAAGCCGAGCATGGCTATCGCTTTGCCGGTTCGATCGGCGGCTCGGTGCTCGGGCGGGGCGCCGACCTCATCGTCATCGACGATCCGATCAAGGGCCTGGCGGCGGCGCTGTCGCAGGCCGAGCGGCGGCGCGTCGCCGAGTTCTACGACAGCACGCTGTACTCGCGCCTCAACGACAAGGTGAACGGCGCCATCGTGATCGTCATGCAGCGCCTGCATCAGGACGATCTCGTCGGCCATGTGCTGGACAAGGAGGACTGGGAGGTGCTGTCGATCCCGGCCATCGCCCCGGACGATAGCCACATCCGGGTCGGTTCGGCGACAGGACGCCGTGATCCACCGGCGCGCCGGCGATGTGCTGCATCCCGAACGCGAACCGGCGGAATGGCTCGAGGCGGCCCGGCGCAATCTCGGCAGCCTGAACTTCTCGGCCCAATATCAGCAGAATCCGCTGCCCGCCGAGGGCAACGTGATCAAGCGCGAGTGGCTCAAGACCTATGATCACCTGCCCGATGCCTTCGATCTCAAGATCGTCTCGTGGGACACCGCCTCGACGCTGGGGGAGGCCGTCGGACTGGTCGGTCGGAATGGTCTGGGGTGCGGTCGGCCAGGAATACTACCTGATCGACGTGGTGCGGGATCGCTTCGAGAGCCCGGAGCTGCGGCGCCGGATCGTGGCGCTGTCGCGCGACTCACCGGGCCGATGCGACCCTGATCGAGGATACCGAACTCGGGCGGGCGATGTCGCAGGATCTGCGGCGGACCGGCGACCTCTACCCGCTCCTGCAACGCTCGAAATTCGACAAGACCGCGCGGCTGCTGGCGCAGGCGGCGCGGTTCGAGGCCGGGCAGGTCTATCTGCCGCGCGAGGCGGAGTGGCTTGGCGCCTACCTGTCCGAGCTTCTGGCGTTTCCTGCGGGCCGCCACGACGACCAGGTCGATGCCACCAGCCAGGCGCTTGAAATATCTGACGGCCCGCACGCCGACGGTCCCCGAGCGCCCGCAAAGCATCAGGAGACCGCAAAGCATTGTTCGGCCGGCCCGCGCCGCGCGATGACGGGATCCCGACGGCAACCAACCAGACCCGCCCGTGTCGGTCGGCACGGGCGGGTTTTTAGCGAATGGTGCAGATTGTCATGCCGGGACAAAACAGCCGCCGACAAAGCATTTTTGTGAGCCCGCAGACGCTCGACTTCCCATCCACGGCAAGCATTCATGGGGACAGGGCAGGCTGGCGATCTGGCCACGACAGGGCGAACAGGAGTGCTGAAGAAAAACTGACTGGACGGAAGAGCACGCGGATTCCGCGACCGAGATACCACCCCGCCGCGCTCGATCGTGAAGGCGGGGTTGACGGCGTGGCGGCGCTGATGCCGCCACCACCCAAAAAGGCACCTCCGATGGCAACCACCCTTAAACTCAGCGATTCCCAGTTCGTACTGCTCTCGTCGGCCGCGCAGCGAGATGACGGACTCCTTGTACGGCCCAAATATCTCCGGCGCGAGGCGCTCGAGAAACTGACCAGGGCCGGTTTGATCGAACCGGTCATCGTCACGACAAATGACCCGGTCTGGCATGAGGACGACGAAATGGTTCGACATGGTTACCGCATCACGCCGGCGGGGTTATGTGCGATCGGAATCGAGCCGGAGGTCGCGCCCGGCACGCCAGTATTGGACGACGCCGTCCTTCCAGCGGACGGCGACCCTTGCGACTCGAATGTCCGCAAAAAAATCCGCACCACCCTGAAGGTGGGCTCGAAGCGCGCCCTGGTCATATCCCTGCTGCTACAGGACCAGGGCGCCTCGCTGGCCGATCTCATGCAGGCCACCGGCGGGCTGGCGCATACGACGCGGGCCGCCCTCTCGGGACTCCGCAAGACGGGGATGGTGCTCGAGCGCATCCAGGCGGCCGGCGAGCCGTCGCGCTATCGCGTGACCGCGAGTCCTTGGTCGGAACTGCCTGCCGCGGTGATCGCGAACCCGAAGGCGCCAGTCATCGGCGCGGGAGCTTGATCATGGTCATCGAACGCCACGCTCGCGTCAGGCGACGTCGCCATGCTGCACGTCAACCAAGCGGACCGCATCAATCCCTTGCACGGCCACCTTTATGCTCCCGATCAGGCCATGCGGTTGGGGATCGACATCATGCGCCGGTGCTTTATGGCGCAGGGTTATCGGGAGAACTGATCAGCTCCTGACCGACGTAGAGCGACGGAGGCGAGGTCGGTGGACTTCGTCTCCGCAGCAAGCAATGGTCCTGAACCATGTCGTCTCATCCCGCCCGGTCAATGCTCCGGGCTTGTCCCAGTACCATGGCGCAGTGCGGAAAGGACCCGGATGTTCGAGACGAATGAAACCAGCGGCGGCGAAGGACGCCAGGTGACCCCGACGGGCGCGATGGGCAACGAATCCGCTGCGGCCCTGCCCGATCTGCCGCAGATGAGCCTGGCAACATTGCGGGCGTTATGGCGGCGGTTGTTCCGCGCATCACAACCCACCATCAGTCGCGACCTGATGATCCGCGGCCTTGCCTATCGTCGACTGCAGGAACAAAGCCTCGGCGGTCTGACGAAAACGACACAGCGCAAGCTTCGCGCCTTGCAGCAGGAGTTTGCATCGCAAGGCGACATCACCGCTCCGATCGCGGTCAGCATCAAGCCCGGCAGCCGCCTGGTCAGGGAATGGCATGGAAAACCCCATGTGGTCACGGTCACCGAGGCGGGGTTTGCGTATGCCGGACAGACCTATCGGTCCCTGACCCGGATCGCGCACCACATCACCGGCGCGCACTGGTCCGGTCCGCGTTTCTTCGGCCTGACAAGCCCCATGCCGAACCAGCGGCGAACCTCAGACATGGCATCGTCAGCGAAAGCTGCAGAGGCGTCGCAAGAGCAAGGAGCACGGCCATGAAGCGGTCGGGAAATGCAGGGCGCCAAACATCGGCTTTAACGCGGGAAAGGGACGCCAAACTGCGCTGCGCCGTCTACACGCGCAAATCGAGCGAAGAAGGACTGGAGCAGGAGTTCAACTCGCTCGATGCCCAGCGCGAGGCCTGTGAGGCCTACATCGCCTCCCAGCGCCATGAAGGCTGGACGCTGCTGCCGACGATGTATGACGACGGCGGCATCTCGGGTGCGACCATGCAGCGGCCGGCGCTGCAGCGGCTGCTGGCTGATATTGCCGACGGCAAGATCGACGTCGTGGTGGTCTACAAGGTCGATCGGTTGACCCGCTCGCTTGCCGACTTTGCCAAGATTGTCGAGATCTTCGATGCAAAGCACGTCTCCTTCGTCTCGGTGACGCAGGCGTTCAATACGACCTCGAGCATGGGTCGGCTAACGCTCAATGTCCTGTTGTCCTTTGCCCAGTTCGAGCGCGAGGTCACCGGCGAACGCATCCGCGACAAGATAGCGGCCTCGAAGCGCAAGGGCATGTGGATGGGCGGACAGCCTTCGCTTGGCTATGATGTCAAGGACCGCAAGCTCATCGTCAACGAGACCGAGGCCGCAACGGTCCGCACCGTCTTCCAGCGTTATCGCGAACTCAAATCGGTGCGGCTGCTGCAGGCGGAGCTCGAGGGGGCAGGGATCGTCAGCAAGGTGCGCAAAGCCGCCGACGGCAGCGCTTATGGTGCAAGACCCCTCGCACGGGGTGTGCTGTACCTGATGCTGTCAAACCGCCTCTACCGCGGCGAGATCGTGCACAAGGGGGAGGCTTATCCGGGCGAGCATGCGGCGATCGTCGAGGAGGACCTCTGGAACGACGTGCAGGCGATCCTTGCCGACAATCGGATCACCCGCGATCACGGTCAGCATGCGGCGGCACCCAGTCTCCTCGCCGGGTTGATCTTCGATGCAGGGGGAGAACGCCTGACGCCGAGCCACGCGGTCAAGCGCGGAACGCGCTACCGCTACTACGTCTCCCAATCGCTCATCGTCGCCGGCTCCAGGAAGGACGCGACGTCGGCGTCCTCAACAACCGGCTGGCGGATCCCGGCCGCGGCACTGGAAAGTCTGGTTCGAACGAAATTGATCGGCTTTCTCAACTCATCGGCCGAGATCATGGATGCGCTCAGCGGTGTCGTCCATGACGCCTTGCAACACCCAACACTGACCCGCGCCGCAGCGATGCTCGGACACCATTTCCAGAACCACGGGGACGAGGGTCTGCGCCGCTTCCTGACCGCTTCGGTCGCCCGGATCGACGTTCATCCCGACCGTGTCGATCTGGCGCTTGATCGCAGCCGTCTGATCGACGCGCTCAGGAATAATCGCGACGCGGCGCCTTCCGGAACAGGGGAGGCGCCGGCCTCCAGCACGAAGCAGACCAACCCGGATGATCGCCTCATCCTGTCCATCCCGGCCACGCTGCAGCGGACGGGCAACGAATTGCGGTTTGTGATTGCTGGCGATCACCGCAAGTCGGAGCCGGATCCCGCGCTGCTGCGCATTCTGGCGCGGGCGCATCTGATCCGCGATCGCCTGTTCACTGAGGATGGCTTGACCATCGGGGAGGTCGCGGTCCAGGAGAAGCTCACGCCCTCCTATATCACCCGGCTTCTCCGCCTGACCTTCCTGGCGCCGGAAATTCTGGCCGGAATTCTGAATGGCGAACAGCCGCCTGCGCTGACCGCCGCCCGATTGATGGCAGACACGCGCCTGCCGCTCGACTGGCAGGAGCAGCGGATCAAGCTGGGCATCGCCGCCTGAGCGATCGCGCATCATTAACGACGAAAAAAGGCCCGCGACGAGCGGGCCATTTTTGTTGGTGACGGATTCGAAGCCGACGAAGCCTCAAGCAATGACTGCTTGCTTACCAGTCAGGCCAGAGACGGCCGTACCACCGACATGGCGATCCGAGACGGCGGCTTGAGAAAAACCTGAGAAAGGCACGCCAATCGTCTCTGCGGGCGGGGCATCCAAAGCCATCCCGGCAAACCCTCGGAAAAGCCTAACAATTTCCCGCAATCTACGGTGGAAGACGGACTAGTCTCAACTATCTGAGGTTGTGGCGGAGAGGGGGAGATTCGAACTCCCGATACGGTTGCCCGTATGCCGCATTTCGAGTGCGGTGCATTCAACCACTCTGCCACCTCTCCGTGAAAGCCCAAGGCTGGCTGGTTGAGGCGGCGTGGATATCATGGGGTCGGGTGGTCTTCAAGCGCCCGAGAGGTCTTTTTTATTGACAACGCGAGATCGTTTCCCCTAGAGAGACGCTTCTACGCGTGGACCCATCCGTCCGCGCGTTTTCGCGCGGTGACCTTGAGGTTGCCGTTTCATGAAGCCGGAAACTGCCAAAAAGCCAGCCCTGCGGGAGACCGTGGAGAGCCGGTAGAACACGAGGATCAGATGTTCGCAGTGATCAAGACCGGCGGCAAGCAGTATCGCGTCGCCGCCGATGATGTCATTACCATTGCCACGCTCGAAGGAGAGCCGGGCGCCGCTGTCACGTTCGACCAGGTTTTGATGGTCACCAACGACAATGGCACCCAGGTCGGTGCGCCCCTCGTCGAGGGAGCGACCGTGATGGGCGAGGTGGTGGAACACACCCGCGGCGCGAAGGTCATCGCCTTCAAGAAGCGCCGCCGCCAGAATTCGCGCCGCAAGCGCGGGCATCGCCAGGATTACACCGTGGTTCGGATCACCGATATCCTCGGCGCCGGCGAGAAGCCCAAGAAGGCTGCGGCGAAGAAGAAATCCACCAAGGCCGCGGCGGAAGACGCTGCGCCGGCCAGCGCTTAAATAAGCGACGGCACCTGAAAGCAACACGGGAGTACACCCATGGCACATAAAAAAGCAGGCGGCTCGTCCCGCAACGGCCGCGATTCGGCCGGCCGTCGTCTCGGCGTCAAGAAGTTCGGCGATCAAGCGGTCGTGTCGGGCAACATCATCATTCGTCAGCGCGGCACGAAGTGGCACGCGGGCGCGAATGTCGGCATGGGCAAAGACCATACCCTCTTTGCGACTGCCAATGGCCGAGTCCGATTCCTGACGCGTCAAGGCCGAGCCTTTGTAACGGTCGTACCGGCCCAAGAGGCCGCAGAATAAACGGCGAGAGCAAAACGAAGGAGCTCCCGCCGGCATCACACCGACCCGGCGGATCAAGCTTCTACAAGGCCCCATAAGGCCACGCTTCGGATCCGAAACGACAGGGGAGGTGGGATGTCCACCTCCCCTTCGTCATTTCGGGGCTCAGAAAGAGCCCAACCGGATCGGAGCAAGACCATGTTTCCCGACCTCACCCGTGACGATGTTTTCCGTCTGGAAACGCGCCGCCTCTGGCTGCGCTGGCCCCGTCTTTCGGACGTACAGGCCATCGTGCGTCTCGCCGGTGAGAAAGCGGTCGCCGAGATGACGGCACGAATTCCGCACCCGTACGATCCGCAGGATGCCGAGCGGTTCGTGTTCATGGCCCGCAAATCCAACGCGGACGGGCAAGGCCTGCAGCTCGCCATCACGCCGAAGGGGAGGCCCAACAGCCTCATCGGCGTGGTCGGCATCGGGCCGAGCCCGGATGGGGGCACGCCGCATCTCGGCTTCTGGCTCGGCACCCCTTCCTGGGGGCAGGGCCATGCGACCGAGGCGGCGCGGGCGCTCATCGATGCGTTCTTCGCCTATGGAGAATGCAGCGAGATCACCGCTTCCGTGCGCGTCATCAATCCGGCCTCGCGGCGGGTGCTCGAGAAATGCGGTTTCTCCTATCAGGGCTCGGGCCTCGTCGAGCTGCCTGAGCGGGGCGGCCTCTATCCGGCGGAACATTTCCGGCTCGACCGCCGCGCCTGGGAGAGCCTGAAAACGTGGGGCCATAGCGGCCTCGTGCCGGATCCGGCGGAACCGGAAGCGGCCATCCCACTGGCCTCTTGAAAAGAGGCCAAAAAATCATCAGGGGCGCTCCCGTCTGTCGAGGGAGCGCCCGCTCCTGTCGCCCGCGTTGCTCCCGCTGGCCTTGTCCCGTAAAGGTTGCGGACCATGAAATTTCTCGATCAAGCCAAGATCTATATTCGCTCGGGCGACGGCGGTGCGGGCTGCATCTCGTTTCGCCGGGAAAAGTTCATCGAATTCGGCGGTCCCGACGGCGGTGACGGCGGGCGCGGCGGCGATGTGTGGGCCGAATGCGTCGAGGGCCTCAACACCCTCATCGACTACCGGTACCAGCAGCACTTCAAGGCCAAGAAGGGCGAGCACGGGATGGGCAAGAACCGTCACGGCGCCAAGGGCCTCGATGTGGTCCTCAAAGTGCCGGCCGGCACCGAGATCCTCGACGAGGACGGCGAGACGGTCATCGCCGACATGACCACTATCGGGCAGAGGATACTCCTCGCCAAGGGCGGCAATGGCGGCTTCGGCAACGCGTATTTCACCACCTCCACCAACCGTGCGCCCCGGCGCGCCAATCCGGGCCTCGAAGGCCAGGAGCGTTGGATGGTCCTCCGCCTGAAGCTGATCGCGGATGCGGGCCTCGTCGGTCTGCCCAATGCCGGCAAGTCGACATTTCTCGCAACCGTCACCGCCGCGAAGCCCAAGATTGCCGATTATCCCTTCACGACGCTTTATCCGGGGCTTGGGGTGGTGCGGGCCTATTCGCGGGAATTCGTGCTCGCCGACATCCCGGGCCTCATCGAGGGCGCGTCCGAGGGCATCGGGCTGGGCGACCGCTTCCTGAGCCATGTGGAACGCTGCCGCGTGCTGCTCCATCTCGTGGACGGCACCAGCGAGCACGCTGGGAAAGCCTACAAGACCGTGCGGCACGAGATCGAGGCCTATGGCCACGGCCTCGCCGACAAGCCCGAAATCGTCGCGCTGTCCAAGGCCGATGCGCTCGATCCCGAGACACTGAAGGAACAGGTGGCCCGGCTGAAGCGGGCGTCCAAGAAGACGCCGGCGGTGATATCCGCGGCCTCGGGCCAGGGCGTCCAGGAGATCCTGCAGGCGTTGCTCAATGTGATCGACGCCGCCAAGCGGGAAGAGAAAGAGGCGGTGGCCCAAGAGGAATGGCATCCGTGACGACACCGGCCCTGCATCAGTTCAAGCGCGTGGTGCTGAAGGTGGGCTCCTCGCTCCTGGTCGATCGCGGCCGGGGCCGGCTGAAACATGCCTGGCTCGCCGCCCTTGCGGAGGACATCGCCGATCTTCACGCAAGCGGCGTCGACGTCCTGGTGGTGTCGTCGGGTGCCATCGCCATGGGGCGCACGGTTCTGGGCCTTCCGACCGGCGCGCTGAAACTCGAGGAAAGCCAGGCGGCGGCGGCGGTGGGCCAGATCGCGCTCGCGCGGGTCTGGTCGGAGGTGCTCGCCCATCACAGCATCGCGGCGGGCCAGATTCTCGTGACGCTCGCCGATACCGAGCAGCGCCGGCGCTATCTCAATGCCCGGGCCACGATCCTGAAACTGCTGGAAATGCGCGCCGTGCCGGTCGTCAACGAGAACGACACGGTGGCGACGAGCGAGATCCGCTATGGCGACAATGACCGGCTGGCGGCCCGCGTCGCCACGATGATCGGCGCGGACCTGCTGGTCCTGTTCTCCGATATCGACGGTCTCTATTCGGCGCCGCCCGCATCGGATCCCGACGCGCGGCATATTCCGGTCGTCGAGCACATCACCCCTTCGATCGAATCCATGGCAGGCGGCGCCGCATCGGAATTGTCGCGCGGCGGCATGCGAACCAAGGTCGAGGCGGCCAAGATCGCGACCGCCGGCGGCACCCATATGATCATCGCGGATGGCCGGGTGAAGAACCCGCTGAAGCGGATCGCCGAAGGAGGGGTGTGCACGTGGTTCCTCACCCCGTCGAACCCCGCCACCGCCCGCAAGACATGGATCGCCGGCGCGCTGGAGCCTCGCGGCACGCTTTACGTGGATGCCGGTGCGATGCGCGCCCTCCAGACCGGGGCAAGCCTCCTGCCGGTGGGCGTCCGACGCGTGGAAGGCGCCTTCGCCAGGGGCGATGCGGTGACGATCCGCGACGACGAACGCATCCTTGGGCGGGGCCTTGTGGCGTACGACGCCGAGGAGGCGGCGCGCATCGTCGGCCGTCCCAGCCGCGAGATCGAGGCGATCCTCGGTTATCCGGGCCGCGCCGAGATGGTGCACCGGGACGACATGGCGCTCGTCGCACTCGGCGAGTGAGCCGCGTGCCGGCAGATCGAGGAGCGGGCGAGGCGGCACTCTCGATGTCGTTGCCAGCCCGCACTCCGCTGGGAGATGGGCTTGGCTCTTCGGCGGCCGGGCATGCTATGGACTTGCCCGACGATCTCTGGGACCCGGATATGCAAACGACACTCACCATGGGCGGGGCCCGGCCTCGCGGTGATGATTCCCCCGCCGAACTTGCGACTTCGCTCGATGGACGGGATATGTCAGCCCTGATGGCCGATCTCGGGCGCCGCGCCCGGGCGGCCGCGCGCCGCATCGGGTTGGCGAGCACGGATCAGAAGAATGCCGCGCTTCATGCGATGGCGAGAGCGCTCCGGCAGCGGGAGGGCGCCATTCTCGAGGCGAATGCGCTCGACGTCGCCGATGCCAGCCGCAAGGGCCTTGCGGGTTCCTTCCTCGACCGGCTGGCGCTCGATCGCCAGCGCCTTGAAGATATCGCGGCGGCGATCGAGAGCATCGCGGCCCTGCCGGATCCGGTGGGTCGGACCCTCGCGCGCTTCGACCGCCCCAACGGCTTGACGATCGAGCGGGTGGCGACACCGCTCGGCGTCATCGGGGTGATCTTCGAGAGCCGCCCCAACGTGACGGCCGATGCCGGCGCTCTCTGCCTCAAGGCAGGGAACGCCGCCATCCTGCGCGCCGGTTCCGACAGCTACCGCACATCGCGCCTCATCGCGGACGCGATGGGCGAGGGATTGAAGGAGGCGGGGCTTCCCCCCGATGCCATCCAGCTCGTGCCCACCCGGGACCGCGCCGCCGTCGGCGCCATGCTGGCGGGCCTCGACGGCGCCATCGACGTCATCGTTCCGCGAGGCGGCAAGAGCCTGGTGGCACGGGTGCAGAGCGAGGCGCGGGTCCCGGTCTTCGCCCACCTCGAGGGCCTCTGCCATGTCTTCGTGGACCGCAATGCCGATCTGGCGATGGCCCGCGATATCGTGCGCAACGCGAAGATGCGCCGAACGGGCGTCTGTGGGTCGGCCGAGACGCTTCTGGTCGATCGCGCCTGCGCGAAGACGCATCTCGCGCCGCTGATCGCGACGCTCATCGAGGCCGGCTGCGCCGTGCGCGGCGACGAGGCGACGCAGGCGGCGGATACGCGCGTGTCTCCGGCAACCGAGGAGGATTGGCGCACCGAATATCTCGACGCCATCATCGCCGTCCGGGTCGTCGACGATCTGGCGGGCGCCATCGCGCATATCGAGAGCTACGGGTCCCACCACACGGATTGCATCGTGACCGACGACCATGCGGCGGCGGAGCGGTTCCTCGCGGAGGTGGATTCCGCCATCGTGCTGCACAACGCCTCGACGCAATTCGCCGATGGGGGCGAGTTCGGGTTCGGGGCCGAGATCGGGATTGCCACCGGCCGCATGCATGCCCGGGGCCCCGTCGGCGTCGAGCAGCTCACGTCGTTCAAATACCGGGTTCGCGGCACGGGTCAGACGCGCCCGTGATGCTTGCCTCGGGACGATTTCGAATTCAGCCATCCGGTCTCGCGCGCCTGCCGCGCGCCACCCGGGGCATGCGGATCGGCCTCTATGGCGGGTCGTTCAACCCGGCCCATGAGGGCCATCGGCTGGTGAGTCTGCTGGCGCTGAAGCGCCTTGGGCTCGACCGGGTCTGGTGGATCGTCACGCCGGGAAATCCACTCAAATCGACCGGGGAGCTCGCTTCCCTGGCGGAGCGTGTGGCGGATGCGCGGGAGGTGAGCGCTCATCCGCGCATCGATGTGACCGATTTCGAACAAGCGGTCGGATCCCGCTACACGGTCGATACGCTGGCGTTTCTCAAGCGCCGCTATCCGGGGGTCGATTTCGTCTGGATCATGGGTGCGGACAATCTCGCGGGCTTCCATCGGTGGCGCGGCTGGCGGGAAATCGCCCGGATGATGCCCATCGCGGTGATCGACCGGCCGGGCTGGACGCTCAAAGCGACCCATTCTCGCGCGGCTGCCGCATTGGCCTTCGCACAGGTCGATGAAGGGTCGGCAGCGGCCCTGCCCATGCTGCGGCCGCCCGCCTGGACCTTCATCCACGGACCCCGCTCTTACGCCTCTTCGACGGAGCTGCGGCGCCTGCGACGAAGTTCTTCCGCCCGCGCCCGTTGAAATACCGTGCCGTTCCGCACTATCTTAAGATCACAGCGCGGTGGCGCGCTGCTTGAAAGGACTTGAACCTGAACCGTCTTTCTCCGCTTGAGGCGAATCTGAATTCGCCTCCCCCTCTCTCCGGAGCGGATGCTCCGCTTGATGAGGATATCCGGGCCGTCGCCCTGGCTTGCCTTGAGGACATGAAGGCCGAAAACACGGTCGAGTTGGACCTCGCAGGCAAAACCTCCATCGCAGACACCATGTTCGTGACATCCGGCCGCTCGCACCGCCATGTGGGTGCGATTGCCGATCGCGTGATCAAGGAGCTCAAGGACAGGGGCTTCGGAAATGCGCGGGTCGAGGGCATGCCGGCCTGCGACTGGGTGTTGATCGATGCAGGCGACGTCCTGATCCATATTTTCCGTCCCGAGGTGCGTGGTTTCTACAACCTCGAGAAGATGTGGGGCGCCGACCGTCCGCAAGACCACGTCAGCTGACGAAGGCTGACGGCGTTGCGGTTGAGCTTGCTGGCCGTGGGCCGTCTGAAAAGCGGCCCTGAGCGGGAGCTTGTCGAGCGCTATCGGCAACGCATCGAGGGCCTCGGGCGTAATCTCGGATTTACGGGACTGGACATCGTCGAGTTTCCCGAGAGCCGGGCGCGTCGCGAGGATGACCGGCGCGCCGAAGAGGCCGCCGCCATATCGGATCGCGCCGGGATTCGGCCCTCATCGTCTTCGACGAGCGGGGCAAGAGCCCCACGAGCGACGCGTTCGCCGGGCGTATCCGGCAGTGGCGGGACGACGGCATGGCTGGTCTTGCCTGCGTCATCGGCGGCCCGGACGGGCTCGATCCCCAAATCCTCCAGCGCGCCAAGCTGGTCGTCTCCTTCGGTGCCCTGACCATGCCGCATCAGATCGTGCGGGCCCTCGTGGCCGAACAACTTTATCGGGCACTGACAATCATCGCCGGTCACCCTTATCATCGGGCCGGACATGATGATTCCTGAGGCATGACGCGACCTTCATTTTTTCTGCTCCCGGCCCTCCCGGCGGTCGCTTGGCTCGCAAGCGGCGCTCCGTCCGCCGCCCAGCAGGCGCCGGCGAACCGGCAGATCCAGCCAGCGCCGCCCCCGGTGGCGGGCGAGACGCTCGAGCAGAAGACGCAGCGCGAGAAGGACTTGCGCGCGCTCGAGGAGGCCATGGCGGCGAGCGCGAAGGCCAACAAGCAGTTGGAGACGGAAATCGCCGAGATCCGGACCGACCGCGCCAAGCTCAACACCGCCCTGATCGATACGGCCACCCGCGTTCGCGAGACCGAGGACCGGATCCACGAGCTGGAAGAGCGCCTCAAGACGCTGGTCGCCAGCGAGGCGGCCATCCGGCGCTCTCTCGAAAGCCGCCGGGGGGTGATCATCGAAGTTTTCGCAGCCCTGCAACGCATGGGACGTCGTCCGCCGCCGGCGGTGCTGGTGCGGCCGGAGGACATGCTGGAGGCCGTTCGCGCATCCATCCTTCTCGGAGCGGTCCTGCCCGAGCTTCGGGTCGAGGCCGAAATTCTCGCCACCGATCTCGCCGAATTGGTCCGCCTCAAGAATGCCATCGCGACGGATCGCGGGTCGCTCGGCAAGGAGTTGGCGGCGCTCAATGCCGAGCAGGACCGATTGTCGGCCCTCATCGACGCGCGGCAGGGCCGAATCGCCGAAGTCGAAAAATCGCTGGGGTCCGAGCGCGGCAAGGCCACCGAACTGGCGCGTCAGGCTGGAACTCTCAAAGAGTTGATCGACCGGATGGAGAAGGAGATCCTGGGCGCCCAGAAGGCCGCCGAGGAAGCGCGGAAGGCGGCGGAAGCGCAGGAAAAGCAGGCCCGGGAGCAATTTGCCCAGGCGGCTTTCCGCGATCCCGCCCGCCTTGCCCCGAAAGTTCCCTTCGCGGAGGCGCGCGGGCAATTGCCGCGTCCGGTCAGCGGCGATGTGGCACGGGAGTTCGGCGCGTCGGATGGTTATGGTGGCACCACGCGGGGAATTTCCATCAATACGCGCCCCAAAGCCGCCATTGTCTCCCCGGCAGATGGGTGGGTGGCGTTCGCCGGCCCCTTCCGGTCCTACGGACAACTCTTGATCATCAATGCGGGCGGAGGGTATTATCTCTTGTTAGCCGGAATGGACCAAATCAACGTCGACGTCGGGCAATTCGTGCTCGCCGGCGAGCCTGTAGCGACCATGGGGGAAACTTCTCTCGTGTCGCTCGCGGGAAGCAGTGTAGAAAAGAACGCCCCGGTTCTCTATGTAGAGTTCAGGAAAGACGGCGGTTCGATCGATCCAGGTCCATGGTGGGCGAAATCGCAAAGCGAAAAGGTTCGCGGGTAATGCGCAAAGTGTCCCTTCTCATTCTCGGCGCCCTCGTGGGCGCCGGCGGTGCCACGATGGTATCGCAGACCACGTTGCTGTCCTCGACCAGCGCGGTCGCGGCCTCGGCGGACACCTATCGGCAACTCAGCCTTTTCGGCGATGTGTTCGAAAAGATCCGCACCGATTACGTGGAGAAGCCTGAGGAATCCAAGCTGGTCGAATCGGCCATCAACGGAATGCTGACTTCGCTCGATCCCCATTCGAGCTACATGGACGCCAAGAGCTTCCGCGACATGCAGGTTCAGACCCGTGGCGAATTCGGCGGCCTCGGCATCGAGGTGACGATGGAAGACGGCCTGGTGAAGGTCGTCACCCCCATCGATGATACCCCGGCGTCGCGCGCCGGCATTCTGGCCAACGACGTGATCACGCAGATCAATGGCGAGCAGGTTCAGGGACTGAACCTTAACCAGGCCGTCGACAAGATGCGCGGCCCGATCAACTCGGCGGTGACGCTGAAGATCCAGCGCAAGGAAGCCAAGGAGCCGCTCGAGATCAAGCTCACCCGTGAGATGATCAAGGTCCGCCCGGTTCGCGCGCGCGTCGAGGGCGATATCGGCGTCCTGCGGATCACCCAGTTCAACGAGCAGACCTACGAAGGGCTTCGCAGCAGCATCGAGAAGCTGACTTCGGATATCGGCGCCGACAAGCTGTCGGGCTTCGTCATCGACCTGCGCAACAACCCGGGCGGCCTTCTCGACCAGGCCATCATGGTGTCGGATGCGTTCCTCGACCGGGGCGAGATCGTCTCGACCCGGAGCCGGAATGCCGAAGATACCCAGCGCTTCAACGCCAAGTCGGGCGATCTGACCAAGGGCAAGCCCCTGGTGGTCCTCGTCAATGGCGGCTCCGCATCGGCCTCCGAGATCGTGGCCGGCGCCCTGCAGGATCACAAGCGCGCGACCGTCCTCGGCACGCGCTCGTTCGGCAAGGGCTCGGTGCAGACCATCATTCCGCTCGGTGGCAATGGCGCCGTGCGACTGACGACGGCCCGCTACTTCACGCCGTCCGGCCGCTCGATCCAGGCCAAGGGCATCGACCCGGATACCGAGGTGCTGCAGGACGTCCCGGACGAGCTCAAGGGCAAGGATGAGACCAAGGGCGAAGCGGGCCTTCGCGGCCACCTGCAGAACGGCGGCGACAAGGAGGAGCGGGGCGGCTCTTCGGCTTATGTGCCGCCGGATCCGACCAAGGACAAGCAGCTCCTCGCCGCCTACGACTTCCTGCATGGCGTTCGCAAGGGCGCGGCCAACGCGACGGCGCCTGCGCCCGCCAACTGAGCCGATCGCCCGACTTCGCGAAGGTTTGAGACATCGACCCGGCGGTCCCGCACCGCCGGGTCTTTTTGTATCGGATCGAACCGGACGCAACGGAAAGGCTTGTGAAAGGCAGCCCGAGGGGTCAATCTCTCGGGATGTGAGAAACTTGGGACCGCCCCGCCGCGAACATTCCGCGGCGCCGGTAATCTCGTCCGGTTGCGCAGGAAGGTGGTGTTGGAATGAGAAGCGGCAGAGGACAGCAGCTCAGGGAGCTTCCCTACCGTTCCTGCGTCGGTGTCATGCTTCTCAACAAGGCCGGCCGCGTCTTCATCGGCCGCCGTCGTTCCGAGCCCAATCCCCACGACGCCACGGCGGCCTATGCGTGGCAGATGCCGCAAGGGGGCATCGATCCGGGCGAGGACCCCTATCAGGCTGCGTTGCGTGAACTCTACGAGGAAACCAGCGTCCGCTCGGTGATTCCCTTGGCCGAAGCGCCCGAGTGGTATTCCTACGACCTCCCCTCCGTGGTCGCGGGGCGTGCCTGGCGCGGCCGCTATCGCGGCCAGACCCAACGCTGGTTCGCGTTCCGCTTTGAGGGCGATGAGGACGAGATCAACGTCCAGCAGCCCGGCGGCGGGCGGCACAAACCCGAATTCGACGAGTGGCGGTGGGAGGCGATGGAGCGGCTTCCCGAACTGATCATCCCGTTCAAGCGACCGGTCTATGAGAACGTCGTGGCGGCCTTTAGCGATCTCGCCGAGATGGCCCGTCAGGATTAGCCAAAGGCGCCGAAATGGCGCTGCAGGCTCCGGTTGGCGCGCCGGTGGAATTCCGGGAACCTTTGGGCGCTCGCATTCTCCAATGTGTTGACGACCCGCCACGGGGCGGGTGCAGCACGGAGAGCCTCCCATGCGACCGATTTCCCTCGCCTTCATGACGCTTCTGGTCGGATCTTTTCCGGCTCTCGCGCACGAAGTCCCCGCCACCGTTGCGAAATCGCCCCCGAAAGGCGCCTATCAGCAGGTGAGTAAACTCGTAAAGCTGCCCGACTTTCTGCCCGGCATGGGCCAGCTCTTCGTCGATCCGGCCACGCTGCCGGCAGGCCCGTTTCTCGCCTACGATCATGATGGCAGGCTTGTGAGCACCATCTACATGGTGCCGGTCGAGGACCTCAATCCGAACAAGCGTTTCGACGATCTGTCGGCTCCGGGCGGCAATGTCGACCACGTGGACATCTATTTCAACGCGGGACATCCCGGCGTCGAGAAGCCCCACGCTCATCTGGTGCTCTGGCATGTCTCGAAGGCCGACGAAGCGCGGGTCGCCAAATGAAATTCACCCGACGCCAGATCCTGTGGGGAGGCGGCGGGCTTGTCGCCGCCGCCCCGTTTCTTGCGAAAGCCGGCGACACGGTGGAAATCGGGATGCAAGGCCGCGCAGATGGATCGCAGGTATGGTTCGACCCGGTCGGCATCCTCATCCGCCCGGGTCAGACGATCCGCTGGATCAACCGCGATCCCGGAAACTCCCACACGGCGACGGCCTATCACCCGGCGAATTTCGACCGCCCGCGCCGGATGCCCGATGGCGTGAAACCCTGGAATTCCGACTATCTCCTGCCGGATGAGACGTTCTCCGTCACCTTCCGACATCCTGGAATTTACGATTATTACTGTGTGCCACATGAGCATGCGGGAATGGTCGGACGCATCGTCGTCGGTTCGCCGCAGCCGCCGGGCTGGATAATGGCCGGGGATCAGGCGCAGGATGTGCCGGACGATGCCCTTCGGGCGTTTCCCGCCATCGAGGACATCATGAGAAGCGGCACAGTCCGGCGCACATGAAGCGTGCCGGACGCTATCGAGGAGGCGAATCCGTGATGAACCGCAGCCAAGCCGCCGCGCCCGAAGGAAAAACCCTGCCCGGAGGAGAGACCCTTGCGAACATGGCCGACGAACCATTGGTCGAACGGGCCCGGCAGGGTGACGAGGGCGCCGTGCGGGTTCTCGTCCAGCGCCATAATCAGCGCCTGTTCAGGGTCGCGCGTGCCGTCATTCGCGACGATGCAGAGGCGGAGGACGTCGTACAGGAGACCTATGTCCAGGCATTCACCCATCTCCATGCGTTTCGGGGCGACGCGCAGCTCTCGACCTGGCTTACCCGCATTGCCTTCAACGCGGCCCTGGCGCGTGTCCGCCGTCGGCGGCCTACCGCGCCGCTCGAAGCCGTGGATATACAGGACAGCAGCACGGGGGGGCGCCTGATCATGTTCCCCTCTCCGCAGCCGCCGCCGAACCCCGAGCGAGAACTCGCGCGCGTTCAGGTCCGAGGCATCATCGAACGGGCGATCGATACGCTCCCCGATTCCTTTCGCGTCGTGTTCGTCATGCGGGATGTGGACGGCATGAGCACCGAGGAAACGGCGTCGTACCTTGCGATCCGCATCGAGACGGTCAAGACGCGGCTTCACCGGGCACGAAAGCTGATGCGCTCGGCCATCGAAAACGAATTGTCCGGCGCTTTCACCGAGGCGTTTCCCTTCGATGGCGCGCGCTGTGTCCACATGGCGGAAAGCGTCGTCGAAAAGCTCCGGGCGGCGCGGATCCTCACGGAATGACGCGTCCTCAGGCGTCGCCCCGTCAGGACGCCCGCCGCCTCAGAATTGCGTAGACCGAAGTGGCGAAGTAGTCGCGGATAACGGGCACAAGCACCAGGGCCCTGGAGAGATTGAACAGCGGCCGGATGCGCTTGAGTTCGGGATTGACGGAGAGAAACTGAAATTCCCAACCCGTATCGGCGACATCCCGCAGAAAATCGGAATACCGCATGAGGTTAAGTCCCCCCGTAATGTCCTGATAGCGGGTTGCCGCGTCGGTCGGCCGATAACGCTCGCGGCGCAGGCGAAGGATCGCCTCCTCGGAGAACAGCGCGCCGCGCCAGGGAATCGGCATCCGGAAAAACTCATCCATGTGGTCACCCACCGGAGAGTGGAAAAGCGGGCCGAAGGCCAGCACCACGATACCGCCGGGCGCCAGCAGATCGTCGAGCTGCTGGAAGAGGGAGCGGGGATCGCTGATATGCTCCAGTGCCTCATGCGACAGGATCACGTCGTACCGCTGATCGGGTCGCCAGTCGTGAATGTCCTCGCAGACGAAATCGACCCTCTCGGCGAGGCCAAGCTGCTGGGCCCCCAACCGCCCGCGCTTGACATACCGGGCCACCATGTCGATGCCGGTGACGTGTCCGCATCCGGCCTGGGCGAGCGCCAGCGTCATGTCGCCCGGCCCGCAGCCCACATCGAGGTAGCGCAGCTCCGGGCTGATCGGCAATCCGCCGTCCAGCCGAGTCATCAGCTTGTCGAGGCGCGCCATCGCCCGGCTGATATCGATATCGGCATCCCGCGATGCCGCCTCGTCCATTTCTTCTTCGGTCTTCAGGCAGCGGGAATGGGTGAACGGTCGGAGGATCGCGTAATCGAGCTTTTGGCCAAGCATACCGGCTCTCCCAGGACGGCGGTGGCGGGCATGGACCGTTCCGGTCACGCATCCGTCGGTGTTTCAAGACCACGCGGGAAGCCTTGCGATCCAGCGCGCCGCGACCGGGTCCGGACCGCGCCGAGGGACGCTCCCCTTCACGAATCCATACATCACCGCGCCGAAGGTGAGAACTTGCGCGCCGGGGCAATTAAGGGTGGGTTGGCGGGACCATCGGGGTCGGCCGCAGGGCCGCAGGGTCGAACCCCGCCTGCGGTAAGGAAACGGTCCCCGAGAGGGACGCAGTGGCTGGTGCCGGCCGCGAGACGAAGCGGCGGCGAAGCCAGCCGGTCACCGGCCGATCGAAGAATCGGTAGGCCATCAGCGATAGGGCGATGGACGCCGCTGTCACGACGGTAGCGTAGCTCCAGGGGGCCGCCTCCACCGGGAGCTTGAGCCGGAGCGCAACCATGCGGCAGCCCCATAGTGCCAGGGGGTGCAGGAGATACAACGCGTAAGACGCATCGCCGACCAGGGCCACGCTGCGAGCGCCCCGCGGGATGGGCCCGAACCGGCCGAGGGTCGCGCCCGCAAGGAGGAGCGCGCTTGGAAATCCATAGGCCATCACCCGGCCCCAGGAAGACGGAAAGGGTTGGCCCACCTGACGCCAGAACAGGAAGGCCGCCATCGCCATCATGCCGCAGGCGATGCTTCGAGGCAGGCGGATCCCCTGCCTGTACGCCAGGCCGAGGGCGAGGCCGAGACCGAAATTCAGCATGATCGGCCGGGTCCAGAACGTCAGGAGATCGTTGTCCGGCGGGATGACGCGCCCGGCCGCAACAAGCCCGATCATCACCGCGATCAGCACGTAGACGGCCAGCCGGCGAGGGAGCGCGATTGCCATGGCGAAGAGCGCGTAGAAAAACATCTCGTAATTGAGAGTCCAGCCCACCACGTGGAGGGGCTGCATGGCGCCGCCGGGCGCTGCAAGGGGCACGAAGAGGAACGAGGCCGCCGTGTGAGCCAGGGTGTATCCTCCGCCGAGAGACACGACATACAGCATGGTGACGGCCCAGTAGAGCGGCACGATCCGGATCAGGCGACGGATGATGAAGGTCTTGGCCGCGCCCGGCTGCCCGAACAGCCGGTCGGACGAGATCACCATGACGAAGCCGGAAATGCCGAAGAAAATGTCCACGCCCGCCGACCCGACCGACAGGTTAGGCAGCGCGTTCGGCAGGCCGAAACCGAGGACGAGATTAAGCTGGACGTGCATGCAGCACCACCATGGTGGCGGCCAAAGCCCGCAGTATCTGCACGGAGAGGAGAGAAGACACGGCTGCCCTAACTTCAACACCGGACTTCTCCCACATCCGCGGCGTCGCTTGCAAGTCTCGACGGTGAGCTAGTGTCGACGGGAGAAGGCGGGGTGCAGGAATGGGCCTCCACAACAAGTACGAAGCAGGCTTTATCCGCGGGCGCGATTCAGAGCCGCACCTCGTTTGGGCACTTGCTCCTCTGACACCGGGGGCAGAACCTTCTTGCCGGCTGCTTATGGCCGCACAGGAGAGGCGCCGCGGGCCGCGGCGAAACGCTCATGCCGCAATTCGTGATCGAACGAAACATGCCCGGGCTCGGCACCAAGACTGCCGAGGAAATGAAAGGTGCGTCCCGCACGTCGTGCGACGCCCTGCGCGCCTTGGGGCCCGAAATCCAATGGGTCCACAGCTATGTCACCGACGACAAGATGTATTGCGTCTACCGCGCTCCGAGCGAGGACCTCATTCGCGAACACGCCAAGCTGGGCGGATTTCCGGCCGACCGCATCTCGCAGGTCCGCTCGATGATCGATCCGACGACAGCCGAATAGGGAGGATTGTGGCGCTGCTCGCAGCATCCGGCGCCGGAGCATCGTCGAGGTTAAGCGGGAAGATGGTGCCCCTGGCCGGAATCGAACCAGCACTCCTTGCGGAACTCGATTTTGAGTCGAGCGCGTCTACCAATTCCGCCACAGGGGCAACGCGGGTGCCGAGTAACATGGGTTGCGCGGGGCGGTCAATCGAACTCGCATTGGGCGTGGCGCCGCTGCCTCTCGCCATGGCGGGCCGGTTGTGCTCAAAGGAGCTTCGAGGTCGCGAGGCCTCCATCCCGCACAGCCCCCGGACCACGATGCTGAGACGCCTTTACGACTGGACCCTGTCGCTCGCCGCGCGGCCTTCGGCGCCCTATGCGCTGGCGTTGGTCTCGTTCGCCGAGAGCTCGTTCTTTCCCGTGCCGCCCGACGTGATGCTGGTGCCGATGATGCTGGCCCGGCCGGACCGGGCCTGGTCCTACGCGCTGATCTGCACCGTCGCCTCCGTGGTGGGCGGGATTCTCGGCTATCTGATCGGCTACCTGCTCTATGATTCCATCGGCGTCTGGGTGTTCAAGTTCTACGGCCTCGCCGATGGCGCGGAGGCGTTCCGGCATTCCTATGCCGAATACGGGCATTGGGTCATCCTGCTCAAGGGCCTCACCCCCATCCCCTACAAGCTGGTGACGATCACCTCGGGCTTTGCCGGCTATCACCTGGGCTGGTTCATCCTGCTCTCGACCCTGACCCGCGGAGCGCGGTTCTTCATCGTGGCCCTCCTGATGACCCGCTACGGTCTCGACCATCAAGGGCGTCATCGACCGGCATTTCAACCTCGTGGCGGCGATCGCGGTGATAGCGCTGGTGGGCGGCTTCGTGGCGTTCCGCTACCTGTTCTGAGGACATGACGATGCAGGCTCGGCTCACTCTCCGGCAGGCGGCCCTTGCCGATCGCCATCGTCGCGGCAGCCACCATCGGCGGCGCCCTCGTGTTCCAGCATGGCTGGGGCTATCAGCCCTGCAAGCTGTGCCTGCAGCAGCGCTATCCCTATTATCTGGGCATTCCGCTGGCGCTCGCGGCCGCCGTCCTGCCGCCGCGAATGGACGCGGGCGGGGCTCTATCTTGCTGGTGCTGATCTTCGTCGCCAGCGCGGCCCTCGGCGCCTATCATGCGGGTGTCGAATGGGGCCTCTGGCTGGGCCCGAGCGATTGCGGCGGCAATGTCGGCGCCGGCGCCCGGCAAGGTCGGCGATCTCATGAGCCAGCTCAACACCATCCGGGTCGTGAGCTGCACGGAGGCGGCATGGCGGTTTCTCGGCCTGTCGCTCGCCGGCTGGAACGTGCTGATCTCGCTGGCGCTCGCGGCCGTCGCCTGGGTGGCGGCGCGGCGCGCCGGGGCTGGCCTACGGCTCCAGCTCGCTGTCCCAGTAGAGGTAGTCGAGCCAGCTGTCGTGCAGGTAGTTCGGCGGAAACAGCCGGCCGTTGGAATGCAGATCCTGCAGGGTCGGCGCGAAGGGGCTTCTGGCGCGGCCACATCTCGACGTGGCTGGGCAGGCGGTCGCCCTTTCGCAGATTGCAGGGGGCGCAGGCGGCGACGACGTTGTCCCAGGTGGTCTGGCCGCCCTTGGAGCGGGGAATGACGTGGTCGAAGGTCAGATCCTCGCGGGTGCCGCAATATTGGCAGGTAAACCGATCGCGCAGGAAGACGTTGAAGCGGGTGAAGGCCGGGTGTCGCGACGGCTTGACGTAGGTCTTGAGAGAAATCACCGAGGGCAGGCGGATTTCGAAGGAGGGACTTCGGACCGTCTTGTCGTATTCCGAGACGATGTTGACCCGGTCGAGAAACACCGCCTTGATGGCGTCCTGCCAGCACCAGATCGACAAGGGGTAGTAACTCAAGGGCCGGTAATCGGCATTGAGAACGAGGGCCGGGCAGGCCTCCGGTCGCACAACAGGCTGGACGTGTATCGTCACCGTATCTCCTCGATCAGAAGAGCAGCACCCCGTAGAGTAAGACTACAGGAATTGTGACGCTGTTGTGAAGCGGGGCTGAGGCAACTCTGTGACGCACCCACAAGAAAGCCGGGACGCGCGCAAATATCCTCGCCAGCCGGGCCCCGGATGTGAGATCCCGGAACGAGCCCGATCGCTCCGGCAGTTTTCCCACGTTCGTTCCAATGACCTTTCTTTCAACAGGCGGTCGCCGATATCGAGCACTCGATCGTGCTCTATGGCGTCGCTGGCGCTGTTCGTGGTGATCTATTTCGAATCCTTCGGCGCGCCGCTCCCCGGCGAAAGCGCGCTGATCGCCGCCTCGCTGCTGGCGGCGCGGGGCGATCTCGCACTCGGACATGTGTTTCTGGCCGCCTTTCTGGGCGGCTCCTGGGAGACAGCACCGGATTTCTCATCGGCCGTTTCGGCGGCCGGCAGGCTGCTGGAGCGCTTCGGGCCGCTCGTCAAACTGACGCCGGAGCGCCTCGGCCGGTGGAATCGCCTCGCCCAGACGCGAGGCTTCCTCATGGTGCTGGCGGCGCGCTTCGTGGTCGTGCTCCGGCAGCTCAACGGATCTGGTGGCGGGCTCGGTGGGCATGCCCTGGCACCATTTCGTCGTCGCCAACGCCTTGGGAGCGGCGCTTGTGGGCGGGGCTCTGGACGCTCGGCCCGTATCTACTTCGCGGACCTGTTCCGCCGGCTATCTAGGCTCGGCTTCAGGGCGCGTTCGGGCGGGATCGGCCGATTGCCATTCGGCGGCGGCTCGCTTCAGCCGGGCGATCTCCTCGCGGATCGGACTGAACGGGCCGTAGACGTGCTGCTGCCGGACTGAAGCCGTCCGCATAAGGGCCATAGGGCGTGTCGGCGGGCTTCTGGAGAAGATCCGGATAGTCCTTGTCGAGATCCGGCTTTGACCGGGCGCGGCTGGGAGACCACGAAAGCCGCCACGTCCCAGGCATCCTCCGGCGAGAGCCGCGGCATCACGTAGCTGGTGCCGTTCGGCATGTTGTCGTGGACGAAATTCGCCACCGTACCGAGGCGGTTCATGCCGGCGCCGGTGTTGAAGCTGTCCGGCCCCCAGAGCGGCGGCACCATTAGCCGAAATCCGTCGTCGGAGCAGGCGACGCAGGCCGCGCCGTCGGGAGCATGGCACATGGCGCAATTCTGCCCGAAGAGGACGGCGCCCCGCACGGGATCGGCGGCGCGGTCCAGTTCCGGCATCTCGCCGGCGCCGATAGCCGGTCAGGGTCTCGACCCGGTTTCACCCCCAGCGACAGGAAATCGATATAGGCCACCAGCGCGCGCATTTCCGGCGGATTGGTCGGCAAGCGGCCTGCCGTTCATGCTTCGCGTCATGCAGGCATTGAGCCGTTGCGCGAGGGTTATCGGCCGTCCGGTTTCGGAATCGTATTGCGGGAACTGGTCCGCCAATCCCCAGAGCGGATTGCCGAATTTCTTGGCGCCCGCATCGAGGTGACAGTTGCGGCACGCCAGATTGTTGCCCGGCATAGCGCTTCTGGCCGGATCGGGCACGAGCGGGCCGATATGGGCGTAGGTGGCGGTGACGAGGTCGCGTCCGCGACGCACGAGGCGCCCGTGGTCATCGTCGGGCAGGGAGCCGATATCGGGCACGTTCCAGAATGGGTCGGGCCAGGCGGCGACTCTGCGCCGTGCCCTCGACAGCCAGGAGTGAAAATATGGCGGCGGCCAGTGCCGCGACCAAGCTCGACCGTCCTGCGACCATGCGCCAGCGCCCCGGCGTTCCGCGGCGGCATAGTGCCAGTCCCGGCAGGGGGCACCAGTGGGCGGGAGGCGCTTAGCGCGTCGGGACCGGCTTCTCGCCGCGATAATCGTAGAACCCGCGCTTGGCCTTGCGGCCAAGCCAGCCGGCCTCGACGTATTTCACCAGAAGCGGGCAGGGGCGGTACTTCGAATCCGCCAGCCCCTCATGGAGCACCTGCATGACCGACAGGCAGGTATCGAGGCCGATGAAATCGGCGAGCTGCAGCGGGCCCATGGGGTGATTCGCGCCCAGCCGCATGGCGGTGTCGATGGCCTCGACCGAGCCGACGCCTTCATAGAGCGTATAGATCGCCTCGTTGATCATCGGCAGCAGGATGCGGTTGACGATGAAGGCCGGGAAATCCTCCGACACCGTCGTCGTCTTGCCGAGCTTGCCGATGAATTCCTTGGCGGATTCGTAGGTCGGGTCCTCGGTGGCGATGCCGCGGATCAACTCCACGAGCTGCATCACCGGCACCGGGTTCATGAAGTGGATGCCGATGAAGCGCTCGGGCCGATCGGTCGAGGCCGCAAGCCGCGTGATCGAGATCGACGACGTGTTGGTGGCGATCATCGTGTCCGGGCGCAGGGACGGGCACAAGGCGGTGAAGATCTTGCGCTTTACCTCCTCGTTCTCGGTCGCCGCCTCGATGACGATGTCGCACGCCGCCAGATCGTCGTAGGTCGGGGCCGGCGACGATCCGCGCCAGCGCGGCCTTGCGCTCGGCGTCCGTGATCGCTTCCTTGGAGACCTGGCGCGCCATGTTGCCGGTGATCGTGGCGAGGCCGGCATTGATGCGCTCTTCGGAGAGATCGTGCAGGCGAACTTCGAAACCCGCGAGCGAGCAGACATGGGCGATTCCGCTGCCCATCTGGCCAGCGCCGATCACACCGACTGTTTTGATCTCGATACCCATCTTGCCTGTCGCCTCGGACGTCTCGTCATGAAAAGGGCCCGGGCGGCGACGCCGCCCAGGGCATACACATTCCTGACCCGATTACCCTGCTTTGGTCAACTCTTCTTGCAGCTCCGGCAGGATCGTGAAGAGGTCGCCGACGAGTCCGTAATCGGCGACCTGGAAGATCGGCGCCTCCTCGTCCTTGTTGATGGCGACGATGACCTTGGAATCCTTCATGCCGGCGAGATGCTGGATCGCGCCCGAGATGCCGACCGCGATATAGAGCTGCGGCGCCACCACCTTGCCGGTCTGGCCGACCTGCCAGTCGTTGGGCGCATAGCCCGCATCGACCGCCGCCCGCGACGCGCCCATGGCGGCGCCGAGCTTGTCGGCGATCGGCTCGATGTATTTGGCGAAGTTCTCGGCCGAGCCGAGCGAGCGTCCGCCCGAGATGATGATCCTGGCCGAGGTCAGTTCGGGCCGGTCGTTCTGGGCGATCTCCTCGCCCTTGAAGGTCGAGAGCCCGGGGTCCGCCGCCGCCGTCACGGTCTCGATCGGGGCCGAGCCGCCCTCGGCCGCCGCCGGGAAGGCGGAGATGCGCACCGTGATGACCTTCTTGGCGTCGGTCGCCTGCACGGTCTGGATGGCGTTGCCGGCATAGATCGGGCGCTCGAAGGTGTCGGGCGACATCACCTTGGTGATGTCCGAGACCTGCATCACGTCGAGCAGAGCCGCGACCCGCGGCAGCACGTTCTTGCCGGTGGTGGTGGCCGGCGCCACGATGGCGTCATAGGGACCGGCGAGCGAGACGATCAGCGCCGCCAGCGGCTCGGCGAGCTGGTGCTCGTAGGGCGCCGCGTCGGCCAGCAGCACCTTCTCGACGCCGTCGAGCTTCGCCGCGGCATCCGCGGCGGCTCTTGGCATTCGCGCCCGCCACCAGCACATGCACCGGTGCGCCGAGGGCCTTGGCGGCCGAGAGCGCCTTGTGGGTGGCGTCCTTCAGATGAGCGTTGTCGTGCTCGGCGATCAGCAATGTGGTCATGGTCAATCGATCCTTCTCAGAGCACGCCGGCTTCGGTCTTCAGCTTGGATACCAGTTCGGCCACCGAGGCGACCTTGACGCCCGCCTTGCGGCCGCCGGGCTCCGCCGTCTTGAGCACCTTCAGACGCGGCGCGATGTCGACGCCGAGCGCCTCCGGGCTGGTCTCGTCGAGGGGCTTCTTCTTCGCCTTCATGATGTTGGGCAGGCTCGCATAGCGCGGCTCGTTCAGGCGCAGGTCCGTGGTGACGATCGCCGGAAGCTTCAGTGTCGACGGTCTGCAACCCGCCATCGACCTCGCGGGTCACGTCGATCGAGCCCTCGGCCGGCGCCAGCCGGAACGCGAAGGTGCCCTGCGGCCAGCCGAGCAGGGCCGCCAGCATCTGCCCGGTCTGGTTGGCATCGTCGTCGATCGCCTGCTTGCCCAGAATCACCAGATCGGGCTTCTCCTGCTCGACCACCTTCTGCAGAAGCTTGGCCACCGCCAGCGGCTCCACCGTCGCGTCGGTCTTGACCAGGATGCCGCGATCGGCGCCCATGGCGAGGGCCGTGCGGATCGTCTCGCCCGCCTGCTGCGGACCGATCGACACCGCGACGATCTCGCGTCGCCTTGCCCTGCTCCTTCAGCCGGATCGCTTCCTCGACGGCGATCTCGTCGAACGGGTTCATCGACATCTTCACGTTCGCCAGCTCGACCCCGGAGCCGTCGCCCTTCACGCGGATCTTCACGTTGTAATCCACAACGCGCTTCACACACACCAGAAGCTTCATCAGAGCTGTCCTCATCGCAAGATCAGGCCCGGATGGAGCGCATCGCCGCCTATCCGGACGGGCAGGGAAATGTTCGCCGGGACCCTATATCGCAGACGACGATTGTCAACGCGGCGCTTGCACCTCCTGCGCCGCGACGCGCGCCAGCAGCGGATCGTAGCGATGCCGCATCAGCGGGATCAGCATGGCGCCGGCGACGAACCCGCCGAGATGCGCAAACCACCCCACGCCGTCATCGCGCGCTGAAGAACGCCGACGCGAATTGCAGCACGAACCAGAAGCCGATCGCCCAATAGGCCGGAAGCCGCAGCGGAATGCCGTTCAGGAACAAGGCCCAGATCCGCACCCGCGGATAGAGGATGAGATAGGCCGCGACGATGCCCGAGACGCCCCCGGAGGCGCCGATCAGCGGGCGGTGGGATGCCGGATCGATGCACCGCATGAAGCGAGGCTGGCGGCGGTTCCGCACAGCGACGAAAAACACGAGAAACCGCCAATGCCCCATGGCGTCCTCGACATTGTCGCCGAACACCCAGAGGAACAGCATGTTGCCGATCAGGTGAAACATCGATCCGTGCAGGAAGATGTTCGTCGACGAGCGTCAGCTCGACCGGCACGAAGGGAAAGCCGTCGGGCAGGATTTCCGCGCCGAACAGCACCGCCGGGATCAGCCCGAAACCCGCCACCATCTCGTCGGCGCCGATCGGCGTGTGAAACGTCAGAATGTACATGGCGATGCAGGTCGCCGATCAGCCGCGCGCGTCGCGAGCGGCGTCTTCATGTTCTTCAGCGGGACGCCGTCGTGAAGCGGGAGGAACATGACTCGGCTCAGCGGTTCTGGCCGGGGACCCAGAGGACGTCCAGCGCGCCTTTGTCGTTGATGTAGCGTGACGCGACGAAAAGAAGATCCGACAGGCGGTTGAGATAGCGCACCGCCTCGGGCGACACGACTTCGTCCGGCTTCCCGGCAAGTTCGACCACGCGGCGTTCGGCGCGGCGGCAGACCGTCCGCGCCAGATGGAGGGCGGCGGCGGCGGCGGTTCCGCCCGGCAGCACGAAGGAGCGCAGGGTCGACAGATGCGCGTTCATCTCGTCGATCTCGCGCTCGAGTCGATCGACCTGACCTTGGCGTGATGCGCAGGGGCGCGTAGGGGAGGGGCTTGCCGGTCTCGACCGTCGCCAGGTCGGAGCCGAGATCGAAGAGATCGTTCTGGATGCGGCCGAGAATGGCATCGAGCGGATCGCCCGACGTGTGCAGACGGACCAGGCCGAGGCACGCATTGGTCTCGTCGACCGTGCCGTAAGGCCTCGATGCGAAGATCGTATTTCGGGCGCCGCCCTCCGGCTGCCAGAGCCGTCGTGCCGGTATCGCCCGTGCGGGTATAGATCCGGTTCAGAACGACCATGGGGCTCTCCAGAGTGATGCGGTCAGAATGTATAGCCGACCCGCGCGCCCACATTGGTCAGGCCGCGATTGTCCGAGCATGCGCCGGCATTGGTCAGGTGCTCGAGGGTCGCCATCACGCTCCAGTTCGCCGAAAGCCGCACGCCGACCGAGCCGGATTCGCGGAAGAGCGGCGAGCAGCCCAGCGATTCGACGTTGCGCGGGCCGGCGCGTGCTGGTGCTCGCCGTCATGGAACGCGCCGCCGAGGCTGCCCTCGACGAAGAGCGCGGCGTGATGTCGACGGTCCAGGACAGGCCCGCATAGGCAAAGCTCGTCTGGCCGTCGAAGTTCAGGCTGCCGCCCACATGGGGACGGGGAATGAAATAGCTGGTGAAGAGGTCGGAGGCCGTGAACGGCTTGGCGAACAGGATTTCGCCCGTCAGATTGGCCAGAATTGCCGCGCCCTCGGTGCCCCAGGGATCCTGCGCCGAAAAGCCGAAGCGGAATTCCGACAGCAGGCTTGGTTGGGTACCGGGCCGGCTTTTTCCAGTCCTGCGCGCAGGGCGCAAGGGGCCGCCGACGACTGCGAGCAAAAGGCTCAGACCTGTAACTGTGCCCAAACGCATACGGGGGTCGTTCCAATACTGAACAAAGAGTAATGTGGCCACGGCAGCATATCGAACCATGGCTAATGAAGTCTTATAGAGGACGGCGACCGGGATGCTGTCAATACTGGCACGATCAAACCGCGCGCCACCAGATGACGCCCATGATGATGATGATGGCCACGAATTGCAGCAGAACGCGAATGCGCATGAGTCGCTGGGACGTGTTCGCATTGCCGCCGCGCAGCATGTTGAAAAGTCCCAGCACGAGGACGATCGCGACGGCAAGAACGGCGAGCGGGACGAGAAGATCGACGAAACTGTTCATCGGGTTTCCATCAGCGAGGAACAAGGCGGCGCGGAAGGTGGCGCGAACCGGCACATCAGCGCAAGGTGCACGGGCAAGTGCGAAGTTGTCAGTTGCGCCGCAGCAGCCGGTCGAAATAATCCAGCTCGTCCTGGGATCGCGTCGGGTCGCCGAGCTTGCGCCGCAGTTCGTCGAGAATGCGGCGCGGCCCGTTCGGCGGCGTTCGCTCGACGCCCGGGATTGGCTCCGGCCCTCGCACGCCTCGCGGGAGCGCGTCGGGCGGCCGAGCGGGTCGTTGTCGCGCTGCGTTGCCCGCCCGCGGGTCCCTTGGGATCGCCTGATTGCCCCGCTGATCGCCCGGCCTGCTCGCCGCCCTGCTGACCCTGCCCTGTGCCCTGCTGCATCTGCTGCATTTGCTGGGCCATGCCCTGCATGCCTCGCCGCAGGCCTTCGAGAGCGCGGCCCTGGGCATCGACCGCTTCGCCGTCCTGCCCCTGGCCGAGCGCGCCTTCGGCCTCGCGCATGGCGTCCTCGGCGTCCCCGAGACCCTGCTCGTTCTGCATTCCCTGGCCCTGCATCCGCCGCTGCAATCTCGCGCAGGCGCTCCCGGAGGGCCTGCTGGCGCTGGCTCAGACCCTGGCCTTGCTGCTGCTGGTCTCCCTGCTCGCCGTTCTCGCCATTCTCGGCCTGTTCCTGATCGTCGCCCTGGTTCGCCCGGCTGACCGCGCTGCCGCTGCCCTGGCGCTGCTGCTGCCGGCTCCGATCGCCCTGCTGCATCCGCCGGTTCTGGCCGTCCCGGAACGTGTCGTCCCGCAGGTTCTGCTGGTCGCGCGCCATGTCCTCGAGGTCGCGCATCGATTGCTGCATCTCGCGGCCGAGGGGGTCGGTCATCCGGCTGTTGGGCTGGGCGGTCCGCAGGTTCTCCAGGATGTTGCGAAGCTCGTTGAGCAGGCGCTCGGCCTCGGCCATGTCGCCGCGCCGCATGGCGTCTTCCATCTTCTCGAGCATGCGGTTGAGGTCGTTCTGGGAAATCACCCGGTCGGGCTGGCGCGCGTTGGGATCCTGCGCCGTGGGATTGTCCTGCATGCGCTGGGCGAATTCCCGCAGGAACCGGTCCATGGCCTGGCGCAATTCGTCGGTCAGGCGCCTGATCTCCTCGTTCGGACGCGCCGCGGTCCATGGCCTCCTTCAGCCGGTCCTGCGCGGCGCGCAATTGCTGCTCGCTGTCCGACAGATTGCCGTCCTCGATCTGCAGCGCCATGGTCCACAGCCAATCCGCCACTTCGACCAGGGCCTCGTCGCTGCGCGCCCTGCGCAGGCGGTCGGCGCCGAGTCGCAGGCCCATGAACACGCCCCATTGGGGGGTGAAGGTTTCGGGCTCGATCAGCAGGGCATCGAGCGCGGTCTGGACGCGCTTGCGATCGTCCGGCGCCAGAATGAGGTTGCGGCGCTGTTCGACGAGCGCTTTCGCCAGCGGATTGGAGAAGGGCCGCTGCGGCAGGGTGAACTCGACGGTTTCGCTCATGCGCCTCCTGGCCGGCCTCGTCCTTCACGCGCAGCCGGATGCGAACCTGCGCGCCGGCCCAGGGATGGGTCGACAGATCGACGAGCGAGCGGGTCTCGGGCGCATTATCCTCATGGCTGGGGATCGCCAGAGAGAGCGTGGGGGCAGGCACGAGGCTGCGGCCTGTGAGGCTGCCGGCGCGCTCGACCAGGCCCTCGATCGAGGCGATGCCGTAATCGTCCCGCCCCTTGTAGGAGAGGGTGAAGCCGCCTTTGTCGTTGGCCTCCGGCGGCCCCGAAAAGGCGATTTCCGGCGCCCGGTCGGGGATGGCCTCGAAGGTCAGGCGGGCCGTGCTGGCAAAGCCCGTCTTGACGGTGATCTCGGCGTTGCCTTCGAGCGTGAAGCGCTCCTCGCGCAGATCCGTCCGCGCGCCTTGCTTCGGGCGGGAGGGGCGCGAGACCGGCGCCTGCCGTGATCTCGGCCGTGCCCTCGCCGGCGATGCGGATCACGACCGTCGAATGGATCGGGCGCGCGCAAGGTCTGGCTCTTGGCGAGATCGATCATGACCGGGCGGCGCGCGAGTATAGAGCGGCGGGTCGACCCAGCCGTCGATCCGGAAGGCCGGACCCGCCTCGGCGGGCTGCGCCAGTCGAAGGCCGCGGTGAGGCGCGGTCCCATTTCGGGTCCCGCCACGAACGCGCTCGCAACGAGCGCCAGTACCGCCACCGCCCGCAGGGCATAGCGGTCGCGCCTGGGCATGTCGGGACGCGGCCGCCGCCACCCGCATGTTGCGGATCGCATCCTCGGCGCGGCGGCGGTGGAGCGCCCAGAGCGCGCGCGTGCCGGGATCGGCGGAGCCGATCGCCAGCGTGTCGACGAGCGCGTGGGCGGGCGCGTGCCCGATCCCGGTATCCCGGTCGATCCGTCCCAGAACCTCCGCGCGCGTGGGGCGGCGGCAAGCCGGACGAGGGGCCAGAACGAGGCCGCCAGCAGAAGAACGAAGAGCCCGACACCGACCATCCGCGCGGTCGGCGCCGAGATCGAGCCAAGCCCCGAGCCAGGAGATTGTCGAGGAAGACGAGGACGACCGCGATCGGCAGCCACACGAGCGGCCATACCCGTTCGATCGCAAGCGCCCTGCCCGGCGCGCACGACCAACTCCCGAAAGCGGGACACGGTCTGGCTTGGGGCGGGCGTACCGCCCGGGCCTTCGCTCATCCCATCCGTCTCCTCGTGAAGCGCGACATCCCGACGAAGCTAGCATGACGCCGGGTCGTGGCCAGCGATGATTGACCTAACGACGCGAGGATGAGGGCGAAACGCGTTCACAAGATGACGAGGACGGAAGGGGGAGGCACCCTCAGGCACCAACAAAGGCACCGGGGCTTGTCTGTTTCAGGACAGCCAGCCGGGCAGCCGATCGAGCCCGATGAGGTCGTCGTAGGTCTGCCTTGGACGCACGACGGCGTGGCCGCCGTTCTTGACCATGATCTCGGGGATCAACAGGCGGGTGTTGTAGGTGTTGGCGGTCACGGCCCCGTAGGCGCCGGTGGTCATGATGGCGATGAGATCGCCCGCCTTGACGGTCGGCAGGTCCCGCGCCAGGGCGAGATAATCGCCGGTTTCGCAGACCGGGCCGACGATGTCGCCGACCAGCCGTTCGGTCGCCGGACCGGGCTCGATCACCGGTTTGATGTCGTGGTAGGCGTCATAAAGGGTCGGACGGATCAGGTCGTTCATGGCCGCGTCCACGATCACGAAGGATTTGTCGGCGCCCTCCTTCACGTAGATCACCTGGGTCACGAGGATGCCGGCATTGCCGGCGATCAGGCGGCCCATCTCGAAGACGAGCTTGAGACCGAGATTGTCGGTGTGGCGCTTGATGATGGTCGCATAGGCCTGCGGATCCGGCGGCGGTTCGTTGTCGGTGCGATAGGGGATGCCGAGGCCGCCGCCGAGATCGATGTGGCGCAGATGGTGGCCGTCCGCCATCAGGTCCCGCGCCAGCTCCGCCAGAAGAGCCGTAGCGTTGTCGAAGGGCTCCAGATCGACGATCTGGCTGCCGATATGCATGTCGACGCCCGTGACCTCGATGCCGGGCAGGCTTGCGGCGCGCGTGTAGACATCGCGCGCGCGGGCGATCGGGATGCCGAACTTGTTCTCGGATTTTCCGGTCGAAATCTTCTTGTGGGTCTTGGCATCCACATCCGGATTGATGCGGATCGAAATCGGGGCGCGCACCCCTTTGGAAACGGCGACTTCGGACAATGCTTCCAACTCGGGCTCGGATTCCACGTTGAAGCACAGGATGCCGCTGTCGAGCGCGAAAGCCATTTCGCGTCGGGTCTTCCCGACGCCCGAAAACACGATGCGTTCCCCCGGCACCCCGGCCGCGAGGGCCCGGCGCAGTTCGCCCTCCGACACGATGTCCATGCCGGCGCCGAGTTCGCCGAGCGTCCGCAGCACCGCCTGGTTGGAATTGGCCTTCACCGCATAGCAGACGAGGGCGTCGCGGTCGGCAAAAGCCTCCGCGAAGACGCGATAATGTCGCTCCAGCGTCGCCGACGAATAGCAATAGAACGGCGTGCCCACCTCATCGGCGATCCGACGCAGATCCACGTCCTCGGCGTGCAGGACGCCGTCGCGATAGGCAAAGTGATGCATGGCTGCGCCTTAGAGAATCGGATCGAGAATGAACGGGGTCTTCGGCACGGTGACGGGCCGGTTCGATGTCTTGCGCGGGGTCCCCACGGGGGACGGCAAGGCGCCCTGCGATGCGCCCGTCCCGTCCACGCCCTGTTGGGCAGGCGCCGCGTTGGGATCGGGCGGCGCCTCGAGGGCGCCGCGGCGGCCGCAGGCGGAAAGACCGAGGATGACAAGGCCCGCGACCAGAAGGACACGGGAGAACGCGAGGCTGGACGACATCAGATGCTCCGAAACTTGGCCGCACCATAACGACATCCGGGCGGCGATGCGAGGGGCCAAAGCGCGTCAGGCGAATTCCACGACCTTCAATTCAGGAACAGGCGCAAGCGGAGCAGCGGCCTGAATTGCGAAGTGGATCGGGGTGGTTGGATTGACGCAGGGGGAACCAATTACAACCCAGAATGTTATCCGGTAGCTGTCATGGTATAACGATTCGAAACAACTCGCCCTATCAGCTGATTTTTTATCCCATTAGAGACATCAAGGAGTCTTTCGATGCCGCTATTCAACCAAGCTCTGCAACTCTACGTATTCGAAGGAACCGAGGCCGGAGCCTTCACGATGCCAGCTGCCGCCGGGGCCGCCAACGTCCTTGGCAACGATTTGGACAATACCGTCACCGGCAACGCCTTCGATAATATCCTGGATGGGGGCGTCGGGGCCGACACCCTCGCCGGCGGATCAGGCAACGATACTTATTCGGTGGATAACGCCGGCGATAGCATTACCGAACTTGCCGATGGAGGCACGGATCGCGTGTTGGCGTCGCTCGATTTTTCCCTGGTCACCGTCGCGAACGTGGAGAATTTGACCCTGGCGACGGGGGAGGGCGCGATCGACGGAACCGGCAACGCTCTGGATAATGTCATCATCGGCAATGAATCCGCCAACATCCTTGACGGGTGGAATCGGCAACGACTCGCTGTCCGGCGGCGATGGAGATGATGAGCTTTTGGGAGGTGTCGGAAGCGATAGGCTCGATGGCGGACTTGGCGTCGACCAGATGACCGGCGGGAGTGGGGACGACGTATATGTCGTAGACGCTGCAAATGAGACGCTCGTGGAGGTCGTCAATGAAGGAAACGACACGGTTCTCGCGTCCTTAACCCATACACTTCAGAACAACTTCGAAAATCTGGTTCTTACCGGAACCGGCAATTTTGCCGGGACAGGCAATACGCTCGACAACAGCCTGACGGGAAATTCGGGGAGCAATACGCTTATCGGCCTCGACGGAAACGACACGCTCGACGGCGGTGCCGGTGCCGACCGACTCGAAGGCGGTGGAGGCAACGACACCTATGTGATCGACAACGCGGGAGATGTCATCGTCGACACAGCCGGCACGGACACGATTATCTCCGCCTTGGCAAATACGGTTCTGGCTTCCGGCCTTGAGAACCTTCGCGCCGCATCTGGGGCGGCGTCCATCAATCTCACCGGCAACGGGTCGCGAACACATTGACCGGAAACGCTGGGGCGAACATTCTCGATGGCGCTGCCGGAGGAGATCAACTGATCGGAGGCGCCGGCAATGATACATACATCGTGGACAATGCCCTCGATGTCGTCGATGAGAGTGCCGCCGGAGGCGTGGATATCGTTCGCACCAGTGTCGGATATACGCTTGCGACCGCAGCCGAGGTTGAATTTCTGCTCGCGGCCTCGCCGCTCAGCCAGACCGGTCTCACCCTGGTCGGTTCGAACACCGCCAACACCATTGAGGCCACCGCGGGTCGGGATATCCTGACAGGGCTCGGGGGCGACGATATCCTCCAGGGCGGGCTCGGAAACGATGTTCTGCGCGGCGGGCTTGGCAACGATACGTACGTATTCGACACCAGGTTATCACGGACCAACATCGACCGCGTCCTGGATTTCAATGTCAGGGATGACACCTTCGAACTCGAGAACAGGTTCATGGCGAAGCTCGGCAAGGCCGGCAAACTCGGCTCCGACGCCTTCCACGTCGGCGCCAATGCGGGGGACGCTCAGGATCGCGTTCTCTACGACAAGGCGACGGGTGTCCTTTCCTTCGACGCCGACGGCACGGGGCGGGGCGGCGAAGTTGTCATTGCCCAGCTGGCCCGGGGCCTTAACCTGAAAGCAGGCGACTTCTTCGTCATCTGATCCCGATAATCGGGACGACCCCGGCGCACCTTGTGTGCCGGGGTCTCCCTTGCAAAACGTGGACCTAGGCTGCGCCACGTGATCGTGATGAAGTTCGTTGGTCGCTCAGCGTTTGTTCGCTTGAGGCTTGGGCCAAAACACGGCACATCCCCGCCATGTCGATCCTTTCCCGCTCCCGCATGATCCCGGTTGCTCTCGTTCTCGTCCTTGGCGCGGCCGCCGGGTTCTACATTCTGCATACAAGAGGTGCTGCGCCGCCCGAGACCGGCGAATGCCGCGCCTCGGCGGGCCTGTCCGAGCGGCTCAAGCCCCTGGCAAGGGGCGAAGTCGCCGCGTTGGCCCTCAATGCGGCCCCCAAGCCGCCGCCGGTCGTGGCCTTCAAAGACGCCGATGAGCGCCCGCGCGAGCTTGCGGATTTCAAGGGCCGGACGGTGCTCGTCAACCTTTGGGCGACCTGGTGCGTGCCCTGCCGCGAGGAGATGCCGGCGCTGGACAAGCTGCAGGCCGAGTTCGGCGGCCCGGGCTTCGAGGTCGTGGCGATCAATGTCGACACGCGCAACCCGGAGAAACCCAAGGCCTGGCTGCAGCAGAACGGCATCCGCAACCTCGCCTATTATGCGGATCCGAGCGGGAAGCTCCTGCAAGTCCTGCAGAAATCGGGCCATGCGGTCGGATTGCCGACAACGATGCTGGTCGATTCGATCGGGGTGCGAGATCGCGCTTCTCAAAGGCCCCGCCGAATGGGCCTCGCCGGATGCCGTCGCGTTCATCGAGAGGCAGGCCGTGAGGCCCTAGCGGTCGGCAATGGTCGCGTCCGGCACTCCGATTTCTCCTGAAAATCCGGCTTTGGCGAGGCGCCAAGGCCGGTCCATCGCCGAGCGGGCCTTGCCCCTTTCGAGCCGCCGCGGCGTCCCGTCCGCCAGAATTTCGTCGATCACGATGAAGCCCAAGGCCTGCAGCATCACCGCCGCCATCTTGGTGGCGACGTCGTCGGCCGGAAGCGCAAGGGAGCCGGCTGTGTATATCCGCTCGAGAATGGTCTTCGGCGGCGGCAGCGGCGTTGCGAAAGTCCCGCCGTTTCAGCGGGATGACATTCGTGCGCTCTTCGATCATTGCAAAAACCCCCGGCCCCGGCGCCGCATCATGAGAACGTGCGGCTTTGTTGCACCGGGACGAGATATTGTGCGGGCGAGGCGGGGCGTTTGCCCATTGGAGCGATGTCGCGGGCAATGCCGGCCGAACACAAAAAAGGCGGAGCCTTGCCCCGCCTTCGATCGCCCTGCCGACGCCTGTCTCAGGCCGTCTGCTTGACCGCGATGCCCTTGTCGACGAAGAGCTGCTGCAATTCGCCGGCCTGGAACATCTCGCGGGTGATGTCGCAGCCGCCGACGAATTCGCCTTTCACGTAGAGCTGGGGAATGGTCGGCCAGCTCGAATATTCCTTGATGCCCTGGCGGATGCCCTCGTCGTCGAGGACGTTGACGCCTTTATACGGCACGCCGAGATACCCAAGGATCTGCACCACCTGGCCCGAAAAGCCGCACATGGGGAACTGGGGCGTGCCCTTCATGAACAGCACCACGTCGTTGGACTTCACTTCGTTGTCGATCGCCTGGCGGGCATCGGTCATCGGTCTCTCCTGTTCCGCGGCGTTCAAGGCGCCGGGTCTCGATCCTAATTGTCGGGTGCGACCGTCGTCAGCGCAAGGGCGTGCAGGACGCCCCCCATGCGGCCCTGCAGCGCCCCATAGACCATCTGGTGCTGCTGGACGCGGGATTTTCCCTTGAAAGCGAGGGACGTCACGGTCGCGGCGTAGTGGTCGCCGTCGCCGGCGAGATCCCTGATCTCGACGACGGCATCGGGGATCGCCGCCTTGATCAGGGTTTCGATGTCGGTTGCATTCATCGGCATGGATCTGACGTCCTCAGGCCTTGCCGGCCATGTAATCCGGAAGCCAGGATTCGTGGGCGGTCTTCAGCGCCGCGACCGATATGGCCTGCTCGCCGGGGAGAATCAACGCGGCGCCTCCGGTCATGCCGAGAAGCGCCGCCGGAACGCCGATCGCTGCTGCCTCGTAGAGAATGTCGGCGGCTGCGTCCTGCGGCACCGCCAGCACGTAGCGTCCCTGGTCCTCTCCGAACAGGAAGGCGTGACGGGGCAGGTCTTCTGGCTCGGCGCTGATCGGTCGCGCCGATGCCGCCCGCCATCGCCATTTCGGCGAGCGTGAGCGCAAGGCCGCCATCCGAGCAATCGTGGACGGTGTCGACCTGTCCCGAGCGGATGAGCTGGCGCACGAAATCGCCGTTGCGACGTTCCGATCGCCAGATCGACCGGGGGCGGCGCGCCTTCCTCGCGGCCGCAGATATCGGCGAGATAGATCGATTGTCCGAGCCAGCCTTCCGTCTCGCCGATCAGGATGATCGCGTCGCCCTCGCGCTTGAAGGCGACCGAGGCGTGGACCGTCACGTCGTCCAGAACGCCGACGCCGCCGATGGCGGGGGTCGGCAGGATGCCCTGGCCGTTGGTCTCGTTGTAGAGAGACACGTTGCCCGACACGACGGGGAAGTCGAGCGCGCGGCAGGCCTCGCCGATGCCGCGCAGGCAACCGACGAACTGGCCCATCACTTCCGGGCGCGCCGGACTGCCGAAATTCAGGTTGTCGGTGATCGCGAGCGGCACGCCGCCCACCGCCGTGATGTTGCGCCAGGCCTCGGCCACCGCCTGCTTGCCGCCCTCGAACGGGTCGGCTTCGCAATAGCGCGGGTTGACGTCGGTGGTCAGCGCCAGGCCCTTCGGCCCGTTCTCGACGCGCACGATCGCCGCGTCGCCGCCGGGCATCTGCACGGTGTTGCCGAGGATCAGGTGGTCGTATTGCTCCCAGACCCAGCGTCGCGAGCTCTGGTCGGGCGAGCCGACGAGCTTCAGAAGGGCATCCGCATCCGGACATCGGCGCCGCGACGCTCTCGGGGGCGATCACCGGTTTGGCGGGGGTCGTCACGTGCGGGCGGTCATAGAGCGGCGCTTCGTCGCCCATCTCCTTGATCGGGAGATCGGCCATCACCTCGCCGTGGTGCTTGACGACGAACCGGAGCGTATCGGTGGTCTTTCCGATGATCGCGAAATCGAGGCCCCATTTGACGAAGATCGCCTCGGCCTCCTTCTCCATGCCGGGTTTGAGCACCATGAGCATGCGCTCCTGGCTCTCCGACAGCATCATCTCGTAGGCGGTCATGCCCTCTTCGCGGCACGGCACCTTGTCGAGGTCGAGCTCGACGCCGAGATTGCCCTTGGCGCCCATCTCGACGGCCGAACTGGTGAGCCCCGCCGCGCCCATGTCCTGGATGGCGATGACGGCGCCGGATTTCATCAGTTCGAGGCAGGCTTCGAGCAGCAGCTTCTCGGCGAAAGGATCGCCGACCTGCACGGTCGGGCGCTTTTCGTCCGACGCATCGTCGAACTCGGCTGACGCCATGGTGGCGCCGTGGATGCCGTCGCGGCCGGTCTTCGAGCCGAGATAGACGATCGGATTCCCGACGCCGGTCGCGGCCGCGTAGAAGATCTCGTTGGTGCGCGCGAGGCCCACCGCCATGGCGTTGACGAGGATGTTGCCGTTGTAGCGGGGATGGAATCCGACGCTGCCGCCGACCGTCGGCACGCCGAAGGAATTGCCGTAGCCGCCGATGCCCGCGACAACGCCCGAGACGAGGTGCGGGGTCTTGGGATGGTCCGGCTCGCCGAAGCGCAGGAAGTTGAGGCAGGCGATGGGGCGCGCGCCCATGGTGAAGACGTCGCGCAGGATGCCGCCGACGCCGGTGGTCGCGCCCTGATAGGGCTCGATGAACGACGGATGGTTGTGGCTTTCCATCTTGAACACGCAGGCGAGCCCGTCGCCGATATCGATCACGCCCGCATTCTCGCCCGGTCCCTGGATGACCCAAGGGGCCTTGGTGGGCAATCCGCGCAGGTGCAGGCGCGAGGATTTGTACGAGCAATGCTCGTTCCACATGGCCGAGACGATGCCGAGTTCGGTGAGGGTGGGCGTGCGGCCGATCAGGTCGACGAAGCGCTGATATTCGTCAGGCGTCAGCCCATGCTCCTTGACCAGATCCGGGGTGATGGCGACGTCGTTGCGGATCATCGGGCTCTCGCTTTTTTGCTCAGCCAGCGGGCCGGGCGGTTGGGCAATCAGGTGGCCTCATTCGAGGTGGGCTTCAACCCGATCCGAAAGAGGCGGGGAGCGTCGTCCCCGGTCTTGCATTCAAGCCGCTTTCGCGGCGCTCGACACGAGGCTCTCGAACAGGCCGCGGCCGTCGGTGCCGCCAACGAGATTTTCGATCAGATTCTCGGGATGCGGCATCATGCCCAGCACGTTGAGCTTCTCGGAATAGATGCCCGCGATGGCGTTCATCGAGCCGTTGCGATTGGCGTCGTCCGTCACCTCGCCGCGCGCATCGCAATAGCGGAACGCCACGAGCCCGTCGCCTTCCAGGCGGCGGAGGGTCTCCTGATCGGCGGTGTAATTGCCTTCGCCATGGGCCACGCAAACGTCGATGGCCTGTCCCTTCGCGTAGCGCCTGGTGAAACGCCGTGTCGTTGCGCTCGACGCGCAGGAACTGCCGGTGGCAGATGAATTTCAGGTTGGCGTTGCGCATCAGGATGCCCGGCAGCAGCCCGGATTCGCACAGGATCTGGAAGCCGTTGCAGATGCCCAGCACCAATCCGCCGCGCGCCGCATGGGCCCGCACCGCATCCATGACCGTCGCCCGGCCCGCGATGGCGCCGCAGCGCAGATAATCGCCATAGGAAAAGCCGCCGGGCAGCACGACGAGGTCGGTGCCGGAGGGCAGCGCGGTCTCGGCATGCCAGACCTTCTCGACCGTGTGAGCCCGCCTGCGCGAGCGCCCGCATGACGTCGCCTTCGCGATTGGAGCCGGGGAATACGACGACGGCGGATTTCATGGCTGCCTCACGCGATCTCGACGCGATAATTCTCGATCACCGTATTGGCCAGAAGCTTCTCGCAGGCGGCCTTGAGTGTGCTTTCGGCCTTGGCCTTGTCGGTCGTTCCCAGCTCGATGTCGAAAACCTTGCCCTGGCGGACGCCGTCGATTCCCTCGACGCCGAGGGACTTCAACGCGCCTTCGATGGCCTTGCCCTGGGGATCGAGAACGCCGTTCTTGAGGGTCACGGTGACGCGGGCTTTCATGGGATCCTCGGGCTGTTGTCTGATCGCCAACGGCCTTAACGGGATTGGGCCCAAGACACAACGTCTCAGGGCGCCAATTCATGCGCTCGGCGACCTGTCGCACGGTCGTCGAGAACGGCGTCTCGATCGTCGCCGATAACGAGGACGAGTTTCAGGGTGTCGCCGGAGCGGCGGCCGAGCGTTGCCCCATAGGCCGGAGCCTTCCCGCCGTCGGACGGCGCGAGGCTGATCGCGAAGCCGTGGGAGGCCGGCCCGTCGAGGCGGCGCGGTCGAGACGATCGTCTGCGACCTTGCCGATGGCGCTTCGGCTTGTCCGGAGCGCTTGCGCGAGGCGGGACGGGTCCTTGAGCAGGCCTTCCGAGATCGTCGGCGTCCGCGGCCCTTCAGGTCGATCACGCTCACGACCAGGCCGGGGCGGCATTCCGGCGGCGCGCAGAAGGCCAGGCCTGAGGCTCGGCGCGATCCTCCGCCAGCCATTTCCGCAAGCGGAAGCGCCTCCCACGGAGCGCCCGGCGGCACGCCCTTCGACGGGCCGGGGGATGTAGCCGCAGGCCGAAAGCGCGAGAATAACGAGCCCAAACGACAATGCCCGGCGAAAAGCCGGGCCGGAGCGCCAGCCCAAACGACAATGCCCGGCGGAAAGCCGGGCATCGGATCGTCAAGTCGGGCCTCGCCGGTGCCGTCACTGCACGAGGCGCGGGCCGCCCAGATTGGGCTTCTCGTTCTCGGACATGATGCCGAGGCGGCGCGCGACTTCCGTATAGGCCTCGACGAGGCCGCCCATGTCGCGGCGGAAGCGGTCCTTGTCGAGCTTGTCCTTGGACTTGATGTCCCAGAGGCGGCACGAATCGGGCGAGATCTCGTCGGCGACGACGATCCGCATCATGTCGCCCTCGTACAGGCGGCCGGTTTCCATCTTGAAATCGACGAGGCGGATGCCGACGCCGAGGAAGATGCCGGACAGGAAGTCGTTGACGCGGATGGCGAGCGCCATGATGTCGTCGATCTCCTGCGGGGTCGCCCAGCCGAAGGCCGTGATGTGCTCTTCCGAGACCATCGGGTCGTTGAGCGCATCGTTCTTGTAATAGAATTCGATGATCGAGCGCGGCAGCTGGGTGCCTTCCTCGATGCCGAGCCGGGTCGACAGCGAGCCGGCCGCGACGTTGCGCACCACCACCTCGAGGGGGATGATCTCGACTTCGCGGATCAGCTGCTCGCGCATGTTGAGGCGGCGGATGAAGTGCGTGGGAACGCCGATATCGTTCAGATTCTGGAAGATGTACTCCGAAATCCGGTTGTTGAGCACGCCTTTGCCGTCGATCACTTCATGCTTCTTGGCATTGAAGGCGGTCGCGTCATCCTTGAAGTGCTGGATGAGCGTGCCTGGCTCCGGACCTTCATAGAGGACCTTCGCCTTGCCCTCATAGATGCGGCGGCGACGATTTATAGGCGTATACCGTGGTTTGAGGAAATCCATTGCCGTGGCTCCTGGTGGTGAGGGGATCCGCAGCTGGCGCGGGCACGATCGGGATCGTCCCCGGCTCGCGCGCAACCTATCCGATCCCACCTCCAAGCACAACGCAGCAACGACGCCGCAGGCGAGGAAGCGCGCGGATCGCCGCGAAAGAGAATTTTCACAGGGGTCCGGCTCTGGCGGTTGGGGTCCGGCGCCTTTATATCGCCAGAACACACCATTGAAAGGAACGCCCATGTCCGGTTTCGACGAGCGCAAGGATGCCTTCGAGAAGAAGTTCGCTCACGATCAGGAACTTCGGTTCAAGGCGACGGCTCGCCGCAACAAGCTCTTCGGCCTATGGGCGGCCGAACGGCTCGGCAAAACCGGCGCGGACGCGGACGCCTATGCCAAGACCGTCGTGCTCGCGGATTTCGAGGAGGCCGGGGATGCGGACGTCCTGCGCAAGGTGCAGGCCGACCTGACGGCTGCCGGCCAGCAGGTCAGCGACACCG
This sequence comes from uncultured Alphaproteobacteria bacterium, assembly GCA_963837375.1. Lineage (GTDB taxonomy): Bacteria > Pseudomonadota > Alphaproteobacteria > Rhizobiales > Beijerinckiaceae > Microvirga. The sequence goes on along the minus strand of CAWINL010000003.1, from coordinate 11,182 downwards.
AGCTTGCGAACGCCCTCAATGCGCGGATGCAGCAGGCCGTCGACGAGATCCAGGCCGGACGCTAGTCCTTCCCATTCGTCCCGACCGGCGCCGCCGGTTGATCCTTCATTGACGCTCAGGACGTGCCGATGCCCCGATCTTCGAACCTCCCGGACCGGCTCAATGCCGGTTCCCCGGCGCTTGCCGCATGGTGCGGCCTGCCGGACCCTACGGTGTCGGCCGTCCTTGCCCGCGAAGCGTTCGACGCGGTCGTGCTGGATATGCAGCACAGCGCGATCGACTACAGCGTGGCCGTCAGGGCGATCCCCCTCATCGCGGCGGCGGGGAAGCCCGCCATCGTGCGCATCCCCGTCGGCGAATTCGCCACGGCGTCGCGACTCCTCGATGCGGGCGCCAGCGGCGTCATCGCGCCGATGGTCAATACGGTGGCGGACGCCCATCTCTTCGCGGACTTCATGAAATATCCGCCCCTCGGGCAGCGCAGCTGGGGGCCGCATGGCGCCTTGGCGGTGACCGGTCTGGAGCCGGGTGACTACTTTCGGGCCGCCAACGGATTGACGGTGGCGCTCGCCATGGTCGAAACCCGCGAGGCCCTTGCCATCATCGACGAGATCCTGGCCGTGCCGGGGATCGACGGCGTCTTCATCGGACCCGGCGACCTGTCCATCGGGTTATCGGGCGGTCGCGAGCTCAACCCCACCAGCGCCGCCGTCGAAGACGGCGCTCGATCACGCGGTGGCGCGAAGCCGCGCCGCCGGCAAGGTGGCGGGCGTTTTCGCAGCGTCGGGCGAACGGGCAGCCGCCCTGTACGGCCGGGGCTTCCATCTCATCTCCGTGTCGAGCGACGCCGGCATGCTGCGCGCCGGGGCCGACGCCGCGCTCAAGGTCGCGCGGGGTCAGGGCCACGATCGGGTCTGACGGGCTGGGAGGACAGGCCGAATGCCTGTCGGAGAAACAGCCCGCCCTGCCGGAGGGTCTCCGCGTCGATGCCGTGGGACAGGCCGGCCGTGAGATGCCACTGGCACGGGATCCCGGCGGCCGCCAAGGCTTCCCGGGTGAAATGGAACATCTCCACCGGCAGCACCTCGTCGCGATCGCCGTGGGTCAACAGGATCGGCGGCGTCGCGCGGGCCTGTTCCTTCAGGCTCTCGGGACCCTCTGCCGCTTTCGAGCACGACGAGCCCCGAATAGCCCACGATGCCGGCAAGGCGGGCCTCTCGACGCAGACCCACATGCAGCGCCATCATGGTGCCCTGGCTGAAGCCCACGAGGGCGAGATCCGTGGGCGCGAGCCCGTGGCGGGCGAGTTCCGCATCGAGAAACGCCTCGAGTGACGGTCCCGCATCGGTCACGCCGCGCCACAATTCCGCCGGATCGCGCATCGTGAGCGGAAACCATTGCCGGCCCATGGGCGCCCCTTCGCAGGGATCCGGCGCGTGCGGGGCAACGAAGGCGGCGTCGGGCAGCCCGTCGCGCCAATGATGCGCCAATTCGATCAGATCGCCGCCGTCGGCGCCGTAGCCCGTGGAGAAAGACGACGAGCTGCCGGGTGGTGCCGGATTTCGGGGAGAGGCGCGGGCCGTCGAGCATGCGGGATCCTGATGGTGGACACTCACCTCGCGCCACCTGACCGAAGGCGTCAAGCCGCCGTACGCCCTTGAGAACCGCGGCGGATTCGCCGAGGTTACTTCCCGCGTCCTCCCTGACCGGCGCAGGCAGCCTTGACCGTTCCCGTTCTTCGCTTCGCTCCGAGCCCCAACGGCCGCCTGCATCTGGGGCACGCCTATTCGGCGCTGCTCAATGCGCGCATTCGCCGAGCGGCTCGGCGGCCGGCTGCTGCTGCGGATCGAGGATATCGACGTGACCCGCTGCCGGCCGGAATTCGTCGAGCGCCATCGCGGAGGACCTGGCCTGGCTTGGGCTCAAATTCGAGCAGCCCGTCCGCACGGCAATCGGAGCATTTCGGCGATTATCATCGCGGCCTTCGCCACGCTGCGGGAGCGGGGCCTGGTCTATCCGTGCTTCTGCTCACGCCGGGACATGGCCGAGACCGTCCGGCTCGCGGAACTCGCCGGGCGAAGATCCTGGCAGCGCGATCCGGACGGCGCGCCGCTCTATCCCGGCACCTGCCGACAAAGTCACGCCGGGCAGCGTCGAGAGCGCGCGACCCTCATACCTGGCGGATCGACATGGCGGCTGCCCTGCAGGATGGTTCCGGAGAAGCTGGCGTATCGCCGCCTCGAGGCGCATGGCGAAATGTCCCTCCAAACGGTCGATCCTTGCGCGCTGGGGCGACGCCGTCATCGTCCGTCGCGAAATTCCCACGAGCTATCATCTCTCCGTCGTCGTGGACGACGCCCTGCAGGGGATCACCCATGTGGTGCGCGGCCAGGATCTCGAGGCCGCGACCGACCTGCACGTCCTGCTGCAGCGATCTGCTCGGCCTGCCGACACCCATCTATCACCATCACGCGCTCATACCGGACGCAGCAGGGCGACAAGCTCGCGAAAAGCCGCTTCTCGCGAGACGCTTGCGGGAATTGCGAGAGCGGGGGATGTCGGCGGCGGACGTGCGGCGGATGCTGGGATTTGGCTGAGCGATTCGGCCCTAGCCGACCCCGAGCACGCACAGCCAGAAGAGGGTCGAGCCGAGCGCCAGAACCGTCGAGAGGCAGACGGAGCTCGACGCCAGCGCCACGCCTTCGCCGTAGCGCTCGGCAAACAGGATAGGCGTTGATGCCCGATGGGCAGGAGGCGAACAGCACCGCGACGCCGGCCCAGACCGGCGGCATCGTCGAAGACGTAGCGGGCGAGCAGCAGCACGATCAGCGGGTGGACGACGAGTTTGAGGACCGAGATCAGAGGCCGGCAGCTTCCAGCCCATGGCAATTCCGTAGCGGTAGAGCGCGATTCCCATTGAGATGAGCGCACAGGGCACGGCGGCGCTGCCGAGCAGATCGACGATCTGCCAGAGCGGGAGCGGGCACGATGCGGCCGCGAACGGCCGGCAGGCCGATCCGGCGATGATCGCGACCACGATCGGGTGGGTCACGAGGCGCCGGAGGATCAGCAGGGGAGACGCCTGGCGCCCTTCGGCCAGGATCGTCGCCAGCGTCATGGTGACGGGCAGATGGACGGCGATCAGCAGGAAAAGCGGCACGGCGCCCGCCTCGCCATAGGCCTTGAGGATCATCGGCACGCCGACGAAGACCGTGTTGGCCTGACCGGCCGAGAAGCCGGCCACGACCTGCGACACGCCGGCCAGATCCGAAGAAGCGGCGCGCCGATGACGCGCCGCGAGCGCCCAGACGACCGCGACCCCGACGAAATAGGAGATCCAGTAGCCCCATGGCTGAACCGCCGGAATCTCCGCGCGCACGAGGGTCCTGAAGATCAGGCAGGGCAGGGACAGCTTGAAGACGAATTCCGACAGGCCCTCGCCGGCGCGTTCCGAGATGAAGCTTCCCCATCGCGCGACGTAGCCGATGGCGATCAGGCCGAAGATCGGCAGGACGATCGTGAGGAGATCGATCATGCGGGTTCAGCGGATCTCGGCCCGTTGGGAGAGGCTCGCAGAGGCGTTGGCATGGGTCATCAGTTCGTCGACCTGCTCGCGCTGGCGCTTGAACTCGGCGAGCGCGCGGCCTTCGAGCTCGCGTCCGCGCGGCAGGCGGATCTTGAG
>CAWINL010000002.1:0-221872 GCA_963837375.1 uncultured Alphaproteobacteria bacterium | reverse complement strand
GAATGGCGCCTGTTGACCAAAGAGTCCACCGGTCCGCATCGTCGCAAAATCGACGTCCGTTGTGATCAATCCGGGCGCAAGTGCCAAGGAGGCGTCGTACTGCTCAGGGAACAAATCGCATCGATCGGCCTCCACCCGAATGAGCGCGCGGCCGTAGAAGTCGACGCCGAGCTGGCGTGTGACAATACAGAGTTCCGGACGGATAGGCGCCGGACAAAGGTATGGCGCCGCCACCGGCAGGGTGAGTGGGCCATGCAGTTGCTGGGCTTCAAAATCCAGGACGACACGCGTGGCGAATGAGAGAAGGGTGCTTGCCTCCAGCTGCGGTAGTTGCCCCTCAACCGTGAAGCGATCAAGTATCCCTGTTGGCAGGAGTGTCGACTTCGAGTTATTTCCAACCAGAGACGCCCGGATCCATTTGGTTCCGAAAGCGTCGCTTTAGCGCCATCTGCACCCACTTCATAAAGCTCTCCGCCGGCGCAGTGCGCATCAACTTCGAATGTGCACAGTACCTCGCGACGCGCCAGAGGCCCAAAGGTTTTGATAAAGGCGGACATGGCACCCGCCACGAGGACACCGCTACGAGCTCCGAAAGCTGCGTTTGCGTCAAATCGGTCGTCAAGGTCGCCGACCATGCGCCATCATCGGTTGGGGAAGCCGGTCCAATCGTCGCTTCTGCTGTGAGCGCAACGAGATTTGGCCGACGCATGAGCACTGCGACTTGCCCACGGGCGTAGGTGGCGAGCGCGTCGGCGCGCCAAGTCGACCTTTCGTCGAACGTAAGCGTGACGGAGGGGGTGTCGCGGACGAAGCCGCTGGATGGCACGCAGCATCCTTGATCGGGATGCAAAGGCCATCGTATTTGATCGTTGGTTGGATAGACCTCGTGGATATAGGCGAGAGGCGCCGATCCCAATAGTCAGCTGGGGTATGCTCGAGCCACACGTCGCTATCGAAGAACGGGACTTTGAAGCGGTGCTCGCGGCGTTCAAGGCGAGTGAGCCCACGATAGAGAACGGGCTGCATACCACCGTCCGAGGAGAATTCGCCGACATCCTCAAGGGCTCGCTTGTGATTGCGCTGTCGGTAGCGCGCGGAGTAGTGATCAATCGCTCAGTCGCAGCAGGACCCGAGGCGAGTTCCCAATCGCTATCGCATATTGTTTCTTGTCCTTCGGGTCAGCCGAACGGACGGGACTGTCAGGTGTCGCACCCTGATCAATGAAATTAACCCGCTCAAGGCGCGTCACGGGCACGTCGACAGCTCGGCATTTCGCGGGCGCAAGTCGGATCATCAGTTCCCAAGATGCAAAACAGACCGAGCTATCAATTCTGACGCCACCACTAGGCCCCGGCATAGTGGCGCGGATGCGGTAGGCGAAGATGTCCGTGCTCGGCGCCTGCAACATCGAGCTGAGATCGATCTGATCCGGCGAGGTCCCCACTGGGTGCTCACCGTCTAGGAAGCCCATGCCCATTAGCACCGAAGTTTCCCAGAGATTAGCTGCGTAGAGCTGTACGAAGGCGAGGTCGGTCGGGTCGGCGCAGCGCCGCCGTCCAGCGCTGCGACCAGCGTTTGGCCCCGCCTAGCAAGCTCGTTCCACTCCGGCGCGGGCATCGTCACGTACGGGCCCGAGCGGCCCATCAGGCGCGTAGCGACCCCCATTAAGGGGCTGTTTATCCAGTAGCGAGCGTCGATTTGCGCGATGGTTGCAAAGGGGGAAATCTTGATCCCTAATCAGGTCGAGGCCGATAGCCTCGGTGACTTCGGTGGCTGACGACAGGATCAATGCGTGCAAGTTCGAAAATTCGACGTATAGCTGATCGTTTGCGCCAACCTCCGCAACTGCCTTTGCGCGTCCATCGACCCCGATCAGCGAGACGGTGACCTGCGATGCTCTAGCGCCCATCGTGGTACAACGGCTTGGACATGATCGCAAACACCAGCTCCAGCGGTAAACACCGTTGGGCTCGGGTTTTGAAGGAGCCTCCATAGCTGTTTCGGCGCGGTGATCCGAGGCAAATGTCCCACCGTGGGTTTGGGTACGAACATTCTGGAAGCCTCGAGCGGACGCGATCGTTGGACCTCAAACGCGATCGGATACGCCGGTGTTGGCCCTGCGAGAAATGGACAGTTCCAGCGCAGCCGAGCGGGCCGGCAGGGGGAGACGCGGCTCCCCATCGCCTACATTCGAGGCGTCAATCCAATTGGAGACTGCTAGTTGAAAAACCTCGGGACATACTTCCGGGGCCGGCTCGTCGCATAGGATCAGCTTGCTCATGGTGTCATCCTTACCAGCAGTGCCGAACGGCTGATGAAAATGCGGCAGCGAGAAGACCTCCGAAGTCTGATCGGGGTCATCGGCGCGGGTCAAACGTGGTAGTCCGGCGCACTGCAAATGGAACTCGATCTGTAGGGCCATATCACCGACTGGGAGCCTCATGGGCACATCCTCAGCTGTTGCGAGGAGGATGCAGGCGCAGCCGTCGGGGCTAGGAGACAGCCGCACTTGGAAAGCGCACGTGGTCGCCGGCAAACTCTCCGACAACCAGGGTCACGTCCACGCGGCGCCAGTCGCACGGTTCTGCCGTTCGAAGCAGCAGTCCGACGGCTGCAAAGCTGAGTTGAGCAGTACGTTTAGATCCGGTGCCTGAGGTCGCCAAAAAAAGGGAATCCGGCGCTAAAGCATCCGGCGCATCGAGTACGCCTAACTGAAGTGAGCAGCCAAGCCGCAGTAACCCCAGGCCTGACTGCGTATCCGCCAGGTCCGATAGTGTACGCACGGAACCACGGTAGTGCCACCTGGGCTTGATTTCAGCGGCTGGTGAGCCTGGGAAATCAAACCCCCCTGGCAGCGGCGATGCGGGTGGCGTCGCAACGGGTTTTTGCTCCAAAAGGTCCAAAAGCGAGGCTCAGACCGGCCTGCCTAGGGTTCAGATGCTCGGTCGAATTCTGGTAAGCTGAGACACGGTAGGTCCACTCGTCCAAAGGTTGAGCCCGGTTGATGTCTGAACCGTCGCCCACTTCGCTGAAGTAGACCTTCAACATGTTCGTCCCGAGATCTGTCGGCACCGGGAAGGTAAATTCCTCCTCCACCGGCGGGGCATAGCCGGTAGCAATCTGCCAGTCTTGGCTCCCCTTTGACCCGGCCAACGTCCCTTCGCGGCAGGCGACCACTGCAGCGACCTGAAGCGCGAGGTCGTCGCGCGTCGACACCCAGAGTTGATCGTAGATGGAAGACAGATATCCGACGCGAGACCGGACGAGTCCCGAGGCGCTCCGGTAATGGCCGAAGCCAGTACCGCGGGGATTGGGGTTCCATTCACCATACTCCAGCCCGAAGACACGCTCGTCTCCCAAGGTGGCGTAGCGGAGGTAGGGGCGTAGGGGCGGCCGGATGACCTCAAAGTCTCGAATGACCGTCCATTCCGGTACGTCTTGGTGCGCCCTGCGCTACACTCTCGCCACGGACAAAAAATCTATAGTCGCCCGGTCGCAGGACTGTTTGCGGTCCATTTTTGATTTCGGATTTACGGGTTTCTGTGTAACCGACGGCCACGATGACCAGCGGTGTTTCAGCGGAGGAGACGAGGAGTGGGCTCGTGTACTGCGTCGGTAGCCGCGAGATGCGAAGGGACCATTCGAAGTAGCCATTTCCGAAGTCCCTGATTGTGGTCCAGCCGTCCAACGCCCCGTTGTGAAGGCGCAGCCTTGGGAGAGTTTAGACGCGACCAGCCGCAATTCATAAGAGCTGATGCTGCGTGCCAAACGCCCAACCGGTGGGGCTTCGTAAGTAGTGAGGATCTCGTACTCACGGCCGCCCGCCAACGCCCGCCCATAGCCCGTAAGCCAGCCGAGCGGCGCTAACCAGAACTCACTTGCACTTCGAATCTCGACGTTTTCGGCACGGAACATGGCGGGGTTAGGCGGGGACTGGGCAGGCAGGTCTGTGCTGGACCGGCACCGAATGTCTGCAGGACGTACGTGTCCACTGTGGAGATGTCGTCCGGCTGCGCGTAGTCGAGCGTGTGTTTGCCAGCTCAACGGATCGTTGCAGGGAATAGCGAGGCGGCTTGTTAGCGCCGTCCTCGATCCGTGAGACAGGAGCCAGGATGCGGCCACGTCAGGTAACGAGGGTCCATCCGTCCTGTCACGCGATCAACGCTGTAGATCTCAAGTTGGTTAAAGCTGTGGGTGACTCCGGTGACGCCTCCTCGTTGAACACGCCGTCCGTCGCCGCACCGTTGACGATGGTCGCAAGCGGTCGCGTGTTCCTCTGGAGCGGAAGCTCAAACGCAACATCGGGCCAGACTTTCATCTCGCTAGCCGTGAGCTGGCCCGAGGTACCGCTCGGCCCATGGAAGTAAGCGATGGCGTCAGATGCTTGGATGTTTAACGCTGGGATTGCAGGGGCGACATCGCGATCCTGAAAATCGAAGATCGAGACATCGAAGTGCTTATCATTTATCGGCCAAGGAAGACTAAGGGTGAAGGTGACGTCGAGACTGAACTTCTTCGGTTTAGGGAGTTGAGCTTCCAGTGTGGCGCCTACCCCAAGGCCTAGTTTGACACCGACCACCGTGATCCAAGCGCCGCCCTCTACATCCACGTAGCCGCCAAGTTCGACCGGATTCCAACCGAGTGAGCCCCTGAGTTCCAGGCTAGGCTGAAGCCGCCACCGATCCCGCAGAATTCCGCGTTGCCCTCAAGCCGCGCACGCGCGCGAGCACTCGCTCGGGTCAGCGGTTGCAACATGAAACCGCCGCGTAGTTCGAATACTCCGAGGAGCTTGACAGCACACCCGTCGAGATCCGTCCCACCCATTGCGAACCAGGTTTGGGTTTGATCGCGGAGAGACGCGTTGAGCTCCACCGAACCGTCGAAGTGCAGTGCCTCTTCCCACCAGGGAATGACTGCGAAACCCGTATAACCACCAATTGCGAAGCTTCGGGAGCGTACGTCAATCGCCCCCCGGACGTCCGCCACTTCCCCGATGCTCAGAAGGTACAGCTTTCCTCCTAGCAGAAAGGTAGGACCGTAGCTGAAACGCGTATGCAATTCCAGCTTCCTCAACCCGAATAAGGCCGCCACTCGTGGCCGCATCGCAAAGCACTGCGGAAATTCCGTAAATCCGGAGAGCCTCCTCCACGGGAGCCCATTTCTCGAGATCAGCCTTTTGGGCCCAACTCACGTATTCGAGAGCGGTGGCATGCTCCAACCGTTGCAGAGCCGTCTCGCGCGATCCGGGCTCCCGCAATTCAGGTGCGAAGTGCTCTCCGTAAAGAAGCCCAATGTCTTTGAGGCCGATGCCGGTCGGCCCTAAAGGAATGCAGAACGGCAGACGGCAATTGACATCAAACAGAAACCCGCCCTTGTCTCGTTCCGCAAGGTATCCCCGGAAGTAGATAGGCGGCTCCTCCCACTTCACTTCGACGCGGTACTGTTTGAAGCCTTGTATCTTGTCGACGCCGCCTCCGATGGAGATTTCGTAGCCGCTTCTTGTGAACGCGATCTCTACCGCCCAACTCGCGACGTCGCGTATTTGGACAATGTCGCGAGCAACGTGCGTGAGATTGATCCAACGCTCGATCTCGATGCCGGCGCGGGCTAAACGAAACTTCAGCCCCTGAAGGAACGGCACATCAACGTCGGTGACCCGCACGAGAATGGTAATGGTACTGGCCGTTTCGGCGATTATCTTTCGCCCGAGAAAATCACCCCCGATGTGAGAGGCCTGCATCTCTTGTGTAAGCGCCTGCTCATATTTATGGGCGAGGGCAGGCACGTCCTTCTGTAAGGAAGTCCTGCAGAACCGTCCCAGATTGTATCCATGATCCGAGCACGGATCAGAGTTTCGATGTCGCCGGGAATATTCGCTAGATCCACGACCTGCCCCCCAAGAAGTTCGACGTGCGTTAGATAAATCTCCATTTGATACTAGGCTGACGCCAGGAGTGTAGGGCGAGCGTCACCGACTACTTGATGGCAGCGCCCGACTTCGATTGCTTTGGCCCAGCCAAACTTAAACGAGTTGCGGTACGCTGAAACTCAACTTCTCGGACCGAATTTGCCCCTCCGTCGATGTTAGCTTCTGAGACACCTGCTGAACAATGGCGGGGGAAGGAATTGGAACCCTAGACTTTCACCTTGGCAGTTATGCTCTAGGTGGTCGACTGATTAAATCGCGCCAGATTTCTCATTGAAGCGAGTTCGATGCCGGCAACGATTTATCATATCGTGTCGCATAACGCGGTTGTCTTTGATCTTGTTGAAGCTGGGTTAACATTGTCCCGAGCACGTCGTCAGGCATATGTGCCGTTCCGCCCAGAGACTCGCAACGATGCCGTCTGGTGCATAAATTTATGTTGACGAATAGTTCACGCACCCTCGGAAGACGCTATGGAAGGATCGTCTAGCGCCGCCAGAGCGTACATCGTTCACATTTTTGACCCCGCAGGCCGAGAATATACAACCAAGGAGCTTCCCAAGATGGAGCATGATGAGGCCATCGCTACCGCCCGAGAGCTTGCTCTTCGTGGACCTCCGGCTTGGCCACAACAAAATCGGCTCCTTCCCATGCCAGGCTCAAACCTAAGAGCTTCAGCTTCCAAGCTCACTGAATGGCCGTTTCGGCGGCAAGCGTCGCCTCTCGCCAGTCCATTGCTGACGGAAGACGCCTCGGCAAGCGCTCAAAGAGTGAATTTCCCAGCGAAGACGCGGCAGCCCGCCGATCGAAACACGCTCAGCACCTGCCCGGGTCTATTTGGCGTAGGCGGAACCCGCCCTATTCGTGAAGCAGCCGCCAGCAGCCTGCCCTTTGAGTCACGCGGCGCCTCAGGATGGGGACGAACGGAGGGAGCATCAGGCGACAGGAAGAACCAGAAAACCTCCGATAGAGGCCGCGACACCCCAAGTCATTGGGATCCTTGGCGACCCGCCTGGGCTCGAACCAGGGACCTTCTGCTTAGAAGGCAGTTGCAAATGTCGCGGGATAATCGCCGCAAGAGATAAGCACGGCGCGCTTCCCATATGCTTCCCAATTTGAATTCCTGGGAAGCAGGCGTCAAAAGAAGAAGCCGAGCGACATCACTCTGGCGATATGAACCGAGGAAATGAAGCGATCGCGACGGAGGCCCGCTTCTGGTCAAAGTGCAACCTTGAGCGGGGGCAATGGAGGGTCCTCTTGCGGCCTATGAACTGACTAAAACGCAACAACCGAAATCCATCCTGATCATCAGCAACCTGCTCAGCGGGTCATCTGAATTAGAGAACATCGGGAAAGCAAGTCTCGTCGCGCCGGCTTTTTGCCTGCCACCGGCCAATGGCGGTGCGCGTTGCAAACCCGATCAGACCGTCAACCTTGCCCACGTCGTAGCCTTTGGCCTGCAGGCGCTCCTGCATGGCTTGAATATCGCCGCGCTTCATCGCGTCCACCGGCCCCCACGCCCCCTCGAAGGCAGGGGCGCCACGCATCCGATCGGCGAGATGGCCGATGAAGAGCGCATAAAGGTCGGACTTATTGTACCGTTTGAGGACGTAGAAGTTCTCCGAAACCAGGAAGGACGGTCCCAGACGGCCCGCGGGCATCAGCAGGAAGGTGGTTGAGTTGCTGTTCTGCTCTGGCAAGGAGGCGCTGCCCACGGGGGTGAGGCCGAGGCGCACCCACTCCCGCACTGCTCTGCCCTGCTGCGGCCCTTCGAGGGTGCAAGAAACGCCCCCAGGCACGCGCACCTCCACGCCCCAGCTCCGATCCGGGCCCCAGCCGTGCTCGCGCAGATAGTTTGCGATAGACGCGAGGCTATCCGGGCGCGGAGCGCCAGATGTCCCGCCGTCCGTCACCGTCTCCGTCAACGGCGTAACGCAAGAACTTCGTGGGTAGGAGCTGCGGCTGCCCCATCGCCCCGGCCCAGGACGACAGCAAGGTTTCCCCCGGCAGATGATCTTCCTCAAGGATCACCAGGGCCGCCAGGAGTTCCGGGTAGTAAAGCGTGCGCCGCCGCCCCATGAAGGCCTGCGTGGCGAGAACCCTCAGAGCCTGGTGTTGCGGCGTGACGCGGCCGAAATGCGACTCCCGTCCCCAGATCGCGACGATGATCTCGCGCGGCACTCCGTAGCGCCGCTCGATCGCATCGAGGGTCGGCGCCCATTGCTTCAGGAGGTCCTTCCCAGCCTTTGCGAGCGAGGCGAGCTGGCGCTCCGCGAAATAGCGCCCCGGGCTCTGGAATTCCGCCTGCCGTTGGTCGTCCGGCGGTGTCGCCAAGCCGGGCGGCTGAAGCTCCGGAAGGTCCCAATCGAGCGTGACCACAACCAGGCTGCGCTCGAACGTTTCCCGGGAGACGCCCTGTTTTTGCGCATCAGGCCAGACGGTTCGCGCCAGCCAGTCCCGGAACTGCGCCTCAATGGCTGGCCGTGTTCCCGGCGCCTGTGCTTGCGCGCGAGAGGGCCCAGCGGCGAGGACGGCGCACAGGACGATCGCCACAATGCGCCACGGGTGCGTAGCGGGTGAAACGGGCGAGGATCGACATGGCATAGAGACTAGATCAGGATCGTTTCAGATGGAATGCATCGCTGTCGGTGCCGTCGTTCGCGAGCGTTGCATGCTGAACGGGCTCTCATCGAATTCTTTTGCCACCTCCGTCCGCGCTATGGTTCACAGGAAGAACCTGAGAAGAACCAGATGCCTTGGCCCGGCAGAACGGAATCCACCTAAATCTTTGAAAAGATTGGTGGGTGCACAAGGGCTCGAACCTTGGACCCGCTGATTAAGAGTCAGTCGGTTCTTCCTGCAAGCAGCTGCACTTCTATTGAAAGATCGCACACATGCGCAGGCTTTAGGCGTCGTTAGGGCGGATGTTGGGGTAACATCCAAACCAATCGAAAGGCACCATTATTTTCAGTGAGTTAGCGAATTAGTATGGCGGAGACGGAGGGATTCGAACCCTCGATACCCTTTTGGGGTATGCTCATTTAGCAAACGAGTGCCTTCAGCCGCTCGGCCACGTCTCCGGGCGCAAAAACAAGAATAATCCTTGGGAAATCTCGCTTCGCACAGGTGGCGCAATAGACGCGAACAGGGGGCTCTCGTCAAGCTCCAAAAAACCGTCACATCTCGCCCCGAGTGGCCAGCGCATCCCCGGCCCACACGGTGCAGAAAAACGTTTTCCGTCAGACGACTTGCGGAGTTTTGTCGCCCCCGGCATCCGCGTTCCGGGAATGCTCCGTTTGACAAAATCCGGTTGGAGCGGTAGCTTGTGGGCCATGAGCCATTTTGTTCATCATTGCCGAGGCCCGCAGGGCGCGGGTTTACTCATCTGGCATTCCTAGCCCGAGCCAGCGACGCCGCGCGTCCCTGCTCGGGAGGCTGACTTATTTCCTGACCGCTTGACCCATCCTGTCGATCATTTCCCGGCGAAGCTCGCTTCGCTCCAGTTAATTTTGAGAGTTCCCATGACCGCCCCAGCCTCCGATACCGCACCGAACGTCGCCCGAAGATCGTCATGACGGAGGCCGATCACGTTCGGCTGACCCGTCTGGCGGAAGCCGCCGCGAGCCGGATGCCGGAGGTGTCCGATTACCTCTCGGCCGAACTCGAACGCGCGAAGATCGTGCGTCGCGGCCATGTGCCGGCAAAGCTCGTCACCATGGGCTCGACGCTGACATTTCGTGACGAACTAAGGGGCCGGACCGAGCGTGTCACGCTGGTGTTTCCGGAAGACGCCAATATCGCGGAGAAGCGCATCTCGATCATGACGCCGTGGGCGCCGCGCTGATCGGCCTGTCGGAAGGCCAGTCGATCACCTGGCCAAGCCGGACGGGCGAGATCCACCGGTTGCAGGTTCTCTCGGTCGAGGACGCAGCCGGCGGCGTGACGGGCAGCCGATCCGCAGGAGGGATCGAGACGCATGACGAATATCAAGCGGATCGGCGTCGCGGCGCGCTACTGCGATATCGCCATCCTCGACGGCACGGCGTATTTCTCCGGCTATGTTCCGGAGGACGAGCGTCGGTCAATCCGTCGGACGCAGCAGACCGCCGACGTGCTCGAGCAGATCGACACAATCGCTCGCCGAAATCGGCAGCGACAAGTCGCGCATTCTGCATGCCACGATCTGGCTCAGCGACATCGCTCGTACTACGAGGCCATGAATCGAGGTCTGGGATGCATGGGTGGTGCCGGGCCACACGCCCGCGCGGGTCTGCGTCGAGTTGAAACTCGCGGATCCGCGCTACACGCTCGAGATCCGCATCGATCGCCGCTGTGTCGGCCTGACTAGAGCGTTGCGATCTCGGCGATCGCGCTTCTGCAGCATGCCGGCGTTCGTAATGTTTGGCGAGCCGCAGATGGCGTGAGATCGCGTAGTTCATCGCGGTGAGAAAACCATATGTGCCGCGAAGCGCGTGGCGGCGGCCGATATAGGCTTTCAGGAACGCCGCCGGAAGTTCGAAGAAGACGCGCCATGTGGGAATGGCGACGCCGCGGGCTTCCAGATCCTGCGCCTGCTGGTCGGAATAGCGATTGAGCTTGTCGAGCTGGTCGCCGAGAGAGCGGACGGAGCGGTGATGGACGACGCCGCGCAACTTGCCCACGCGAGTGCCGGCTGCAGGTCGACCCGGTCATGGACCGGCGACGGCGAATACCGCCCGCGATCCGCGCGGTAGAGCCGGACCGGCGCCAGCGCATAAGCGAGCGGATGAGGTTTGGCCTCGCCGGGAAAAATCTCGGCGATGCGGATGCGGTAGGCCTGCGCACGCGGGCTCGCCGCTTGCGAACAGCCCCTCGATTTCGGCGGCGAGATCGGCCGGCACGACCTCGTCGGCGTCGAGATTCAGGAGCCACGGATGCCGGCATTGCTCCTCGGCGAACCGCTTTTGCGGGCCGTAGCCCGGCCAGGGATTTTCGATGACCCGCGCGCCCAGTTCGGCGGCGATGCTGCGGGTCTCGTCCGTCGAGCCGGAATCGACCACCACCAGATCGTCCGTGAGATGGCGCACCGCCCGGATCGTCTCGCCGATCCGGTCAGCTTCGTTCTTGGCGATGATGAAGACGGAGACTGGGAGCATGTCGTGGGCGCCGCATTTCAGGCTGCCTAGCGCTCCGGGCCCGGGATGGCAAGGGGAGCCGCCCTCCGCCCTCCGAGCGCTTCCGCCGTCAGGCCGCCTTGAGCAGTCCTTCGTCCTGCAGCGCCTGGCGCACCTTCTCGCGGTTGCCGACCCGGTCCATGTAGGCGACGACGTTCTTGTAGCCAGAAATGTCGATCTTCATCGGGCTCGGTCCAACGCAGGATGGTGAACACATAGGCGTCCGCAACGGTGAAGCGGTCGCCCGACCAGATAGGAGCGGCCCGCCAGGACCTCGTCCAGATAAGCCAGACGGCGGTTGAGATTGGCGATCGCGATGGTCTTGTAGGCGTCCGGCGTGTCGGGCTTGAAGAGCGGGCCGAAGCCCTTGTGCAGCTCGGTGCTGATGAAGCCGATCCATTCCAGCACGCGGTAGCGCTCCGGCGTGCCCGCCTCGGGAGGAGGCCGCTGCCCGGCGCCTGATCGGCGAGATACTGGATCGACCGCCGACACCTCGGTGAGGATCTCGCCGTTATCGAGCTGCAGCGCCGGCACGTAGCCCTTCGGGTTGATCTGCATGAAATCGGCCCCGGACTCGGTCTTCTTCGCCCGCAGATCCACCTTCTCGTAGGTGGCTGGCGAGCCTGCTTCCAGCGCAACGATGTGGGTCGCGAGCGAGCACGCGCCCGGGCGAATAGAAAAGCTTCATGGGATATCCTCGTGATGTCGTCCGAAGCGCGCGAAGGCTAGAGCGGCACCGCGCGACCGCAACGCATTCCGGAGGGCTCGCCTAAAGCAATTCCGGCTCGTCGATGCGCGCATGCGCCTTGCCGACGATGACGGGCCCGACTTGGCACGCGCAACTCGGCCAGAAGCGGAAAATGGTCCGACGCCACACGCGAAAGCACCGTTCGGACGGGGGCGGCGCTCATCACTTCAACCGAAGGGGTGACGAACATGTGATCGAGCCGCAGGACGGGGGCGCGCGTGTGAAAAGTGGGCTGCGGCTCGCCCGACCGGGTTGAAGAGCTGCGCGTCACGCATGCGTCCGGCGAACAGCCGGTAGGATCGCGAATAAGGCGGCGCGTTGAAATCGCCCAACAGCACCGCCGGATCGGCGCAATCGGGATGGCCCATCCACTCGCCGCCCAGCAGGGCCGCGGCTTGCGCCCGCCGCTCGCGCGAGCGCAGCGACAGGTGCGCGTTGACGACCTGCACCGCGTGACCCTCGACGTCGATGGCGACCCAGAGGGCGCTGCGCTTCTCGAAGGCCGGTCCCGGCGACAGGCTCGGAAGCCTCCCGGCCTTCACGATCTGCGAGGGGTGCCGCGTGAGGATCGCGATGCCGTATTGCTCGCCGAGAATCCGAATCGTCGGCTGGAAGTGGAGCTCCATGCCGAGGCGATCCGCCACGATGGCGGCCTGATCCGCCCTGCCCTTGTCGATCTTGCCGACGCGCACCTCCTGCAGTGCCACGATATCCGCCTGGCAGGATGCGATCACGTCTCCGATCCGCTCGGGATCGATCTTGCGATCCGTCCCCAGCCATCGGTGGACATTATAGGTCAGGATCCGGAGAACCCTGCCGTGCTTTTCGGGATGCATCACTGATTAAGTCTGCCGGGCGAGAGGACGATTTTTGTGATCATACGGACCTGACGCCCGCGCACAACGAAGATCCGTTGCGCAGATGCGCTGGCGAGTGTGGTGGGACAATGGCGCGAGACGAGCAGGGTTCCGCCTTCCCAGCCCGGACCGTCAGCGCGACCTGAAGGCGGCTACCGTCCGCGTGGTCTCCCGTCGTCCACGAAAGCGTGAGCCAAGCGTGGCGGAACCACCTTGCCGGCGCCGCCGTTGATGAGCCACATGTTCGCCACAAAGTGTGACCCCGAGGCCACATGACGTTCCCGCCACAATTTGGCCATCCGGCCCACACGATCCAGCCACCGCATCCCGCTCAATCGAACACATCCACGTCGCGGCCCAAGGCCATGTCGTCGTCCCAATAACCAAGAAACGGTGAGTATCAACTATGCCTGCCCCAGCGTCCCCTCTCGCTTCCCTTCGCAAAACCGCACGTATCGCGGCCCTGTTGGTGCCCGTCTTTTTGGCCGGTTGTGTTTCGACCTCGCAAACACCGCCGCAAGGGATGGTCGCCCAGCCGGATCCGGTCTTCGCTGCCATGTACGGACCGCGTCCCGAGGAGAAATTCGACCTCCCGGCCACGGATCTCACGGGCATCGACACCGCCCTGCTGCGCCAGGAGGTGGCCTATCCGTCGCGCGAGCAGCCGGGCACGATCGTGGTCGATACGACCAACCGCTTCTTGTATCTCGTGCGTGAAAACGGCCGCGCCCTGCGATATGGCATCGGCGTGGGCAAAGAAGGCCTCGCATGGAGCGGCCGCGCCACCGTCGGCCGCAAGGCCAACTGGCCGAGCTGGACGCCGACCTCCGACATGATCCGCCGCGAACCGGAGCGCAACAGGAAGTGGGCGGGTGGGATGCCCGGCGGTCTCGACAATCCGCTCGGCCCGCGCGCACTCTATCTCTACGCGGACGGACGCGACACGCTGTACCGCATTCACGGAACGTCGGAGCCGCAATCGATCGGCACCGCCGTGTCGAGCGGATGTATCCGGTTGTTCAACCAGGACATCATCGACCTCTTCAACCGCGTCCCCGTCGGCACGCCGGTGGTCGTTCTCAACAACCGCATGCGGATGGAAGACCCGATGCTGATGTCGTCGGCCGGACGCCCTGTCCAGGGCTACTAGGCCCGTTCATCGTCAGACGGAGACTGGAGCGGAGTCGTCCTCTGACGGCTCCGCTTTTTCACAGAGCGGAAACCCGTATCATCAGCGGCCGCCCGCCGCCTCGAGCAGCGAGGCGATTTCCGCATAGCCGCGGCGCCGCGCGTGTTGCAGCGGCGTGACGCCATCCTTGTCGGGGATGTTGGGATCGGCCCGGCCGTCCGTCAGCAACAGCCGCACGATCTCCTGATGCGGCGCTCCCCCGTCGCTCAGCACGACGGCTTCCATCAGGGCCGTCCAACCCAGTCTGTTGACGTGGTTGACATCGATGTGGGTGCGCAGCAATTCCCGGACGGTTTCCACGTGGCCGCGCTCGCATGCGGGGATCAGCGCCGTGCCGCCATAACGGTTGGTGCTTGCAAGATCCGCGCCGTGCGCGAGCGTCAAACGCAGAATCTCGATATAGCCCCGCGCCCCCGCCAGCAGATATGCGCTGTCGCGCTGGTTGTCCTGCGCGTTCACATCCGCCCCTGCCTCAATGAGCCGACGTGCAACGGCCACGTGGTTCCCTTGAGTGGCGGCCAGCAGCGCCGTGCGCTGCGCGTCGTCGCGCGCGTGGACATCGGCGCCTTTTGCAAGGAGCTCGCCCACCGATCTTTCGTCCCCTCGCCCGGCGGCTGCGATCAGCATATCGTCATCGGTGGTCATGGCCCGCACCCCTGTGGCGAACAACGCAAGACCCAGGACGATCAGTGCGCCTTTCAATATTTTTCCGGAACTCATCGGCAATGACTTCCTCAGAATGGAATGCGCGAACCGTCCCAGGCGATGAGATGCCCGGTATCGGCCGGCGTCAAGCCGCCCAGAACCATCAGCATGTGCCGCGCGGAATCGCCTGGACGAAGCAGGTTGCGGGACGGCGCGCCACCGCGGAAAGGCTCGCTCAAGCGGGTCTCGACCGTGCCGGGGTGAAGCGCGACGCAGATCGCCTCGGGCTTCTGCCGCGCGAGTTCGATCGCGGCGGTCCGCACGAATTGATTCAACGCAGCCTTCGCGGCGCGGTATCCGTACCATCCCCCGAGACGGTTATCCTCGATGCTGCCGACCCGCGCCGATATCACCGCGAAGACGCTGCGGCCGGCTTTCGGCAGGAGCGGCACGAAATGTTTGGCGACCAGAGCCGGCCCGATCGCATTGACGCGGAAAGACCGCGCAAGATTGTCCGCATCGAGCTGGCGGTAGGTCTTCTCCGGCTGCATCGTGGCGTCGTGCAGGAGGCCGGTGGCGACGATCACGAGCCGGACCGGCGCTCCCGCCGTCAGACGCGAGGCCGCCGCCGAAATGCTGGCTTCGTCTTCGATATCAATTCGCGCTTCACCGCTACCGGACCGCGATAGCGCCACGACATCGACGCCGTCCTGCCTGAGGCACCTCACGAACGCGGCTCCGATGCCGCCCGAGGCCCCCACGACGATGGCCCTGAAGGGCCCGTCGAGATCGTTCAAGAACGCCAAGGCGTCACCTCCGACGTGAAATCATGCGGCGGGACAACCGACCCCCGAGGCTGCGCGCGTGACGGCGAAATCAGCTGCGCGGCGAATTGTTGCCGCAGAAATGCGGCGTGTTGAAATTCGAATTTCCACACTTGTCGCACGCCGTCGCGAGCAGGCCGAGGCCGATGACGGCGACAATTCGAAGGATGCGTTTCATCAAGGGCTCCTGATGCCGTGGGCACCGAAAGGATCGGGTGATCGGGGTTGATCGCGCCGTGACGATTCAGTTTTTGGTGATTCGCCAGATCGTGTTCGACAGGTCGTCTGCGACGATCAACGCGCCGCGCGGATCGACCGTTACCCCGACCGGCCGTCCACGTGCGTTGCCGTCTGTCTGCCAGAAAGCCGGAGACAAAATCGACCGGGTCGCCGGCCGGACTGCCGTTGCGGAAGGGCACGAAAACCACCTTGTAGCCGACGGCACGCTGCGGTTCCAGCTGCCATGTTCGCCGACGAACGCGCCCTCGGCGAAATCGCGCGCCCATCGCCGAGGTTGGAGAATGCCACACCAAGCGCCGCCACGTGCGATCCCAGGCTGTAATCCGGCCGGATCGCCGACGGCGACCTTCTGCGGATCCTGCGGCTGCGCGCGCGGGTCGACGTTCTGGCCCCAATAGCTGTACGGCCAGCCGTAGAAGCCGCCCTCGCGCACCGAGGTCAGGTAATCGGGAACGAGATTGGGCCCGATTTCGTCGCGCTCATTCACGGCCGCCCAGAGCTGGCCCGTTCCGGGCTGGATGGCGAGCGCAGTCGGATTGCGCAGCCCGGTCGCGTAGGGCTTGTGCGCACCGGTCTGCGCATCGATCTGCCACACCATGGCCCGGTCGACCTCGGCATCCATCCCGCGCTCGGTGATGTTGCTGTTGGATCCGATACCGACGTAGAGGAAGCGGCCATCGGCGCTGGCGGTCAACGCCTTCGTCCAGTGATGATTGATCGCCGACGGCAGGTCCGTGACCTTGGTCGGCGGTCCGCTCGCCTCGGTCTGTCCGTCGCGATAGTCGAAGCGCACCAGCGCATCCTGGTTGGCGACGTAGATGGCGCCGTTCACCAGCGCGAGACCATAGGGCGCGTTGAGTTTGTCGGCGAAGATGCCTCGCGCATTTCGTAGGCGCCGTCGCCGTCCGCATCGCGCAGCAACGTCAGCCGATTGCCGCCCTTCACCGAACTCTTGCCCAGGGCCTTGATGTAGCCGGCGATGAAGTCCTTGGGCCGCAACGTAGGCGCGCTTCGCCGCCCGAGCCTTCCGCCACCAGAATGTCGCCGTTCGGAAGCACCAGGGTCTGACGCGGGATCTTCAGATCGGTGGCGATGGCTGTGATTGTGTACCCGGCCGGCACCGTCGGGACGGTCATCGCCCCACTCGGCGGGCTCGAGATCACCATGCTCGGCAACAGGCCGCGCTCGGGTTCGGGCAGCTGTCGGATTGGCGCCGTATTGCGGCGGCTCCGGGTCGTTGCCGCAGGCAGACAGTGCGAGCGCCATGATGCCGCCGATCAGAAGGTCGAGCGCATCATCGCACCTCTCCGGCACGCAATCCCGAATAGCCGATCCAGGATGCAACGAGCGCCAGGAGCGTCGCGATCAACCGAGAGATAGAGCCCTTCCGGCATCGTCGCCCAGGCATCCTTCGCGTGGACGAGCGCGTTGACGAAGCCGAGCACCCACATGCGAGCAGCACGACGAAATACATCATCGGCCGCCGGCGCGCGGTCTGCCCGCGAAGCAGCTCGACCAGCCGCCCAGAGCAGAGCAAAGGCGCCGACGAAGCAGGCCGCCCGCGATCAGCCACGATGAGAAGTTGATCCACTGCACGTGGAAGCTCGACCAATAGGCGAGGTCGCTGAGCAGGCCACCGACGAACAGGGGCAGCGGAAAGGCGAGAAGAGCGGCGTGAAGCGGATGGAGCCGCCTCGGCGTGCCGGACACGATCGAAACCACAGCTTTTCCTCTTTGGTTCTTATCACTGCGAGTCTGACTGCCCCAACGTTAGCGATGAACGCGTCGGCAGTCGATATGTCTCAGAGATAAGGTTATTCAGAAGCTGCGTACGCTGGGTGCCAATGCCACCGCGCCGTCTTGCATGCAGAGGCCTGCGCCGCAAATCCAGGCACTCCCAGTCGCTTAGAGCGCGAGGACTTGCGAAATGCCGCAGCTAACCCCCGACCCGCGGGGGAGAAGCAAAAAGCCAAAGTGCCGAAACGGAAAAATGGTGCCCAGGATGAAATCGAACCAGTGACACTGCGATTTTCAGTCCAAGCTAAGTCGTTGATTTCATCGATGCGTGTTACCGCAATTCAAAAATGACTTACAAAACCCTTCATACATCAGCGACTTGCATTTGTTACCACCCTTGCGCGAATGCAAATGCATGAATGCGCTAGACGACCCCGTACGTGAGATGGGAGCGACGTCTAGGTTAACGACGTCAACGATTACTTGTAAAATCTCTCCCGCTGCCGCACCCATCAGATCGAGCACGGCCGCGACGCCTCTAAGCTCCCGCTGAGGTTCTCGGCGGCGACGGCCAGACCGTCTTGGTACCACGGATCCGCAGTGCCAGCAGTTATGCCTCCCGCCTTGCGTTAAACTCGATCGTTTAACTCCGGGGAAGCCGCGGGAGCACGCGGTGACCACTGAGCGGATGAAGACGCTCGGTGATATGATTGACGCGTCATAGCATTTTTTTGCTGCCCTATTGGCGGGGCAATCGACCCAAATTGGGCGCGGCCATACTAAGCTTTATGAGAGCATTGCGCGGTACAACAAATCTAGTCGTAATTAGGTGGTCTCCGTCAGCCACCGCGGGCATGCCAAAAATAGCAGTCTGAATGATCCGAAACAGACATTCGGTCTGTAGTGGCTGATTCGATTTTCGTCGTGGCTATTAGAGGCTAATCTTGCACGCATGCTTGTACATCTCCCCTCCCTTAGTCATGTTGGTTGAAAAACGCATCTTCGGTGGGCAGTGAGGGCGCGCCGTGGGCGGCGCCCCAAGCGGCGCTGAATGCATCCACGAGGAACAGGGACTTGGCGCTTTCCCGGGCAAGTTCTTCGATGCGCTTCTGCAACTGCGCAACGATCTGCGGGTTTTGGTCGGCGAGATTGGTTTTCTCATACGGGTCTTGCGCAATATTGAAGAGTTCTAGCTGGGATGGCAGCGGCGTGCGCCAGATGAGCTTCCAATCGCCCTGCCGCACGCCACCGCGGAACGGTTCAATGTTGTAGACCACCTCCTGACGCGGCGAGGGCTTTCCTTCGCTGATCGTGGACCACACGTCGACCCCATCAAGCGGCTTTCCTTTGTTGGTGCTGGCACCGGCGAGGCCAGCCAATGTCGGGAAGATGTCCACGACATGCATGACTTCCTTCACCTCGCCGGGCTTGATCCGGCCCGGCCAATTGGCGAGGGCGGCGACCCGAGTGCCCCCCTCGTACAGATCACCTTTACCGCCGCGATATGGACCGTTGTTGGCTGGCAGCTTCAACTTCGACACATCGGCGTCCCCGGCTAGCTTGGCGTTCTGGTTGCCCCCGTTGTCGCTCATGAAAACGATCAGCGTGTTCTCGCGCATCTTCTTTTTGTCGAGTGCCTCGATCACCTTGCCAATCTCGTCGTCCATCGCGGTCATCATGGCCGCGTAGGTGCGTCGCGTCGGGTCTTCGATGTTCTTGTATTTATCGATGTACTCTTTGGGCGCTTGGTACGGTGAATGCGGCGTCGTAAAGGCGAGATAGAGAAACAGCGGCGTCTTCGGATCGTGCGCGTTGATTTGCGCGACCGCGTCCTTGCCCCACAATTGCGGAACGTAGCCCTCTTCCTTGACCGGACGGTCGTCGCGATACCAATCCAGTATGTTGTCCGATGAATGCTTGAAATAGTCGATCTCGCCTATCATGGCGCCGTAGTGGTAGTCGAAACCGCGCTGGCGGGGCCAGAACTTGCGGTCGGCATGGCCCAGGTGCCACTTGCCGACCATGGCGGTCTTGTAACCTGCCTCCTTGAGGGCCTGAGGCAACAGCCACTCGTCCGTCGGCAAACCATATTTGCTAGGAGTCGGAATGACCAGAGTTTGCAGGCCGTAGCGGCATGGGTAGCGGCCAGTCATCAGTGCCGCTCGCGACGGGGTGCACATCGGCTGAGCGTAAAACTGTTCGAGCCGTGCTCCATCCTGCGCCAACTTGTCGATGTTCGGCGTCTTGATATCGGAGCCGTGAAATCCAACGTCTTTCCATCCCGAGGTCGTCCGCCACGATGTACACGATGTGGGGACGCGGAGCGGCCTGTTGCGCCACCGCCGATGTTGCGGTCATGAGCGTTATTGGAGGTAGTGTCGCAGCAGCAGCCAAGAGCGAGCTGCCGCTCAGCAGGAGATCGCGCCGGTTCATTCCTCTTCTGTTTTGCGGCGCGCTTGGGGATCGTTCACCAGACTGAACACTCATTCCATTTCTCCTCTGGCTGATGCATCTCGTTTGACGCACCGAAACCCTTGGGCTTAGAGATTGTAGCGACGTGGTCGTCCCAATAATTGACGGCTGGCGCGTAGCGGATTCAAAAAGACGGCGGTACGTCCCCTCGGGATGCGGACTAGCCGCAACGTTCAACCTGCAATACTCTATCGTTGTTTCGTTCGGCACCGCTCAACACTGCGAAATCCAAGCTTGAGTAAACCACGCTGCGAACCTTCAAGCCATTAGATTGACCTCAACTTGGGGCCTACGTCGTGCGCTCAGGCGAAGATGGAAGTGTAATATAGTTGTATTAGCGCAGTCGCAGGCTGGACAACCGTTGATGTCGCTGGCGTGAGCGGACCTTCAAATCGCCCTCGCATGATCTCGCCGCCTCAGCCAAGTAAGCATACAAATCGCAGTCGCATTGCAAACAAAGCTAATCCACTGATTTCCCTGGACGAGGTTACAAAGCAAACCGGCCAATTAGCGGTAACACGCAAATTTATCGATAGCCGACTAGCTGGTGTAAGATACTGGAATATAAGGGAAAAATGGTGCCCAGGACTGGAATCGAACCAGTGACACTGCGATTTTCAGTCGCATGCTCTACCAACTGAGCTACCTGGGCGGACACGGGCGGCTTGCGGCCGCGTGGCGTCAGAGGCCGGTTGTATAGTCAGAGCCGCGACGCATGTCCAGCGCTGTTCGGCGACAAGTCTGAGGAAAAAGGCGCTTTATTCCGGGAGGTCGCCGTCGTCCTTGGTCCTCGTCGTCCTCCACGGCCGGGAATGGCGTAGCGGCCGGTCAGCCAGCGGTTGAGATCGACGTCGGCGCAGCGCTTGGAGCAGAACGGCCGGTAGGCGACCGTCGCGGGCTGCCCGCAGGTCGGGCATTTCTCCGCCGGGATCGACCGGATCGTTCTGGTTGGCGGGCTTCTTCGGGGCGCTTCATGCTCAGGCCGCATTCAGCCAGCTGAACCGCACCGGGTATCCCTCCCCGTCGAGCAGCGCCACCGTCTCGTAGAGCGGCAGGCCCACGACGTTGGAATAGGACCCGACGAGCTTGATGACGAAGGTCCCGGCGAGGCCCTGGATGGCGTAGCCGCCGGCCTTGCCGCGCCATTCGCCCGACGCAAGGTAGCGCTCGAACTCGTCCTTCGACAGGCGCTTGAAGCGCACCCGCGTCTCCACCAGGCGCTCGCGGATGGTGTCCTTGGGGGTGACGAGGCAGATCGACGTGTAGACCCGGTGGGCGCGGCCGGAGAGCATGCGCAGGCAGGCGGCCGCCTCGTCCACCACCTCGGCCTTGGGCAGGATGCGCCCGCCCGCCACCACCACGGTGTCGGCTGACAGGATGAAGGCCTCGCGCAGGCCCTCACTGTGGCGCGCGGCCTTGCGGGCGACCTCGGCCTTTTCGCGCGCGAGGCGCTTGGCGAGCTGGCGGGGGTTTTCGGATTTCAGCGGCGTCTCGTCCACGTCGGCGGGCAGCAGCGCGTCGGGCTCGATGCCGCCTTGCTGAAGCAGCGCCAGCCGTCGCGGCGAAGCCGAGGCGAGCACGAGTTTGGGCCGCCAGCTCGACGGTGCCATCTCTGATGAGGACGCCACGATATTCTCCAACTCTGGTCTTGTACCAACAACATAGGGCTGCGGCGGCGGAACGCCACATTGTTCCCGTGGGGAAGCTCTAGGGAAGCGGCGGCGCGACCGGGCTCGGTTCGGGAGGCGTGGGGTTTGCGTGAGCGCGCTCGAGGCGCCGATAGCGCATCATGCCGAGCGGAATGGTCCCGAGGAACAGGATCGTGATGGCGGTCAGCACCTCGAAGGGAAAGCTCACCAGAAGGCCGAAGCCCGCCACCGACAGCACGAAAATGGGCAGGACCCAATGGCGCGGCACGGATTTGCCGAGGGTCTTGCCGGAATAGACCGGGATGGTCGAGACCATCAGGAACGCCAGGCCAAGCAGGTAGACCAGCACCACCGGGGCGGCGTTGGTCCATGGGAACGCCGAGAAACGACAGGTAGAGCGGCAGCAGCGACGTGACCGCGCCGGCGGGCGCGGGCATGCCGGTGAAGAAGTCCTTCTGCCATTCCGGACGGTTCGGATCGTCCATCATCACGTTGAAGCGGGCAAGGCGCAGCACCATGGCGATGGCGAAGACGAGGACGGCGATCCAGCCAAGCGATTTCAGGTCCTTGAGGACGAAGCTGTAGAGAATGAGCGCGGGCGTGACGCCGAAATTGACGAAATCGGCGAGGGAGTCGAGCTCGGCGCCAAAGCGCGACGTGCCCTTGAGCAGGCGGGCGATGCGCCCGTCCACCCCGTCGAGCACGGCCGCCGCCACGATGGCGATGACCGCCGGCTCGAACCGTCCCTCGAAGGCCAGCCGGATGGCCGTGAGCCCGAGGCAGAGGGCGATCAGCGTGATGATGTTGGGGACGATGACCCGGAACGGCACGGGCTTGAACAGACGCTTGCGCGGTTCGTCCGGGTCCGGGGCGAAGGGGGGAAAGAGATCGCTCATGGGTTAGTTCTAGGGGCTGGTCGCGGCGAGCGGCAAGGACGCCGCGGCCCGTACAACCGCCCTACCCGGCCCGGAACTGGCGGCCGGGCTCCTTCGCGTCGAGATCCGCCAGCACCGTTTCGCCGGCGATCGCCGTCTGCCCGAGCCCGACCAGGACCTGGGTGGAGAGCGGCACGTAGATGTCGAGCCGCGAGCCGAAGCGGATCAGGCCGAAGCGTTCGCCGGTGCTCGAGGCCGTCGCCCGTCTTGACGAAGGAGACGATGCGGCGGGCGACGAGTCCGGCGATCTGCACCACGCCGATCTTGACGCTGCCGGTATCGATGACGAGCGCATTGCGCTCGTTGTCCTCGCTCGCCTTGTCGAGTTCCGCATTGAGGAAAAGACCGGGCGTATAAAGGATCTGCGTGATGCGGCCGGCGACCGGCGAGCGGTTCACGTGGCAATCGAACACGTTCATGAAGACCGAGATACGGGTCATCGGCTCCTGCGGCAGGTCGAGCTCGACGGGCGGCACCGCCGTGGTGATGAGGCTCACGCGGCCATCGGCCGGCGACACCACGAGACCGTCGCGGAGTCGGGGTCACGCGGGGCGGATCGCGGAAGAAATAGCACACCCAGACGGTGAGGATTCCGCCAATCCAGAACAGCGGCGACCACAGGCTGCCGAGCAGAATCGTCGCCACCAGCGCGATCAGGATGAAGACGTAGCCTTCCTTGTGGATCGGAACCACGATGCGGCGGATCGAGTCGAGAATGTCGCTCATGATGTCGTTTGGCCCTTTTGCGATGAGGGGGGATGGCAGGGGCGGAGGCTTCCGTCAAGCGGCGCGCGACCCGCAGGCATTCCGGGGAATGACAGGGAGGTCGCAAACGCTCGCTTCCGCCCTCAGATCGCCGGCGCCTCGAGCTCGCTGCGCTCCTCTTCCTCGGTCCGCTTGAGGGTTTCGCGCGCCTTCTCGGCCTCGCGCTGGCGGTTCCACATGGCCGCATAGACGCCGCCGGAGGCCAGCAGGCTCGTATGGGTCCCCCGTTCGACGATCTGTCCATGATCGAGCACGATGATCTCGTCAGCGCCGATGATGGTGGACAGGCGATGGGCGATGACGAGAGTCGTCCGTCCGCGGCTGACACGGTCGAGCGCGTCCTGGATTTCCTTCTCGGTGAAGGAATCGAGCGCCGAGGTCGCCTCGTCGAGAACGAGAACGGGCGGCCCTTTCAGGATCGTGCGGGCGATCGCGACGCGCTGCTTCTCGCCGCCTGACAATTTCAGGCCGCGCTCGCCGACCGGCGTCTCGTAACCTTCCGGCAGGTAGCCGATGAAACGGTCGATCTGGGCGAGGCGGGCCGCTTCCTTGATCTCTTCGGCGGCGGCGTCCCAGCGGCCGTATTGCACGTTGTAGCCGATGGTGTCGTTGAACAGCACGGTATCCTGCGGGACCATGCCGATGGCCTTGCGCAGGCTGGTCTGCTGAACGTCCGCGATGTCCTGCCCGTCGATGAGGATGCGTCCGCTCGAGGGCTCGTAGAACCGGAAGAGCAGCCGCGAGATGGTCGATTTTCCGGCGCCCGACGGACCGACGATGGCGATGGTGTGGCCGGCCGGGACCTCGAAGCTCACGCCCTTCAGGATCTCGCGCTCCGGGTTGTAGGCGAAATGCACGTCGTCGAAGCGAACGACGCCTTGCGTGATGTGCAGCGGCTTGGCGTCCGGCTTGTCCTGGATTTCGGGATTGCGGTCGAGAATCTTGAACATGTCGTCGATGTCGATCAGCGCCTGTTTGATCTCGCGGTACAGCATGCCCATGAAATTCAGCGGAATGTAGAGCTGCACCAGCATGGCGTTGACGAGCACGAAGCTGCCGATGGAGACGCGGCCCGCCATGATGTCGCGCGCCGCCAGCACCATCACGATGGTCATGCCGATGGAGAAGATCACCGCCTGGCCCGGCATTGAGCACGGCAAGCGACGTGTAGGTCTCGGTGGAGGCTTTCTCGTAGCGCTCCATCGAGCGGTCGTAGCGGATCGCCTCGCGCGCCTCGGCGCCGAAATACTTCACGGTCTCGTAGTTGAGAAGCGAATCGACCGCCTTGGTATTGGCGTCGGTGTCGGATTCGTTCATGCGGCGGCGGATCGAGATGCGCCATTCGGTGGCCTGGTACGTGTAGGCCAGATAGACCACCACCATGGCGAGAACGACCGCCGAATAGGTCCAGTCGAATTCCCACGCGAGGATGCCGAGCACGAGGCCGAACTCGAAGATGGTCGGCAGCAGCGTCAGCACCACCAGCCGCGACAATTCCTCGATCCCCTCGCGGCCGCGCTCCAGCACGCGGGTGAGCCCGCCGGTCTTGCGCTCGAGATGGAAGCGCAGGGAAAGGCGATGCATGTGCTCGAAGGTCTGGAGCGCGAGCTTTCGCACCGCATGCATCGCCACCTTGGCGAACAGCCCGTCGCGCATCTGCGTCAGCACCGCCATGAGCACGCGGGTGAGACCGTAGAGGATCGTCAGCAGGATGGGCGCGCGCCAGAGCCAGTCGCCGGCCGTGGCGGCCTGCGTGGCGACATTCCCGCCGCCGCCCGACACCGCCACCAGCGCGTCGGTAGCCCATTTGAAGGCGAACGGCGTCACCATGGTGACGCCCTTGGCGACGAGCAGCAGGCCGAACGCCATGAAGACACGCCGCTGAAGATCCGGGCGTCCGTGGGGCCACAGATAGGGCCACAATTTCGTGACGGTCGCCAGAAGGCCGGGAGGGTTGAGTGCGTCCGCGGGTTTTGCGGGCGCCGCCGTTGGCGGGGACATGGTCTTTCAAATCCGTTCTTAAACATGGTGCCGACACCTGTGAGGCGATCGTCGGGCGACATCATGCCAGTCTGTTGGAATCGATTACGTTCGGTGAGTCTGGGCCGATCAAGGCCTGACCCATCGAGGTGCCGGCCCTGCATATAGGCGATCCCGGCGCGGGAATTCACCTCGCGATCTCAGCGCGCTCAATTGGTGTTCTGGGCCTCGTTGTTCGGCAGCACGAAAATCTGGCCGGGATAGATCAGGTTCGGATTGCGGATCTGGGTCTGGTTGGCGCCGTAGATCGACCGTGTAGCGGTAGCCGCGGCCATAGATCCGCTGGCTGATGCGCCACAGGCTGTCGCCCCGCGACACGATGGCGGTGTCGATATTGGGAATCACCACCGTGTTGGGCGGCAGTTCCGCGGGCGGGCCGGCGCCGCCGCCAGGCGGCCGGGGCTCGCGGGCGCCGACGGGGCCGCAGGCGACCCGGCCGCGGGCGCCGCAGCGCCGTCGGAGCCGGTGGCGCGGCTTCCGCCACCAGGGCCGGGACGTTGTAGCCGACCTCGGCCCGGGACTTGACCTGACCCGAAACCGGATCCACGTCGTCGAGACGGACGCGGTATTCGCCCGGCTTCACGCCGCTCGCGATGGCAAACGACAACTTTCCGTCGCCGCCTGCGCCGCCGGGAGCGATGAAGCTCTCGTTGAGATAGAGCCGGACCGTGGCGCCGGGGGCCGCCTCGCCCGAGACGTAGAGCTTCCCCTCCTCCGATTCGACGCTCATGATCTTGATTTCGGCCCGCGGTGCCGGAGGTCGCAGGCGGCGGCGCGGCGGGTGCGCGCCGTTGGCCGGCGCTTGCCTGCTGCTGCGGCGCGGGTGATGGCGCGGGAGCGCCTCGGCGGCCTTCGGCGGGGCGCCGGCTCGGGATTGGAGAGGAGCGACGGTCGGCTTGTCGGGCGCCGTCAGCGCCACCAGCGGCCGGGTCGAGCCGTTGATCTCGACCGTCACCGATTCCTTCGAACGCTGGCGCTTGCCGTCAGGCGCGATGGATTGCAGCACGATCTTGTGAGAGCCGGAGGGCAGCGGCGGCGGCGTGAACGCGAAAAGGCCGGAATTGTCCGCGACCGCGCGGGCATGGACCTGATCGTTGCGCAGCAATTCGATGGTGGCGCCGGGGGCGGACCGGCCGGCGATGACGCTGTCGCCATTCGGCTCGACCCGGACGATGTCGAAGCTCGGTGCGATCGCCTCCGCCGGTGGCAGGCGGAGGTGCCGCTGCGGCAGCAGGCGTCGGTGCGGGGAGCGGCGCCGCCGACGCCGGCGCGGCCGTTGCTGGGCTGCCGTTTGGGAGGCTGACGGAGCGGGCGTTCCGGCGGCCGGACTGGGCGAGGCCGGTTGCGACATTGTCACAGGCGCAGTATCTGAGTGTTGGTCGCCCCAACAAAGTGTCCCAATTGAGTACGCCGAGCAGCACCACCACGACGGCAATTGCAGCCGCTCCGATGATGACGATA
Source organism: uncultured Alphaproteobacteria bacterium (assembly GCA_963837375.1). Classification (GTDB taxonomy): domain Bacteria; phylum Pseudomonadota; class Alphaproteobacteria; order Rhizobiales; family Beijerinckiaceae; genus Microvirga. The sequence goes on along the minus strand of CAWINL010000002.1, from coordinate 195,231 downwards.
TTCCCCGCAACGGGTCTTTCGTTTGCCATGACGCCTTTTCTCGAACGGGCACTTTCGTGCATTTAAACCGTTTATCTTTCAAAAGGCTACGGCCATAAGGATTAATAATAATGCCCTACGACTTGAGCCGGAAAGCCATGCAGATCGACACGCAAACCATGTCAGAAATCAAATCCGTTTGCGTCTATTGCGGCTCCGGATTCGGCGACGATCCGGTTTTTGCCGAGACTGCCGCGGCGTTGGGCCGCGAGATGGCTGAGGGCGGCATCAATCTGGTCTATGGCGGCGGAAATGTCGGGCTCATGGGGACCATCGCCCAATCGGTTCTGGACCATGGCGGCTATGTGACGGGCATCATTCCGGACTTCCTGAAATCGCGCGAAAAGCTCCTGGACGACGTTCAGGAAACCATCGTGGTTTCCGACATGCATACCCGCAAGCGCCTGATGTTCGAGAAAGCCGACGCCTTCGTCGCGCTGCCGGGCGGAATCGGCACGCTGGAGGAGCTCGTCGAGCAGATGACCTGGGCCCAACTCGGCCGCCACACCAAGCCGATCCTGATGCTCAACACCAAGGCGTTCTGGAAGCCGCTGCTGACGCTCTTCGCCCATATGCGCGACCAGGGCTTCATCCGCCCCGGCCTCGAACTGGGCTATCTCGTGGCGGAGCGGGTCGACGACGTGCTGCCGATGCTCGACGCGTTCGCGCGGCGCGTCGGGGTGGTGCGCAACGATGCGGAAATCGAAGCGAAATTCTAGCCGTCGGCCCGGGAAACTCGCTACTCCCTCGTGGCATCCTGAGGCGGTTGTCATGACGAACCGCCCCGCTACCCTGCAGCGGCATCTCCTGACCGTTTGAGACAGTGGAAACTGTCCGCATCAGCAGAAGCGGGTTCGGGAAGATAAGGCGGGGGGCATTCGCGTTGCCCAACAGTCGTTTTGCGACATCCAGACTGGACGAGATCGAGGATGTCGTTTGCAACATCGTAACGCCGCACAAGCTCGTTCCGACGGGCCGGGGCACCGAGGCTCACGCCGAATTCGAACATTACGGCCAGAACGATCTCGGTCTCTTCCACATCCGCTACGGTCGCAGCCTCTCGGTCGAACTGCTCGGGGATCACATCGACAATTTCGTGACGTTCGTCATGTCCACTTCGGGAAAGGGTCACCTTCGCTTCGGCGGCGAGGAATTGCCGCTGTCGGCAACCGATGGACTGATCTTTCGGCCGGATGTCCCGAAGACCATTCACTATGGCAGCGATTCGGAAACGCTCGCGCTGGTGATCGATCGGAACAAGATCACCGATTATTGCAGGCGCCTGCTGGGCTGGGACCGCGCCGCGGCGCTTGATTTCGAGCCCGGCCTTTCGCCTCGACGACGCCGCCGGGCGGCGGTGGCTGCGGCTACTTCATTATGCGGAAGCCGAAGTGAGCGACCCGAATTCCATGGTTCATTTCATGGATGCCGCGCGCAAGCGCCTCGAGGAGATGCTGATGACGGGCCTCTTGCTCGGCCACCAGCATAACCTGACCGACGCGTTGCTGAAGCCGCAATCGACCGCGGCGCCGCACTATGTCAAGCACGCGGAGGATTTCATCGAGCACCATTTCTCGCGCCCGATCTCCCTCGCGGACATCGCGGCGCATGTCCGCGTCAGTGTCAGAAGCCTGCCAGAACGGCTTTCAGCATTTCAGAAACACCACCCCGATGGCATTCCTGCGCTCCGTGCGTCTCTCGCGGGTTCATGCCCGCTTGCGGGAGGCCGATCCGACGACGACGAAGGTGACGGAAATCGCCGTGCAATGCGGTTTCAACCACATGGGACAGTTCGCCGCCGCGTACAAGCAGGCATTCGGCATCCATCCGAGCGAAACGCTGCTGAAGAAGGTCTGAATCGCGCGGCCCAGCCAGAGCGAATCACTCGCACCGCGCCGCTTCTCAAAAGTTTGTAGACGATCGAATCCGTCGAGCGCCTGGAACGACGCGTCGATGATGTTGGGAGACACGCCGATGGTCGTCCAGCTTTCGCCGTCTCCATCGGTGAATTCGATGAGCACGCGCGTCACCGCGTCCGAACCGCCCTGATAGATGCGCACCTTGTAGTCGGTGAGCTCGAGATCCTGAATGAGGTCCTGGTACTTGCCGAGATCCTTGCGCAACGCCACGTCGAGCGCGTTCACCGGCCCGTTGCCTTCGGCTGCCGAGATCAGCACCTCGTCGCCGACGCGGACCTTCACGATCGCCTCCGACGCCATCACGAGTTCGCCCACGGCGTTGTAGCGGCGCTCCACGTTGACCGAGAAGCGCTCCACCTGGAAGAAGGCCGGCACCTCGCCGAGCATCCGCTTCACCAGCACGAAGAAGGACGCGTCCGCGCCCTCGAAAGCGAAACCCTCGGCTTCCTTGCGCTTCACTTCCTCCAGCACGCGCGACACGCGCGGATCGCCCTTCTCGAGCGTGAAGCCGAGGCGCTTCAGTTCGGAGAGCACGTTCGATTGCCCGCCCTGATCCGACATCAGCACCCTGCGCACATTGCCGACGGTTTCAGGCTCCACGTGCTCGTAGGTGCGCGGATCCTTCAGCACCGCCGAGGCGTGGATGCCCGCTTTCGTCGCGAACGCGCTCGCGCCCACGAAAGGCGCGTGGCGGTTCGGCCGGCCGGTTGAGGATTTCGTCGACCTGCCGCGACATGTGCGTGAGCTGGCCCAGCGCCTCGTCCGTCACGCCGAGATCGAAGCGTTCGGAATATTGGTCCTTGAGTTTCAGCGCTCCGATCAGCGTGACGAGATTGGCATTGCCGCAGCGCTCGCCGAGCCCGTTGAGCGTGCCCTGGATGTGGCGCGCGCCCGCCTCCACGGCCGCGAGCGAATTGGCAACCGCGCAGCCGCAATCGTCATGGGCGTGAATGCCGAGATGGGAGCCGGGCACGACCTTCGCCACATCCGCGACGATCGCGGCGATCTCGTGCGGCATCGTCCCGCCATTGGTGTCGCACAAGCACGACCCAGCGCGCGCCGGACTCGAAGGCGGCCTGTGCGCAAGCCAGCGCGTAATCGCGATTGGCCTTGTAGCCGTCGAAGAAATGCTCGCAATCGAGCAGGACCTCGCGGCCCTTTTCGCGCGCCGCCGCGATGCTCTCGCGAATGCCCGCGAGGTTCTCTTCCGTGGTGCTCTCCAGCGCCACGTGAACGTGGTAATCCCATGCCTTGGCGACGAAGCAGATCGCATCCGCATCCGCTTCGAGCAAGGCCGCGATGCCGGGATCGTTGGAGGCGGAGCGCCCTGCCCGCTTGGTCATGCCGAAGGCGCTGAACTTGCGCGTTGATGACGGGTTTGTCGGCGAAGAATTTGGTGTCGAGCGGATTGGCGCCGGGATAGCCGCCCTCCACGTAATCGATGCCGATCCTGTCGAGCAGGCCCGCGATGGTGCGCTTGTCCTCCAGCGAGAAATTGACGCCGGTGGTCTGCGCGCCGTCGCGCAAGGTCGTGTCGTAGAGATAAAGGCGTTCGCGGCTCATGACGGCTTGCTCCCGTCAGTGGCGGCGACCAGCACCTTGTCCATCGTCGTGTTGGCGAGCCATTCGTCGCCGATGGTCACGGTGTTGCGGCGCTGCGGCTGGAAGCCGCGCTTCTGGAAGAACGGCATCGCGGTGTCGCTCACATCGGCGGTCAGGCGCTGCGCGCCGCGCGCGGTGGCGAGCTTTTCGATGGCGTCGTACAGCATCGTGCCGACGCCCTGCCCGGCGACGGCCGGATGAACGAAGAAGAAATCGATATGCGTGTTGTCCTTCAGCGACGACGAAACCGAGCGGCGATCCCTCCATCGTGGCGACCAGCGTCAGCGGCTTCGGACAGCCGCCTGGCGAACGTCTCGTCATCGGCCCGCGACGCCCAGGCCTCCTGCTGCGCCTCGCTGTAATCCTCACCCGTCAGTTCCTCGATGCTGGCGCGAAAGATTTCGGCGAGCAGCGGCACGTCGGCGGGGAGGAACGGACGAAGGCCCGGTTTGGGGAAGTGATTGTCCCATCAGCCGAAATCCTTTCGGCAACATCCGCGTTCCGTCATGGCCCGCGGCTGATCGTCACCAAACACGCCCGGTCATCGCGCGCACGCGTCCACGTCTTTGCCGCGGCGTGGCAAAGACGTGGGTGCGCCGGGTCAAGCCCGGGAGATGGACGGTGGAGAGGTGTGGCAAGATCGCTCATCGCGCAACCTCCCACGTTGTCGTGCCATCCTTGTTGTCCATCAGCACCACGCCGAAGGCGACGATCTCATCGCGAAGGCGGTCGGATTCCGCCCAGTTCTTCGCGGCGCGCGCAGCGACGCGGGCGGCGATGAGCGCATCGACCTGCGCAGGATCGACGGAGAGCGCCGCCTGCCTGCGGTTCTTCCACGCCTCCGCAGCTTTCGGTCAGGAAGCCGAGCGCGCGAAGATTGGCGCCGAGTTCCTCGTGAGCGCCCTGCCCGTCGAGCGCATGCAGCTCCGCGAGCATCTTTGGCGTGTTGAGATCGTCCGCCAACGCCTCGATGACCTGCGGTCGAAAGCGCCGACGGAATGCAGGCTCGCCCGCCAGCGCCGTACCAGCGGTCGAGCGTCTTCGCGCTCTCCTCCAAGCCCCGCTCCGTCCAGTCGATCGGCTGGCGGTAATGCGTGCGCAGCATGTTGAAGCGCAGCACCTCGCCGGGCCAATCCTTCAGCAGGTCGTTGATGGTGAAGAAATTGCCGAGCGACTTCGACATCTTCTCGCTCTCGACCTGCAGGAAGCCGTTATGCATCCAGACATTCGCCATGCGCGCGGATGTCGAACGCGCAGCAGGATTGGGCGATCTCGTTCTCGTGGTGCGGGAAGACGAGATCGATGCCGCCGCCGTGGATGTCGAAGGTCTCGCGCTCGTCGGAATCCGTGCAGGTGAGCCGCGTCTCGAACGCCTTGACCAGGTGCTTCCACGCCATCGCCGAGCACTCGATATGCCAGCCGGGCCGACCCGGCGTCGCGATGCCGCCGGGCGACGGCCAGGACGGGTCCTGCGGGCCCGACGGCTTCCACAGCACGAAATCCATCGGCGTCGCGCTTGTAGGGCGCGACGTCCACCCGCGCGCCGGACAGGAGTTCGTCGAGGGAGCGCTTCGAGAAGGCGCCGTATTGCGGGACCTTCGGCAGGCGCGCCATGGCCGACACGCTGAACAGCACGTGGTCCTCCGCCACATAGGCGACGCCGCGCGCGATCAGCCGCTCGATGATGTCGCGCATCTCGGCGATATGCTCGGTGGCGCGCGGCTCGACGAAGCGCGGCGGCTTGCCTGGCCTCGTTCACGTCCTCCGGGCATCAGCACGCCGAGCGCGCGGATATCGGCGTGGAACTGCTCCTCGGTCTTTCGCGTCACGAGCCGGATCGCCTCGTTATGCGGCAGGTCGGGATAGTCGCGCGCCGCCCGGGCGTTAATCTTGTCGTCCACATCGGTGATGTTGCGCACATACGTCACCGCCGCGGCCCCATAGATTTCCCGCAGCAGCCGGAACAGGAGATCGAAGACGATGATCGGTCGCGCGTTGCCGATATGGGCGTAATCGTAGACGGTCGGGCCGCAGACGTAGAGGCGCACGTTTCCCTCGTCGATGGGGACGAAGACGTCCTTCGATCGGGTCAGCGTGTTGTAGAGCCTGAGCGTGGGGCCATTGGTCGGCCATGTGTCCATACCTCTTCGGGCCGAGGGCCGGAGGATGGTTTCGATCTGTGAAATGAGAACGAGACGGCTCCAGCCAGCGGGTGCGCTAGCTGCAAATAATCCGGGAAATCAGGATCGATGCCGTTTTCATGCGAAATCAATGCCTTTAAAGGCAGGTCCGTCAAGGTTCCGTCGCGGCGACGTAATTTTTTTTCGCCGCGCCATGAAACGGGACATTGACAGCCACGTTTAAGCTTTATTCACGCCCACCAACGACAATCCGACACGAGTTCAAGACGATGAGGTTTTCGATGCGCCGCGCATACGCCATGCTCGGGTTAGGCACTGCTGTGCTTCTTTCGGCCGCTGCCCTCACGTTGCTGCCCAAGAGCAGCCAGGCCTCGTCGGAGCCGGTCTCCATCGAGGCGACCTTCCTGGTTCCCGCCCATGACGGCTATGGCGTCGCCGAATGCCTTGTCTCGGGCCACTCCTGCGGCCAGGCCGTCGCCGACACCTGGTGCGAGGCGCAGGGCTTCAGTCCGCGCGACCGCCTTCCGGCAGGTCGCGGCCGAGGACGTGACCGGCTCGGTCCAGAAGGTGGCTCTGTCGAGCGCTCAGCCCGCCGGTCTCCATCACCTGCATAACTGACGCAACGGCAGAATCCGTCCTACGCGCGGCCGGTCGGTGCCCGACTTATCCGGTCACCCACTCGCCGCATTTCGCGGGCGCTTCCGCCGCCCCAGGGCATGATCGGCACGCTGGAGGTCGAGTTCTTCGGCGAGCCTTCGATGGGCCGGTCGGAATAGACCATATAGACCAGCGTGTTGCGCTTCACGTCGCAGCCGCGCACGATGTGCATCCGCTTGAAGATCAGCGACCGGCGCTCGCTGAACACCGCGTCTCCCTGCTCGAACTTCTCCTTGAAGCGGATCGGCCCGGTCTGCCGGCACGAGAGCGAGATGTCCGAGACCTCCTCGGCGACGCCGAAAGTCCCCGCGACGCCGCCCCGCTCCGGGGCCGTGTAATGGCAGGCGACGCCCTCGACCTTCGGGATCGTCGAGCCCGTAGACCGCCAGCTTGTCGTTGGGGGTCAGCGCCCGCCAGACGGTCGACTTCTTGAAGATCACATCCGGGTCCTGCGCCAGCGCGCCGGTGGTGGCGCCGGCGAGCAAGGGTCAGAACCAGGGCAAGTCGCGCGAGCATTCGTCGATCTCTCCAAAGGTCAAGCTCGTATGTGGTGAGGCCTGCGGCATTTGACGAGGGGGAAAGTTCGGCCGCCGCATTTGCCCGGACCGTCTTATGCGGGTAAATGCTTGTCCGCTGGGCCCCAGAGATGAGCGGTTCGTTGCTCGAATGCGTGACCGCATCGGATCGCCGAGTCCGCCGATCATATTAGGGCCCATTTCGCGACGTCAGGTGCTTCATGACGCCGGGAAGACGACAGGCTGAACAACCCGGTGCTGCGACAGGCCTTATGAAAAAACGAAATTTCTTCCGCACTCTCCTCACCGTGGCGGCCTTCCTCGCCGCCGGAGGTGCGGCTTTCGCCCAATCCGCCGAATGCCAGCGCTTCCGGGCCGAACTGGCGAACCTCGACGCGGCGGCGGTGGCGGCGCGGCCTCGGGTCAGGCGCAGGCGGCGCGGGCCGAGATCGGCCGGCTCGTCGGCTATTACCGCTCGATCGGCTGCGAACGCGGCCCGCTCGGCTTCCTGTCGGGCGCCCCGCCGGCGGAATGCGGCCCGATCGCCCAGCGCATCCGCCAGCTCGAGGCGAACTTCGCCCGCCTGTCGGCCCAATCCTGCGATTCCGGCGACTGGAGATTCGCCGCCGCCAGCTGCATCGGCGCGATCCAGCAGACCTGCTCGGTCGAGCCAGCCGCGCGGCTTCTTCGAGAGCCTCTTCGGCCCGCCGCGCGACCCAGCAGCCGCAGCAGCAGATCATGCCCGAGGGCCAGCCGATCATCACCGAGGACGATTCCAACCAATCCCTCGGCGGGCGCCGTCTCGTCTGCGTGCGGACCTGCGACGGCTCGTTCTTCCCGCTCTCCAACGCGCCCGGCGGACGCCAGAACGCCGACGAGATGTGCCAGGCGCTCTGCCCCGGCACCGAGACCGTCGCCTTCGCGACGCCCGGTGGCGACAACGGCATGAACCGGGCCGTCTCGCTCTCGGGCCGGCCCTATACGTCCATCGCCAACGCCTTCAAATACAAGAAGGCGTTCGACAGCTCCTGCGCCTGCAAGAAGGACAACGAGAGCTGGGCGGTGATCCTGCGCAAGGCCGAGAGCATGCTCGAGCAGCGCAAGGGCGACATCATCGTCACGGCCGAAAAGGCCGAGGAACTGTCGCGGCCGAAGGTCGTGCAGGCCCGCAAGGCCGTCGAGAAGAAGGTCCAGGACGAGGCCAAGGAAGCGGCCGAAACCGCCGCCGCCGCGCCGACCGCCAGCAAGGAATCCTCCGGCATCGGCCCGCAATCCATCGAGAGCAACCGCGTCGTCAACCAGGCCGAGGGCACCAAGAAGGACGTGGTGACGGGCGACGGCAAGAAGCGCACCGTGCGCGTGGTCGCCCCCGACGTGATCCCGGTCCCGCACGCCAACTGACGGACCACTTGGCGGACGATCGAGCGCGGCTGCTTCGGGGCCGCGCTTTTCGTATCAGGCGATCTCGCCGGACAGGCGCGCCCGTGCTTTCTCGGGCCGATCAGCGGCAGCAGGGATGCGAGTTCGGGGCCGTGCTCCTGGCCCGTCAGGGCGAGCCGCAGGGGCATGAACAGCGCCTTGCCCTTGACGCCGGTCGCGTCCTTCACGGCGTCGGTCCAGCTCTTCCAGGTCGTCGCATCCCAGGGCGCGGGCGGCAGCAGGTCGCGCGGCGGCATCGGCGAAAACCCGATCGACGATGACCGGGCGTCACCGGCCCATCGACGACCACCCACCAGCGCGGCGGCCTCCGCCACGGTCGCGAGATTGCCGCGCACCGCGAGCCAGAACGCCTCGCCGCCATCCGCGTCCATGCGCCGCGAGCCGCGTCCTGCACGGCCTCATAGGGCATGTCGTGGACGAGCCGGGCGTTGAGATTATAGAGCTCCTGCTCGTCGAATTTCGCCGCCGAGCGGGAGATGTGGTCGAAATCGATGAGACGGGCGAGTTCGTCGAGATCGGCCACCGGCGCGGACCGCCTCCGCCGAGCCGACCAGCACGGCGAGCGACGCCACCGCCTGCGGCTCGAGCCCGCCTTCGCGCAGGCTCGTCAGCGACAGATGGCCGAGACGCTTCGACAGCCCCTCGCCGCTCGCCGTGGTGAGCAGGTTGGTGTGGCCGAAGATCGGCACGCTGCGCGCCCAGAGCCTCGAAGATCTGGATCTGCACCGCCGTGTTGGTGACGTGGTCCTCGCCGCGGATCACGTGGGTGATCTTCAGGTCGATGTCGTCGACGATGGAGGGCAGCGTGTAGAGATAGGTGCCGTCCTCGCGCACCAGGATGGGGTCCGACAGGGAGCTCGTATCCACATGCGAGGGACCGCGCACCAGATCGTGCCAGACCTCGTTGCGGTGATCGAGCCGGAAGCGCCAATGAGGCCGCCGTCCCTCGGCTTCGAGCTGGACCTTCTCGTCCGGCGTCAGCTTCAGCGCGGCGCGATCGTAGATCGGCGGCAGACCGCGCGCGAGCTGGCGCTTGCGGCGGAACTCGAGCTCCTCGGCGGTCTCGTAGCAGGCATAGAGCCGGCCCATGTCGCGCAGGCGCGCGACCGCATCGTCGTAGAGCTCGAACCGCTCGGACTGGCGCACGATCACGTCGGGCGGAATGCCGAGCCAGGCGAGATCGACCTCGATCGAATCCGCATATTCGCGCTTCGAGCGCGCAAGATCGGTGTCGTCGAACCGCAGGACGAACACGCCGCCCTCACGCCGCGCGAAAAGCGCGTTCATCAGCGCCAGGCGGGCATTGCCGATATGGATGCGGCCCGTCGGCGACGGCGCGAAACGAACGATGGGCTTGCTCATGGGAAACCTATGGCAAAGGCGACGGGCGGTTGCAATGGCGTTCCCGCGAGCACCGAACGGGGTCTTGTGGGAGGAGTGGGAGGTGGGGGTGCGAGCTCGGGATGTTGAGCGTCGCGCCAGCACCCCCACCCAGACCCTCCCCGCAAGGGGGAGGGAAAGGCGCGCGGTGAGTGCGAAGAGCCGGATGCCACCGTCATTCCGGGGCGAGCGCAGCTCGAACCCGGAACCCATAAACATCCCGGGCAGATATTGTGGCTCAGAGCTCGAAGCGCATCCGACGATGGCCGCGTTCAGGCTGGCGGTCATGGGTTCCGGGCTCCGCTGGCGCGGCCCCGGAATGACGGCTATCAGACGTCCCCGCCCGACCTTCGGCACGCCGTTCGTCCGCAGCAATCCCCGATCCGGCTTTGAGGCCACCTCGCCCTGGTCGCGGAAGCGGTTGACGATGGGATAGCGGCGGTCGCGGCCGAAATTCTTGCGGGTGACCTTCACGCCGGGCGCGGATTGGCGGCGCTTGTATTCGGCGATATAGAGCAGCCGCTCGACCTTCTTGACGGTCTCGAGATCGTGCCCCTTCGCGACGATGTCGGAGACGCGCAGCTCGTCCTCGACGAGCCCGCGCAGGATGTCGTCGAGCACGTCGTAGGGCGGCAGCGAATCCTGGTCCTTCTGGTCCTCGCGCAATTCGGCGGTCGGCGCCTTCGAGAGGATGTTTTCCGGGATGACGACGCCATCCGGCCCGAGCGCGCCGTCCGGTTTCCAGCGGTTGCGCAGGGCCGACAGGCGGTAGACCTCCATCTTGTAGAGATCCTTGATCGGGATTGAAGCCGCCATTCATGTCGCCGTAGAGGGTGGCGTAGCCCACCGACATCTCGGACTTGTTGCCGGTCGTCACCACCATCGCGCCGAACTTGTTGGAGATCGACATCAGGATGGTGCCGCGCGCGCGGCTCTGCAGGTTTTCCTCGGTGATGTCGCGCGGCCGGCCGGCGAAGAGCGGCCGGCAGCAAGTTCCTCGAAACCCTCGACCGCCGGCGCGATCGGCAGCGTATCGTAGCGCACGCCGAGCGCCTCGGCGCAGGCCTCCGCATCCTTGAAGGAATTCGGCCGCCGTGTAGCGATAGGGCAGCATCAGGCAATGCACCCGATCCGCCCCGAGCGCATCGACCGCCATGGCGGCGCAGATCGCCGAATCGATGCCGCCCGAGAGGCCCAGCACGACGCCGGGAAACCGGTTCTTCTCCACATAGTCGCGAAGGCCAAGGACGCAGGCGGCGTAATCCGCCTCTTCGCCCTCTTCGACCACCGCCATCGGCGCCGTCGATGCACGCCCAGCCGGCCTCGCCCTTCTCCCACGTGGTCAGCGCCACGGTCTCCGGATAGGCGGGCATCTGCGCCACGAGCGCGCAATCGGCGTTCAGCACGAAGGAAGCGCCGTCGAAGACCAGCTCGTCCTGGCCGCCGATCTCGTTGAGGTAGACGAGCGGCAGGCCGGTTTCCGTGACGCGCGCGGCCGCGATGTTGAAGCGCTCCTCCGTCTTGCCGCGCCAATAGGGCGAACCGTTCGGCACCAGCAGGATCTCGGCGCCGGTCTCGGCGAGGCATTCGACGACGTCGCCGGTCCAGATGTCCTCGCAGATCGGAATGCCGATGCGGATGCCGCGGAAATTCACCGGCCCCGGCAGCGGCCCCGGCGCGAAGATGCGCTTTTCGTCGAAGACGCCGTAATTGGGCAGATCGACCTTGAACCGCACCGTGATGGTGCCGCCGTCGAGCAGCGCATAGGCGTTGTAGACCTCGCCCCCTTCCCGCCACGGCAGTCCGATGAGCATGCCGGGACCGCCATCGGCGGTCTCGCGGGCGAGCCGCTCGCAGGCATCGCGGCAGACATCCTGAAAGGCGGGCTTGAGGACCAGATCCTCGGCCGGATAGCCGGCGAGAAACAGCTCGGTGAACATCACGAGATCGGCGCCCAGCCGCGCCGCCTCGGCGCGCGCCGCGCGGGCCTTGGCTTCGTTGCCGGCCACGTCGCCGACGATGGGGTTGAGCTGGGCGAGGGCGAGTTTGAGTGGTTGCTGGGCCATGGATCGGATTTAGCGCGTCGCCACAGGCACAGCAATCACTGGCGCGAATTCCCATGAATTCCGCTGAAATCCCGTAGCGTAACAGCCCAGCTTCCCTTACGGAGGTTTGGCCGCGATGGGCGGCTCGGAATTTCGATCGATGAAAAAGCTGCTGCTCAGTCTCGCCGTGCTGTCCCTGTTTGCGACCTCGCTTTCGGCCAAGAATTTCGCCGTCCCCGACAAGGATCCGGCCGCCACCCTCACCGTCCCGGACAACTGGAAGATCGAGGAGATCGAGTTTGGCTTCTCGGCGCAATCGCCCGGCAAGGACGTCTTCTTCTCCATGGAATACGCGAGCAAGAAAAAGCTCGATGCGATGATGAAGACCAACGAGGAGTGGATGAAGGAAAACGAGATCGATTTCGGGAAAAAGCCGGAAGAACGCGAAATGGATTTCAACGGAATTTCGGGAACGGTCCTGCGCTATGACACGACGGATGCGAACGGTCCCACCATCGTCGATTTCATCCTTCTGCCCGCCGGCAAGAACCGCGTCGTGATGCTGACCCTTTGGGGATCGGAAACCGAGCGCAGCAAGCACAAGGTCGCCATCAAGTCGATCATGGACAGCGTCCGCCCCATCAACTGAGAAGCATTTTCAGCCGCCAAGTTTGCCGTGGAACCGCTCCTCGCCTTCGTCGTTATCGAACCATTGAGGCAACAGGAGACGGCAATGTTTAAAGGCGGACTACTTTGGTTGATCGGCATTCCCCTTCCGATCATCCTCATTCTGTTCTTTATGGGTTGGCTGAGCTGATCTTCTTCTGCCTGACCTCCAAAGACCCAAAACTAAAAGGGCGCTTTTCAGCGCCCTCTTTTTTTGTTCTCGTCGCCGCGTCCTATTCGGCCGCTTCGAGATCCGGCCGCCCGCGGGCCTGCCGCTCGCGCTTGATCATCTCCGAGGTCAGGAACGCGATTTCGAGCGCCTGCTCGGCGTTGAGGCGCGGGTCGCAATAGGTGTGGTAGCGATCCGACAGATCGGCATCGGTCAGCGCGCGGGCGCCGCCGGTGCATTCGGTGACGTTCTTGCCGGTCATCTCCAGATGGATGCCGCCCGCATGGGTGCCTTCCGCCTGATGGACCGCGAAGAAGTCCTGCACCTCGCTCATCACCATCTCGAACGGCCGGGTCTTGTAGCCCGACGCCGCCTTGATGGTGTTGCCGTGCATCGGGATCGCAGGACCACACGACGGTGCGCCCTTCCTGCTTCACCGCCCGCACCAGGGCCGGGAGATTGTCGAACACCTTGCCGGCGCCGAACCGGCAGATCAGCGTCAGCCGGCCCGCCTCGTCCTCGGGGTTGAGGCGCTCGATGAGCTTCAGGAGATCGTCCGCCTCGAGCGTCGGTCCGCATTTCAGCCCGATCGGGTTCTTGATGCCGCGCATGTATTCCACATGGGCATGGTCGAGCTGGCGCGTGCGGTCGCCGATCCACAGCATGTGGCCGGAGGTGGCGTACCAGTCGCCGGAGGTCGAATCGACCCGCGTCATCGACTGCTCGTAGCCGAGCAGCAGCGCCTCGTGGCTGGTGTAGAAATCGGTCGCGCGCATTTCCGGATGCGTCTCGGGATTGACCCCGATGGCGCGCATGAAATCGATGCTCTCGGTGATCCGCTCCGCGATCTCACGGTATCGCGACGATTGCGGCGAATCCTTCACGAATCCCAGCATCCAGCGATGCGCGTTCTCGAGATTGGCATAACCGCCCGACGCGAAGGCGCGCAGCAGGTTGAGGGTCGCGGCCGATTGCCGGAAGGCCGAAATCTGGCGCGACGGATCGGGAATGCGCGATTCCGGCGTGAACGCGATGTCGTTGATGATGTCGCCGCGGTAGCTCGGCAGTTCGACCCCGTCGACCGTCTCGGTGTTCGCCGAGCGGGGCTTGGCGAATTGACCGGCCGAACGGCCGACCTTCACCACCGGCGAGGAGCCCGCGAAGGTCAGGACCACCGCCATCTGCAGGAACAGGCGGAAAAAATCGCGGATGTTGTCGGCCGAATGCTCGGCGAAGCTTTCGGCGCAATCGCCGCCCTGGAGAAGAAATGCCTCGCCCTTGGCGACGCTGCCCAACGCCCGCTTGAGCTTGCGCGCCTCGCCTGCAAAAACCAGCGGCGGATACCCTGCGAGTTCCCGCTCGACGGCACCGAGGGCCTCGAGATCCGGATAGGAGGGAACCTGCTGGATCGGCTTTTGTCTCCAGCTGTCGGGCGTCCAACGCTCAGTCATGACACTCTGTCTCCGTGTCGGTAAGAAACCTCATCGCTAACCGCAGAATACGGCACGAAGGGGTCTCTATACACGAGGGGAGCAAAAAGGCGAGTACGGAGAGGGGTGGTCATGACCCGGTTTGAACTCCGGTCGACGCGACACTCCGTCCTTCCGGGGCGCAAAGCGAGCCCGGAACCCAGACGCGCTCACGGTGCCGGAAGCATCACGGTCGGCGCTCATGTTGATCGCTCGGCGGTTATGGGTTCCGGGCTCCGCTGTCGCGGCCCCGGAATGACGGGGATGGCAAACGCAAGTTACGACCGACCGGACAGAAGACTTAAGCGCCTAACCGGCCGTGACTGTGGCGGCTCTCCCGCCGGGACATCCAGAGCGCGCCAAGACCCATCGCCACGGCGATCACCGGAATGCCGAAATAGACATAGGCTTCGAGGAGAGTCATGGCTCAAGGCCCCTAAGGATCAACTTGCCTATCAGAGGTAATGTGAAACCAACGAAAAGCCAAACAAGACTTGCGGCAATCGCCACCGCATCCCTGGGCATCGCCTCCGATCCGTAGCCCAGCGCAACCGCAGGCCCAACGAAACCCGCGATAACGAACGCCACCGCGACATTGTTGATGGCGGTCGCGGTCAGTTTGGTCTGCTCATTGTGAACCAGGCTCAAGACTGTCGCTCCCCCTACTCCGTCAGCGAGTATTCCATACCATCGCCTACCGGCCTAGGAACTGGGCTTGGCCTGATGCGGATGCTCGCATTCAAGGGATTCACCACTCTGCCTGCGCTGAAATCACGCCGCCGCTCTCGAAGTGGAACCCGGTGACCGCTTGATCCCCTGTGACACCAGCCATTGCGAGACCTCTTCGACCCTCCGCGTCAGCCGGGGATGGCTGGAAAAGGCCTTGACGACGAAGCCTGCGATCGGCGGGACCATTTTGTCCTGGAGCGCGAAGGCCGAGCCGTTCATCTGCGAGTTCAATTTGGCGCTTCCTGAAGCCAGCATCTGCAGCGCGGAGCGGGCGACGTCCGGATCGCGGGCGATGTAGGCACCGATGCGGTCGCATGTGAATTCCCGGCTGCGCGAATAGGCGGCGCCGAGAAACGGCACGAGAAGCGCCGGCAGGCGGACGAGATTGACCATCTGGTCGAGATGTCCTGCGATATGGTGCCCGAGTTCGTGCCCGATGACGAAGCGGAGCTGCTCCTCGTTGTCGGCATCGATCAGTGCCGAGGTCAGCCAGACGTAGCGGGTCTTTCCGAGCAGACGCAGCGCAAAGGCGTTCATCACCCCGCTGGAATTGTACACGAAAGTCTGCGGAGGAGCCTCCAGACCGAGCCTGTTCGCGCCCTCCACCACCATTGCGTGGATGTGCGGAAACTGGTCGGGCCCCACCATCACATGATGTCCGAACATGTAGGCCCGGACGAGGGCCTGGGTGATCGTCAGCACGCCCCAGATTACAACGGCATAGACGCCAAGCGCGATCGCCATCGGGATGGGTTGCTCACTCAAGGCAACGAATATGACGGTCAGCACCCAAAGCGCCCCGCCGCCCAGAAGCGTTGCCGGGCCGTAAAAGCGCTCTTTCTGATGTCGCATGGCGTTGATGTCGAAGATCACCGGAAATCTCCCTTTTCCGGCAGCCTAACCAGCAACTCCCATTGATAACGATACATAATATCCTATCGATCGCGGTTATCCCCGACTTTCCGCCCCCTCACACCACATCCACCGGCTTCTTCACCACATACGGCACGCGCATCGTCACGAGTTCCTCCGACGCCGTCGGGTGGACCGCGATGGTGCGGTCGAAATCGGCTTTGGTCGCTCCCATGGTGACGGCGATGCCGGCGAGCTGGATCATTTCGCCGGCGTCGTGGCCGACGATGTGGAGACCCACGACCTTGTCGGTGGCCCGATCGACGATGAGCTTCATCAGCACGCGGTCGCTGGCGCCGGAAAGGGTGGCACGCATGGGGCGGAAGGCGGTCTTGTAGACGTCGATCTCGCCATAGGTGGCGCGGGCGGCATCCTCGCCGCAGCCGATGACGCCGATCTCGGGCGTCGAGAAGACCGCGGTGGGGATCAGGTCGTAATTCGACCATCGTGGGCTTGTTGCCGAACACCGTGTCGGCAAAGGCGTGGCCCTCGCGGATCGCGATGGGCGTGAGCGCCGCGCGGTTGGTCACGTCGCCGATGGCGTAGATCGACGGCACCAGCGTCTGCGAATAGCCGTCGACCGGGATCGCGCCCACCGCGTCGACGGCGATGCCCACCTTTTCGAGCCCGAGATTGGCGGTGTTGGGCCGCCGGCCGGTGGCGACCAGCACCTCGTCCACATGGACCACCGAGCCGTCGGAGAGCGTCGCGGCGATCCCGTCGACGCTTCTGTCGAGGCGCTCCACCGTGCGGCTGAGCGCCAGCGTGATGCCGCGCTGGGCATAGGCCTCGCCCAGCGCGTCGCGCACGTCCTCGTCGAAGCCGCGAAGCAGCTTGTCGCCCCGGTGCAGGAGCGTGACCTCGCTGCCGAGCGCGTTGAAGATCCCGGCGAATTCCACCGCGATATAGCCGGCGCCGACCACCAGGATGCGCTTCGGCAGGCGTCTCCAGATGGAAGACCTCGTTCGACGTGATGGCGAGTTCGCCGCCGGGGATTTTCGGCTCCAGGGTCGGATGCGCGCCCACCGCCACGAGGATGTAGCGGGCGCGGACGCAGCTTGCCGGTCTTCACGAGGCGGACCGTGTGGGCATCCTCGATGACCGCGCGGTCCTCGACGATCTCGACGCCGGCATTGCCGAGATTGGTCCGATAGATCTCCTCCAGCCGGTCGATTTCCCGGTCCTTGTTGCGGATCAGGGTCGCCCAGTCGAAGCGCGGCGCCGGACAACGTCCAGCCGAAGCCCGCCGCATCGTGGAAATCGTCGGCGAAGCGGCCGGCATAGACGAGGAGCTTCTTGGGCACGCAGCCGCGGATGACGCAGGTTCCGCCGACGCGATATTCCTCCGCCACCATCACGCGGGCGCCGTAGCCGGCAGCGATCCGACCCGCGCGCACGCCGCCGGAGCCGGCCCCGATGACAAACAGATCGACGTCGAATTCGCTCATCGGATGGTCTCCTGTTTCAGTGCGACGCAAGGCCAGCAGCCAGACGATGGCGGCGCCCAGCGACGCCGCCCACCAGCCCTGCCAGGCGCCATGCCCCACGAGGGCAACCGCCGTCGCGCCGGCCATGAGGGCAAGCGACGCCGCAGCGACGATGCGCTGTTGTCTGGCGATGGCGCGGAGGATCTGCAGGATGATCAACAACGTAAGCACGACGCCCACGATGCCAAGCTCCGCCCAGATCTGAATCGCGGCATTGTGAGGGTGGCCCACCCCCAGAAGCTGGCGGTGCTCGGGCGCGACCTTCTCGGCCACCGACGTCTTGTCCATGAGCGGACTGACGCCGAAGCCGCCGCCGAGGATTGGGTCCTGCCGAATGGCGTCGCCGAAGCTGAGCCAGATATCGATGCGGTCGCGCGAGTGATCGTTGGCGAGGCGTTCGTGGACCGAGGCCGGGATCAGCGCGGTCGCCGATGGGCCCGAGGAAGGGCGCAAGCGCCAGGACGGCCACGAAGGCGATGGCGGCCGCCCGCGTAACGAGCCGGGGGCGCCAGCCAGGCGAGGATGAAAATCGCGATCGCCGCGTAAACCCCCAGAAACGCCGCGCCGCTTTCCGAGCGCGCCGATCGCGAAGGCGACAAGCGCGCTCAAGCCGATCGCCGCGACAGACGCCGATGTCCGGCGGCCTGGCAGCAGGAAGCCGGCGACGACCGGCAGGAGCACCATCAGGGTCAGCATCGGGCCGGTTGAAGATGAAGGTGTTCGGAGCGGACATGCAGCGCCCGGCGCAGCGCCATGCCGGTTGCGAGCTCCGACCAGCATCATGACGGCCGCGAGCGCGCAGGAGGTCGCAAGCAGCCAGAAGGACGGACGCGGTCATCCGTCCGGGCAGGGTCACGGCCAGCACGAACGCGAATGCGACCGACAGCCAGAACTCGCCGAGCGCGCGCAAGCGACGCGACGGGAAATTCGCTCCACGCCGACGGATACGAGGCTCCAGACGAGGAACGCCAGCACGGTGAGCCCGAGGCGGCGTCGACAGGATGGCCGCGCGCGTCTCTGACGAGATTCCGAAAGGCGGCCCTCGCTGGCGAGCGCGAGCATCGCCAAGCGTCGCGGCGACGCCCGAGAAAGGCCGGGCTCGACCGATGGGCGACGGCCATGCCGATGGGCAGGATCGCGAGGGTGCCGATGGCAGCGCGCCACAGGGCGCGCGAGCGACCCTCGCTCTCGCCCGGCGGGCGGGATGAGTCGGCAATATCTCTGACGTTGGGCTGACGCGGCTGTTCATGGGCAGGCTCTTACGCCAAGGTTTCCCCGCGATAAAGAACCAACCGCTTGCCGCCCCTGATTTCCCCCTTTACCGTTCGGCCAGGACGCCGCCCGGGTTGAACGGCAGCGCCATAAGAGGAAACGAAAGATGATCCATACCCGCAAAAGTCTCTGGCGCGGCGCCATCGCTGTCGCGGCCGTAGCAGGCTTTGTCACCTCGGCTGCCGCGCAGATGGAACTCAAGATCATGGCGCCGGCAGCGCCCGGCGGCGGCTGGGACCAGACCGCGCGCTCCATGCAGCAGGCCCTGACCCAATCCGGCATCGCCAAGAGCGCCCAGGTCACCAACGTCCCCGGCGCCGGCGGCTCGGTCGGCATCGCGCAGTTCGTCAATAGCGGCAAGGGCGACGGCAACCAGCTCATGGTCATGGGCTACGTGATGGTGGGCGCGCTGCTCACCAACAAATCCCCGGTCACCCTCGACCAGACCACCCCGATCGCGCGCCTGACGGCCGAATACGAAGCCCTGGTGGTGCCCGCCGACAGCCCGATCAAGAACGCCAAGGACCTGGCGGCGGCCGTGAAGGCCGATCCCGCGAAGGTCACCTGGGCGGGCGGCTCGGCCGGCGGCGTCGATCACATCGCGGCGGCGCTGTTCGCCAAGGAAGTCGGGCGCCGATCCGACCAAGATCAACTACATCCCGTTCTCGGGCGGCGGCGAAGCGCTCGCGGCGATTCTCGGCGGCAAGGTCACGGTCGGCATTTCCGGCTACGGCGAGTTCGAAAGCCAGATCAAGGCCGGCAAGCTGCGCCTGATCGGCCTCACCTCGGCCACCAAGCTGCCGAACATCGAGGGCCAGTCCCTGAAGGACCAGGGCATCAACCTCGAAATCGCCAATTGGCGCGCCGTCGTTGCCCCTCCCGGCATCACCGCCGACCAGAAGAAGGCCCTGACCGACGCCATGGACAAGCTGAGCAAGTCCAAGGAATGGACCGAGATCCTGAAGGCCAAGGGCTGGGACGACAGCTACCTGTCGGGTGACGCCTTCGCCAAGTTCCTGGCCGACGATCAGGTCCGCACCAAGGACGTGCTGATGTCGGTCGGCCTCGTGAAGTTAAGGCTCGCGGCCGGAACCGAATCCGCGAAGCGCCGCACCCGTTCGCGGCGCTTCTTTTTTCCAGAACCTTGAACCGATGGGTTTCCCATGACTCGGCGCATCGACGCGGCAGGCCTCGTCATCGCATTCATCCTGCTGGCCATCGCCGGCGCGATCTGGTGGGACATGTCGTCCCTGCAGATCTCCTCCGTCTACGGCCTCGGCCCCAAGGCGATGCCGATGATCGTCGCCGTCGGGCTTGCGATCCTCGCGGCCTGGGCAACGCCATCATGGCGTTTCGCGGCGATCTGCCGGCGCGCGACAGCCTCGACTGGCGGCCCATCATCCTGATCATCGGCGGCCTCGCGGCGCTGATCGTGCTGATCAGGATCGGCGGCGGCTTCATTCCCGGCGACCGCCATCCTGTTCGCCGCCACGTCCACGGCCTTCGGCCGGCGCGCCATCATCGCCGATCTCGCGATCGGCTTCGTCATCGGCGTCGTCGTGTATCTCCTTTTCTCGAAGCTTCTCACCCTGTCTCTTGCCGGTGGGTCCGCTTGAACGCCTGATCTGAGAGCCGCCATGGAAGCGTTCCTCTCCCTCGCCCACGGATCTGACCATCGCGATCCAGCCGATGAACCTCCTGTTCGCGCTCATCGGCGTGCTGCTCGGCACCGCCGTCGGCGTGCTGCCGGGCATCGGCCCGGCGCTGACGGTGGCGCTGCTGCTGCCGATCACCTTCAAGCTCGATCCGGGCGGCTCGATCATCATGTTCGCGGGCATCTATTACGGCGGCATGTATGGCGGCTCGACCACCGCGATCCTGATCAACACGCCCGGGGAGAGCGCCTCCATGGCGACCGCCCTCGAGGGCAACAAGATGGCCAAGGCCGGGCGCGGCGGGCCGGCGCTCGCCACCTCCGCCATCGGCTCGTTCGTCGCCGGCACCATCGCCACCATCGGCCTGACCTTCCTCGCGCCCTATCTCGTCGAGCTCGCGGTGAAGTTCGGTCCGGAGGATTATTTCGCGCTCATGTGCGTGGCCTTCGTGACCGTGTCGGCCACCTTCGGCGATTCTCCCGTCCGCGGCCTCACCAGCCTGTTCATCGGCCTGGCGCTCGGGCTCGTCGGCATCGACATCCTCACCGGCCAGTCGCGCCTCGCCTACGGGGTGCCGGAGCTCTTCGACGGCATCGAGGTGACGACGCTCGCGGTCGGCCTTTTCGCGGTCGGCGAGGCGCTCTATGTCGCGTCGCGCCGGCATATCCACGAGGAGAAGCTCGAACCCGTTCGCGGCTCCCTGTGGATGACCAAGGAGGATTGGAAGCGCTCGTGGAAGCCGTGGCTGCGCGGAACCGCCCTCGGCTTCCCCATCGGCGCCCTGCCCGCCGGCGGCGCCGAGATCCCGACCTTCCTGTCCTATTCCACCGAGAAGCGGCTGACGAAATATCCGGAGGAATTCGGCCATGGCGCCATCGAGGGCGTCGCCGGTCCGGAGGCCGCCAACAACGCATCGGCCGCCGGCACCCTGGTGCCGCTGCTGACGCTCGGCCTGCCGACCTCCGCCACCGCCGCCATGATGCTGGCGGGCTTCCAGCAATACGGCCTCAATCCCGGCCCGCTCCTGTTCGCCGAGCGGCCCGATCTGGTCTGGGGCCTGATCGCCAGCCTGTTCATCGCCAACGCGATGCTGCTGGTGCTGAACCTGCCCCTGGTCGGCTTGTGGGTGCGCCTGCTCGCCATCCCGCAGCCCTGGCTCTATGCGGGCATTCTGGTCTTCGCCACCATGGGCACGATCGCCGCCAACCCCTCGCCGGTCGAATTGATGATGCTGTCCGCCTTCGGCATCCTGGGCTTCCTGATGCGCCGCTTCGACTATCCCATCGCGCCGGTGGTGGTCGGCCTGATCCTCGGACCCATCGCCGAAAGCCAGCTCCGCCGGGCTCTCTCGATCAGCCTCGGCGATCCGATGGTGCTGCTGCAGAGCCCCTTCTCCGCGACCCTGCTGCTGATCGCGCTGGTGGCGCTGGTCCTCCCTTCGTCCTGAAGGGCATGGGGCGGTTCAAGGCCGTCGAGGATTAGCCGAGACCGCTCTCCCCGCCTCGTGCCGGGGGGTGCCTGAATCTGAGGCGACAGGCGGGTCTTTCGCGGCGGGACCCGCCCCTCGATGTCGTCTCAGGCGAACGCGGCCAATTTTCCGAAATGTTCCGCCAGCAGGTAATACACCGTCACGCGGTTCTTGGTCCGGTCGCCCTTCAGCTTGTCGCCCACGGCCTGGATCGCCTTGTCGAGATCCGCGTCGGGGGCGGTCAGCGCGAGCTTCTTCTTGAGGAAGCCGTCACGGATCCGGTCCAGCTCCGCTTTGTCCGAGAAGGACACGAGGGACGAGTCGCGCTTTTGCAGCGCGATCCCGCAATGGCGCACGATGGCCGCGATCGCCTTGTCGTCGGCGTTCGGCGCGTATTTCCTGACGTCGGAAGCCCAGTCAGCGGTCATGGTTCTCTCCGTGGAAGGCGCCCCGCGACGGGGCGGCAAACGGCATCACAGGACGCCGGCGAGTCATGCTAATGCCGAGCTTGACGATGCGGCAAGTGCGCATCGGAGCACAAAAAAAGGCCCGGCATTGCCGGGCCTTTGTCGCATCCATCATGCGAAGCGGATTACTGCAACTGGTGGCCGCGCTTGTTCATTTCGGCGCGGGCGCGGATCATCACGTATTCGGAGACGTTCTGGGTCCAGGTCGCCAGATCCTTGACGATGTCGTCGAGGAGGCTCGGGCTGGACATTGACGTATTTGACGCCGGACGGGCGACTTGTAGAAGGCGGCGATTTCCGTCAGCTCCGGCTCGGTGAGCTTGCGAGGCGAAGACGCGCGCCACGTTGTCGAGCATCTTCTCCTTCTGCAGTCTCGATCTCCGGGCGCAGCATCGCCGTGACCTCGTCGAGGTCCTTTTTGATTTCCGGACGCGTCACGTTCATCTGCTGCAGCTGCTCGAGGAAGGGCTCGGTCATGGCATCGAACGAGCGGGTCATGCCCGAAGCGGTCGCGACTTCGCGCGCCACCGCCAGATGGCTCGGCGTCGGCGGAGCGGCAGTCTGGGCGAAGGCGGGGGCTGCGAGCAGAGCCAGCGCGAAGGTCGTCGCAACGAGGCGGGTAGCGGAACGGATCATGGGGATAGCTCCAAACTGAATGGATGTCATGGTCAAACCTGACCGAGTTCGACAAGCCCGTCGCCGGTGGCGAGAATCGCCCCCGTGCAGAGGCCGAGAAAGAGACCGTGCTCGACGACGCCCGGAATGCGGTTGAGCGCATCGGCCAGCGCCTCCGGCCGGTCGATGCGGCCCAGATGCGCGTCGAGGATGAAATGGCCGCCATCGGTCACCAGAGGCGATCCGTCGGCGGTCTTGCGCAGGCGCAGATCGCTGCGGGAGCCCCTGGCTTTTCAGAAGCTTCGCGATGGCGATTTCGGTGGCCTTGAGGCCGAACGGCACCACCTCGATCGGCAGGGGAAAGCGCCCCAGGGTCGCCACATGCTTGGAGCCGTCGGCGATCACCAGCATGCGGGCGCTCGCCGCGGCCACGATCTTTTCGCGCAGATGAGCGGCGCCGCCGCCCTTGATCAGGCGGAGCTGATCGTCGATCTCGTCGGCGCCGTCGATGGTGAGGTCGAGTTCGGGCATCTCGTCGAGGGTCGTGAGCACGATGCCCTCGGCGGTCGCGAGCGTCCGGGTCGCCTCCGAGGTCGGAACGCCCACGACCTTCAGCCCCGCCCGCACGCGCTCGCCCAGGGCCGCGACGAAAAGCGCCGCCGTCGAACCCGTGCCGATGCCCAGCCGCATCCCGTCGGTGACGAGGGCTGCGGCGCGTTCGGCCGCAGCACGTTTGAGTTGATCGCTCACAGAATGATCCCTGTCGCTCATCGCAATGGTCTGGCGGCCGGGTTCGAAACGGCCCGGGCCGCGAACGCCGTCTAGCACAGCGCCCCCCGCCGAAGAAAGAAGGTTTCATCGGCGCGCGACACTAGTGCATGACGCAAAAACCTGTGAACCGGGTCTTCTGGCGACATCATGCTCCGGTTCATCAGGGCCGCTGGGGAGAGGCTCCGGCGCCCGGGCGGCTGCTCGGGGTCGAGGCCGGGGCGGTGCTGGCAGGCGCGGCGGCGGCGGGGCTGGCCTGCGGGGTGCACACGACCTTCTCGTCGAAAACGTAGCAGATGCTCATGTCGCCGGTGCGGAAATTGACCCGGAAGACGCCGCCCTCGCGCTCATGCTTGGAGGCCACAAGTCCATATTCCCCAGGGACTTGCGGGCCTGCGCCCTCACCCGACGCCGAAGCACAGGGTCACGCCGATGGTGCCTTCCTGCAGGCCGTATTGGCACGAGCTGATCTCGCCGCTGAAGCGGTCGATCCGGTAGATCCGGTTGAGGTCGGTCTGGGGAGCGGGAACGAAATCGAACGGGGCCGCCACGAGCGGGCGATCCCGCAGCCGCGAGCGCCAGGCTTCCCCCCAGTGCCAGCGCCGAAAAAAGCGCCCTCGAGCCAACAAACCGCATTCAGCACTCCCGCTGGTAAGATCGAATCAACCTTACGATCATACCATCCCGAAGCTTGATTCTCTCGTTGCGTGGAGGTAGCCGAGACCGATGGCCAATTTTGCCCCGCCTATCGCCGTCTTCGATCTCGACGGAACGCTGGCCGATACCGCCGGCGACCTGGTCGCGACCCTCAACGTGATTCTCGATCAGGAAGGCCTCCCGCCGCTCCCGGTGGAAAAGGCGCGCGACATGATCGGCGCCGGCGCCCGCGCGCTGATCGAGCGCGGCTTCGAAAGCGAGGGCCGCGATCTCGCGCCGGACCATCTCGAAGGCGCTGTTCGAGCGCTTCATGGTCCATTACGGCGACAATATCTGCGTCACGACCACGCCTTTTCCCCGGCGTCGAGGGCGCGCTCGACCGGCTGGAAGAGGCGGGATTTCATCCTCGCCATCTGCACCAACAAGGTGGAGGCGCATTCGGTCAAGCTGCTCGCCGAACTCGGCATCGGCCATCGCTTCGCCTTCAATGCGGGCCGCGACACGTTTCCGTATTTCAAGCCCGATGCGCGCCACATCTGACCATGACGATCGCGCGCGCCGGCGGCGATCCGCGCCGCGCCGTGATGGTGGGCGATTCGAACACCGACATCGTGGCCGCGCGCAATGCGCGCATCCCGGTGATCGCCGTGCCGTTCGGCTACACCGAGACGCCCGTGCGCCTGCTTGGGCCCGATCGGGTGATCGAGCATTTCGACGAATTGTTCGAATGCGGTCTCGGCGCTGACCTGCAAGGCCGCCGCCTGACGCACCGCGGCGTGATCGCGCTCGCGCAAATGTGAATGAAAGCCGTCAGGAAGAAATGGTGGGCGCGACAGGGATTGAACCTGTGACCCTTCGCGTGTGAAGCGAATGCTCTCCCGCTGAGCTACGCGCCCTGACCAGCGCCTTCTAGTGTCGTTTTTCCCTTGCGCGTCAAGCCATTTGCGGCGAAACCGCCCGGCAAGTTCCCACGCTCGCCAATCATGGCAGCTTTGCTTTAACGCCTTGCTTACGACAAGGCGAAAACAAGGCAGCGTGACTATGGCGTTCCGGCCGAAACCTCTGTTATGCAGCGGATCTCAAACGCGGCTGTTGCGTTGAGCTATTTCCAACCAGTAGCGAAACTTGGTTATTTCGAGGCAATTATGGGACGCACCCGCGCCGCCCTGACCGGGCTTGTCTGCGCCTTCGCCGCTCTCGCGACGCCGGCCGCAGCTTTCACTGCAATCGATCCGCTGACCCGCCAGCCGCTCTACAGCACCGAGGAATCGGTGCGCGCCCAGGCCTCTCCGGTCCCGCGCGAGATCGTCTCGTTCGACGGCGCGCCACGCGCCCGGCACCATCGTGGTGTCGACGACCGAGCGCCGGCTCTATTACGTGCTGGGCGACGGCAAGGCCGTCCGCTACGGCGTCGGCGTCGGGCGTCCCGGCTTCCAGTGGGGCGGAGCGCATTCCGTCACGATGAAGCGCGAATGGCCGGATTGGCGTCCGCCGGCCGCCATGCTGAAGCGCCGCCCCGATCTGCCGCGCCACATGGCCGGCGGCCCGGACAATCCGCTCGGCGCGCGCGCCCTCTATATCGGCAGCACCATCTACCGCATCCACGGCTCCAACGAGCCGGAGACCATCGGCGAGGCGGTCTCGTCCGGCTGCATCCGCATGACCAACGAGGACGTCACGGACCTCTACAGCCGCGCCAAGGTCGGCGCCCGGGTGGTGGTCCAGCGCTAAGAGCACAGCGAAACCTCCTGCGGCGATCCGCCGGATACGAATTCGGGGATCAGTTCCGCTGGGGATCGATCCTGTAAGGGGCGCGGATCCCCGGAAGTTCGGCCGGAAAATCCTTGATATTCCGCGTCACCAGAATGGCGCCCTCCGTGATCGCCGAGGCCCATATGACGGCGTCGGGAAGCTTGATCCGATGGGCCCTGCGGAGTTCGACCGCGCGTTCGGCGATATCGCCGCGCAATTCGACAATCTGGAAGCTGTCCAGGAACGACGCTTGTCACCGCCTGAACGGGGGCCGCGGCGCCGACCATCACCTCCATCCACGTGATCACGCTGATGGCCTTGTGCTCATATCGCCGCGAGTTCCGACCGGGCTTCCGGAAGAGCATTGAGGTAGTCGATCAAGATGTTGGTGTCGAAGAGCGCCTTTCACCATTCGCCCCTGACCTTGCTCCTGATAATCGAGCCCGTCGACCTTCCTGTCGCCCCATAACCCGAAGGCGTCCTTGGCGTCGCCGGCTTGTCGCTTCGCGCCAGACAATTCATCGATGGCCTGCCGGATGAGGGCTGAGCGCGGATTTCGTTTTCGACGATGCGGCACGTAATCGTCCAGCGCCTTGATCTGCGGATCTTTTATGTCGACGAGGATGCGCATGTTTGACTCCATATATGATATCAATGTCATATATCAAGATGCGATGCGGCGCTACGTTCGCGGACCATCCTTTATCGCGCTCTCGCGAGAGCCCCTTCGCCGAAAGCTCGTCCAGATAGGCCTGCCAGCGCGTCGGCCTGCTCGCTGCCGAGCTCGAACAGGTAGTCCCAACCGAAGATGCCGGTGTCGTGCATGTCGTCGAAGACGAGCCGGACCGCATAATTGCCCACCGGCAGCACGCTGATGATCTGCACGTTGCGCTTGCCCGGCACGGTCTTGCGCTGGGCCGGGCTGTGGCCCTGCACCTCCGCCGAAGGCGAGGTCACGCGCAGGTACTCGGCGGGCAGTCGAGAAGGCCGTGCCGTCGTCGAACGTGATGGTCAGGCTCTTCTTGTCCTTCGCGAGGCGAAGCTCGGTCGGCCAGCGTTCGGTCGTCATGAATTGATCGCATCCCCGTTTGGTGATTTGACGCTAGCGGGTTGAGAGTTAAGTTCCAACCGCGCCCACAACCTACCGCCAGCCACAAGGAAACATCGCCGGGATGCGGGGATCCCCTGCCCTTCCAGATCGACGACCGGCCGGCTCGTCGATCCGTTCGGACGCGCGATCACCTATCTGCGCGTCTCGGTCACGGATCGATGCGATTTCCGCTGCGTCTATTGCATGTCGGAGGACATGGCGTTTCTGCCCAAGCGCGATCTCCTGACGCTGGAGGAGCTCGACCGGATCTGCACCGCCTTCGTGCGCAAGCGGCGTGCGCAAGCTTCGCATCACCGGCGGCGAGCCGCTGGTGCGGCGGGATATCATGACCCTGTTCCGGTCGCTCTCGCGGCACCTGGAGACCGACGCCCTCGACGAGCTGACGGTCACCACCAACGGCTCGCAGCTTGCCCGCCACGCCGCCGATCTCGCGGCCTGCGGCGTCAGGCGCATCAACGTGTCGCTGGACACCCTCGACGCGGCGAAATTCCGCGCGCATCACGCGCTGGGGCGACCTCGCGAAGGTGCTCGCCGGGATCGATGCCGCCCAGCGCGCCGGCCTGAAGGTCAAGATCAACACGGTGGCGCTGAAGGGCGTCAACGAGGACGAGATCGAGACGCTTCTGACATGGGCGCATGGACGCGGCATGGACCTGACGCTGATCGAGGTGATGCCGCTCGGGGAGATCGACGGCGAGCGCGTCGACCAATATCTGCCGCTCTCGCTGGTGCGCGCGCGGCTGTCGCAACACTTCACCCTGAACGAGATCGACCACCGCACCGGCGGCCCCGCCCGCTATGTGCGCGTCGCCGAGACCGGCGGCACGCTGGGCTTCATCACCCCGATGACGCACAATTTCTGCGAGAGCTGCAACCGCGTCCGCCTCACCTGCACGGGCCAGCTCTTCATGTGCCTCGGCCAGGAGGACGCCGCCGATCTCCGCGCGCCCGTTCGCGCCTCCGACGACGACACGGGCCTCCGGCAGGCCATCGCCGAGGCCATCGCGCGCAAGCCCAAGGGCCACGATTTCATCATCGACCGCCGCCACGCCCGGCCCGCCTTGAGCCGCCACATGAGCGTCACCGGCGGCTGAACGTCGCCAACTCCTTGCAGGGAGCGGCTTTCGCGCTCAATTGACAGGCGCGGGCTTTCGGCGAATATCGCTGCGGTAACTCACGGATTGGATTGTGGTGAACGGGCTGCGTTTCTGGCCGAGGCTGCTGCTGTGTCTGACTGCTCGCCTTCGGGGCCGCGCCCGCTTTGCCGGCATCGTGCCCAGGCAGCCCGGCCACCGATCCGCATCGCCGTCGAGGGCGCCTATCCGCCCTTCAACTTCATCGACCAGAACAACGAATTGCAGGGCTTCGAGGTCGATCTCGCCAAGGCCCTCTGCGAGCGAGATGAAAGCCGAATGCGTGCTGGTGCAGCACGAATGGGACGGCATCGTCCGCGGCCTGCTCAGCCGCGAATACGACGCCATCATGTCGTCGCTGGAAATCCTCGACCGGCGCGAGAAGCGCATCGCCTTCTCGAAGCCCTATTACCGCATCCCGGCGATCTTCATCGCGCCCAAGGACAGCGAGATCAAGGACCTGACGCCCGAGGGCCTTGCGGGATTTGAAGATCGGCGCCACCATCCGCAGCGACCATGCGGATTATCTCGAGCGCCATTACGGGCATTCCGAGATCGCGCTCTATGGCAGCCCGGTCGAGGCCACCCTCGATCTGCTGGTCGGCCGCATCGATGCGGTCTTCGGCGACAAGCGGGCGCTGGTGAAATTCCTCGAGAGCCGCGAGGGCGAATGCTGCCGCATCCTCGGCACCGCCCCGGACAAGCCCGCCTATACGCGCCAGTTCTACGGCGTCGGCCTGCGCAAGGAGGACGGCGAGCTCAAGGACCGGTTCGACGAGGCTCTCGCGGCGCGTGCAGGCGGACGGCACCTACGATCGCATCCGCGCAAAGTACTTTCCCTTCGACATCAGATAGAGCCGCCGGAAAAGCGCTTGACCCTTGCCCGCCATCTCTGTCCTAGAACCGCATCAGCGACACGGATCTGGGACGATACGGGAGCACGCGGATGGCGAAGGTCGGTTTCATTGGGCTCGGGGTCATGGGCGCGCCCATGGCGAGCCACCTCAAGGCCAAAGGCCACGAGCTGACGGTCTATAACCGCACCGCCGCCAAGGCAGAGACATGGGTCGCCGACCATGGCGGCCGCGTCGCGAGCACGCCGCGGGACGCCGCCGCAGGGTCAGGAATTCGTCCTCGCCTGCGTCGGCAACGACGACGATCTGCGTCAGGTGACCATCGGTCCGCGACGGGGCTTTCGAGGGTCTCGGCCGAGGCACGATCTTCGTCGACCACACCACCGCCTCGGCGGAAGTCGCGCGGGAGCTGCATGAGGCGGCGGCCCGAGAAAGGCGCGGCCTTCATCGATGCGCCGGTCTCCGGCGGCCAGGCCGGCGCCGAGAACGGCGTCCTGACGGTCATGTGCGGCGGCGATGCCGAAGCCTACGCCAGGGCCGAGCCGGTCATCATGAGCTTTGCCCGCGCCTGCCGCCTGATGGGGCCCGGCCGGGTCGGGTCAGCTCACCAAGATGATCAACCAGATCTGCATCGCGGGCCTCGTCCAGGCCCTCTCGGAGGGGATCCATTTCGGCCAGAAGGCGGGCCTCGATATCGAGGCGGTGCTCGACGTCATCTCCAAGGGCGCCGCCGGCTCCTGGCAGATGGAAAATCGCGGCAAGACCATGAACGAGGGCAAGTTCGAATTCGGCTTCGCGGTCGACTGGATGCGCAAGGACCTCGCGATCTGCCTCGCGGAGGCGCGCAAGAATGGCGCCACCCTGCCCGTCACCGCCCTCGTCGACCAGTTCTATGGGGACGTGCAGGCCAAAGGCGGACGGCGCTGGGATACATCGAGCCTGATTTCGCGCTTTGGAAAATGAATCCCCCCGACATGGCAGGTTTGCGCCTGCCATGTTGCCTTGCCGCACCGATCCGGGTTAGGGGAACGGCATTCGACAGGACCCGGTGAAACCCCGGGTGGCTCTTCCGGCCGCCGACCCGCCGGACAACGCAACATTTTCGCGACTTCCGTTCCCGAACGTTCGGGCGCGGCTCCGTGTTGCCCTTGACCGTCAGATTCAACATGCAATCCCCCGTCTCTCGCGACTATCGCGAATGGTTCTCCAACATCCGTGGCGACATCCTCGCCGGCATCGTCGTCGCCCTCGCGCTGATCCCCGAGGCCATCGGCTTCTCGGTCATCGCCGGCGTCGACCCGAAGGTCGGGCTCTATGCCTCCTTCGCGATCGCCTGCGTCGCCGCCTTCGTCGGCGGGCGCCCGGGCATGATCTCGGCCGCGACGGCCGCCACGGCCGTCCTGATGGTCACGCTGGTGAACGAGCACGGCCTGCAATATCTGTTCGCCGCCACCATCCTGATGGGCGCTGATCCAGATCGGCGCCGGGTTCCTCAAGCTCGGCCGGCTGATGAATTTCGTCTCGCGCTCGGTCATCACCGGCTTCGTCAACGCACTCGCGATCCTGATCTTCATGGCGCAGTTGCCGGAACTGATCGGCGTGCCGGCGCTCACCTATGCGATGATCGCCGCCGGGCTCGCGATCATCTACCTGTTCCCGCTCGTCACCAAGGCCGTTCCCTCGCCCCTCGTCGCCATCGCCGTGCTGACGACGCATCGCGTGGTGGACTGGGCATGGATCTGCGCACGGTCGGCGATCTCGGCGAGTTGCCCTCGACGCTTCCAGTCCTCGCCTTTCCGCAGGTGCCGCTGCACATCTCGAGACGCTGCGGATCATCCTGCCCTATTCGCTCCCGCTCGCCGCGGTCGGATTGCTGGAATTGCTGCTGACCGCGCAGATCGTCGACGACATGACCGACACCACCAGCAACAAGAGCCGCGAATGCATCGGCCAGGGCGCGGGCAATATCGCGTCGGCGCTGATCGGCGGCATGGGCGGCTGCGCGATGATCGGCCAGTCGGTCATCAATGTGCGCTCCGGCGGACGGGGGCGGCTGTCGACCTTCGTCGCCGGCGCCTTCCTGCTGTTCCTCATCCTGGTGCTCGACGATCTCGTGCGCATCATCCCGATGGCGGCTTTGGTCGCGGTGATGATCATGGTGTCGATCAGCACCTTCTCGTGGCGCTCCATCGTCGATCTTCGCCGCAACCCGATCACCTCATCGGTGGTGATGTTGGCGACCGTCGTCACGGTGATCGCCACGCACGATCTCGCCAAGGGCGTGTTCGTCGGCGTGCTCCTGTCCGGCATCTTCTTCGCCGGCAAGGTCGCCCGCCTCGTCTCTGTCGAACGCCGCATGTCGGTGGACGGGCTGGAATGCGCCTATGCGGTTCGCGGCCAGATCTTCTTCGCGTCGGTCGAGAGCTTCCTCGCGGGGTTCGATTTCGATGATCGGCCGGCACGCATCGTCATCGATGTCAGCCACGCGCATTTCTGGGACATCTCGGCGGTCGGCGCTCTCGACAAGGCGGTGTTGAAAATGCGCCGGGATGGGGCCGAGGTGACGGTCATCGGCCTGAACGAGGCCAGCGCGACCATGATCGATCGCTTCGCGCTGCACGACAAGGACGGCAAGGAAACGCCTGTCTCCGTTCAGTAAATCGGCATCGGCGCCGCCCTACCGCCGGCCCAGCGTCATGAAGGCCACGAACCCGCCGATCGCCAGCGCCAGCAGGATCAGCACCGCCTGTTTGGTCTCGGCCGACAGGGCGGCGTCGCGATACATCTGCGACAGGGCGGCGGAGCGTTCGGGATCGCGGGAGACGAAGAGGCCGACGACGGCGAGGAGCGTCACGAGACCGAGGATCAGGTAATTGATGCGCATCCCCGTCTCCTCATCGCCCGGTGAAACGCGGCGCGCGCTTCTCGCGAAACGCCGCGATGCCCTCGGCGAAATCGTCGCTGAAGCCGGCCTGCCGTTGAAGCTCGGCTTCCAGCGCGAGCTGCGTCTCCACATCGTTGCCGAGGCTTTTCGCCAGGGCCTGCTTGGTCAGGCGATAGGCGAGCGCCGGGCCCTCCGCGAGCCGGGCCGCCAGTGCCGCGACCTCGTCGCGGAAGGTCGCGTCGTCGAACACGTCGATACACCAGCCCCATGGCCTTGGCGTCGTCCGCCGCGATCGGCTCCGCCGAAAGCATCAAGCGCAAGCGCGAGTTTCGGCCCGACGATGCGCGGCAGGATCCATGTGCCTCCCGCGTCCGGAATGAGCGCGATCTTCGCGAAGGCCTCCTGCAGATAGGCCGAGCGCGCCGCCACCACCATGTCGCAGGCAAGCGCGATATTCATCGAGGCGCCGACCGCCGGGCCGTTCAAGGCCGCGATCGTCACCTTCGGATGATTCATCAATTGCAGGATCAGGGGATTGTAGTCACGGGCGAGCGGCGGCCCGAGATCGATGCGGCCGTTCGTGTCGCGCGGCAGATCCTCGGTGAGATCCTGCCCCGACGAGAAGCCCCTGCCCTCGCCGGTCAGCACGACGACGCGGATGGAATCGTCCTGCGCGAAATGCGCCAGCGCCTCGCGCAATTCCCGATGCATCGCGCCGTTGAGCGCATTCAGCTTTTCGGGCCGCGCCAGCGCGATGGTCGCAACGGCGCCTTCGGTCGTGCAGCGCAAGGTCGTCAGGCTCATGCGGCATTCTCCTGCTCGATGACGCGCCAGCATAGAGCGGACTTCCGCGCGAAGCACCGGCAAAAGCTCAGCTTCGAACCACGGATTTCGCTTCAGCCAGCCATTGTTGCGCCAGGAGGGATGCGGCATCGGCAGGACGCGCGGGCGACGCGGCGTCGGCAAGGATCTCGCGCCAGCGCTCGACCGTTCGGGTCAGCCCGTCGCGGAAATCGTCGCCGAGATGCCAGGCCTGCGCGTATTGGCCGATCACCAGGATGAGTTCGAGATTCGGCAGGGCCGAGAACAGCGGCACGCGCCAGGCCTCGGCGCATTCCCGGCGGGGCGGCAGGTCCCCGCCCTTTGCGTCCTGCCCGGGAAAGCACGAGCCCATCGGCACGATGGCCACCTGAGCGGCGTCGTAGAACGCCGCCTCGTCGAGGCCGAGCCAGGACCGCAGCCGCACGCCCGACGGATCGGAGAAAGGCCGGCCGCTGGCATGGGCGCGGGTGCCCGGCGCCTGGCTGGCGATGCACAGGCGCGCCGAGGCGCTGCCCTGCAGCACCGGGCGTGGTTCGTGCGCGAGAGCGGCGCCGTAGCGCGGCGCGTCGCGGCAGATCCGGCAGGCGCGCAACTGGCGGGAGAGGGTTTCGAAATCGGCAGGAGAGGACATCTGCCGACAGATAGGGTGCCGGGCGGCGATTTTTCGACCCGACAGGACGTCGCTGCCGTATCTGGTCCGAGCGGGTGACAGCCGCCGCCACTCGCGCGGGGTGTCGAACGAGCCGGCCCAGAGGCCCGGCCCGGCGGGCTCTGGCGGCCGCTCTCCTGCCGCGCATAATCGCCGTAGCCGAGAGCCCATCCGGACGCCACCATCCGGGCCCCGAGATCGACATCGCCGACGAAGCATTTCGCCAGGACGCGCTTGTACTTGTCGCGACCGGCCGAGCGGCATCGTGACCTGGTTGCGCAGGATCAGCGACAGCAGCGCGTCGCGGGCCGTCTCGCCGCAGCAGATAGGTTTGTCCGCCGCGCTGGCAGGTCTGCTCCAGTTCGGGCGCGTCGATCCCCTTGAGGCGGATCCTGGTGTTGTCGATGCGGATCGAATCCCCGTCGGTGGCGATGCGCCCGGCCTTCGAGAACCCTGCCGCTCGGGGTGAGAACGAGATTGGCGCAGCCGGCAATGCCGGTGGCCAGGAAGAGCGACAGGACCCCGCTCGTGCGCAGCCGGCTCGTCGGTCGGAGAATCGCTGTTGGCCGCCTCGCAACATGGGTCACAACCGTTCTGATACTCCGGCCTGGCCGAACGTCGCCATGTTACGATGCACCGTTACGGAAGTTTTGACAATCCCCGCCGCCAGGGCCGCGCCCGTACCCTCGCCCAGACGCATGCCCAGCGCCAGAAGCGGGATCTTGCCGAGACGCTGCAGCACGTCCTGATGAGCACCTTCGGCCGAGAGATGGCCGGCGATGCAATGGTCGAGGGTCGCGGGGTGGATGGCGTGAAGAATGGCGGCCGCGGCGGTCGTCACGTAGCCGTCGAGAATCACCGGGATGCGCTGCAGCCGGGCCGCGAGAATCGCGCCCGCGATGGCGGCGACCTCGCGGCCGCCGAGGCGGCGCAGAACTTCGAGGGGATCGCCTCAGATGCTCGCGGTGGCGCTGCAAGCGCGCCCTCGACGGCGGCGATCTTGCGCTTCACGCCCTCGTCGTCGAGACCCGTGCCGCGCCCGACCCAATGGGCCGCGTCGCCGCCATAGAGCGCCGCGTAGATGGCCGCCGCGATGGTGGTGTTGCCGATGCCCAGTCTCGCCGACCGCCAGGAGGTCCGTGCCGCCGGCGAGCGATTCCATCCCGAACGCCATGGTGGCGACGCAGGATTTCTCGTCCATGGCGGCCTCCTCGACGATGTCGTTGGTCGGCATGTCGATGGCGAGGTCGAAGACCTTGAAGCCGAGGCCGAGATCGGCGCAGATCTGGTTGATGGCGGCGCCGCCGGCGGCGAAATTCTCCAGCATCTGGCGGTTGACCTCGGGGGGGAATGCCGAGACGCCCCGCGCCACGACGCCGTGGCTGCCGGCGAAAACGCAGACCATGCGGACGGTCGACCGAGGGCGACTTGCCCTGCCAGGCCGCCACCCATTCGGGCAGCCATTCCAGCCGGCCGAGGCTGCCGGCGGGCTTGGTCAATTGCCGGTCGCGGGCGCGCACCGCCTCGACCGCGTCCTCATCCGGCCCGGGCATGGTGGCGATCAGGCGGCGGATATCGTCGAAAGGGGTGCCGGCGGCGTCGGTCATGGTGGCTCCAGCCCATCGGGGCATTGCGGAATTCGAAGAGGCGTGACCTATAGCGGTCGTTCCGCGCGGGGTGAAGCATGTCAGACCAAATCCGACCAGAGAGGCCGCGCCGCGCCCGATCGCATGGCGGCGGTGGCTGGTCGGGATCGCGCAGGCGGTGCGGTTCTTCTCG
Source organism: uncultured Alphaproteobacteria bacterium (assembly GCA_963837375.1). Lineage (GTDB taxonomy): Bacteria > Pseudomonadota > Alphaproteobacteria > Rhizobiales > Beijerinckiaceae > Microvirga. The sequence continues at coordinate 160,175 of CAWINL010000002.1, read as the reverse complement.
CGCCTTCCGGTTCCCCGGCTGCCCTTCGAAATCGGGGGACGCTCATGCGGCGCCGGCCTTTTCCGTCTCTGGTGCGGGTCGTCCCCGTTGCCGGCCTGATCATCGCGATTCTGCCGGGTCTCGTCCTGGTCCTGGGCCTGGGCCTCGCTTTCGGCCCCTTTCTGTCGGCCGCTTTGCGGTCGCGACTCTGACGCTCATGACCGGCGGCCTGCACGAGGATGGGCTTGTCCGACACCGCCGACAGTTTCGGCGGCGCGACGCGGGAGCGTCGCCTCGAGATCATGCGCGACAGCCGCATCGGCTCCTTCGGCGCCTCGGCGCTGGTCCTGGCCTTCGCCCTGCGAATCGGCGCGCTCGCGGACATCGCAGGCCGCAGCACGGCCCTCGACGCCATGCTGGCCGTGGCCATCGCCGCCTCCCTGTCGCGAACCGCCGCGTCTGATGCCGCTGTCCTTCCTGCCCCCCGCCCGCTCCGACGGCGCCGCTCACGCGGTCGGGCGGCCGGGCCGGGAGGCCTCCTTGTTCGCCGCTGCCCTCGCGGCCGGCCTGCGCATGGGCGCTTGGCTTCCTGACGGACTTCCCCCTCGCGGGCAGCAGCTTGATGATCGCCTTCGCGGGTGCTGTCGGCTGGTTCATGACGCGGTTTGCCGAGAGGCATCTCGGGGGACAGACCGGCGACATCGCGGGCGCCACGCAGCAGCTCGCCGAAATCGCCGCGCTGATCGGTCTCTTGATCGCGCTTCGGATGATGCCGACATAAACCGCAGATGATGACCCGCGCTTCCAGCCCCTGCATCCGCGTGTGCATCCTCGATCCCGGAAACCGGCCTGTGCGAGGGTTGCGGCCGCACGAGCGAGGAGATCACCCGGTGGTTTCGTCTGAGCGAGGAAGAGCGCCTCGCCATCATGGCGACCCTGCCGGAGCGGATGCGCGCGGCGTTTTCCACCGGGGACGAGAAGACCAAATGAGCATGCCGGGCATCCGTGGCGCCGGCGTAATTCTCATCGCCGCGTCGTTCCTCATCGGGTCGCTCGGGGAGCAGGACATCGCGGGGCTCACGCCACGGGATGCCGCGCTGGTGGTCGGCTTCTTCGGCTTCACGCTGATTCTGGCCGCGACGGTCGTGGATGGGTTCGGCCAGCACTGGACGCACGGGATCCAGGCCGTGGCGATTTCCTCCGGCCTCATCATCGGCGCGCTCGTCCTCTACCATTCGCGCTCTGAATTCCAGACCGTGATCGACCGCACCATCGGCGATGTCGCGGCGGGTCGCACTGTCGTCACGCCAGAGGGCGAGGTGGTGGCGGCGCGCCGCAGCGACGGCACCTTTCTGGTCTCGGGCCGGGTCAACGGGCGGGAGGCGCGCTTCATCTTCGACACCGGCGCCAGCACCATCGTGCTGCGCGCCGAGGACGCCGAGAGCCTCGGGGTCAAGCCGGAGAGCCTCGATTATTCCATCCCCGTCTCGACGGCGAACGGGCTGGCGCTCGCCGCCCCCGTCACCATCGCGTCGCTTGCCGTCGGGCCGATCACCGAGCGCAACGTGAGGGCGCTGGTGGCCAAGGCCGGGGTGCTGCAGGTCAACCTGTTGGGAATGTCGTTTCTGGAGCGCCTCGCCTCCTACGAGGTGCGCGGCAACCGCCTGATCCTGCGCGGCAAGGGCGCCTAGAAGGCCGCCCTCTTCTAGAAAATCAGGCTCAGGGCGAAGCGCACGCACACGAGGAGCAGGAAGATGCCGAAGGCGACTTCGAGCCGGCGCTTCGAGAGGGTGTGGGCGAACCGTGCGCCGATGGGCGCCATCCAGGTGCTGGTGGGCACGAACAGCGCCAGTCCCAAAAGCGAGATATAGCCGAGCGCCATGGGGAATTGCAGCGCCATCACGTCGGGATATTGGGCCGCGCGGGGCAGACCCGCATAGATGTAGCCGATGGCGCCGGGGATCGAGATGAGGATGCCGAGCCCGGAGGACGTGGCGACCGCCTGATGGATCGGCCGGTTGTAGAAGGTCATGAACAGGTTCGAGAGCTGGCCGCCGCCGATCCCCATCAGGGCCGACAGGACGCCGATGAGCCAGCCGTAGACCACCATGATGGGCTTGGCCGGCATGTCGAGGCCGAAGCGCCACGTATCCTTTCCGAACAGCAGGCGGATGGCGGAGACGCCCGCGACCACCACGAAGACCGTCTTGAAGAGATCGGCCGGCGCATAGCGGGCAATGAAACTGCCCATGATGACGCCGACGACGACCGGCACCGCCCAGACCCGCAGGATCGACATGTCGACCGCGCCCTTGGCGTGATGGGCGCGGAAGGAGCGGATCGAGGTCGGGATGATGATCGCGAGCGAGGTGCCGACGCAAAGCGGCATCCGCACCTCTTCGGGCACGCCGACCAGCCGGAACAATTCATAGAGGATCGGCACCGCCACCGCGCCGCCGCCCACGCCAAAGACGCCGGCGAGCAGCCCCGTCAGCGCGCCGGCGGCGAGCATCGAGACCGCGAGCCACGTGAGATCGAAGAGAGAAATGCCGTACATGAATCACGCCCCCGAAACTGCCGACCGCCTCTGTGGGGGAAAACATCCCCTGCGGCAAGCTTCATCGGGCATGCGGGCGCCAGTCGCGGCTCAGTCGTGGCCGACCGATCGGTTGAAGAGAATGGCCTTCGGCGCCGCCCGCATCGCCTCCTCGGTGCAGGCGAGCGGACCGAGACGGCCCGCCAGATGGTCGTGGCGTTCCGCCAGCGCGCCGAGCGTGATATTTTGGCGAATGCGCGGATGAGCGACGCAGACCGCGCCGTCCTCGCTCCAAGCGGCCTCGAAACTCATGTCGGGCCGCATGTCGGGCGATTGGATGCCGAACCGGTCATAGATATCGACCGCGGTGCCGTTGCGCGTGGTCGGCCGGTCGTCGCCACCATAATCGGCGCGCAGCATATGCACGCAGGCCCGATGCAGCGACGCGAGCGGCATCTCGTCCGTGGTCTCCCATGGGCGATATCCCATCAGGACGCATTTTCCGGCGGCGCCGCTGGTGCAGACGAAATCGAAGCCGCCCGAAGGATTGGAAAGGGGAAATCCCACGCGACGACCGCGAACGTCAGGCTCGCACAGATCGGAAGGCGGCCGATCGGCGGAATGGATGGCAGCCAGACGGTAGAGCGTGACAGGCCCGCGCGCCGCCGCGTCGTCCTCACCGATCTCCGTGATGCGGATCTCCGAACCTCGAATCCTGGCCCGAGAGCCTCAGGGTGAGGCCGATCAATTGCCGGCGTTGCAAAACCCGTCCGTCGTCGAGGCGCAGCACGAACTCGGAGCGCTCCACCTGGAAACGGCCGCTCAAGGCCGCGGCCTTGTCGATCGGGAGAAAGCAAAAGCTCAGGGCAACGACAAATAACGTGCTGACGATATTGCGCATGGGGGAGGCTCAATTCGAACCTCCCCCAGACAGAGAGATTCATCCGCAAGAAGGGACGCAAGGGATCACTGGAAAACGACGACCGACCCGTCGCTGAGAACCACGGAATCGAGTTGCAGGCGGCTCGCATTCACGTCCCGGCCGTTGGTGCTGAGGCCATTGGTGCTGAGACCGTTCGTGCTGAGGCCGTTCGTGCTCAGGCCGTTGGTGCTGAGGCCGTTCGTGCTGAGACCGTTGGTGCTGAGGCCGTTCGGCTGCTGCAGGCCGTTCGTGCTGAGGCCAGTGCGAGGCCGTTCGTGCTGAGGCCGTTCGTGCTGAGACCGTTCGTGCTGAGACCGTTGGTGCTGAGACCGTTGGACATCTCGCTCGCATGGGCGATCGATGCCGTAGAAAATCCGAGAGCAACTGCGACAAGAGCAATATAAAAATGAACCGACATGTCCGTCTCCAATGAGGTTAGCGAGCGGCCTTTTCTGATTTCGTTTGGCCTCGCCCAACGGAATATATGTGTAATGACATAACAGTAAAGAATTAAAATAACGTTTCACTCAATTTTAGTAAAAATTCTGTAAACTCTGCAGTCTTGAGATGAATTTTGAAACTAATTGCAATTTTTGATTGTCAATTTCCCTAGAGTCACGGCGGATTCGGCCGGATTGCCTCTCGGGCACAAAAAAAGCCCAGGCTCCGGGACGTCGCGCGGGGAATAACTCGCGCGCCACGTCGACTACGGGCCTGGGCTGATTGGGAATCCCGACGGGCGCTCGCATCGTTAGGCGAGCGCTGGAACGATCGAGCCGGAGTACATCCGTCCTGACCCGATCTCATCGAAGCCAAACAGTAACGCCTGCCGCTTCGAAGTCCTCGCAATGACCGCTGGGATAGGCCTGATATGGGGAGCGGACAGCGATCCGCAAGGGGCCCCGACAATCAACCGTGATCGCCAGTGCGATGGAAGCGCGCCTTCAGCCCGCTATAATCCTGCGACGATGACCGGTCCGCGAAGGGAACACGTTCATGCCAGACGAGACTTGGCCGACCCTGCCCTATGCCGAATGGCGCGACACCGCCGCCACCCTTCAATTGTGGACGCAGATCGTCGGCAAGATCCGCCTGGCGCAGACGCCCTGGCTCAACCACGGTTGGCAGGTGCCGCTCTACGTGACCGCGCGGGGCCTCGGAACCGGGCCCATTCCCGCGGGGTCCGAAATCTTCGACGTCGAATTCGACTTCGCCGGACACCGCCTCCTCGCCCGATCGAGCAGCGGCGATGAAGAGAGCTTCGCTCTCGCGCCGCAATCGGTCGCGGAGTTCTATGAGACGCTTCTCGCCGCGCTTCAGCGCATGGGCGTCACGGTGGCGATCAACGAGATCCCCAACGAGGTGCCGGACCCGATCCCGTTCTCGCAGGATCGCGTTCATGCCACCTACGAACCCGCGGCCGCTCACCGCTTCTGGCGCGCCCTCATCCGGATCGACCGCGTTTTCGGGCTGTTCCGCAGCGCTTTTCTCGGAAAGGCCAGTCCGGTCCATCTTTTCTGGGGCAGTTTCGACCTCGCGGTGACGCGCTTTTCCGGACGCCCGGCACCGCTGCATCCCGGCGGCGTGCCGGGCCTGCCGGATGCCGTCACCCGCGAGGCCTATTCGCACGAGGTCAGCAGCGCCGGCTTCTGGCCGGGAAGCGAGGCGTTTCCGCAGGCAGCCTTCTATTCGTACGCGTATCCCGAGCCGGCCGGGTTTCGCGACAGGCCGGTGACGCCCGGCGCGCATTTCGACCCTGCTCTCGGCGAGTTCATCCTGCCCTACGACGTCGTTCGGCAGGCAATCGACCCCGATGCGCTGCTGCTCGACTTTCTCGAGACGACTTATGCGGCGGCGGCGGAATGCGGGAAGTGGGATCGCGTCTCCCTCGAATGCGCGCCGGGCGTTCCCGGAAAACCCCGCGCCATCGCGTGAGAGCGCTGGTGGTTTCCGGAAGCCTTTGTGAGGAACCAAGGGCCTCGCGTCAGGTTCACGTCAGCATCTTATGACGCTTACAAGATCAGGGAGATCGAAAATGCGGAAGACGCTTATCCTGGCCGCGGGCCTCGCTTTGGTGGCCACATCCGCCTTCAGTCAGACATCGTCGCGCGAGCGTGAAGATGGTGGCGGTCGCGGGTGGTACGAGGGGCGCGGCGGTGGTGGCGGCGCAGAGCGCGGGCGCGATTTCGGCGAATGGCGCGGACGCGTCATGCGCGAGCACGACGAAAGCCGCGGCGGCAAATCCGGCGGCGCGAAATTCTTTCTTCGCAGTGGCGACACGCAACTTCGCGTGGTCTGCGGCGACCGGGAATCGACACGGTCCTGCGTCGACGCGGCCTTGCTGATGCTCGACCGCGTCAAGGAGCAGGGATCGACGACGCGCGCGCCGACCTCGCCTGGCAGCTCTCAGTAACCTTCGATGTCACACGTCGAAGAGCTGACGGTGGCCCGCCGGCTGCGAGCGCAGATACTGGTTCGGCGCCTTGACGCGTGGCGCCCAGATGAGCGGCGGCATGCCAGGGCCAGCGCGGGTCGTACAGGATGGTGCGCGCGAGGGCGACGCAATCGGCGTCGCCGGTGCCGATGATGGCTTCGGCCTGATCGTAGCCGGTGATGAGGCCGACCGCGATGGTGGGAAGATTCGTCGCCTGCCTTGACCGCGCGCGCCAGCGGCACCTGATAGCTCGGGCCGACGGGAATCTTCTGCGCCTGGCGTCAGGCCGCCGCTCGACACGTGGACGGCGTCGCAGCCCTTCGCCTCGAGCGCCTTCGCGAACGCTATCGTCTGCTCGATGTCCCAGCCGCCTTCGGCCCAGTCCGTTCCCGACACCCGCATGCTGACGGGCCTGCCGGCCGGGAAACGCTTCGCGAACCGCATCGAAGACTTCCAGCGGGAAAGCGCATCCGGTTTTCGAGGCTGCCGCCATATTCGTCGTCGCGCCGGTTGGCAGCGGCGAGAGGAACTGGTGCAGCAGATAGCCGTGCGCGCCGTGAAGCTGGATGGCGTCGAGGCCGAGCCGGGCCGATCGCTTCGCCGCCGTGACGAAGGCATCGCGAACCCGCGCGAGCCCGTCGCGGTCGAGCGCCAGAGGCGGGTTGTCCTGCGCGGCAAACGGCACGGCGGACGGCGCCACGGTCTGCCAGCCGCGATCCTGATCGGGCCGGATCTGCCCGCCGCCCTCCCAGGGCACATGGGTGGAGGCCTTTCGTCCCGCATGGGCGAGCTGGATCGCGATCGGCATGTCGGAATGCCGGCGCACGGATTCGAGAACCCGCGCGAGCGCTGCCTCGGTCTCGTCGGACCAGAGGCCGAGATCGTCGGGGCTGATGCGCCCTTCCGGCACAACCGCGGTCGCTTCGATGATCAGAAGCCCTGCTCCCGAGAGCGCGAGATTGCCCAGATGAATCGTGTGCCAATCCGTCGCGCAGCCGTCTTCGGCCGAGTATTGGCACATGGGCGCGATGACGATGCGGTTTCGCATTTCGAGAGAACCGACGCGATAGGGGGTGAACAGCGCGCTCATGGATGATCCTTATGCCCGACCTTTCGCGCCCGGTCCGGGCGCGTGCGAGGTGCTAGTTGTAGGAGCGCGCCGTCGAGTTGCAACCCTGCGGCCGGGTGCCTCCCTTGCTTCCCGCGCATGACACGCCCGTGCGGTGACTTGACCAATGGCGCGACATCCCCGACACCGCCTGCTCGACAGAATGCCCGGAGACACGAATCCTCGATGCCCACGCAAATTGCCAGAGCCCCCCTTCCGCGTCGGTCGTTCGAAAACCGGTCTCGGATTGTTCGCCACCGATGTGATCGAAAAGGGCGCGTTCATCGTCGAATATGTGGGCCCCAAGATTCCGAACGCCGAGGTCGAGGACCGGGCGGGCGCGCGCTATCTGTTCGAGGTCAACAGCCGCTGGACGGTCGACGGCTCGCCGCGCTGGAACGTCGCGCGCTACATCAACCATGCGTGCCGGCCCAATGCCGAACCGATCATCTCCCGCGGGCGCATCCGCATCATGGCCAAGAAACGCATCAAGCCCGGCGAGGAGATCGCGTACAATTACGGCAAGAGCTATTTCGACACCTTCATCCGGCCGCATGGCTGCCGATGCCCGAAATGTTCGCCGGCTTGAGAAGAATCTAGGTCGTCCCGTAGCGCCGCAAATCGGAGGTCGCCGCTTCGAGCCGCTCGCCGAGCCTTGCGTAGAAGGCACGCAGGTCGGGAAACGAGAGATCGCTCAGGCGCATGCATTCCGAGAGCCTGCGGCGCGCGACGACGGGGTTCTCCATATTGGCCAGAAGCTCCGTGTGGCACGCTTTCAAGGCGAGGAAATCGACCGTGCGCGCGGTGTCGGGGTCGCCCACCAGGATGAACAGTTTTTCCTTCTCGCGCTTGCCGCGCAGATCCAGCGCGCCGACTTCCAGATAGGCGAAGTCGCTCGCCGCCAGCGAGACGCTTTCGGCCACCAGCGCATCCGCCGCGAGTGGCTTTGCCTGACCCTCGACCCGCGACGCCACGTTCACCGCATCGCCCACGACCGAATAGTTGAAGCGGCTTTCCGAGCCCATATTGCCGACGAGCGCCGGCCCCACATTGATGCCGATTCCGATCGCCACGTCGGAGAGCGGATCGGCGTCGCCGGCGGAAGTGAAACGCGTCGGTTTCGTTGAGTTCGTGCAAGGTCTCGCGCATCCGCAAAGCCGCCCGGCAGGCGCGCGCGGCATGATCCGGCATCTGCAGCGGCGCGTTCCAGAACGCCATGATGGAATCGCCGATATATTTGTCGATGGTGCCGCCCTCGGCGAGAATGTCCGTGCTCAGGCGCCCGAACAGGGTGTTGAGGAACTCGACCACCTCGGTCGGCGACAGCCTCTCGCTCAACGCCGTGAAGCTGCGGATGTCGACGAACAGGATCGTCATCGGCCGCTCGTCCCCGCCCAGCCGGAGGCTCGCGGGATTCTTCTCGATCTGCGCCAGATAGGAGGGCGCGACGTAGCGCGAAAACGCCTGGCGCACGAACCGCCGGTCGCGGTCGGACACGAAGTAGCGGAACGAGATCATCGCCACGTAGAGAAACAGGCCCGGTGGCGCAGGAGGACGTCGGGTCGAGCAGAACCCCTCCCCGGCTGAACGCGATCCACGCGCCGAGGCAGGTGAGCGCCGCCATCGCGCCGCCATAGCAGAGCGCGGTCATGGGCGCGCATAGCACCGCGACGAGCGTCGTCAGATCCTGCGAGCGCGAGCATCCATGCCCATTCGAGCGGGTCCGCCCAATCGGGACGCGCGCAGATGTTCGCCCGCAAGGATCTGCTCGAGCGCCTGGGCCTGCACCAGCACCCCGGGGACGCTGTCGCCCAGCGGCGTCACGCGTGGTCGTAGAGCCCGGTGGCCGAGGTCCCGACGAAAACCGCATGGCCGGCGATGAGCGGACGCAGATCCGGCATCGTCCGCGCTCCGAGAGCAGCGCTCGCCGGCCGACACGACCCGCGTCGCGGCTTCTCACGGCCGAACCGCACGCGCATTTCGCCCGACGAGGTGGTGGGAATGTCGTAAGTGACCGACGCGCACGCTCGTGACCGCGAACGGCTCCTCGTCTCGGCTGTGAACGAGCAGCGTCGATTCCCTGCTGCATCACCCGCAGCGTTTCCAGCACGAGGCTCGGATAGATGCGCGCGCCGCCGTTCCACAGCAGCGGCAGCTGGCGGATCACGCCGTGCGTGTCGAGCGGGCTGACGGTGATGGCGCCCACGCCCCGCGCCGCCTCATCGAGTTCCGGCAAGTTGCGGGTCGCGGCGGAGAACGAAGGCAGCGCCATTCGCGGGTCCTCCCCGGTGAACGCGATGCCGGCCTTCAGCCGGGGCGGTCGTCGTTGACGCCCGGAATCGCCGCGAAGCCGAGAACCACGGGCTTGCCCTCGAGCGCCGCTGCGAAAACCGATCGTAATCGGGCACCGCGCGGAGAGTTCGACCGGTCGACGCCGAACGCCGCCATCACCTCCGGCTGCTCGACCAGGCGCGCCGGCGACAGACGGTCGGGTTCCGGAAACACCATGTCGAACGCGATGGCGGCGGCGCCAAGACCACTCAGTCGCTCACCAACCGGGCAAGTTCGCTGCGGGGCCAGGGCCATTGGCCGAGGCGCGCAAGCGACGCCTCGTCGATATCGACCACGCGCACGGGAACTCGCTGTCGGCTCGCGGCGCGGCGCGCTGGTAGGCGTCGAAGACGAGTTCGCGGGCGAGCCGGAGTTTATAAGGGTCGGCGATCCGGAAGGCGGTGCACAAAACCACGAGAGCGAGGCCGAAGGCGAGCGCGATGGATTGGGCTCGGGTCAACACGGGAAGCCTGGGCCGCTGCCCGAGCCGCCGCCGCAGCCGCTTCATCGGCTGCTGCCTCGCTGATCGCTCTCAGTACCCGTGTCCGGATCGTCCCTCGACCCGAAATCCGAACGCTGCCCGCCGTCGCGCGAGCCCCGGCCGCCGGAACGCCCGCCGCCACCGTGACGGCCGCCATCGCCGCGATAACCGCCATCGCCTCCCAGCCCGATCGCCATGCCCGCCCTTGCCGCCGTGATCACCCTTGCCCCCATGTCGCCCTTGCCGCCATGGTCGCCCTTGCCGCCATGGTCGCCCTTGCCGCCCTTGCCACCCTTGCCGCCATGATCGCTCTTGTCCTCGGTCCGCGTGGGTGGCTCCGGCGCGATGGTGTTTGGCGTTGGCTGCGGGGGCGCCGCCGGAGGCGGCGCGGGTGCGGGCGCGGGAGGCGCCGGATCAGGTCGGGAGGGCGCCGGGGGCGAGCGAGGCGACGACGGCGCCGCGCGGCGCGGGTCCGCGCCGCCGCTGCCGCCGTGCTGGCTGCCGCCGGAGCAGCGCGATCCTTCGAATCCGGATCGGCAGGCGATGCCGCGATGTTCCCGCAGGTTCGCACATCCGTCCGGAATTCAGGCCGCAGGCTGGCGTTGCGCGCTCGCACATAGGGGAAATTCGCCCGCAGGCGGGCGTTCCGATCCTCCCGGTCGCGCGAGCGAGCGGATGGGGCCGCTGCGCGGAACCGACGATCGCGTCGCAGGCGCCCCGCACCACCGTGCAGGCGCCGGAGCGATCGCAGACTTGCGCCGACCCGTGGAACAGCACGAACTCGGTGCTGCCGTCGGGCAGGACCGCGAAGTCGAATTCCGTACCGCGAACGCCGATCGTCGCGGTGGGCGTGTGGATCGCATAGGCGGGCTTGGGGCTGCTTCCGCTGATGAAGCGGAACGTTCCCCGAAGCGCGCTGACGACGAAACTGCTCATGGTACGGCGGTTGCGCAGCACCGAATTGTCGATCAGAAGCGACGATGCGGGCCCCACCACCAGGCGGGTATTGTCCACGAAATCGATCTGCGCCTCGCCGCTCGGGCCGGTCTGGATGCTGTCGCCCATATAGACGGGCTGCTGCACTGCGAGGGGCGAGCGTCCCTCGGAGCGGAGAGCCGACGCGTCTGGAATGACGCCGACCGTGCGCCCGGACGCCTGCTGCGCGGAGGCGGGGCTTCCATTAATCTGGATCAGGAGAAACGCAAACACACTCGCCGAAACGCTGAGACAACGAGGCATTCATGCCTCCAGTGCGGTCAGGTGTTACGGCTTCGACGATACGCTTCGCCCCCCGCAGCGGCAATGGACGCAGACAGGCCCGAACGTCACGTCCGGTGGGGCATAAGTATGGTTTTGCCCTCGCGGCCGGCGTCCGGCGCATCGAGGACGATCGGGGACCTGTCGGGCGCGACCCCCGGATTGTCGGCGCGCCGCAGCGAGAGCACGTCGGTGTTGAGCGCCCACAGGCACAGGCCGATGCCGACGACGAGCGCGAGCCAATTGAGCATCCGGTCGCTCGTCCATCCCACCGGGATCGCGACGTCGTGATGGGGTTTTCTAGGGGGCGGCAGGTCGGTGGGCATGGCGATCCTCTAAGCCGGACAGCTTTGAGGCGCAGGAACACGCCGGAAAGACCGGAGGCTGACTTTCAAGCCACCGATGAAACAACCCTACGCGCATTCGCGCCTGATTGACAGGCAAATGCGAGGTCCGCTCCCTCTCAGGTGTTCTGCAGGAGCTCCGCGAAATCGTCAGGCACCTCGCCGAAGGTGGCAACGATGCGAATGCGGTCGACCTCGCCGGTCTCGTCATCGGCCGTGACCTCGATGGCGGCGGCGCCACTTTTGCGCTGGGCCGTGCTCTCCGCCATGCGCTCCGCCTGCGCCTCCGTCTTCGCCACGGTGCGCACGGTCGGCACCAGTCGCTTGCGGTGGATTTCGAAGGTCTGGACCAGATAGGTGGTTCGCAATGTCATCGCGCCTGATAGCCCAGCGGGACGGAGCACGCCAGCACGCAGATGAATTCGGCGGGAGCGGCCCCGGTTTGGAAAAAGTCGTCGCGTCGTCTCGCGAGCGCTTAGTTTCCTTCTAGCGATGCATTATTCCACATTACGAAAGATTAATCCTAGCATTCAGTTTCGGTTCACGCCTAGCGGGCCAGTCTTAGTGCAGGCAACGACCCGCCTTGTATGCTTAAGGAGTGGACATGAAACGTATTTCGGCCGGAATATTGATAGCCTCGTTGGGGCTTTCCTTCATCGGGACTACGATGATCGCCGCTGAAGCCGCGCCATTTCCTTCCCTCAACCGGCAAGGGCCTGCCGTCGACATCGAGCACGTTCAATATCGTCGTGACCACAATCGCCATGTGGAGCCGCGCCAGGGCCGCTGGGACCATGGAAGGCGGGGTTTCGAGCGCAGGGGGAACCTCAGCTACTACAACGGGCAGCGCGGCTACCGGGAGTATCGGCGCGGCTATCGCCACCACAACGGCTGGTGGTTCCCGCCCTCGGCCTTCATCGCCGGCATGATCGGCGGCGCCATCGCGAGCCAACCGCCGGTCGTGATCGTGCGCCCTGCGCCCATGCCGCTGAGCGCCGCGCATGTGCGCTGGTGCCAGGATCGCTGGCGCTCCTATCGCGTGTCGGACAACACCTATCAGCCTTCGAACGGCCCGCGTCAGTCCTGCGTGTCGCCCTATCGCTGAAACGCCATCCGGAGGCGGCTCGTCGAGCCGCCTCTTTTTATCGGCGCGTTGTCAGCGCGATTCTTTCGAGCGCCACGTAACGGTCGATTGATTGAAGATCAGCGCGGCAGGATCGGATCGCACCGCGTCTTCGTAGCAGGCTTGCGGACCAAGACGGCCCCGCAATCGCGGATAACGGCTCGCGAGTTCCTCGAGCGTCACGTTGTCGGCGATGCGCGGGTGAGCCACGCACACCGCGCCATCGGGACCCCAGGCCGCCTCGAAGCGCATTCCGGGCGCGGGATCGACCGACTGAATTCCGAACCGATCGTAGAGATTGATCTTGATGCCGTTGCGGGTGGTCGGGCGATCGTCGCCCCCGTAATCGGCCCGCAGCATATGCATGCAGGCGCGATGGAGATCGCGCATCGGCACGCCGTCCCGCTTCTCCCACGGGTGATATCCGAACAGGATGCATTTTCCTTCGGCGCCGCTCGTGCAGGTCAGGCCGAAGTCCGCCCTTGCCATCCGGAAATGCGAATGCCATGCGCCGATTGTCGGGATCAGCTTCGCAGAGATCGCGGCGCTCCCGCGTCCCGGGATCGCTGACGGACATCCGGTACAGCGGCAGCGGGTCGCCGACCTTCGGCCTGTCCTCGTCGAATGCATCGATCCGCACCTCCGCTTCGCCGTCCGGTGAGGCGAGCGTCAGGCTCGATCCGACCAGCTGCTCCCGGCGCAACGCGCGGCCGTCGCCCAGTTTCAACACCAGTTCGACCCCGTCGAGCTCGATTTGCCCATCGAGCGCGACGGCAGCGCCGGGAGCAGAACGAGAGTGCGAGCGCCTGGATGAAGGCCGCGAAGAGAAAAGTGCGACGTTATTGAGCAAAAAACGGCCCCTCGCCGAGACGAGAGGCCGACTCCGAAATGCAGTGAGACGTGGATTACTTGAGGACGACGCGCGTGCCATCCTGCAGCGTCACGGCCTTGACCGCGGTGACCTCCGACGCGAAACCGCGAAGGCTGAAGCCGTTGGTGGCAAGACCGTTGGCGCCATTCGGCGGCGGACGGCCGTCGGGACGCGAGAAGAACGCGAAGGCTTGAGTCGCGGCCAGGGGGCCGATCGCCAACGCAAGGACGAATGCGCAGCTGCGTACGATCATTTGGTTTCTCCTGATAACGATGGATACATCGCGGTCGGTCGCGGTACGCGGCGACTATTTCAGGACGACGCGCGTGCCATCCTGCAGCGTCACGGCCTTGACCGCGGTGACCTCCGACGCGAAGCCGCGAAGGCTGAAGCCGTTGGTGGCAAGACCGTTGAGCGCCATTCGGCGGCGGACGGTCGTCGGGACGCGAGAAGAAGGCGCTGGCTTCGGTCGCGACGGAGGCGCCGATGGCGACAGCGACAGCGAATGCGAGGGCACAGATACGGATGGACATGGCATTCTCCATAAACGAAGCATCCTCGTGGGATGCAACACGATGAGTTTATTGTTGATATAACGTTTCAGTAAAGCCCTGATCGCTGCTTATTCGTCATCAAGCGGTCGGAGAAGTGCCCCGGCGCACGTGTGGATTACTTGCGGTTGCTTTGACTGGGAGAATTTATTTTGGTTGCGAGACCATAGATGCCGGTTCTCGATCAACGCCCAGCGCTCTATCATCATTCATCGCTGTGCGGACTTCCTCGTCGTCGGCGAAACGAAGCCTGGCAGATGCTGGGGACCGGAATCAGGCGGCGTCTTCCATGGCGCCCTGTCGCGGGACACGCAGGCCACCGCATCGCGCAGGGTCCGCAGGTCCGCGCCGGGCTTCGCGCCTTCGGTGGCGAGATGGCGGCGATAGGCGCGCGCGCCGGGACGGCCGGTGAACAGGCCCAGCATATGGCGCGTGATGGTGTGAAGGCGGTGGCCTTCGGCAAGCCGCGCCGCGATATAGGGCTCGTAGGCCTCGATCGCCTCGAACGCATCGGCGACCGGGGCCGCCTCGCCGTAAAGTTCGGGATCGACCGACAGCAGGATTTCCGGCTCGTGATAGGCGACGCGGCCGAGCATGACGCTGTCCACATGGCGCAGATGCTCGTGCGCCTCCGCCATCGTCCTGATGCCGCCATTGATGCCGACGGGCAGCGCCGGGCGCGCCGCTTTCAGCCGGTAGACGCGGCCGTAATCGAGCGGCGGAACGTCGCGGTTTTCCTTCGGCGACAGGCCCTTCAGCCAGGCCTTGCGCGCATGGACGACGAGCTCGTCGCAGCCGGCCGCCACGACCGCGTCGGCGAGCGTGTCGACGGCCTCCTCCGAATCCTGATCGTCGACGCCGATCCGGCATTTCACCGTGACGGGCAGCGACGACCGCACGCCTTCATGGCGGCGACGCATTCGCCGACGAGCGCCGGCTCCAGCATCAGGCATGCGCCGAAGCGGCCGTTCTGCACCCGGTCGGAGGGGCAGCCCACATTGAGATTGATCTCGTCATAGCCGTAATCGGCGCAGATCCGCGCGGCCGCCGCGAGCTCCGCCGGATCGGACCCGCCGAGCTGCACGGCGACGAAATGCTCCTGCGCGTCGAAGCCCGAGCAGCCGGTCGCGCGGCCCATGCAGCACCGCGCCGGTCGTCACCATCTCGGTATAAAGCCGCGCCCGCCGCGACAGGACGCGGTGCAGGCTCCGGCAAAACCGGTCCGACCAGTCCATCATCGGCGCAACGGACAATTTATGAAATAAATCAGTCACTTGAATTGGTATCCGGCCAGTCTTGGTCGCCTTCGGGTGGGCGTTACATACAGGAATCGGGGTGCCTTTGCGACTCCCCGCGAATGGCCGGCCCTCGTGATCCCGGCGGCATTCATCGCGGCCCATCCCTCGCGGTCAGTTCCAAAATCGTCAGATCGCCGCCGAAGACCAGGCCGGTATCGATGAAGACCACGTTGCCGAGGGCCGTCACGCTGATCGACCGGCGTATGTCCGACGATGACGGCCTCGACACCCTCGATCCGATCCTCATGACCGCGCCTGAATACGCTCCCGCGACCACAGACAGGCGGCAGCGACGCGCGCGTCTGTGAGCGCCGCCGGCAGATCTCCCCAATGGGAGACGGGGCAATCCGCATGGACGATCCCCACGAGGCCGTGCGGAGTTTCGATCTCCATCGCCAGGGGCAGCGCCGCGAAAGCCCGCACATACGGAATGCGCTCCGCCGGCGACAGGGCGATGAACCACTCGCCGCCATTCGCCGCGTAGGAGGCGCGGTCGAGATCGCCGGCGGCGAAATCGACCGCCATCTGCTCGTGATTGCCGCGAACCGCGTGAAACCAATCGGCCCCCAGATAGTCCGGCGCCCGCTGCGAATCCGGGCCGCGATCGACGAGATCGCCGACGCTGAAAAGTCGGTCGCGCGCCGGATCGAACCGGATGCGTCGGAGCGTTTCATCGAGTGACGAAAAGCACCCGTGAATGTCGCCGACGACGAAGTCGCGTCCGCTCAGGTTTCGTTGGAAGTGCTTGACCGCGTCCAAACCGGCCTCGCCCGTCGTTGAAGATTGCCTCAGTGATCGTGCTTGTGGCCGTGATGCCCGTAGCCGCAATCCGCGCCGTGCTTGTGGTCGTGGTCATGCTCGTGATTGTGGGCATGATCATGGCCATGGCCGTGATGCGCGTGGCCATGGTCATGATGGCCGTGGTCGTGATGATCGTGGTCGTGATGATCGTGGTCGCAGTGATGGGCGCTCTGTTCCGGCTGGAAGCGGCGCTCGACCGGCGTCGCGATGCAGCCCTGGCCGCGGGCCAGTTCGGCGAGAGCGCGGGCTGTTCTCGATGTAGAGGGCATCGCCGGTGAATTCGGCAAGGCCGTGCTGGCTGCCGAGATGCCAGGCGAGGCGCATGAGGCGGAGCGGGTTTTCGGCTCGCACCTCCAGCAGCTTCTCGGCGGCGGCCTTGCACCTGGACCAGCTTGCCGTCCTCGAGCCGCAGGGCGTCGCCGTCGTTGATGGTGGTCTCCATGTCGAGATCGAGATGGATCTCCGTCCCCGCCTCGCCCGTCAGATGCGCATGGCGCTGGCTCCGCGCCGCATGGTCGAGCGAGATCGTGTCGATCACGCGGTCGGGCTTCACGGCGGGCTTGCGGACGATGGTGGTGACGCGGGGCATGGTGTTGTCTCGTGGCGAGGTCGTTGTGGGCCTGAAGATAGGGATCGCGGCGGCTGATTTCCTAATAACGCACCTTGTCGGCCTTGTCCGCCCAGGCGTCGAACACCGCCTTGCGCCTCGAGGCTCGGCACGTGATCCATGGGGATCACCCGCTCCGCCACCGGCTTGGCGATCTCCTCGTAGATCAGGCTGTCGTCGAAGCCGATCTCGGCCGCATCCTCCGGGTATTGGCATAGACGATGCGCGAGACCCGCGCCCAATAGGCGGAGGCCAGGCACATGGGGCACGGCTCGCAGCTGGTATAGAGCGTCGCGCCCTGCAGCGAGAAATCGCCCGACCGCCTCGCAGGCGCGGCGGATCGCCGTCACCTCCGCGTGCGCGGTGGGATCGTTGGTGGAGGTGACCTGGTTCCAGCCCTCGGCCAGCACCTGGCCGTCGCGCACGATCACGGCGCCGAACGGGCCGCCGGCGCCGTCGTTCATGTGCTCGCGCGACAGCGCCACGGCCCGGGCGAGATGGCGGAAATCTTCGTTCTGATGATCGGTCATGGGGCGCTTTTATCGTTAGGAGGGAGCGGAGGCGAGAGGCTTTGAGCGGTCGCGTCCTCGCGCAGTGCGCAGAAGCTGGGCCGTGACGGAGGCGGCGATGACCGCCGGGTCCTTGTCGGCGATGCCCGAAACGCCGATCGGGCAGACGAGCGCCGCGATCCGCTCGCCGCCGAGTGCCGATCTCGCGAAAGCGCTTCTCGAACCGCGCCCGCTTCGAGGCGCTGCCGATCAGGCCCACATAGGGAAAGCCGCGCTTGAGCGCCGCGGCCGTGATCGCGAGATCGAGGGGATGATCGTGCGTCATGACGAGCACGAAGCGCGTCCGCCGGCGCGGCGGCGATCTCCGCCTCCGGATCCTTCAGCAGAACGGCGCGTCGTATTCTGCGGAATATGCGGCGGGAAGGCATCCGGCCGGCTGTCGAACCAGCGCACGCGAAAGGGCAGCGGCGCCAGGGCCAGCACGAGCGCGCGCCCCACATGGCCGGCGCCGAACAGCAGCAGGGGCGTGCGGCTCTCGCCATAGGTCTCGCGCCACTGCGTCCAGCGGTCGTCGCCCACCGAGGATGCGATCTCGCGCCGCACGCGCCCGTCTTCGAGGCGGCATTCGAGCACGAAGACGCCCTTGTCCTCCGCGCGCCGCGAAACGCTTCACCTGCGCCAGGTCGCGCGCGTCGAAGGTCTCGATGAGGATCTTGACGCGCCCGCCGCAGCATTGGCCGAGATCGGGCCCGAGCGCCTGATCGAGCAGGCGCGCCTCGGATCCGCCCGCGGCGAGCATCTCGCGCGGCGATCGCCCAGCATCTTCATTTCGAGCTGGCCGCCGCCGATGGTGCCGTGGAACGCGCCGTCGGGCCGCACCACCATGCGGGCGCCCGCCTCGCGCGGCGCCGAGCCCTTGACGTCGTGCACGCCGATCAGCGCCGCCGCCCCATGCGCGGCGAGAAATTCGGCGAGGTGCCGCCAGGTCTTCACCCGCCGCCCCGCGCGCGCATCGGCCGTCCGCGCAAGGCCTCGCAGGCGCGCAGGATCGCCTCCGGCGTCGCCGGCGCATCGAGCGGCACCGGCTGCGACGGATCGATCGCGTGGACCGCATCGGCGATGCGCGCAGAAGACGCTGTTCGCCAGCATGATCGGCGGCTCGCCGACCGCTTTCGAGCGATAGATCGTGTCCTGCGGATTGGCGTTGGGATAAAGCGCGACGCGAAAATCCTCCGGCACGTCGGACGCGACCGGGATCTTGTAGGTGGAGGGCGCGTGGGTGAGCAGGCGGCCCTGCGTGTCGAAGACGAGTTCCTCGGTGGTGAGCCAGCCCATGCCCTGCACGAAGCCGCCCTCGATCTGGCCGATATCGATGGCCGGATTGAGCGAGCGTCCGACGTCGTGGAGAATGTCGACGCGCCGCAGCTGGTTCTCGCCCGTCAGCGTATCGACGATGACCTCCGAGCACGCCGCCCCATAGGCGAAATAGAAGAACGGGCGGCCCGTCGCGGTGGCGCGATCCCAGGTGATGTTCGGCGTCTTGTAGAACCCGGCCTCGGAGAGCTGGACGCGCGCGAGCACGCATTTCTTCGCGAGTTCGGCGAACGAGAGACTTTCGTTGCCGACGAAGACCCGGTCGTCGCGAAATTCGATCTGGTCCTCCGGCACGCCGAACGCGCTCCGCCGCATGCGCCGCCATGCGCCGCTTGATCGCGCCGCGCCGCGATGCGCGCCGCCATGCCGTTGAGATCGGAGCCCGACGAGGCCGCGGTCGGCGACGTGTTGGGAACTTTCGCGGTGGTGGTCGCGGTGATGCGCACGCGCTCCATGCGCGATGCCGAATTCCTCGGCCACCACCTGCGCCACCTTGATGTAGAGCCCCTGCCCCATCTCGGTGCCGCCGTGGTTCAGATGCACGGAGCCGTCCTGATAGACATGCACCAGCGCGCCCGCCTGGTTGAGATGGACGAGCGTGAAGCTGATGCCGAACTTGACCGGCGTCAGCGCAAGTCCGCGCTTCATGATCGGCGACGACGCGTTGAACGCCGCGATCTCCTCGCGCCTCGCGCGATAATCGCTGGTGCGCTCCAGCGTCTGCACGAGCCCGTGCAGCGTGTCGATCTCCTCGACCTCCATGCCGAACGGCGTGAGGTTGCCGTCCTGGCCGATAGAAATTCGCATAGCGCACATCGAGCGGATCGCGGCCGGTCGCCCAGGCGATCTGGTCCATCACATGCTCGATGGCCAGCATTCCCTGCGGCCCGCCGAAGCCGCGAAAGGCGGTGTTCGACACGGTGTTGGTCTTCAGCCGCTGCGAGCCCACATGCACGGCCGGCAGGAAATAGGCGTTGTCGGAATGAAACATCGCGCGGTCGACGACGCCGCCGGACAGATCCGCCGAATTGCCGCAGCGGGCGAGATGCTCCACGCTGATAGCCGCTGACCACGGCCCGTCGTCGTCGAAGCCGACCTTCCAGTCGCTGCGGAAATCGTGGCGCTTGCCGGTGAGGACGAAATCGTCGTCGCGATCGAGCCGCAGCTTGCACGGCCGGCCGGTGATGCGCGCCGCCAGCGCCGCGGTGACGGCCCATTGCGTCGCCTGGCTTTCCTTGCCGCCGAAGCCGCCGCCCATGCGGCGCGTCTCGCAGGTCACATAAGCATCCGGAATGGCGAGCACGCGGGCCACCACGTGCTGCACCTCGGTCGGATGCTGCGTCGAGGAATAGACGAAGATGTCGCCGTCCTCGCCCGGAATCGCGAGCGCGATCTGGCCCTTCGAGATAGAAATGCTCCTGCCCGCCGACGCGAAACTGTCCCGTCGAGCCGGTGCGGCGCGTCGGCGATCGCCGCATCGCGCATCGCCGCGCCCGAACGCGTAATCCGGCAGCACCGTCTCGTCGCGCTCCAGCGCATGTTCGACCGTGATGCTGGGCGCTTCCGCCTCGCGTCTCGACCCGCGCCAGCCGCGCGGCACGGCGCGCGATGTCGCGCTCGGTCGCGACCACGGCGAACAGCGCCTGACCGTGGAAGCTGATCTCCCGCTCGACGAAAAGCGGATCGTCGCCGAAGGCCGGCGACACGTCGTTCTTGCCGGGGATGTCGGCGGCCGTCAGCACCGTGACGACGCCCGGGACAGGCGCGCACCGCGGTCGAGATCGAGGGACAGCAGACGCCCGCGCGCGATGGGCGATTGGCCGATGGCGACATGCAGCGTGCCGTCGGGCTCGCGGATATCGTCGATGTAATGCGCCGTGCCCTGCACGTGCTTGATGCCGGAATCGTGCGGCAGCGCCTGGCGGACGTGGCGAAGGTTCGCACTCGCCCCTTGAGGGGAGGGTCGGATTGCGTCGGTGCGCGGACATGGCAAGGTCCGCCACCTCCCGCGCCGCTGCGACCTCCCCCTCAAGGGGAAGTGACGCCCTGCTTTGACATCGTCGCCCATCGCGCTACTCCGCCGCCTGCAACGCATCGCGATGACCGACGATCCGCGTCGCGCGGGTTTCGTCGGATGCGGTTTCGCTCAACGCCTTGAAGAGCAGGTTGCGCGCGACCGTCGCGCGATAGGCGGCAGACGCGCGGTGGTCGTCGAGGGGCTGGTAATCGCGCGCCAAGCGCCGACAACGCCTCGCCCCATGCCGCCGGCATCGTCGAGGGAAACGCCGACGAGCGCGGCCTCGGCTTCCGGGCGCGCGTTTCGGAATGCCCGCCATGCCGCCGAAGGCGATGCGCGCGGACGCGATGCGTGCGGCCCGTCGAGCGTGAACCTGAACGCGCCCGAGCGCACGCCGAGATGTCCTCGTCGAAGCGCTTCGTCACCTTGTAGGCGCGGAAGGCTCTCGTCGGCCTTGAGCTTCGGCACGACGATGCGCCGCACGTATTCGCCCGGCAACCTGTCCTGTTTGCGATAGGCGATGAAGAAACGTTTCGAGCGGAATGCGTGCGCGTGTCGCTCGCGTCTGCGCAGTTCGAGCTCCGCAGCCGAGTGCGATCAGCGCGGGCGCGAGATCGCCGATGGGCGAGCCGTTGGCGATGTTGCCGCCGACGGTGCCGGATGCGCGCACCTGCGCCGAGCCGAAGCGGCGCATGATCTCGCCGAGATCGGGATCGATCGCCGCAAGGGCCGCGATACGCATCCGCGTGGCTCGCCATCGCGCCGATGACGAGTGCTTCGGGCGTATCCTCGATCGCGTCGCAGACCCGCGACCCGGCCGAGCCAGATGACCTTGTCGAGCGGCGACCATGTTCTTGGTGACCCAGAGGCCGACATCGGTGGCGCCGGCGAGCGAGGACCGCATCGGGATGGGCCGCATAAAGCGCGGCGAGCGATGCTTCGCTCGCGGGCGCTGCGAAGAAGCGCGTCGCATCGCCGACGAAAACGTCCTCGCCGATCGTCGAACCGCGTCGAGGGCTGCCGCAGCTCGCTTCCGATGCTGCGGCGAATGATCGGTCGGGCTCGCTCGGCGCAGGCCTGCAACGCCGCATCGACGATCGGCCGATATCCGGTGCAGCGGCAGAGATTGCCGGCAAGCGCATCGTTGACGGCCTCGCGGCTCACCGGCCGCTCGCCCTCGTGATAGAGCGCGAACAGGCTCATGACGATGCCGGGCGTGCAGAAGCCGCATTGCGAGCCGTGATGCTCCACCATGGCGGCCTGCACCGGATGCAGCGCGCCGTCGGCTCGCGAGATCCTCGACGGTGACGAGTTCCGCGCCGTCGATCTGGCCGAGCAGGAGAATGCAGGCATTGACCGGCTCGTAGCTGCACGCGCCCGTCGCGCAGGCGTCCGAGCGCCACCGTGCAGGCGCCGCAATCGCCTTCCGCGCAGCCTTCCTTGGTGCCGAAATGCCGCTGATCCAGTCTCAGATAGTCAAGAAGCGTGGTGCGCGGATGAAAACCTGAGATTTCAACGGGCCGTCCATGCCGCCAAAAGCGGATCGCTTCTCGTGTCACGATGATCCTCCGCCGGAACAACCCGGCTCGTCATGGTGAGCCGGGTTGAAGGTCGGAGCAAGGCCTTTTCGCGCGCCCGGTCCGGCTGGAGACGCTGAGCGGACTACCAGGTGCCGGTATTCGGCATGGACGCCCATGGCTCCTGCGGGGGTTTGGCCGCGCCCCGCTGCAGCAATTCGATCGAGATGTCGTCGGGCGATTTGATGAACGCCATGTTGCCGTCGCGCGGCGGCCGGTTGATGGTGACGCCCGCATCCATCAGCTTCTGGCAGGTGGCGTAGATGTCGTCGACCTCGTAGGCGAGGTGGCCGAAATTGCGGCCGCCCGTATAGGTCTCGGGGTCCCAGTTGAAGGTCAGCTCGAGCAGGGGAGCCTTGGTGTCCCGGGCCGTGTCCGCATCGCCGGGCGCTGCGAGGAACACGAGGGTATAGCGACCCTTCTCGTTCTCGATGCGGCGGGTTTCCACGAGGCCGAATTTGTTGACGTAGAAATCGAGCGCCTTGTCGAGGTCCGCGACGCGAACCATGGTGTGCAGATATCTCATCGTCATTCCTTTTTCATGGACGAACCGGCGGCCGCGACGCCGTTGGCTCGCCGCCGCAGGATCGTCCCGAAGGTCTTGGCGCATTTTGCAGGGAGATCAAGGGGCTCGGTCGCCCTCCCCCCTGCAAAAACGATCGGCGGACCGCGACGCGTCCCGGATGCGCCGATACCCCTTTTGAGCGCGCGCCCCGGCGAGGTATTGCCCGATTCCGCCACCGACGCGTGGTAGCCTTGATGAATTGTACGCGCCGACGACGCCGTCACGTGCCCTGCTTACCTTGGGCACCCGCCGTGTTCCCTGGGCCGATGGGGCCCTTTCGTTCACAGAGGCCTCCATGTCGATTACCCGACGCGGATTTGCAACCGGGGCTGCGGCCCTTCCTCTTCTGTCGGCTGCCGCAACGGTAGCGACGGCGCAGCCATCGCCGCAGGACGCGCCCCTCATCGGCGCCAGCGCCGACAATGCGGCCGCCGAATGGGCGATCGAAGCGTACATCTATGGATACCCGTTGGTGACCATGGATATGACCCGGCGGGTGATGACCAATGTGTCCGAACCGGGGGGCACGCGGGGCGCTCCTCTGGGCCGGTTCGCGAATGCGCGCGAATATCCCGATGCCAGTTTCAGGGCCGTGACCGCGCCCAACGCCGACACCCTGTATTCGACCGCCTGGCTCGACCTTTCCAGGGAGCCCTACGTTCTCGAGCTTCCGCCGGAAGACGGGCGCTTCTACCTGATGCCGATGCTGAGCGCGTGGACTGATGTTTTTGCGGTGCCGGGGACGCGCACCACCGGAACGGGGGCGCAGAAATACTTGATCGCGGGGCCGCGCTGGTCAGGATCGATACCGGCCGACGCGACCTTGATCCAGGCGCCCAGCAACATGGTGTGGATCCTCGGCCGCACCTTCTGCACGGGCACGCCCGAGGACTACGGGGCCGTCCACGCCATCCAGGACGGCTACAGGGTCACGCCGTTGAGCGCCTATGGTAAACCCTATACGCCGCCGGCCGGAACGGTCGATCCGTCGGTCGACATGACGACCGTCGGTGCGTACGCAGGTCGCGCGCCTGAGTGCGGAGCGCTATTTTGACCGGCTGGCGATGCTGATGGGCGCAATCCGCCCCTCCTTGGGGATGGGGTGATGGTCGCCAAGTTGGCGGCGTTGGGAATCACGCCGGGCGGTCCTTTCCGGCTGAGCGCCCAGAGCCCGGAGGTCCAGGCAGCCGTCGAGCAGGCGGCGGGTGCGGCGATGGAGCGGATCAAGGGCCAGGACAAGCACGCCGGCCGCCAGGTGAACGGCTGGACCTTCTCCACCCAGACCGGCTTCTACGGTTCGAACTATCTCCAGCGCGCCTTCGTCACCGCGGTCGGGCTCGGCGCCAATCTGCCGCAGGATGCGATCTACCCGATGACGATGGTGGACGAACGACGGCCGCAAACTCAGCGGCGCGTCGAAATACGTCATCCGGTTTGCCGACGGTCAATTGCCGCCGGTGAACGGATTCTGGTCCCTGACCCTGTACGACCCGGCGTTCTTCTTCGTCGCGAACCCCCTCAACCGCTACACGATCAGCCCGCGCAACGGCCTGAAGACCGATTCCGACGGCTCGACGCCGCTTTTCGTGCAGAGCACGTCGCCGGGACCGGACAAGGAATCGAACTGGCTGCCCGCCCCTGCCGGGCCCTTCGTCCTGATGATGCGCTATTACGGCCCCGGCAATGCCATCCTCGACGGCTCGTGGGAGTTGCCGCCCGTGGTTCGCAATTCCTGGAGCCTGAAGAGGCCGCTCTGCCGCACAAGGTTTCAAGGCTTCGCGATGACTCTTGCGTAGAACGGCCCTAACCCTCACGTCACACTCAAGGCTACACGGAGCCGGATGCCGAAGGCAGCCATGACCGCCTTCGGCAAAACATTCATCACGAGAGTGATTCACATGCGTAACGATTCCAGGCCCCGCTCATCCGCCTCGATGATTATCGGCCCAGCGATTTCCTGATCGACCGGGTCGAGCTCGATGTTCGCCTTCATCCCACCGCCACGCGTGTCACCGCCACCCTCGCGCTCCGGCCCAACCCGCAAGGGCGCAGCGACGCCCGCTGGTCCTCGACGGCGACGAGGTCAACCTGAAGGCGCTCGCCCTCGACGGCCGCAGCCTCCCGGCCGGCGAATTCGAGGCGTCGTCGCAGGGCCTGACGATCGCCCAGCCGCCCCGGCGGCCGTTCACGCTCAGCATCGAGACGGAGATCGATCCCGACGGCGAACACCAAGCTGATGGGCCTTTATCGTTCCGGCGGCAATTACTGCACCCAGTGCGAGGCCGACGGGTTTCGGCGCATCACGTATTTTCTCGACCGGCCCGACGTGCTCGCCGTCTACACCACCCGCATCGAGGCGGATCGCGACGAAGCCCCGGTGCTGCTCGGCAACGGCAATCCGCGTCGAGGCCGGCGACATCGCGGGCACCAACCGGCATTTCGCCGTCTGGCACGATCCGCATCCGAAGCCCGCCTACCTGTTCGCGCTCGTCGGCGGGCGCCTCGGCCAGGTGGCGAAGACCTTCACCACCATGAGCGGCCGCGATGTGTCAGGCTCGCGATCTACGTGGAGCCCGGCAAGGAGGATCGCGCCGGCTACGCGCTCGATGCGCTGGAGCGCTCCATGCGCTGGGACGAGCGGGTC
Source organism: uncultured Alphaproteobacteria bacterium (assembly GCA_963837375.1). Lineage (GTDB taxonomy): Bacteria > Pseudomonadota > Alphaproteobacteria > Rhizobiales > Beijerinckiaceae > Microvirga. The sequence continues at coordinate 134,846 of CAWINL010000002.1, read as the reverse complement.
TTCGGCCTCGAATACGATCTCGACGAGTTCAACGTCGTCGCCGTGTCCGACTTCAACATGGGGGCGATGGAGAACAAGGGCCTCAACATCTTCAACGACAAATACGTGCTCGCCTCGCCCGAGACCGCGACCGATGCGGACTACGCCAATATCGAGGCCATCATCGCGCACGAATATTTCCACAACTGGACCGGCAACCGCATCACCTGCCGCGACTGGTTCCAGCTCTGCCTCAAGGAAGGCCTGACGGTTTTCCGCGATCAGGAATTCTCCTCCGACGAGCGCTCCCGCGCCGTCCACCGCATCGCCGAGGTCAAGACGCTGCGGGCGCGCCAGTTCTCGGAGGATGCGGGCCCCCTCGCCCATCCGGTGCGGCCGACGCAATATCGCGAGATCAACAACTTCTACACCGCCACCGTCTACGAGAAGGGCGCCGAGATCGTCCGCATGCTGAAGACCATCATCGGCGAGGAGGATTTCAGGCGCGGCATGGATCTCTACGTGAAGCGCTGCGACGGCACGGCCGCCACCGTGGAGGATTTCCTCGTCCGCCTTCGCCGACGTGACCGGCCGCGACCTCTCGCATTTCGCCCAATGGTACGCGCAGGCCGGAACGCCGCGGGTCACCGTTGCCGGGACACTACGACGAGGCGGCGCAGACCTATCGCCTCGACTTCGCGCAGCCACCAACGCGCACGCCCGGCGAAGCCCGCGAAGCGGCCGATGGCGATCCCGATCCGCCTCGGCCTCGTGGCGGCGGGACGGTCGCCGCGCTCGAGGCGAAGTGCGACCGCCTCAGCCCGCAGGGCGTCTTCCTGCTGGACCGGGAAAGCGACAGCCTGACCTTCTCGAACGTGCCGCAGCCGCCCGCCCCGTCCGTGTTCCGCGATTTCTCCGCGCCGGTCAAAGTCGCGCTCGACCTGTCGAACGACGAACTGCTGGTGCTGCTGCGGCACGACACGGATGCGTTCAACCGCTGGCAGGCCGCCCAGAGCGTTTCGCTGCGCCTTCTGGTGCGGCTGTCGAAGGGCGAAGCGGTCGACGACGGCGGAGCTCGACGGCCCTGGCCTCGGCGCTCGGCAGCTTCCTCGAACGGGACGCGCTGCGCGATCCTGCCTTCGCGGCGCTCGTGCTGACGCAGCCCGGCGAGGCCGAGATCGCTCAGGAGATCGCTGCCGACGTCGACCCCGATGCGGTCCACGCGCGCCCGAAGCGCCCTGCGCCGCCGCATCGCGCAGACCAACGCGGCCATGCCTGCGGCGGCTCTACGACGAGCTTGCGGATCCGGCCGCCTACAGCCCCGACGCGGCAAGCGCCGGCCGGCGCGCCCTGCGCAACGTCGCGCTCGACCTGCTGGCCGTTGCCGATCACGACGCGGGAGAGGCGCTTGGCGGTGGCGCAATTCGACGCGCGCCACGAACATGACGGACCGGCTTGCGGCGCTCAACACCCTCACGACCATCCCGGGACAGGCCCGCGAGGACGGCGCTGGCGCGGTTCGGGGAGCGCTATCGCGACGAGCCGCTGGTCCTCGACAAATGGTTCACGCTTCAGGCCACCATCGAGGAGCCCGCGACGCTGGCGCGCGTCGAGACGCTGCTCGATCATCCGGCCTTTCGCCTTGAGCAATCCCAATCGCGTGCGCTCGCTCGTCGGAAGCTTTGCCATGGCGAACCAGACGCAGTTCAACCGCGCCGACGGCGCCGGCTATCGCTTCGTCGCCGACGACGATCCTGCGCGTCGATCCGCTCAATCCGCAGCTCGCGGCGCGCCTTCTGACGGCCTTCAGCTCGTGGCGGATGATGGAAAGCGGGCGCCGCGCAGCAGGCGGAACGCGCCTTGCGGCAGATCGCCGACACGCCCGGCCTGTCGCGCGACGCGAGCGATATCGTGCAGCGCACACTCGAATAAATCCAAGCAATCGCAAGGCATTGAATCCACGCCGGTGCCGTCCGCGCGTACGGGCGAGTCGCCGCGCGGCCTGCCCGGCGACATGGAAATATTTTATTAACCTAAGCGCTGTCTCGGCTGGACAAATCACGCGCCCGTGATTCTATTGTTAGTGATTCGGAGAGATGCGGCACGTCCTTCCGAATGAGGACGACTAGGATTCCGGAGGATCATCGCATGGCGGGGGCAGCGACCGCGATGCGTACCCGCACGCGCGGGTACGATCTTGGGGGTAACGCGATCGGACGCGAACCCCACCTATCGACGACTTGAACAATACGAACCCCTGCTGCGGCTGGCCGTTCCGGCGCTCCTCGCCCTGTTTCTCCTGACGCTCGCGGCGAGCGCGTGGATTCAGGTGCGCGAAGGCCGCGAGAGACACGCTCGCCGACGCCATCGCGGATATCGACGTCATCGCGTCGCTGTCGGCGGCCAAGCTTGGCCTGCATCCGGCGCCGGCCGACCGCAACGCGGCGGCGGCGCAGCTCGACGCGCTCGTGCGCGGCATGCCGCCAGAGCGCGCTGGCGCAGAGCCGCACGCTCGTGCTCGTCAACGCGGCCGGCAAGGTCCTGGCGGTCCATCCGCCGACCACGACCGTTCCCGAGACGCTCATCGACCTGCTCGGCGAGAGCGCAGCCGCTGACCACCTTCGCCGACCGCGCCGGCGTCATGACCATCAGGCTCGCGAGCGGCGTCGACGGCATCGCGACCGTGCGCTCGCTTCCCGCATCCGTCCGGGCAGATCGCGCTCGTGCAGCCGCTGCCGCGCGTGCTGTCCGGCTGGTGGTCGCGCACCATCGGCCATGTGTCGCTGCTCGGCGCCACCATCGTGGTGCTGCTCGGCATCGGCATCGCGTATGTGATGCAGGCGAACCGCGCCCGCGCCGCCGACGAGGTCTGCGAGAAGGTCCGCGACCGGATCGATTCCGCGCTGAACCGCGGCCGCTGCGGACTGTGGGACTGGGATATCGGGCGCGGTCGGCTCTACTGGTCGGATTCCATGTACGAGCTTCTCGGCTACGAGCGCCAGGACGAGTTCCTGTCGTTCGGCGAAGTCAACGCGATGATCCATCCGGACGACGAGGATCTCTACGCGCTCGCCGAACAGCTTGCCTCCGCCAAGACCTCGCTGCTCGATTACGAGTTCCGCATCCGCAGCTCGGCCGGCGAATGGGTCTGGCTGCGCGCCCGCGCCGAACTGATGGACGATCCCGGACGACGCCGCGAGCCATCTGGTCGGCATCGCCGTCGACGTGACGGAGCAGCGCGGGCTCGAGGAGCGGACCGCGAAAGCCGACGCGCGCCTCCACGACGCCATCGAGGCGATTTCCGAGGCCTTCGTGCTGTGGGACGCCAATAACCGGCTCGTTCTCTGCAATTCGAAGTTCCACAAGCTGCATGAGCTCGCGCCCGATGCCGAGCTGCAGGGCAAGAGCTACGCGGAAGTCATGGCGCAGGGACGTCCGGCCGAAGTGCAGCACCAGTTCATGCGGCGCCAGGAAGAAATCGGCGCGCGCAGCTACGAGGCGCGCCTTCAGGACGGGCGCTGGCTGCAGATCAACGAACGCCGCACCAAGGACGGCGGCTACGTCTCGGTCGGCACGGACATCACGGCGCTCAAGCGCCACGAAGGCCGGCTCGTCGAATCCGAGAAGGAACTCATCGCCACCGTCATGGATCTGAAGCAGTCGCGCCAGAAGATGCAGGCGCAGACGCAGCAGCTCGCCGATCTCGCCGAGCGCTATCTCGACCAGAAGGCGCAGGCCGAGAGCGCCAACCGCGCCAAGTCCGAATTCCTCGCCAATATGAGCCACGAGCTGCGCACGCCGCTCAACGCCATCATCGGCTTCGCCGAGGTCATGCAGAGCGGCATCTTCGGCGCGCTGGGCTCCGACAAATACGAGGAATATTGCGCCGATATCCGCGGCAGCGGCGAATATCTGCTCTCGGTCATCAACGACATCCTCGACATGTCGCGCATCGAGGCGGGCCGCACGAGCCTGACCAAGCAGCCGATCGGCGTCAACGCCTCGATCCAGCGCGCGCTGCGGCTGGTCAGCGAGCAGATCAAGGCCAAGAACCTCACCATCACGGTCGACGTGATCCCCGAGGACATCGTGGTGCCGGCGGACGAGCGGGCGATCCACCAGATCCTCGTCAACCTGCTGCAGAACGCCACCAAGTTCACCAGCGACGGCGGCTGCATCACGGTGCGCACCCGCCAGGCGGGCGACGCCATCAACCTCTATGTGGAGGACAACGGCATCGGCATCCCCGAGCACGCCCTGCAGAAGCTCGGACGCCCCTTCGAGCAGGTCGAGACCGAGTTCTCGAAGAGCTACAAGGGCTCGGGCCTCGGCCTCGCCATCGCCCGCTCGCTCACCGAACTCCACGGCGGCGCGCTGCGCATCCGCAGCCAGGAAGGCGTCGGCACCATCGTGCTCGTCCACCTGCCGCTGACGGAAGCGACCAATTCGGACATCGCGCTGGCCGACACGGCGGCGTAGCGCAGCTTGCGACAACATGGCGGCCACATAAAAACGCCGTCGCTTACGCGGCGTGGTTGTCAGATCAGCATGAAGTCGGTTGCGATGAGCGCAAGACCGGCGGAGAGCGTGGCGAACCTGGCAGGCCGGCCACCACCTATACCGTCCGCGTCTCGGAGTTCGAACACCTGCGAGCTGATGGCCCGCATGAAAAAACGCCGGCGCATCGCTGCGCCGGCGTCGTTGTGTCGAATAGGACCGTCGCTTGCGCGGCAGCCGGTTTATCAGATCAGCATGAAGTCGGCGGTGCTCAACCCGGCCGTGTTCGACAGGGTCGCGAACTTGATCGCGACGCCGCCGCCGAGACCGTCGGCATCGTAATAGAGATCGCCGCCGTTGCAGATGATCTGCGCGCCACCGCTATTGGCCATCTGGCCGAAGGTCAGCTTCACCGATGAGCCGAAACCGGAGAAGATGCTCCGACTGAGCTGGATCGTGTCGTCGGCCGCGTTGAAGTCGGTGATGCGGTCGACATTGCCGTTGCCCAGCGCCGCATCGAACACGAACATGTCACGCCCGGCGCCGCCGGTGAGAACGTCGCCGCCCGTGCCGCCAAGCAGCATGTCGTCGTCGTTGCCGCCGTTGAGGCTGTCGTTGCCATCCGAGCCATAGAGCGTGTCGTTGCCCGATGCGCCCAGCACGCTGTCGTTGCCGCCGCAGGCTATGACCCAGTTGGCATTCGCGTTGCCGAGGATCTGGTCGCCGAAGGCCGAACCGAACGCGCCGTTGATGTTGACGAACACATCGCCCGCCGCCTCGCCGCCGGCATTGCCCGAACCGTCGAGACGGACCGTCACCGCGTCGGAATTGCGGTAATCGGCAACGCCCCAGCCACCGGTGCCGTCGAGAATGTCGGCCCCTGCACCGCCCTCCAGCACGTTGTTGCCGAGGCCGCCGACGAGATGATCCGCGCCGCCGCCGCCGACAAGCTGGTCGTCGCCGTCGCCGCCATAGACCGTGTCGTTGCCGGCACCGCCATTGACGGTGTCGTTGCCTGCATCGGCAAGGATCCAGTTGGCGTTCACGTTGCCGTTCAGCGTGTCGCCAAAGACCGAACCCTGCACACCGTTGACGTTGATGAAGGTGTCACCCGCTGCCTCGTCGCCGCTATTGCCCGAGCCGTCGAGATTGACCATCACCGCTGTCTGCGCCGTGTGGTAATCGGCAACGCCCCAGCCGCTCGTGCCGTCGAGTTTGTCGGCACCCGCGCCACCGCGCAGGATGTTGTTGCCGATGCCGGCCACGAGATAATCGTTGCCGTCGCCGCCATTGAGCTGATCGTCGCCGTCGCCGCCATAGACCGTATCGTTGCCGGCTCCGCCATTAACGGTGTCATTGCCGCTGTCGGCAAGGATCCAATTGGCGTTGGCATTGCCGTTCAGCGTATCGGCAAAGGCCGATCCCTGAACACCATTGACGTTGACAAAGGTATCGCCGGCGGCCTCGTCGCCGGCGCCGCCGCGTAGAACGTTGTTGCCGGAGCCTGCGATCAGGCGATCATCGCCGTTGCCGCCGACCAAGGTATCGTCGCCTTCCCCGCCATGGAGAACGTCAGCGCCATCGCTACCTTCAAGCAGATCGTTGCCGCCGTCGCCGAGGAGCATGTTGTCGGCGGAATCGCCTAGAAGCTGATCGTTGTAGGACGACCCCGACAAGCCTTCGATACTGACCAGCCTATCGCCGGAAAGCTCTGTCCCGTCGGTGAGACTGACACTGACGCCAGACGTTGCGTTTTCATAAGCGGCGATATCGAAACCGGCTCCGCCATTCAAATGATCGGCGCCTGCGCCACCAACCAGGATGTCGTTTCCGTCGCCTCCACTCAGCATGTCGGATTCGGCGCCGCCCTTGAGGGAGTCGTTGCCCGCGCAATTAAACTAACTCACAAAGGTTTATTAGAACAAAATAGTCATATAAAAATTCATTCAAAAATAGTGGAATTAGTTTATTGTGAAGTCCGGAAATTTTTAGAATAGATTTGCACTATCTTCGTACGCGACTGCGTCACGTGGGCCTGCATCGCTGCGGCAGTTGGGAGACCCGAAACCGTCGCAAGACGTTGCAGGATCGCTTTCGACAAAATCCCCACGTGGAAATTCCCCTCGACCATCAGGCGTTGCCACTGGAAGATGTCGCTCATGATGTGATGGGGGTCGAGAAGCACGCGCGAATCTCCCGCCGCAAGAAGGCCGACCTCATTGGCCCGCTCGATCACCTGAGGCGTCGATGCGCCCGGCCCCAGCGCGATCTTCTTTGGATGAGGCAGCATCAACGTCTTGGGGATGAAATCGAGATCCGTCAGACCGCCGCGCGGGTTTCGAACCTTACGGGCCTGCCGCCCTCGCCTGGGCGATAAGGCCGCGCATGGTGGCATCCCTCGAAGGGCTCTTTCGAAGTATATGGCGTCGCCAGAATACCCGTGACCGGCGACTCATGCTTGGGGTCGAGCCCGTAGCGCTGATTCTCCTGCGTCACGAATATGCCGGCGCCCGATGGCGCCGGCACGTATCGTTTTCGGAATCTCGAGACGCCCCGCGCCCGACGCCATATCAGATGATCAAGAAGTCATCCGCTCCCAAGGCCGCCCCCAACTTCATAGATGAATCCGGCGTCAGGATCGCGATCTTGATCGCGGCGCGGGAGCCTGAACCATCTCCGTCATAGAACAGGCTGCCCGTCGTTGCGTTGTAGATGATGCGCTGCTCGGCCTTGGTGGCGGCCGCGCCAAGCGCGAACATCGAGGCGTCCAGGGCACCGGCCGTGAAGGCGGTGAAGATTTGCCGGTCGAGATAGATCCTGTCTTCGGAGAAGTTGAAGTCCTTCAGTTGATCAACGTTCGACGACTCGCTCAACGCAGCATTCAGCACGATGACGTCGCTGCCCGTTCCGCCCCAGAGAACGTCATTTCCGGCACCGCCGGCCAGCGTATCGCTACCCGCACCGCCGCGAAGCTCGTTGGCGACGCCGTTGCCGGTGAGCTTGTCCGCATAGGACGAGCCGGTGATGCCTTCGATCGACACATGCGTATCGCCCGCAGCCTCACCCGCGTTGCTCGACGGCGATCCGAGATTGACCGTCACCGCCGCCGTTGCCGAGGAGTAATCGGCGATGTCGTAGCCAGAGCCGCCATCCAGCACATCTGCACCCGCACCGCCGACAAGGACGTCGTCGCCGGCATTGCCAAGGAGGGTGTTGGCGCCGGCATCGCCAGTGAGCCGATCGGCGAATGCCGAGCCCGACAGGCCTTCGATGCCACTATAGATGTCATGCGCGGCGTCGCCGCCGACGCCCCCGGTGGCGAGACTGGCTGTGATGCCCGCTGCAGCGTAGTCATAGGCCGCGAGGTCGGTTCCCGATCCGCCGATCAGGTTGTCGGCATTACCGCCACCCATGAGCGTGTCGTTGCCGGCGCCGCCGTCGAGGGTGTCGTTGCCGATACCGCCATCCAACAGATCGTTGCCACCGTTGCCCAAGAGCACATTGGCGGAGGTGTCTCCGGTGAGTTGATCGTTCGCGATGCCGCCCGAGAGCCCTTCGATTCCCGAATAGGTATCGCCGGAGGCATCACCGCTGCTGCCGCCCGCCGCAAGGCTCGCGACGATCCTGACGGCGCCGCCATAGGAAGCGATGTCGATTCCGTCTCCACCGAGCAGCACGTCTGCGCCAACGCCGCCGACGAGGGTGTCGTCGCCGGAGCCGCCATTCAGGGTGTCATTGCCGGCGCCGCCGTCAAGAAAGTCTTTTCCGCCATTGCCGGAAAGCGCGTTGTCGTTGCCATCGCCGACGATTTGGTCGTTGAAGCTGGAGCCGGACAGCGCTTCGATGCTCGTGAGGACATCGCCCATGGCGTCGCCGGTCGCGAGGTTGGCGATGATGCCGGAAGCCGCATCCTCATACGAAGCCCAGTCGAAGCCGTTGCCACCGGAGAGCTTGTCAGCGCCATTGCCGCCGACGAGCGTGTCGTCGCCATCGTTGCCGCTGAGGAGATCGTCGCCATCCATTCCCTCGACGCGGTCGTTGCCCGCGTCACCGACAATGAGGTTGGCGCTCACGTTGCCGACGAGGGTGTCGCCATGCGCCGAGCCCCAGATTCCGTGCACGTTGATGTATTGATCGCCCAACGCCTCCTCGCCGCTGTTGCCCGAGCCGTCGAGGCGCACCGTGACGCCCGAAAGTGCGTTGTGGTAATCCGCGACACTCTGGCCACCGGTTCCGTCGAGCAGGTCTGCGCCGGCTCCGCCCTCGAGCATGTTGCTGCCGGCGCCGCCGAGCAGGTAATCGCTCCCGGCGCCTCCGATGAGGGTGTCGTTGCCGTCGGAGCCATAGAGCGTGTCGTCACCCTCGCGGCCATCGACGCGATCGTTGCCGCCGTCGCCGATCATCCAATTGGCATTGGCGTTGCCATTGAGCGTGTCGCCGTGAGACGAGCCAATGACGCCGTTGACACCGATAAAGACATCGCCCGCCGCTTCGTCCCCGATATTGCCCGAGCCGTCGAGATTGACCGTGACGGCGGTCGCAGCCGAGTGGTAATCTGCAACACCCCAGCCGCCCGTGCCGTCGAGCGTGTCCGCCCCAGCCCCGCCCCGCAGGATGTTGTTGCCGGTTCCGGCGATCAGCGAATCGTTGCCCGCGCCGCCAACCAGTGTGTCGTCGCCTTCGGAACCGTAAAGCGTGTCGTCGCCATCGCGGCCGTCCATCAGGTCGTTGCCGGCTTCACCGATCATCCAGTTGGCGCTGACGTTGCCGTTGAGCGTGTCGTTCTGTGTCGACCCGATGACGCCATTGATGCTGATGAACACATCGCCCGCGGCCTCGTCGCCGGTGTTGCCGGAACCGTCAAGGTTTACAGTCACCGCCGTGGTGGCATTGTGATAATCCGCAACGCCCCAGCCCGACGCGCCATCGAGGACGTCTGCGCCGCCGCCGCCGCGCAGGATGTTGTTGCCGGTGCCGCCGACCAGCACGTCGTCGCCCGCGCTGCCGTCGATGGTATCGTCGCCACCGCCACCGACAAGAAGACCGAGGCCAGAAAGCGCGTCGTTCCCGGACGTGCCATAGGTCGTCCAGGAATACACCATCTTGGTGGAACTGATTTGGAACGCGGACACCCCTTGGACGATGCTCTCGCCACCGACGTCCTCGGAACTCCAGGTATCTTCGGTGCCCCAGCCGCCATAGCCGCCGGATGGGCACGGTGGCAGGACGCCCTGATAGCTCAACAGCCTCGCGTACCAAACCCCACCGCAGCTGGGATATGGCGTACCCGATTCGCTATAATCGATAGTTCCGGGTCCGGTCTCGAAGGTGATGAAGCCGGAATAGCACTCGATGATGTAGCGAGCCTGGCCGTTCACCTCGGCAATGAGGGTCTTTTTTTCGTATCCGCCCGCGTTATCGACGATCTGCCGAATGAACGTGTCCGGAGGGAGATTTGTGACTTCGAAATGGGGGGCGACCGCTATCAATTTGCCGGGGTTCTCCGTGTGATAGGCGTAGCCCGGCCTCAACACGATGACATGACCCGTGCTGTCGGTGCCATCCGGATTTAGTGTATTCTCGCCGGCCGTGATTGTGATGACCGAAACATCCTGCGGTTCGTCGGTGGTTTCGAAATGATCGACGAGTCGCCAGGCGTCTTCGCCACCCCAACCGTCCGTTATGGTCCAGGTGTATCCGAGGATGTCCTCTTCGTCGGAACTCCCGGCTTCGCTCTACGGTCCGTCGCTGACGCCGCCTTCCTCCCCAGCAGATTCCTCATCCACATAGCCGCCCATATACCACTCGTCCGGAGGCTCGGTTCCGTCGGTGACGCCACCATCTTCACTGCTGGCATCGGGTTCGTCGGTGCTGCCCGAGCTCTCGCTTTCCCCTTCGCCACCGCCGTTGTCGCCGCCATCCCCCGTCCCGTCCGAATCGGTGATCGGGCCGGTGCTGATGCCTGTACCGCCGTACCAGACGCCGCCGCCGCCGCTGTTGTCGAAAAACTCCGCGAGAGCTTGCTCAATGGAGAAGGTCATTCTGGTGCCCCTGGGCTATTTTGCTGAACTTATACCTAAGTTACATAATAACGATATGCCTGCAAGTAGTGGCGACAATGCCAAACACCTCGCAGTTGCAGACCAGCAGAGGTGCTTTTGCGTCACCAACGACCTCGGGCACGCAAATCGGCCGTCGGGCCAGATGGGCGGCACAACCCTGGTTAGTTCGCGCCCATAAAATAAATGTTTGGAGATGAGGCCATCGCTGGCGAGATGACGGGGACTCCGCGAGTCGGACACGGATCAATTCCTCTGGGTCCAGAGGGGCGTGCTCCTCTGGACCCAGACCACGATCCGGCGAACCAGCCCGAACTCGTTGAAGCGTCATGCGCAGAAGGAACAAGACGGAACCTGATCAGAGTTGAAAAAGGGAAAACCGCTCTAGCCGACCAGATTCCTCCAGATTTCCGACACCATCTTCCGCGACCGCGTCAGGTGCTCCTGCAAGGCGGAGGAGCTTGGCAGGCCTGCCACAGCGGCAAGGCGATAGAGGATCGCCCTGGACAGGATGTTCGCATCAAACACTCCCTCCACCATCAGGCGCTGCCACTGGAAGATGTCGCCCATCAGGTGGATGCGCTTCCAGGAGGGTTCGCGAATCATGCTCCGCCAACAGGCCGACCTCATGCGCCCGCTCGATCACCTGCGGCGTCGATGCGCCAGGCCCCAGCGCGATCTTCTTGGGATAGGCGAGCACCAAGCGCCTGCGCGATGAAATCGAGATCGGTCAAGCCGCCGCGCGCGAGTTTCAGATCCCACGGGTCGTCGTCGCCCTTTTCCTGCGCGATCAACTCGCGCATGGCGGCGACCTCCTTGAAGACATGCGCCGGATCGCGCGGCGTCGCAAGGATGTCGGCGATGGTCGTCCGTCGACGCGCGCTCCGAACGCGCTCGTCGCCGGCGATCACCCGCGCGCGCGTCAGCGCCATGTGCTCCCATAGCTCCGCTTCGCTCTTCTGATAGTTGACGAAGCCGCGGAACTGCGACGCGACGGGACCCTTGCCGCCTTGCGGGCGCAGGCGCAGGTCCACCTCGTAGAGCAGGCCGCGCCGCGTCGGCACGGTCAGCGCGGCGACGAGGCGCTGGGTCAGGCGCGTGTAATAGACCACCACGTCGAGCTTGCGCGGGCCGGTGCTCTCGCGGTTGTTCTCGTCGAAATCGTAGATCACCACGAGGTCGAGATCGGATCCTGCCGTGAGTTCGCGCGAACCGAGGCGGCCGAGACCCAGGATGGCGATTTCGGCGCCCGGAACGACCCCGTGATCGGCCTCGAAATTCCGTCGCACTTCGGCGAACGAGCGCGCGCACGATGGCGCTGCGCGATCGCCGCATAGGCTTCGCCCGCGCGGGTCGGCGAGAGAATATCGGACAGCAGACGCGCGCCGGTGACGAAACGCATCTGGCGCGCCGCATCGCGCGATGCGATCGAGAAACTCCTCGTAATGCGCCGGGCTTGCCGATGATCTGCCGCACCTGCTCTTCGATGCCCGGCATCGTCGCTCAACGGATCGACGAAGGCCGGATCGATGAGCGCGTCGAGCACGTGCGGCGATTGCGCCACGGTGTCGGCGAGGCGCGGCGCGGTGCCGAGAAGATCGGCGAAGAGCAGGCGCAGGCGGTCGTGCGATTGCAGGATGGTGAGAAGTTCGACCACGGCCGGCATGCGCCCGAAAGCGCGGTCGAGGGCTGCGAGCGCCGCATCGGGATCGGGCGTGCCGCCGAGCGCGCTGAGAAGCGCCGGCACGAACTCCGTCAGCACTTCGCGCGCGCGCTGCGAAGTGATGGCGGAGCGGCGGCCGAAATGCCAGCCGCGAATGGTCTCGGCCGCGCGCTCCGGCTCGTGAAAGCCGAGCCGCGCTGAGCGTTGCCAGCGTCTCGGGATCGTCCGTCGTTCCGGTGAACACCAGATTGCCGATGTCGGAGGCAAGCTCCGGGCCCTCCTCGAACAACAGCGCATAATGGCGCTGCACGATTCTGCGCCTGCTCGGTCAGCGCGATCGAGAAGGACGCGAGGTCGGCATAGCCGCAGAAATGCGCGAAGCGGGTGAGATCCGGTCTCGTCCGATGGCAGCCGCTGCGTCTGCTCGTCCGCGACCATCTGCAGCCGGTGCTCGACGGTGCGCAGAAACCGGTAGGCGTGCGAGAGTTCATCGCGCGCCTGATCGGTGATCCAGTTCTCGTCGCGCAGGGCCACCAGCATGTCGAGGGTCCGCCGGCCGCGCAACGCCGGGCGCCTGCCGCCGAAAACGAGTTGCTGCGTCTGGACGAAGAACTCGATCTCGCGGATGCCGCCGCGTCCGAGCTTGATGTCGTGTCCCGCAACCGCGATCTGGTCGTGTCCGCGCACGGCGTGGATCTGCCGCTTCATCGCATGGACGTCGGCGATCGACGCGAAATCGAAATACTTGCGCCAGATGAAGGGTCGCAGATCCTCCAGAAAACGCTCGCCCAGCGCGATATCGCCGGCGATCGGCCGCGCCTTGATGAGCGCGGCGCGCTCCCAGTTCTGGCCGACGGTTTCGTAATAGGTGTAGGCGGAGGGAAGCGACACGGCGGTCGGCGTCGAGCCGGGGTCCGGCCGCAGGCGGTAATCGACCCGGTGGACGAAACCGTCGGCGGTGCGCTCCTGCAGCAGGCGCGCGAGCTGCTGGGCGATGCGGGTGTAGAGCGTCGGCGCCTCCGCGCCTTCCGGCAAGGCACGCGGCCTGCGGGATCGAAGAACACCACGAGGTCGATGTCGCTGGAATAATTGAGTTCGCCCGCGCCATGCTTGCCGAGCGCCAGCACGGTGAAGCCGGAACCCGTCGCCGGGCTCGTCGGGATCTGGCGAGGACGATGCGGCCGAGATCCGCCGTTTCGGTGAGAACGAGATTGACGCCGCCGCGCACCGACGCATCGGCGAATTCGCTCAAGGCGCGCGTCACCTCCACCACGTCCCAGACGCCGCCGATATCGGCAAGCGCCACCAGCAGCGCGTGGGCGTTGCGGTTCTGCCGGAACGCCGCCACCACCTCGTCGCGCGACATGTGCGCCGGAGCGGAAGTCGCGAAAGAGGCTCGCCTGCGACTGCGATGATGTCCGCGTGGACCTGCTCGGGCGCACTCGAGTGCAAGGCGCTCGCAGGCGGCCGGGATTGTTGACGATCACCTGCCACAGAAACGGCGAATGATCGGCGACGGAGAGGATGAGGTCGCGAAAGAGGCCGGCTTCGAGATGCGGCACAGGGCGTTGCGCATTCGGACGCTCCTCGCGCGCTCCGAGAAAATCCGCCAGCTGGCGAGGCGGCGCGATCCATGTCGGAGACGGGCGGCGCCTTGGTCAGGCGGTCGATGAGGGAGTCGGTTTGATCCGGCACGGGCGATCCATGTGGTTTCTGCGGCTTGCCGCCGAGTGTCCACGCCGCTCCCGGCGACGCAACCGAAATATCGCTCTTATGCCCTCTTCTTTCAGGCTCTCGCCAGCCGGCGGACGTGCTCGGACGGGCTGCGCCAGAGGCAGGCCAGCACGACTGCGCAGGCCGGGATCGTTGTCCTCCAGCCGCAGGGCGCCGCCATGGAGGCGGGCGACGGCGGCGGCGAGGCTGAGGCCGAGGCCGAAGCCCGGCCGCGAGCGCGCGGATTCGAGGCGCACGAAGCGCTCCAGCACGTGGCCGCGCTCGGCCTCCGGAATGCCGGGGCCGCGATCCGCGACCTCGATCCGCACCTCGCCCGTCGCGCCGGCGCGCCGTGACGGTGATGGGTTGCGCCGCCGCGTCGGCCTCGGCCGGCGCGCCATATTTCAGCGCGTTGTCGAGAAGGTTCGCGACCGCCTGCCCGAGCAGCTCGCGGCTGCCGTGAAGCGGCAGATCGTCGTCGACGTGCACCTCGAGGGGCACACCCGCCTCCTCGGCCAAGGCCTCGTAGAGTTCCGCCACGTCGCGCACCGCCTCCGCCGCGTCGAAATCGGACAGGCCCTCGCGGGCGTTGCCGGCTTCCAGCCGGGCGATCATCAGGAGCGCGTTGAAGATGCGGATGAGGTTGTCGCTCTCCTCGATATTGGCTTCGAGCGCCGCCTTCAGTTCGTCGGGCGTCTTGGCGAGCCGCAGCGCCTCGTCGGCCTTGTTGCGCAGGCGCGTCAGGGGCGTCTTGAGATCGTGCGCGATATTGTCCGAGACCTCGCGCATGCCGTGCATCAGCTCGCCGATGCGGTCGAGCATCTGGTTGAGGTTCTCGCGCCAGACGGTCGAGCTCGTCGCCGGTGCCGGCCACCTTCAGGCGGCCGTTGAGATCGCCCGCCATGATGGTGCGGGTGGTCTCGGTCATGTCGTCGATGCGCTTCAGGACGCGGCGGGTGATGAACCAGCCGCCGGCGCAGCCGAGCACGCCGATGAAGAGAAGCGAATAGCCGAAGGCGCGGCGGATGACGTCGCGCAGGCGCGCGCTCTCCTCCATGTCGCGGCCGACGAGCAAGATGGAAGCCGCTGGGCAGGCGATAGACCCGCACGAGCGCGTGGCTCGGCGGCGCATCCGCCTCGTCGGTGCGCGTATAAGCGGTCTCGAACTGCCCCGGCTGGTCGAGGACGCCGGGCGGCAGCGCGCCGACATTGCCGGCGACGCGCTCGCCGAGCGGCGTGGTGACGAGATAGAGCGAGGCGCCGGGCGCGCGCGAGCGCCGCTCGACGATATTGACGAGGCGCCGCAATCCGCCGAGCCGATATTGCTCGGCAAGGCCGTTGATCTCGGCCTCGATGGTGGAGTTGAACTGGTCGTCGAGGAGGCGCTGCGCGTTCCACGCCACGTAGCCGAGGGCCGCGAACGCGAAGAGCGCGAACACCACCAGATAGGCGAAGGAGAGCTTGAAGGCCGTGGTGCGGACGAGCTTGCCGAGCGCCGTCACTCGTCGGCCTCGCCGCCGACGCGCACCATGTAGCCGGCGCCGCGGATGGTGTGGATCAGCGGCTTGTCGAAGCCCTTGTCGATCTTCGCGCGCAGCCGCGAGACATGCACGTCGATGACGTTGGTCTGCGGATCGAAATGATAGTCCCAGACATGCTCGAGCAGCATCGTGCGGGTCACGACCTGGTTGGCGTTCTTCATGAGATATTCGAGCAGCCGGAACTCGCGCGGCTGCAGGACGATCTCGTGGCCCGAGCGCGTGACGCGATGCGACAGGCGGTCGAGTTCGAGATCGCCGACGCGATAGGTCGTCGGCTCGGCGCTCGCACACGCTCGCGCGACGCCGCGCCAGCACCTCGACCCGGGCGAGCAGTTCGGAGAAGGCGTAGGGTTTCGGCAGATAATCGTCGCCGCCGGCGCGCAGGCCCTTGACCCGGTCGTCCACCTGGCCGAGAGCGGAGAGGATGAGCACCGGGGATTCGATCTTCTGTTCGCGCAAGGAGCGGATGAGCGAGAGGCCGTCGAGCTTCGGCAGCATGCGGTCGACCACCAGCACGTCGTAATCGCCGGCCTCGGCCATGGCATAGCCGTCGAGGCCGTCCGCCGCATGGTCCGCCATGTGGCCCGCTTCCCGGAAGGCCTTGACCAGGTAGGACGCCGCCTCCTTGTCGTCTTCGATGATGAGAATCCGCATGGCGCCTGACTGTAACGAAAAAATGTGCCCGACGGCAGGCCGGCCTGGAGGGGGCATGGGGCCAGCCTGCCGTGGGCAGAAGACACCGGGTTACGCGGGGCTATAGGCTAGAGGATCCCGGTGTCCAGCATCCGGCCGGAGGACGATGAGAGTCCTCCGGACAGATATGGTTATCGAGGCTGGTCAGACGCCCTTGGGCTGGCTCGCCACCTCGAGCGTCACGTTGCGCTCCTTGCCTTCGCGATAGAGCGTGAGCGACAGGGACTTGCCGGGGGCGACCTGCGCGACGCGGCGCGAGAGATCCCGGGCCTCGTTGATGCGCTCGCCGTCGACCGCGACGATGGTGTCGCCGGTCTTGATGCCCGCCTTCGCGGCCGGGCCGTCCTTGATGGCTTCCGCCACGAGCGCGCCCTTGGGCTCCTTCAGGCCGATCGCTTCCGCGATCTCCTTGGTGACCGGCTGCATCTGCACGCCGATGAAGCCGCGGGTCACCGAGCCCTTGTCCTTGAGCGACGCGACGACGTTCTCGACGGTGCTCGCGGGGATCGCGAAGGCGATGCCCACATTGCCGCCGGACGGCGAGAAGATCGCCGTGTTCACGCCCACCACTTCGCCCGCGAGGTTGAAGGTCGGGCCGCCGGAATTGCCCTTGTTCACCGACGCGTCGATCTGCATGAAGTCGTCATAGGGACCAGCGCCGATATCGCGGTGCTGGGCCGAGACGATGCCGGCCGTCACCGTGCCGCCGAGGCCGAACGGATTGCCGACCGCCAGCACCCACTCGCCGATCCGGGCCTTCTGGGACGCGAGCTTGACGAACGGGAAGTCGCTGCCCTCGACCTTGAGCAGCGCGAGATCGGTCTTCGGATCGACGCCGATGACCTTGGCGTCGAGGGTCTCGCCGTTATCCATCGTGACCTGCACTTCGGAGGCGTTGTCGACGACGTGGTTGTTGGTCACCACATAGCCGTCGGCCGAGACGAAGAAGCCGGAGCCGAGCGACTGGCCGAACTGGCGCGGACGCTCCTGACGCTCGCCGCGCTGACCGGGCGTCCCGGCTGGCCGGGCTGCATCTGGTCGCGGAACTGGCGGAAGAAGCGCTCCATGGGATGGCCGGGAGGCAGATCGGGCATGGAGAATTGCTGGCCGTCGCCTCGTCATCGTCGCGGTCGGCGACTTCTGGACCTTCACCTTCACGGCGACCACGGCGGGCTTCACCCGCTCGACCACATCGGCGAAGGCGGGAACGCCCGTGACCGGCTGCGCCATCGAGCGAAGTTCCGCATGGGCGGGCGTCGAGGCGACGAGACCGCTCTCGACGGCGCCGCCGGCGATCAGAGCCGCGACGGCAGCCGCGCCGAGAAACTTGACGGTACGATTCTTGCCCCGAGCGGAAAATTCTGTTCAACATCGTTGACTCTCCTCAGGAACCACGTTGGGTTCGCCATGAAAGCAACATGGGGCCTGCCGAGGTTACGGCGCTCCGTCGGAAAGATGAATTGTTGGTAAGGTTGGAGGCTTCTCAGCTCCACGGGACGCCTCGCCAGCCAACTCGTCGCGAGAAAACGCTGTGTCGTTCGATTTCGTCCTGCGGGATCAAGCCTGGCGGGAGGCCTCGATGGACCAGATTTTCAGCGCAGATGGCGGAGGCGAAGGTCTCGAAGCTTCTGCAATTGCATAAAGCCCCCTCACGTCCTCGATCGGAAATGTCCGCCCGCGCGCATTGTGCCACATCAACTGGCGCTTGAAGTCCTTGGAGAGAAGTCCCGTCGCCCAGAGCGGGATCCTGAAGCGCGTCGTTCGACGGGCGGTCACGCGGCTGTAGATGTCCTTGAGCTCGCGAACGGTCAGGGCCGCGCCGGCGACATCGCTGGACCGGCCGATGAACCGCGACGGTTGGTTCGAAAAGGCGCGCAACGCTTCGCGCCGCTGTCGTCGACCGCAATCACGGAATACGTCTTCTGGGGATCAAGCCCGCCGGCGAGCATCGGGATGCGAAGACTTGCCGACCTTCGGGTCGAGCAGGTTGTCCATGAAAAAGCACCGAACGGCAGCCATCGTGGCGGGGAGGCCGATGGCGCGCACATGCTTCTGGAGAAGGCGCCGATGCTCATTACGGCGCGGGCGGCTTCAGCGTGGCGTCCTACGTCGACGCCACATCCGCGGTGAACGCTTCGCTGACGGACGCAAGCACCAATACGGGCGAAGCCGCCGGCGACAGCTATGACAGCGTCAACGGCCTGTGGGGCTCGACCTTCGGTGACCGGCTCGAAGGCAACAACCACGCCAACTGGATTATCGCGGATGCAGGCAATGACTCGGTCTTCGGCGGTCTGGGTTCCGATACCCTGTACGGCTCGACGGGCTCCGACGTTCTCGACGGCGGCGACGACGACGACGTTCTCTACGGCGAAGACGGCAACCAATTGCTGATCGGTGGTTCCGGCGCGGACACCATCGACGGCGGGACGGATTCGACACCGCCTCGTATGCGGATGCCAACGGCACTTCGAGCTATGGCGTGATCGTGAACCTCGGAACCGGCACGGCAGCTGGCGATACGCTGATCGGCATCGAGGGCGTGCTTGGTTCGGGTGGCGACGACAGCCTGACCGGCGACAGCGTCGCCAACCTTTTGTCGGGTGCCGCTGGCCATGACGGCCTGCGCGGCGAGAGCGGCAACGACACGCTGCAGGGCGGAGATGGCAACGACAGCATGACGGGCGGCGCCGGCGCCGATGTGCTCCAAGGGGGTGCCGGTTCGGATACGGCGGTCTATGCGACGGCGGCGGTCGGTGTGACGGCGAGCCTGGCATCGGCTGCCAGCAACACCGGCGAAGCGGCGGGCGACAGCTATCTGTCCGTCGAGAACCTGACGGGATCGTTCAATGCGGACATTCTCGTCGGCGACGGCAGCATGAACACGCTCATTGGCAATGGCGGCAACGACCTGCTCAGCGGCGGCGGCAGTGTCGACGTGGTGGACGGTGGCAGCGGCAACGACACGCTGATCGGCGGGTCGGGTTCGGACCAGCTCACGGGCGGGACCGGTCAGGACTTGTTCGTGTTCAACACGGCACTGAGCACCTCGGGCAACGTGGATCGGATCGTCGACTTCGATCGCCTCGCCGACAAGATCCAGCTTTCCGCCAGCGTGTTCGGCGGCTTGGCGGCGGGTACGCTTTCCAGCGCGGCGTTCAAGCTCGGAACGACAGCGACGACGTTGAGCCAGCGCCTCATCTACGACAAGGCGGCCGGCAATCTGTCGTTCGATGCGGACGGTTCAGGAGCAGGCGCAGCGATCAAGTTCGTCACCCTGGCGGCCGGCACCGAACTTACCGCCGACCACTTCGTCGTCGCGGCCACCATCACCAACAGCTGGTTCTGATCCAGGCAGGCTCACCGCTTCGCGAACCACATCGTCACAGAAAGGCGCGGCATCCGGAAGGGTGCCGCGCTTTCCGTTTCACGACGATGACGAAGTGCCCTTGTCGTTTTTCAGCAAATCCTCGACAGCTCGCGTTTCGTCCATGTCGAGCGGCGCGGCGGATCCCGTGACTCGACGTCGGCGCGAGACAAGAATGATGCCGGCGGCCCCGACGATAAGGATTAGCAACGGGGTGAACCACAAGGCGATCGTCCGGCCACTGAGCGCCGGCCGCAGCAGCACGAATTCGCCGTAGCGCTGCACCACGAAATCGCGCACCTGGCTGTCGGTGTCGCCGGCGGAGAGACGCTCGCGAACCAGCAGCCGCAGATCGCGCGCGAGGTCGGCGTCGGAATCGTCGATGGATTGGTTCTGGCAGACGAGGCAGCGCAGGCCGGAGGAGATTTCGCGGGCGCGGCGTTCGAGCACCGGGTTTTTCAGCACCTCGTCGGGCTGCACCGCGACGGCGCCGTGCCGAGGCCGAGCAGCAACGCGGCGATGGCCAGCATGAGGCGCATCGCGCTCATTCCGCGGGAAGGGCGTTGCGGAGATGCGGCCGCGACTTCGCCGGCGACGCGATGCGCAGGCGCCGATCCGTCAGCGACAGCGCGCCGCCCGCCGCCATCACGACGGCGCCGAGCCAGATCAGCAGCACCAGCGGCTTGTAATAGAGCCGCATGCCGATCGCGCCGTCGGGCTGGATCTCGCCGAGGCTCACGTAAATCTGGCTGAGGCCGCGGGTCATGATGCCGGCTTCGGTGGTGGGCATGCCGCGCGTTACGTAGAGCCGCTTCATGGTGTCGACCGTGCCGAGTTCGCGGCCGCCGCTGAGGATCGTCAGGGTTGCCACATCCTCGCGGAAATTCGCTTCGCGGCGCGGCACGACGCGCTCGAGGCGCGCCTCGTAGGGACCGACGCCGAGGCGGTCGCCGCTTCGCATGGTGCCGAGCGCTTCCGCATCCCACGCCGTGGCGGCGATGCCGATCACCGTGAGCCCGACGCCCGCATGGGCGATGGCCGTGCCCCAGGCCGAACGCGGCAAGCCCGAGTGCCTTGCGCCGGGTCAGCGTCCAGTCGCCCCTCACCCAGGAGCGGGTGACGATCTCGTTGAGCGAACCGAGGATCAGGAAGGCGCCGAGACCGATGCCGAGGGGCGCCGCCACCGGTCCGTCATGGGCGAATGCGAACACCACGATGATGAGTCAGAAGCGCGAGCCCGAACGCCGCATAGAGGCGTTGCGCCGCGCCGAGCAGATTGCCGCGTTTCCAGGCCAGCGTCTGGCCGAGGGGCAGCAGCAGGAGCAAGCGGCACGATCAGCGGCACGAACGTCATGTTGAAGAACGGCGCGCCGACGGAGATCTTTTCGCCGGTGATCACCTCGAGCGCGAGCGGATAGAGCGTCCCGATGAAGACGGTGGCGCAGGCGGTGGCGAGAAACAGGTTGTTGAGAACGAGCGCGCCTTCGCGCGAGATCGGCGCGAACACGCCGCCCTGCTGCAGCATCGGCGCGCGCCACGCGAACAACGCCAGCGAACCGCCGATGAACACCACGAGAATGCCGAGGATGAAGGTGCCGCGTTCGGGTCCACCGCGAAGGAATGGACGGAGGTGAGCACGCCGGAGCGCACCAGGAAGGTGCCGAGAAGCGACAGCGAGAAGGTCAGGATCGCCAGCAGGATCGTCCAGACCTTCAGCGAGTCGCGCTTTTCCATCACGACCGTGGAATGCACCAGCGCCGTGCCGGCAAGCCACGGCATGAGCGACGCGTTCTCGACCGGGTCCCAGAACCACCAGCCGCCCCAGCCGAGTTCGTAATAGGCCCAGTAGGAGCCCATGGCGATGCCGAGCGTCAGGAAGGCCCAGGCGGTCAGCGTCCAGGGACGGACGATCCGCGCCCAGACCGCGTCGATGCGGCCGTCGATGAGCGCCGCGCAGGCGAACGCGAACGAAATCGAGAAGCCCACATAGCCGATGTAGAGCAGCGGCGGATGGATCGCGAGGCCGAGATCCTGCAGCAGCGGGTTGAGATCCTGCCCGTCGGCGGGCGCGGGAACGACCCGGTCGAACGGGTTCGAGGTGATCAGGATGAAGGCGAGAAACGCCAGCGTGACGGCGGCCTGAATGGCCAGCGTGTTGGCCTGCAGCCGGGCCGGAACGCTGTTGCGCGCGACCGCGACGATCCCGCCGAAGAGGCTCAGGATCAGGACCCACAGCAGCATCGAGCCCTCGTGATTTCCCCACACGCCCGAGATCTTGTAGATCAGCGGCTTGGTCGAATGGGAATTCTCCACCACGTTGACGACGGAGAAATCGGAGGTGACGTAGGCGATCGTGAGGGCGAAGAACGCGAAGGCGATGCAGGCGAGCACCGCGAGCGCCGTGGTCGGCGCGACGGCCATGAGCACCGGATCGTTGGCCCGCGCGCCCCAGAGCGGCACGACGAACTGGATCAGCGACAATCCAAGCGCCAGCGCGAGCGCGAAATGTCCGGCCTCGACCAACACGACGGCACTCTCCCTGTTACTTGGCCTGTTGTGAGGCTTTTTCCTCACCCTGCCAGTGGCCTTGACGCCGCAGGGCGTCGGCTACCTCGCGGGGCATGTAGTTTTCGTCGTGCTTGGCCAATACGCTGTCGGCCCGGAAAACGCCAGATGCCTCTAGGACACCTTCGGCGATCGACGCCCTGGCCCTCGCGGAAAAGATCCGGCAGCAGTCCGCGGTACTGCACCGGGATGGCGCTCTTGCGCATCCATCACCTCGAAGGCGATCTGCTGGCCGTCGCCGCGCTTCACCGAGCCTTCCTTCACAAGCCCGCCGAGGCGGAAGCGGGTTCCCGGCTTCACGCTGCGCGGCCTGCACGTCCGCGGGCGAATTGAAGAACAGAATGGTGTCGTTCATGGCGTAGAGAACGAGCCCGAGCGCGAGGCCGAGCACGCAGCCCGCGGCGGCGATGAGCGTGAGGCGACGCTGCTTGCGGGTCAGCCGTCCGCGGCGGTTGTCTGCCGGCTGTCATGGGGTCGCGTCGGTGAGCTGGAGTTCGCGCGCCATGGTGTCGATGGTCTGCAGCCCGGCGCGTCGTTTCCGGCCAGCGCCCGACGCGCCTTCAGCGCGGCCGCGGTGCAGCCTTGTCGCGCTGTCCCAGCACCGCATAGGAGCGGATCAGCCGCGCCCATTCGTCGGCGGCTGCCGCCTTGCGCTTCGAGCCGCGGCTGCGAGGCTCGACACCATGCCGGCGATGGCGTCGCTGTCGGGAGACGGCGCGGCGGGGCCTGGCTGGTTGTCGAGACGGGCGATCTGCTCGCGCACCAGCGGCACCCACGGCGCATCGCTGGGAGATGCCGTCAGGATCGCCGGCGTAATCCTCCCGCGCCTTGTCGATCCGCCCGTCCTGCTCCGCCGCGCGGGCCAGATAGAGGCGCGCCTTGGCCGATGAGGGATCGAGTTCGACCGCCTTCTCGAAGGCGGTCTGCGCCTCCTTCGAGACGAGCCCGTCCTTGGCGATGACCAGGGCCTCGCCGTAATCGGCGCAGGCGCGCCGGCATCGGGTCCGAGATGCCGCAAGGCGGCCTCGTAGGCCTTGATCGCATCGTCCATGCGGCCCATGCGGAGATAGACCGGGGCGATGCACCTCCCAGCCGCGGCCGTCCTGCGGGTTCTTGGCGAGATGCGCCTCGATCTGCGCGATGGCCGCGCCGAGATCGGACTGCGCGGCGCTGCGGCGGTGACCGCCGCCTGCTGCTCCAGGATGTGCGGCGACCCGAGGGCGCCATAGACCGCAAGGGCGAGGATCGGCACCACCGACAGGGCCAGCGTCGACGCCGCCCTGCGCCGGCGCAGGGCCGGTTCGCCGACGGCCGGCGAGCGGGGCCCGTCGCCTGGCTCGCCCGCAGGAGCCGTCGCGCGGCCTCGGCCCTGGCGGCCTCGGCTTCCGCCGGCAGCAGCGCGCCGCGTTCGCGATCGCGCTCGATCTCGGCCACCTGCTCCCGGTAGAAGCGGGTGTTCGGGTCCGTCTGCTGGCCGACCGCACGGCATGACGCGACAGCGGCCACAGGACCGCCATCACGGCCGCAGCCGTCATTGCCAGGAGAATGATCCAGATCATCATGGGAGCCTACTTAGCGTGTGCTCCCGTCAAGCACGACGGCGGCACGGTGTCACGCGCAAAGAAGCCTGTTCCTCAATTCTGCCCGCCCGGCAGTTCCAGCACCGCCCTCAGCCCGCCGAGGGACGAGACGTCGAGCCTGAGGGTGCCTCCATAGAGGGCCGCGAGATCGCTCACGATCGACAGGCCGAGGCCCGAACCGGGCTTGGTTTCGTCGAGGCGTCGCCCTCGCTTCAGCATCTCGACCCGGCCCGCCTCCGGCAGACCCGGGCCGTCATCGTCGATGATGAGGACGAGAGCGCGGGCGCTGGGGGTCGCTCGCGGTTCGCGATCCGCCTCCACCAGCACCTCGGCCGGTCGCCCATTTGGCGGCGTTGTCGATGAGGTTGCCGGCCATCTCCTCGAGATCCTGCCGCTCGCCGCGAAAGCGCAGGCCGGCGGGATCGTCATGTCGATGGCCAGATCCTTGTCGCGATAGATCTTGGCGAAGGTGCGGGTCAGGCCGGCGATCACCGGCTCGACCTCCGTCAGGGTGCCGAGCGTCCCCGCCAGCGCGGCGGCGCGCGCGCGATCGAGGTAATAATTGACCTGGTCGCGCATCAGGCCGGCCTGCTCGCGGATCCTGACGCGCAACCTCGTCGGGCGCGTTCTCGGCCTCGTTGACGACGATGCTGAGCGGCGTCTTCAGCGCGTGGGCGAGGTTGCCCACCTGCGTGCGGGCCCGGTCGAGAATTTCCCGGTTGGTATCGAGCAGCAGGTTGAGGTCGGTCGCCAGCGGCGCGATGTCGCGCGGATATTCGCCCACCACCCGGTCGGCCTCCCCGCGCCGGATCGCGCCGAGCGCCCCGCGCAGGTCGGAGAGCGGCCTGAGGCCGAACCGGATCTGCAGCAGGGTCGTGAACCCGAGCGCGAGACCGAGAAGCGTGAAGGTGACGAGCAGCGCGAAGACGAATTGGCGGGACGTCGGTGGCGATCTCGTCGGCGGGACCGGCCACGCGGATGATGAAGCGCCCGTCCTCGCCCACGTCGATATCGCGCTCGATCACGCGCAGTTCGCGGTCGTCCGGCGCATTGCCGTAGCCGCGGCGCACCTTTCCGAAATTCTTCGAGTCGGGCGGCGCGAGCGACGGCAATTGCCCGCCGAAAAGCGACTTGGAGCTGCGGATATCGACCGGCGCGGCGCCGGGCCGTCCGACCTGCCAGTACCAGCCCGAGAAAGGCAATTCGAAGCGCGGATCGCCCACGGGACCGAGATCGCGGTCAGGATCGCCGGGCGCCACGAGGTTCGACGCCAGCGTGTTGGCATAGACCAGAAGCCGCTGATCGAAGGCCCGCTCGGTATTGTCGCGATAAAGCGTCGACAGGATGAGGCCTGCGATGAGCAGGATGACGAAGCTCCAGAACAAGGCCGAGACCGCCAGCCGGACCGCGATGGAGCGTCCGGCCAGCCGATCGTAGATCGGCGCGAACCGGTCGAGAACCGGAGCGAGCCGATCGAGGATCGGACGCAGGCGCCTCACGTTCGGGTCTGGCCCGTATCGAGAAGATAGCCGAGCCCGCGGACGGTCTGGATGATGTCGACGCCCAGCTTCTTGCGCAGCCGACCGATGAACACCTCGATGGTGTTCGAATCCCGATCGAAATCCTGGTCGTAGAGATGCTCGGTGAGTTCGCCCCGCGACACGATGCGCCCGGTATGGTGCATCAGATAGGAGAGCAGCCGGTATTCATGCGAGGTCAGCTTGATCGGGTTGCCGTCCACCGCCACGCGTCCCGAGCGGGTGTCGAGCTTCACCGGACCGCAGCTGATCTCGCTCGTGGCGTGGCCCGTCGCCCGGCGGAGCAGCGCCCGCACCCGCGCCAGCAGTTCTTCCATGTGGAACGGCTTCGTAACGTAGTCGTCTGCGCCCGCATCGAAACCCTGAACCTTGTCGCTCCAGCGGTCCCGCGCCGTCAGGATGATGACCGGCATCTTGCGGCCCTCCCGGCGCCAGGCGTTGAGCACCGACACGCCGTCCACATTGGGCAGGCCGAGATCGAGGATGGCGGCGTCATAGGGCTCGGTCTCGCCGAGGAACTGCCCTTCTTCGCCGTCGAACGCATGGTCGACCGCGTAGCCCGCCTGTTCCAGGGCGGTCACGATCTGCTTGTTCAGGGTCTGGTCGTCCTCGACAACGAGAAGGCGCACGCTTGAAAATTCCTATCAGCCGGATGGGGAATGGAGATTGCCGCCACAGGACCAGACAACGCGCCACAACGCAATATGCCGGATTTGGCCTCGGGGCACGCCTGTGACTAGTGGACCGATTTCACGCGCCCGGAGGGTCCGTCTATCGTGATCTGCACGAGACGGCCATCCTTCTGCAGCGCCATGATGATATAGACCAGCGCATCGTCGCCCTGGCAGAGATTGGCCCGCACCACGTCGGAATTGGGCACCTGCTTGCGGGCGGTGATGACGGCGGCGGCGGGCGCCACGACGCCCTTGGCGGCGATGGCCTCCCGCATGGCGCGGGGATCGAGGCAGTTCTCGAGGGCGGTGGCGGCGCTCTGGGCATGCGACCGGCCCCACGATCCCCGCAAGGGCGACGCTCCAGAGCGCGATGCCCCGAAGGGCTATGATCCAATGTGCCAGACGCATCGACCAGACCATAGCCCGAGGCACTGAACAAAGGCTGAATGTAACTCTAGCCCACGATCTGCTTCGTGGCGGCGATGCGAAACACCGTCGAGGCGATGAATCCGCCCGCTGCGACGAGCTGGGTCACGGCTTCGGCGAAGGCGGGCGTTTCGAGGCCGGTGACGTCGAGGCCGAAAAGGCCGAGGCCGAGTGCCGCCAATCCGATCAGGTTGGACCAGATTGTCCGGCTCGACAGGAGGGTCTTGGAATCGATCATGGAAAAATGTCCTTTCAGGATAACGATGGTGACAGGCCGAGCCGGAGCGCGTCCTGTTCGACTGCGAGAACCCGCCTCCTCCACCCGCGTCCGAAGACGGACCAGGTGGCGAGGCGGGCGAGAAAGCCGAGACGTGCCCGCGTGAGGCGCCGGACGAGATCGTCCGGATCGGCCCGCGAAATGGCCGCGAGCGTTTGCGGACCGACGATCCCGTCGACCTCCACGCCGAGGATGGACTGAAGCTGGCGCACCGCGCGCGGGACGCCGGAATTGACCGCGAAATCGAACAGCGCGAGCGCGACCCCGGGCGGCATTTCGGACGCCTTCATGGCGTCCCAGTAGAAGCAGCGGTAGATGACGGCGGCCTCGTCCTTCGTGAGCCGCCGCACATCGTCGGCGTCGGCCCGGCCACCGCGAGCGCGCGCGAGCGTCCGCTGCGTGATGCCGAAATTCGTCGCGCCGCCGGGGTCGAAGGGATGGCGAACGAATCCGCCTTCGTGCCCGAGCACGACAGCGAGGCTTCGGGCGAAACGGGGATCGTCGGTCGCATCGTTCATGTCAGATCTCCGCCTGAAGGCCGATATAGGCGGCGCTGCCGAGATGAATCTGGCCGACCGCGCCGGCTGCGCCGCTGAACGAGGTCGATGCCTGGAAACGCAGCACGAGCGCCGATGCCGTCGGCGGGCACCGCGGTGCACGACGCTGACGCTTCCCGAACTCGTCGATCCAGGCGGCGCTCGCCGGATCGTAGCACCCGACCTGGTTGCTCGTGGGCGATGCGCCGGCCCAACCCATGGACGGCAACTGGATCGACGGCGCGGCCCGCATGGGAACCGGAAACGCGTACGGTATCTCGATCAGGTTGACACCGCGGCGCTGCGCCAGCCCCGCCATCATCAGCAAGGTGGTGCCGCTCGATGCGACGCGCTGGTAATATCGCCGGCAGCGGGTTTCCTCCGACGTCGAGCCAATCGCCGATCCACGGCGTGGCGCGTTCTCCGAATTCGAGCTTCGGGCGCAGAAAGGTGGTGGTGCCCGAACTCTGCAGCCGCAGCACGAGGTGGCCGGTGGTGCGCAGCATCGAGCGTCACGGTCACCGAGCGCCGTCCCGGGCCCTCGGCGAGCGTCACCGCCATCGAGCCGATCGTCACGGGCATCGGAGCGGACAGGTTCTCGACCGAGAATGTCAGTGTCAGGCCGGCGAAATTCGACGATCCCACAAGCGACGGCGCCTGCGCCACGTCGACGACCTGTTCGATGGTCCCGGTAAACGAGATCGTCCCGTCGGCGAGCCTGTTCATGGTGCTGCCTCCCGCGCCGGACTTCCAGCGGTCGTAACCGTAAACGCCCGTCGAGAGCGCGGTTCCAGCATAGGCGCGCTGGTTGACGAGGAAAGCCGGATTGACGAGCAGATTGCCGCCGGGAGCGGAGAACCCGCTCGGGAACGACACCATGCCGGTGGCGCTTTCGATGCGCAGGGCATCGTGCCACTGGCTCCCGTCGGGCGACACGCGGATGCCGAAATCGTCGTTGCCCACGAGGCCCGTCTCGGCACGTCCGCTGTAACCGCTCTGGTAGAGCTGCGACAGCACGTTGCCGGTCGCCTCCTTGTTGAGCACGAATCGCAGATCGCCGGTGCCGCCCTCGTCGCGCGCCTTTGGCGGTGAACAACGTCGTGTTGAGTTTTGCCGCGAGCGGGTTTGCCGGCATCCGGCGCGGTGCCGATGCCGAGCCGCTCGAATTCCGCCACGTCGCCGGCGAGATCGCGCCAGACGGTGCCGTTGAACACCAGGGATGGCGTCGTCCGCCTCCACATAGGCGCGCCAGCCCGGCCTTCGGCACGAAGAAGCGCCAGAGACCGAGATCGAACAGCGCAATTTCGCCCGCATGGCCCGCGAAGGCGCCGATGCCGGCATCGCCCACGAGATAGCGGTCGCCTTCGAGCGGCGAGGCCGGCGGGTTGTTGCGATCCCGCTCCTTGACGCGAGAGATGCAGGAGCGCGTCGAGGACGGCGAGCGCCTCATTGTGGGTGACGTGTTTCTGCGCCTGCGCTGCGGCGAGCAGCGGCAGCGCCAGATGCGGCGTTGTCGACATCGGACTTCCTTGTTGTGAAGGCGTGTTGCTGAGACGCCGGGTGGCCACGGCGACGGTCGTCGACGCTCTCGAAGCCGCGCCCCGCGACGCTGCTCATCTGCACCACGCGAAGCCTGCAGCGCCGATTGCGGGACACCGAAATCCGCAAGTTCCTGATCGGCCGGATAGATCGACCTTCGGCGTCCGTTGACGTGAGCGTGCGCAGGACGATTCGCCGCCTTGCAGGATGTCGATCTCGTAGCGCTCGCCGCTTTCGCCGAGCGGGATCTCGAGGGTTCCCACGCATCGCCGTCGATACGGCGTTCGGCGCAGCCAGTGAGATCGGCACGGCATCCGGCATCCGCGTGCGCCGTGACCCGCACCGGGCTGAGCGGGCGCAGCGCATCGCGCCCGACCGTCGCGGTGAATTCCACGAAGGCCGGATCCGCGTGGTCGAGCAAGGCAGGGCCGACGCGATAGCGCCAGGTTTGGCCGAGATCGCGGAGATCGCTCGTCAAGCGGCACCACCGCCTCGTCGAGGCGCACGATGAGAGCGCCCGCCGGAACGGTGCGGGCCGCTTCCGGCCTCGCTGCCCGACAAGCCGCGCAGCAGGCGCGACAGCCGATAGCGCCGCTCGCCCACGATTTCCGCGCGGGCGGCCGATAGAATTTCCCAGCGGCCGTCGGTGCCCCGCATCGGCAACAGGTTGCCGCCCGCGAGGGCCGCCTCGTCGTCGATGGCGCTGATCGTGCCGGATGAAATCTCCACATCGACGACCGCTTTCGGATCGAAGCGCCAGAGCGGACCCGCGGCGAGCTCGCTCGTGGTGACGCCGATGATGGCCGGCAGATCGAGAATGCGATGCGCCGTGTAGCTCGCGCCGTTCGAGGACCGCCAGATCGTGACGGCGCTCGGCCACGGATCGGCCGCGACCGCGATGATATTGCAGCGGCTGTCGGATCGCCCGACGCTCGCCGGCAGATCGAGCACGACCACCAGCGGGTTTGCCCGCCACCGGCGGTGGGCGTTTGATCGGGCGCGCGAATGGACGACCGCCGGCGTCTCGAACACCGCCGGCTCGATGGCGCGCGAGGTGATCTTGCGCGTCGGGCCATCGGCGATGCGCACGATGCGATGAAGCTTGTCGCCCGCATCGGTCGGCAGCGACGACGACGTCGCCGGGTTCGAGATCGATGCGCCGATGCGACAGCTCGAATTCGGCGCCTTCGCGCGCCGCCCACAAATCCTGCAGCCACGCATCCGCGTGGCGCTGCGCTTCGGCCCGCCGCGTGATGAGCGGCGAATCCGCGCGCGCTTCGCGGCGGCTCGACCCCGACAAGCGGCGCGACGCGACGGTGGCGCGGCGATAATCGGTCTCCGAATCCGTAAAGCCGATCTCGACCTGCTGCGGCAGCTCCGTTTCCTGCGAGCGGGTGAGCTTGAGGGCCGGAACCTTGTCGTCCATCACGAGATCGTCCTTGGCGATCGGAATGACGCTGCGCCCGCCGCGTCCGCGCCACCGCGTCGTGCCGCCGGACGCCACCGCATCGACGCCGAAGATCCGCATCAAGGGTTCGAGCGCGCCGCGCGCCGACATCGGGCGGTCGACCACGTAGCCGTCCGAGAAGCCGTCGAGCGGGAGCGGGCCGGGATCGGCGAATGCCGAAATCCTTCAGGATCGCGGCGATCAGCCGGTCGAGCGCAGCGCCCTCGATGCGGCCCGTGATCCAGTGACCGGTCTCCCAGTTGCCGCCATCCGCCCAGACGGAGGTGAAATCCGGGAAGGCCGGAAACGGCCGCGCGTCCCATGCCCACACGAACATGTTGGCGGGATCGACCATGCGCCGGCCATAGACCGGCGAGACCGGATTGTAGGCCGGTTGAAACCCGCGCAGGGCCGGATCGAACCGCGACAGGATCGCCTCCAGCCCGCGCGCCTGCATGAGATCGTCGCGCACGCCGCGCGAGAACGGCGGATAGGCGGATTCCGAGGATTTCGGATCGGGAAAGACGTTGGGTCCGTTGGTGCCCTTGTCCACCGCCGGAATGCCGATCTCGGTCAGCCAGATCGGCTTCGAATGGGCGCGCCAGCGCGGTGGTGCGGATTTCGACGCCGCCGACGCGTTCCACATGCGCATTCGACCACCAGGATACGAGATCCTTCTGGCGAAACACCCACGGCTTGCCGGCCGCGCCGTCGGTGATCGGCGTGCGCGTCTGCGCGCTGCGCGATCGGACGGCATTGGCATAATACCAGTCGAACGCCTCGCCGCTGCCGAGACGATCGCGCAGATAGTCCACGTCGTGGACGCTGCGCGCGACCGCGAGATCCGCATGGTCCGGGCCCGTCGCGCCAATCGGAGATCGGCGGATAATAATCGATGCCGACCGCGTCGATAGCCGCATGGGCGAAGAGCGGATCGAGCGGAAAGCGCACCTCGTCGCCGCCGTCGCGCACATGCGCGCCGTATTCGGTCCAGTCCGCCGCATAGACGAGATCGGTGCCGCCGCCGAGGATGTCGCGCACGTCGCCTGCGAGATCCTTGAGCTTTCCACCGCCGGATAGACGCCGGATGCGGAGCGCACGCGCGTCAATCCCACGAGCTCGCTGCCGAGAATGAAGCCCGAGACGCCGCCCGCTTCCTTCGCCAGATCGCGCATAGTGCAGCACGAGCCGGCGAAAACCCCATTCGCGATCGAACCATTGCGCGACCTGCGTCGCTGCGCACCCGTGCCGTCGGGCGATCCCGACAAGCCGGGCGCCGGATGACAGGTGATGCGGCCGCGCCAGGGATAGGCCGGCCTGCCCGGTGCCGCCATAGGGGTCCGGAAGGCTGTTGCCGATCGCCACGTCCATCATCACGAACGGATAGAGCACCACCTCCAGCCCGCGCTTCTTCAGGTCGCGGATCAGCCGGATCACGGATTCGTCCGAGGGCGTGCCGCCATAGGCGGGCGCGCCGTCGACCTGCGACACCTCCTTTGCGTCCGCCCGCGCGACGCCGGCGACCGACCACGCCTCGTCCTCGTTCTGCTTGGTTCTCAGTTCGACACGCGGCTCGATGGCGCATTGTGCCAGCGCGAAGATCGTCGCCGAACCAGCTCACCACCAGCGAGACGCGCTTCAGGTTGGGGCAGATCGCTTCGAGCGCATCGAGGGACGCGGTGACGTCGCGTCTTGCGCTGCAGCTGATGACGGTTTTCCGGCCGCGTCGCGCCGAGACCGAGGCCCTGCGTGATTCCGACGGTGTCGTAGCCGAACTCGCTCGCGCCCGGGATCAGGCAGACGGCGCGCACCATGCGGTTCAACCCGTCGACGGGCCGGATGACCTCGAACGAGAATTGCGGCACGCGATTGCCGAACTCGGCAAGCGACAGGCGCTCGAACACCACATAGGCGAGGCCGCGATAGGCCGGCGCGTTGGCGGCGCCCTTCCTTGGCGACGATCAGCGGATCGGCGCTCTGCGATTCACTGACCGCGATGAACCCGCATGGTGATCGTCGAAAGATCGATCTCGCGGCCATCCGCCCAGACGCGGCGAATGAACGCGATGCTGGCCTTCGCACAGGCCCACCGCCAGATTGGCGATAATACGAATAGGTCGTGGTCTTGGTCTTTCGCGCCGCTGCCGCCGATGCCCTTGCCGCCCTCGCTGCCCGAGCGCTCGGTCTTCGTGTTGGCCTGTTCGATCAGCCGCGTCGCCCAGATCAATTGTCCGCCGATGCGGGCGCGGCCATAGACGCGCGGGATCGGCGCGCCCTCGGTGGATGTCAGGCCGTCGATCTCCTTCAGGCGCGGACCTTCGACGACCTTGTCCTCGCTGCCGCCCATCAACGCATTGTCGATGGCGGCGCCCGCCAACCCGCCGAGCGCGCGGCCGGCCATGGCGCCCAAGGGCCCCGCCACCATGCCGCCGACGACGGAACCGACAGTCTGCAGAACGAGCGTGGCCATGGGATTCTTTCAGGATCGGGATTTAAGGAAAGCGGAACGCGTAGGCGAGATGGCGGCGCCACCAGGGTCGGAACGCCACTTCGGTGACGCAAGCGCCGTCATGCGCATGCACCATGGTGTCGGACGAGGTTGCGATGGCGCAGTGCTTGGCGGGGCAATGATCGCGCCAGCGGAACAGCAGCACGTCGCCGCCGGCGATCTCGCCGCGGCGCGATCTCGACGAGATGACGCCGCGCCGCGCCAAGCAGCGTATCGGCGCCCGCCTCCGCCCAATCGGCGCGAATAGGGCGGCGGCATTTCGGGCTCTGCGCCCATCACCTCCCGCCAGACGCCCCGCAGAAGGCCGAGGCAATCGCAGCCCACGCCTCGCAGCGAGGCCTGATGGCGGTAAGGCGTGCCGATCCACGCGCGGGCGGCGTCGACGATCGAGGGAAGGGGTGAGTGGGGAAGGAGTGAGTGGTGAGTAGGAGAAGGGTGTGCAGCCGGTTGATCATCGTCGACACAATCCACGTTGTTTCTCCAGCCATTCATGCCACTCACCACTCACTACTCACCCACTCGCTCACTTGAAGAAGCTGCCGCCATCGAGGCCGGGCTCGCCCTGGCGCGGCATGCGGATGATGAAATCGTTGCCGGGCATGTGCGGAAAGCCGCGGAAATTCACGACGTTCTTGAATTTCTTGCGGCAGGTCGCGTGGTTCTTGTCGCAGCCGGCGGTGACGCGAAACGTGTCGCCCACGAGGATCGGTTGCGGCGCGCGCTGCCAGAGGTCGAACTCGTCGATGCCGGAGATCGCCCGATGCACTTTCACCTCGACGGCGATGCCCGCATTGGCGCCGCCCGTCCAGGTGAGCTGCCCCGCCGTATAGAACCCGTCGCCGCCCGCGATGCCCGATGCGGCGATGACCAGCGCACCGTCGGTGCGCGTCACGATCCCGCTGCCGCTGTAGCTGGACGAGGCAAGATTGATACCGCATTTCGCGTCGCCGAGATCGGCCGAGCAGGTGGCGCGAAAGAGGCGCCCGCGCTCCTCGTCGAGGCGGTGCATGAGCCCCCTCACCTCGGCGACGAAGCCGCCATCGGCGCGGCGGATTTCGCCGAGCGACCCGATATCGAGCAGCAGGCGCTGCGACGACGTCGCTCCAGTTCACGAGCCAGGTTTCCACATTGGCATCGTCGTAGAAGCCGGACGAGATGTCGTCCTCGGTCAGGCCGGCGGAAACGAGTGCGCCCGACACCTCGCCGCCGCCGACCGCGAACCCGAGTTCGGCCGTGGCCTCCGCGGCCTCGAGGCCGGAGCGCGCCGCGAAGACTATCCCGCCGAAGACGAGATCGCGATCGTGATCGGTGAAGCCGAACGCGACGCCGTCGCGGCGAACGAGTTTCCAGCAATGACACAGGTTCGTGGCCCCGTCCGCGAGATGCGCGGCGAGGTTCGGTGGGATGGAGCGCATGGGGGATTCCGTGAGAGGTGAAGGGGTGGAGGGTAAAGGGGTGAAAGGGGGAAGAGGTGAAGGGGTGAAAGGGGCGAATGGCGAATGGCGAATGGGGAATGGAAAGAAGAGGGCGCGTCATGGCTGGGGGGGTGGTTCCCGCTCACCCTTTCACCCTTTAACCCTTTAACCCCTTCACCATTCGCCATTCGCCACTCCCCATTCGCCCTTCCCTCACAAAACCTCCACCAGCGGAATCTGCGGAATCGCGCCCGCGTCGAAGGCCGAGAGATCGATGTCGAGTTCGTCGGTGTCGAAGCGCACCGGCACGTCGAAGGCGTAGCCCGCCGTGACGACGGCGCCTGCTGCCGGCGCGCTCGCGAAGGTCACGATGCCGGTCGTCGGATCGCACGCGAAGGCCGACCCCGTCGCCTGCTCGACGCCGTTGAGGGCGACGCGCACGGTGGTGCCGACGGGCTTCGCGATGAGCCGCCGATAGGGCGCATGGGATGCGCCGTAGGTTTTCGTCAGCGGGAAGGAAAGCGTCGCGCCGTCGCCGGTGCCGATGCCCTGGTCGAGCGGCGTCGGCTCCTGAGAGGGAGCGCCCGAGCGCCAATCGGTGCGGTCGCGGAAGCGGAAACCGATGAGGCGTCCGCGCCGCTCCTCGAAGAATGCGATGACGCTATGCAGCGCATCGATGCTGCGCACGCCCAAGCCCGCATCGTAGCGCCGGCGCGAATGCGCCCAGCGGCTGTTGCGGTGCTCGCGGCCGGAGGCCAGCGTGACGATATCGGTGCGCCGCACGGGGCCGCCCCGGCTGCCGAGGCTGACATCGAGCGGAAACCGCACCTCGTGAAAATCGGATGCCATGAAAGACCCTTGTGAAAGAAAGCGTCGTGAACGAAAAAAGGCGGCGCGGCGCGTTGGCCGTTTGAAAAAGCCCGAGTAATCGCCGGCGATCGCCGGGGCGCTACATGCCGCGCTGGCCCCGCGCCACGGCGCGGGCGAGCGCCGCCGAGACCTGCGCTTCGGAGCGGCGGAAACTCTCCGCGTCCGGCGTCGACACATTCACCGTCACCGACATGGGCCGTCCGCCGCCGCCGGAGCGCACGCCGAGGCGTCCATCCGGCCCGCGCGCCAGCGGCATCACCGCCTCGGCGCCTTTCTCACCCATGACGCCAAGCCCGCGCCCGAGCGGAAAATAGCTCGGCGCGCTGACCACGCCCCCTTGCGCGAACGGCATCACCTGGCCGCGCGAGAACACGCCGCCATTGGCGAAACCGGGCATGGGCGGCCCGGCCGCCGGCGCATTGCCGCTTCCGCCGCCGAAGAGCGAGCCGAAGATCGACCCGATCCCCTTGACGAGGCCGCCGAGCAACCCCCCCGTGTCGTCGGCCGAGCGGATCTCCCATCAGGCCGGTCGAGAGCTCCTTCATGCTCTGGCTCAACCCGATCTGCAGCGGCGCCAGGGCCATCTTAAGCCCGGTTTCCACAAGAGACCGCCGCACCGACTTCAGCACATCGTCAAACTTCTTGCCCTCGGCGATGTTCTTGGCGAAGGCTGATGTAAGAGAGTTACCAAACTGATCGGAGAGGCCGATGAGCGTGTTGAAATGGCGTTTGCGGTCTTCGGTGAGCGGATCGTCACCCAAATCACCGGGTTTTCCCTATCGACCATTGTGCAGTTTCTCCAGATTGTTGGGTTTACAACGCTCCTGAGCGCCTGCGTGCAGACGGCTCGGAAACCCGACATGGTTTTTGATTCAGGTAAGCTGTCCGAGCAGCAATGGGAACTCGTTGATAAAGCATGCCAGTTTGAAGCGGAGAAAGCCGTTGCCCCACTTCGGATTCGTGGTGGTGCAGGTGAGGATTTCAGAAGAATCTACATTCTTTGTCTTGAATCCAAAGGAGTAAAATTCTTGGGAACCGCTGACAAACTCAATAGCCACCCACAATGATTGGAACAGTGCGGATCATATCCAAGAGTTGCCGAACTGGTCGGAGAGAGCGATGGAACGCAATCCGCAAGCTTTGCACCGAGGAGTTCGAAGCCGCAATCGCCGACCTGCCGGAATCGCGCAGGCGCGGCGAATTGCGGGACGAACGGAAATTCGAATGCATCAAGCGCAACGGCATTTCTCTCCACAAAGGCCTTCCTTAGAGCATGATCGAGCGAGCTCTGCGCTCGTCGAGACGGGCTTCGCCCTCCTCAGCATGAGGAATGTGGGAGTATGCCCACACCTCATCCTCAGGAGCCCGCAAGCGACGTCTTAAAGGATCCGGCAAGTTTGCATCTGGAGAGCCGGCGCTCCTCCCGCCTTCACCCATCCGGAAACGCCGCCATCAGGCGCGCGAGATCGTCCCGCCCGGCGGGCGAGCGCTGTCCGCTGGCCGGTGAGCGCGTGCCAGGCGGCGATGAGTTCGCGCGGCGTCGCGCGCCAGAATTCTTCGGGCTCCACCGCAGAACGCCGAGGCCCAGACGCCATCGCGTCTTCCCACGGGAAGGGCTCGGGCGAGAAGGCATCGCGCGCGCTCATGCGTTCTGCGGCGGCGGAGGGTTTGGCGGGAGAGTCCGGCGCAGCATTCCGGCCTTGCGCCCCGAAGGTGCTCACCAGCAAGCGCCACGATCGGCCTCGGCCACCGGCTCGATGCCGTCGCGCAAGCGCGAGGTTTGCCGACCTCCCGGTCGCTGATCGCGTGGCCGCCGCCGCGCAGGCCCAGGCCGAGGATCGTCAAGAGATCGCGGCTCGACAAACGCCCGCTGCCGAAGCGCTCGGCGAGCGCGTTCAGATCCTGCACGCCGAACGCATCCTCGAGCTCCGCCAGGGCGCCGAGCGTCAGGCACAGGGTGTAGCGTTCCTCGCCCCACATAAGCGCGACTTCGCCTCTTCGCTGTATTGGCCATGCGCGTTCTCCCTACAACGCCGCGAAGGTGAGCGCGCCTGCGGATTCGAGCGACATCTCGAAGGTCACCTCGCCCGCATGGTCGCCGCGATATTCGAGCGTGGTGATGAGGAACGGCCCTTCGATGCGGCCGAAATCCGGGATGACGATCTGGTAGGCCAGCGCCTCGCCGTCGAAGAAGACCTGGCGCATGCGCGCGTCCGAGGTCTCGTCCTTGAACACGCCGGACCCGGTGATGCCGGCGCGGCGCACGCCGACGCCGGCGAGCAATTCGCGCCAGCGGCCGGCGGATTCCGAATTCGTCACGTCGACGGTCTCGGCGTTGAACGCGATCTGGCGCGTGCGAAGGCCCGCCACGGTGACGAAGCCCGAGGCGCCGTCGCTGATCTTGATGAGCAGGTCCTTGCCCTTTTGTGCCGGCATATGAATGTCCTTTCGATTCCAGGAAGCGGCGTGCGAAAACCGTCAGAAAACTTCCGTCACGGCGCGCAGGCGCAACGTGGCGCGGATGAGCTGGCTGTCCCTGTCGCGCGCGGACGCGATTTCGGTGACGCGCAGGTTGATGAGGCGATGGCCGTCGAGCGTCGAGCGGCGCATCGTCGAGGATGTCGGACAGCCGCTCGGCGGCCGAAAGCGCATCGCGCGCGCTGCCGCGCTCCGCCCAGACGACGATGGCGATATCCTGCTCGTGGCCGCGATCGAAATCGGTCGACCAATCGGCGGCCTTCACGTCGCCGAAGAGCGCGTAGATCGCAGGCGCCGCGCGCGGCGGCTCGTCGTAGAGACGCAAGGCGCCGCCCATCAGCCCGAGCAATTCGGCATCGATGGCGGCGCGATCGAGGATGGCGCGGCGCAAGGCCAGGATGGGGCTCGTCATGCGCGCACCTCTTCCACGAGGCAGACGAGATCGCGCCGCGATCCGTCGGGATCGGATGTGGCGCGGATGGCGAAGCGGCGCAGGCCCAGCGTCAAGCGCATGGCGCCTGTCACGCCCTCGCGATAGCGAAGGGTGATGCGATGGGTGAGCGCCTGCTCCGGCCGGTCGGCGCGAACGCGCTCGTCGGCCGGACAGCATCTCCATCGCGCCCCAGACCTGCGGCCCGGACGCGTAGGAGCGGAGCACGCCGCCGAACCCGTCCGGGCGCTCCTGCGGCAATTCGAGAACGAAGCGGCGCGCGCGCGCACCGATCGGCTGTGATCTGGTTTTCATCGGACATTCGCACTCGGTTGAAATGGCTCAGAGGCGCGGCCGTTGAAACGGCGCGATCAGCGCCAGCGCCTCGCGCGGGGAGCGTGGCTCCGCCCGCGCACGTCGCCGCGGTTCTCGAACCACCGCGCCACGATGATCTTGATCGCGAGGCGCAAGGGTCGCGGGCACGTCCTCGGCGGCGGCGCCGTAGCCGGCGCGAAAATCGATGGCGATGCCGTGCCGGGCCCGTCCCGGCTGCGGCGTCCGACGCGAAATCAGATCACGCGGCGGATCCTGCAGGCTGTCGACCTCGAAGCATCGGCCGGCGAGCGCCGTCGCGATGCCCGGCCGCGTCGAAGACCTCGACCGCGTCGACCGCGATCAGCGGCGAGAGGGGCAGCGCGAGGGAGCGCGTCGTCCGGCCAATGGCATGCAGCATCAGCCGCCATTTCTGCGCGATGAGCACCCGGCGCGCGGCCGCCTCCACGATCAGCCGGGCGGCCTTGACCAGGCCGGCGATGAGTTCGTCCTCCGCATCGTCGTCGACGCGCAGATGGGCTTTCATCTCGGCGCAGCGAAACGGGCTCGACGGCGGGGCCTTCGACGAGTATCGGGAACATCGGAACAGGAATCCTTCTGTGATGATCAAACGGCTCGTCTGGCGCCGCGCTTGCGCGTCGCGGCGATGTGCCGGTCGCCCTCGCGCTGGC
Source organism: uncultured Alphaproteobacteria bacterium (assembly GCA_963837375.1). Classification (GTDB taxonomy): domain Bacteria; phylum Pseudomonadota; class Alphaproteobacteria; order Rhizobiales; family Beijerinckiaceae; genus Microvirga. Next base: position 96,046 of record CAWINL010000002.1, on the reverse strand, counting down.
GTCGCCGCCGGCGCAGGCCATCGTCGGCGGAGCGACGAGGATTTTGGCCTCCTGTCGCGCGCCAGCGTGATGGTGCTGAGCTCGAATGGCGGCGTGTGCAGCGCCGTCGTGGTGGCGCCGGACGTGGTGCTTGACGGCGGCCCATTGCGTCACCGGCGCGGACCAGCACCGGGTGCATTTCCGCGACGGCGCCGGCGAGCCGGTGCTGATCGTGCCGGCCGCGAAAGTCGGTGCATCCGGGCTACGACGCGAAGGCGATCGAGAAGCGCACGCGCTCCATCGATCTGGCGCTGGTGCGCCTGCCGGAGCCCCTGCCCGCGCGGTTCGCGCACCGCGACCCTCGGTCCCGCGCAGGCCTGAAAGGGCGACCCGGTGACGGTCGCGGGCTACGGCCTTTCGCGCGAAGGCGACGCGAAGACCACCGGCACATTCCGCGCCGCCGCCCTGACGGTGATCGAGCCCTACGGCCCGAGCCAGATCCTCCTCTGGCTCGCAGGGCAAGGGCGCGGCCGGCGCCTGCCAGGGCGATTCAGGCGGGCCGATCGCTGTCCGGCGGCGCGGTGGTCGCCATCACGAGCTGGTCCGCCGGCACGAGGGCGGCGCGCTGCGGCGGGCTCACGCAGGGCATCCTGCTCGGCGCGCAGCGCGCATGGATCGACCGCGTCGTCGGCGGCTGGCAGCGCGCCGCGCAGTGGAGCGGCAATTAGGCGGTGGACTTCTCGCCCCCGCGCGGAACATCCTCTGCTGCCGAAGTCTCCCCACCCCTGGCACAGCCTTCGTTTCGTTGATGGAAAATGCGCGGATTCATTTGTCTCACTCTGGTGGCCCTGCCTGTCTCGCCGCGCCGGCGGAAGCTGTCGTGCTGGGAACGGCATCGCGGGATGCGAACGGCGTGCGGCGCGCCGTCGTTGCGGTTGAAAACTCGGTCGGCGAATTGTGCTCCGGCGCGCTCATCGCCCAGGATCTCGTGCTGACGGCCGCCCATTGCGTCGATCGGACGAGGCCGTCCTATCGCATCGTGTCGGTCAATCGCGCGTTCAGGACGCAGGCCGTGAACGTGGCGCGCGGTCTCGGTCCATCCGGCTTTCGTGCCCGGAACGACGCCGCGCACGCAACCCGGCGTCGATCTCGCCATCCTGAAACTCGAACGGCCGCTCGGCGCCGAATTCGTCCCCTACGATCCGCGCCTGCGCGGCGACCATCGCGGATGAACGATCGCGGTCACCATCGCGGGTTTCGGGCTGCTCTCCGAAAACGGCAGAACCGTTCGGCGCGCACGTTGCGCGAAGCGCCGCTCGTCTCGGTCGGCACCGTCGAGGTGGCGAACCCGTGCAGATCGCGGTCGATCGCCGCCGGCGCGCCGAGACGCCGGGCGCCGGCGCCTGCCGCGGGCGATTCCGGCGGCCCGGTTTTCACCGGCGCCGCGTGCAGGATCATCGCCTGTCGGGCATCGTCAGCTGGTCGAGCGGCCCGCTGCGGACCACCGTGCCGAGCGCTCTGCGGCGGCATGACCGCGATCACGCCGCTCGCCGACCATCTCGGCTGGGTGACGGACGCGACGCGCCGGCTCGGCCGGCCGCGAAGGCGCGTGGACGAGCCGATAACCGCCCACGCGCCGCGCTCGTTCAGGCGGCGAAGTTCAACAGCTTGATCGCCTCGAAATCCTGCACGCCGCCGCCGACGCGCTTGGTCGTGTAGAACAGCACATAGGGCTTGGCCGAATAGGGATCGCGCAGCACCCGCATGCCCGCCCGGTCGACCACCAGGTAGCCGCGCTTGAAATCGCCGAAGGCGATCGCGCGTCGCATTGGCGGCGATGTCCGGCATGTCCTCGGCCTCGACCACCGGGAAGCCCATCAGCGTCGCGGCCTGGCCGGGCTTGCCGGCGGCGCCCAGAGATAATTGCCGTCCGCATCCTTGAACTTGCGGATCGCGCTCTGCGTCTTGCGGTTCATCACGAAGGACGCGTTCTGCCGGTAGCCGGCCTTCAGCGCATAGATCAGGTCGATCAGCATGTCGGACGGGTTGCGCGGCCGGAAAGCGCCGGCGCCGCCGGTCTGCGATATTGCCGAGGTTGCCCCAGTTCCCAGTCTCGTCCTCGACCGTCGGTGCAGTCGAGGAAGCCCTTCGGCTTGTTGACGCCGTCGCCATGGACGAAGGCCGCGCCCTCCTGCTCGGCGAAGGCGGCCTCGACCTCGTCGGCGATCCAGTGGTCGATATCGACCACGCCGTCGTCGAGGAGCGTCTGCGTCGCCGCCGGCATGGCGTAGAGCTCCATCGCCGGGAAGCTCAGCTCGGCGAGCTGTCGGCGCCGTCGGTCTGCGGCCGCGCCGCCGTCTCGCCGACCCAGCCGGAGGCCGGGCCGGTGATCGAGAAGGCGCGCTTGTACTGGCCGCCCGAAATCACCCGCACCGATGCGATGGCGCGGATCGGCGACACGGCGGCGAGCCGCTGCAGCACCTCGCGCTCGACGGTTTCGGGCACCAGATAGCCGCCGTCGCGGGCCGGAGCCGGCCGAGAGCGCCTTTTCCTCGAGCCGCTTGCAGGCCGGTCGCCTCGCCGGAGCGCATATAGGCGTCGAAGGCCGCCTTGTGCTCGGCCTGCGCCGGATCGCGCGGCGCATCGCCGCGGCGATGCCGAGCGGCGGGCGCGAGCGATCGAGCGCGAAGCGGTCGAGCCGCTTCTTGGCGTCGTCGAGCGCGCGCGTCGATGCGGGCGAGCTTCTCGTCGGTGACCACATCGCTCGTCAGCCGCGTCTCGATCTCGCCGAGGCGCGTATCGTTGGTGTCCTTGAACGCCTCGAAGGCGCGGGCGAAATCCTCGAAGGCGGAGGCGACGTCGTGCGAGGTGGATTTGGTTTCAACAACCGGGATCATGATGCTCAATCGGTTAGAGGCATAAAAAAACCCGCCGGAGGGCGGGTTGGGTTTTCGAGCAGTGTGACGGCAGCGCTTCAGCGGGTGGCGCGCCTGACGGTCCGCGAGACGGTGGGCCCGGTCGACGGCGCCGACGCCGGCCCCCGCGACCGCGCCGACCGGTCCTGCGATCGCGCCGACGCCGGCGCCGACGGCTGCGCCGCCGACGCGTTCCTGGGTGGTCGTGCAGCCCGCCGCCGCGAGGGCCAGGAGGGCAACGAAGGCGAATATCTTCATGATGGTCTCCCGATTGGCGGACGAGGACGAACGTGCACGCCCGCGGCCTCCGCTTGCCGCCGGCATGTCGAACAACGCCGGCGCGACGAGGCTGGGTTCAGGCAGAACAAGCGCGAGGCGGTCCGGCGGATCGTGTCGGCGAGCGTGCGTCGGCGCCTGCTTGACGGTCTCGACCCGCGCGCCCGGCAGCATCGGAAAGGTCACGATGGAGATCTCCCACAGGTCGAGTTTCTCGAGCCGCCGCAGGCCGGTCGGCCGCTCGGCCCGCGCCCGCTCGACGCGAAAGCCGATGGACAGGCCATCGACCGCCGCCGTCGCGCATGAGGGCGTGGATGTCGCGCGCCCGCTCGACCGCGAGGTTGAGCTTGCCGCGCACGCGCAAGTCCGCGCCGATCCTCCGCGATGGACGAGCCAGCGGCCGATCGGTTCGGCCGGATCGTGCTGCCAGAGCAGCCGGATGTTGCCGACGCCGCGCTTGGCGAGGCTATCCGCGGAACGCGCCGGGCACCACCACGTCCTTGCCGAGATCGGCGATGCCGAACAGGCTCGCATAGCCCTCGAAGACGCCGATCCGCCTCGATGGTCGTCGGGCGGCTGGCTCAGGAGCTTGATCTCGCGCGGCGACCGCGGCCGCGAACGCCATCAGCGCGCTCCCTTCGCGGGCGGTTCGCGCCGGTCGCGCGTCGAGTTTTTCGAGCTGCCGGACGAAATCGCGAAAGATGAGCGTCGCGCGCTCCTGCGCCGCGCCGCGGGCTTGCGGCTTTCGGCTTGCGCGCCGCGGCTTTGCGGACGGCTTTTTGGACGCGCGCTGGACGCGCGGTGATCGATGTCATCGCGTGAACTCCCCTTTGTCGGCGGTTGAAGACGGACAGCTCGCGCACGAATTCATCGAACCGCCGGTTCGCCGCGAGCAGGTCGCGCAAAGTCATGGCCAGCAGCGCGGACGCGCCGATCGCCCAGGCAAACAGCACCAGATGAGCAAGATCGCCCCGGCTGATGACGGCCTCGACGATCTGATCGAATATGTTCATGATTTGTTCCTTGATGGCTGACCTCTTGTGCGGGTGGTTGGGGATTGTTGGGGATGGTGAGGGTTGGGTTCGAGGGGATGTGGGTTGGGGGTTGGGGTTGGGTTGGGGTTGGGGGTTGGGGAATTGGGATGGTTCGGGGTTTGCGTGCGGCCGGCTTGCGAGTTGGGCGGGTTGACGTACTGCCCCGTCATGGAGGGACTTGTTCCGGCCACCCACGCCTTCCTTTCGACGGAGCGGGTAAAGGCGTGGGTACGCGGGACGATCCCCGGATCAAGTCGGGGCGCGCGCATGACGGAGCGGGAAGATACGCGGGACAAGCCGTCGCGCGACGGTCTGGAACCAATCGCCTCACTTCTCCCTCTCCCCGTCGTGGCGCCCGTTGACCTGCAGCCTCGATCACCGACGTCCTTCCTTCGACGGAGCGCATGCACTCGCCGCCCCCTTGCGGGTACGAGCAGGACAAGCCCGCGCAGAACGGTGGCAGCTGCACGCGAGGGCCTTGCGCTCCGGCGAGCGCTGATACGAGCTTGATCCTCGCTGTCGCGAACCCGGTCGATCCACCCCCACCCTGGCCCTCCCCACAAGGGGGAGGGAAAGCGCGCAGCGGCTGGCGTATCGAAATTTCTAACAGCGAAGAATGACCGCTGACCCGATGGACAGTCGTTACCCCTATGATCGATAAAACCCACACCCGCCGCCCTTCTTGCAGCGAAGCAGACCCGTTCCTCAACGAACCAACCAACTTCACTCAAAGCCCATCATATTCCATATTTCTCGACATATGGATTCATCTCTCGTCATCGGCGCGCTCTCGGCGCTCGCCCAAACCACGCGGCTCGACGTGTTCCGGCTTCTCGTGGCTCATGAGCCCGAAGGCTTGCCGGCGGGCGAGATCGCGCTGGCGACTCGCGGTGCCTCACAACACCCTGTCGTCGCATCTCGGCATCCTGTCCCGCGCCGGACTCGTCCGCTCCGAGCGTCGGAGCCGATCGATCGTCTATCGCGCGGACCTTGATGGCTTTCGGGACGTCGCGTCCTTCCTGCTGACGGATTGCTGCGGCGGACGCCCGGAAATTTGCGGGCCGCTCATCGACATTCTCACACCTGGCTGCGCGCCGAAGGAGCCTGCCCATGGCTGATCCCGTCACACAATCCGAGCGCGCGGACGTCACGATCTATCACAACCCGCAATGCGGCACCTCGCGCAACGTGCTCGGCCTCATCCGCAATGCCGGCATCGAGCCGACGATCATTCCCTATCTGGAGACGCCGCCGACGCGCGCCGTTTTGAGAGACCTCATTGCCCGCATGGGCATCCGGACCCGCGATCTCCTTCGTGAAAAGGGCACGCCCTATCACGAGCTCGGCCTTGACGATCCGGCCCTGACGGACGACGCACTTCTCGACGCCATGGTGGCGCATCCGATCCTCATCAACCGCCCGCTCGTGGTGACGGCGAGCGGGGCGCGGCTCTGCCGTCCGTCCGAGCGGGTTCTCGATCTCCTGCCGCCGCAACAGGGCGCGTTCCCCAAGGAGGATGGCGAGCTGGTCGTCGACGCATCCGGCCGGCCGGCCGCATAAGGAACACGCAGCATGTCCGTCTTCGAGCGCTATCTGACGCTCTGGGTCGGCCTCTGCATCGTCGCCGGCATCGCGCTCGGCCAGGTCGTGCCCGGCGCTGTTCCAGGCCATCGGCGCGGCCGAGATCGCCCAGGTCAACCTGCCGGTCGCGGTGCTGATCTGGCTGATGATCATCCCGATGCTGCTGAAGATCGACTTCGCGGCGCTGGCGCAGGTGCGCGAGCACTGGCGCGGCATCGGCGTCACGCTGTTCATCAACTGGGCGGTGAAGCCGTTCTCGATGGCGCTGCTCGGCTGGCTGTTCATCGGCTGGCTGTTCCGGCCCTAGCTGCCCGCCGACCAGATCGACAGCTATATCGCCGGCCTGATCCTGCTCGCGGCGGCGCCCTGCACGGCGATGGTGTTCGTCTGGAGCCAACCTCTCGCGACGGCGAGCCGCATTTCACGCTGTCGCCAGGTCGCGCTCAACGACGCTGATCATGGTGTTCGCCTTCGCGCCGATCGTCGGCGCTGCTGCTCGGCCTGTCGGCGATCACGGTGCCGTGGGACACGCTGCTGCTGTCGGTCGTGCTCTACATCGTGGTGCCGGTGATCGTCGCGCAGCTGCTGCGCGCGCCGGCGTGCTGGCCAGCGGCGGCGCAGGCTGCGCTCGACAGCGCTGCTCGCGCGGCTGCAGCCGCGTCTCGCTCGTCGCGCTGCTCGCGACGCTGGTGCTGCTGTTCGGCTTCCAGGGCGAGCAGATCATCGCGCAGCCGCTCGTCATCGCGCTGCTCGCGGTGCCGATCCTCATCCAGGTCTATTTCAATGCCGGCCTCGCCTATCTGGCTCAACCGCACGCTCGGCGTGCAGCATTGCGTCGCCGGCCCGTCGGCGCTGATCGGCGCCAGCAACTTCTTCGAGCTCGCCGTCGCCGCCGCGATCAGCCTGTTCGGCTTCCATTCCGGCGCGGCGCTCGCGACCGTCGTCGGCGTGCTGATCGAGGTGCCGGTGATGCTGTCGGTGGTGCAGATCGTGAACCGCAGCCGCGGCTGGTACGAGCGCGGCGATGCGCATCCCGCGCGCGGTCACGCGGACGTGCCGACCCGTCCATAGCCCACCGCCTCGCGCTTCTCGTCGTCGCTGAGGAACGCTGCGGCCGACGACGCGGCGCCACAGGCTTTCGCGTTCGGTCGACAGGGCCTCGATGGCGTCGAGGTCCGGCTCGCAGGCGCGAGTGCGTCCGCCATAGGCCGGCTGCAGCCATTGCACCATCGCCTCGGCGGTGCGCTTGCACCAGCGGGATGACGTCTGGCGGTAGAAGGCGCGGTTGGCCTCCGCGTAATTGGCGTGGGTGTTGTCGCCCGGCAATCCGAGCAGCAGCGGCGGCACGCCGAAGGCGAGCGCGATCTCGCGCGCGGCGGCGTCCTTCGCCTCGACGAAATCCATGTCCTTCGGCGACAGCGACATCGGCTTCCAGTCGAGCCCGCCTTCCAGCAGCAGCGGCCGGCCGGCATTCGCGCCGCCCTGGTAGTTCGTCTCGAGTTCGGCCTTCAGCCGGTCGAACTGCGCCTCGGTCAGCGACGCCGCCGCCGACGCACGAGCGCGCCGGAGGGCCGCGCCGCATTGTCGAGCAGCGCCTTGTTCCAGGCGCCCGCCGCATTGTGGATGTCGAGCGCGACGGCGGCCGCTTCCATCGGCGACAGGCCGTAATGATCGTCGGCCGGATGAAACAGCGTCAGATGCAGGATCGGCGGCGTCGCGTCGCCGTCTGCGCGAAGCGGATGGTCTGCGCGCCGACCGTGTAGTCGTAGGCCGCCGGCCAGCCGTCCGGCCCCGGCACGACGCGCATGCGGTCGGGCCGAGCGCATGCAGTTCGCGCGGCGTTCCTCGACGCTCACCGCCTCCACATAGGCGTTGCCCGACACCATCAGGTGACCGTAGAGGCTCTCGAGGAAGCGCTGCCCGCCCTCGCGCGGCGTTCGGACGCGCCAGCAGCGACAGGATCGGGTGCCGGCTCGAGTTCCGCGTCGCCCTGCTTGAGGATGAGCGGCAGGGATGCGGCGGCCTCGGCGATGAGCCGCACGGAGCGATGCACCACCGCGTTCTTCTGAAATCCCTCGCGCGACAAGGCCGCGTAATCGCGCGGCGTCCAGACCGGATGCCCGGCGAAATACAAAGCGACCGACGGATCGCACCCGCGACGCCTTCGCCTCGGGCGGCGCCCGAAAGAAACGGTTCAATGATCTTCAGCATGAAGGACTCCCGCGGTCTCGGCAGTGCGGCAAAGTGCCGTTTGCGCAGGTCGGTTGACGCTGCAATCGCAGCCTGGTTACAAAGTTCAGCGGCTCGCTGTGAGCCGCTCGACAGGAAAGCCGCACCGCATGCGCGACACACTCATTCTCATCGGCCGCGTTCTGCTGGTCGCGATGTTCATCAAGTCCGGCTTCGACAAGTTCTTTTCGCTGGAGGCACGGCGGCCTATATCGCGTCGGCGGGCCTTCCCGCTGCCGAGCGTGCTCGCCATTCTGACGGCGATCGCCGAAGTCGGCTCTCGGCATCGCCATCCTGGTCGGCTTCCAGACCCGCCTCGCGGCCCTCGCGCTGGCGGCCTTCATGCTGATCACGATTCCGTTCTTCCACGCCTACTGGACCATGACGGGGGATGCCCGCATGCTCAACCAGCTCATCGGCGCATGAAGAACCTGTCGCATCGCCGGCGCGTTCCTGATGCCTCGCCGGATCGCGGCGCGCGGCCGCTTCTTCGGTCGATCGCGCCTCGAAGGCGACGAGCCTCACAACACCCGCACCCGCGGCTCGCTGCGCTCGCGCAGCATCAGTTCGGTCAGCGCCCAGACGAGCGCGTCGAGGCGGTCGGGCGAGCGGCCGGAGGTGAGGCCGCCGGGGCCGAAATCGCACAGCTCGTCCTCGAGCTCCGGGCAGCGCGCCCACATGGCGCACGCGGCCCTTGCGCGTAGAGCACCGAGACCGGCTCGGCGCGCAGATACTTGCCGCGCGTCGCGCGCACGCTCGTCACCGGCACGCCGGGATCGACCTCGCGGATGACGCTCGTCGACCATCTCGCCGCCCTGGTTGATCTCGACCACGAGCGCGTCGGCCTCGAGGCGCCGGTAGAGCGCGACGGCCTTCGCGCGCCCATTCGCGCGGCTTCAGCGCCGACGCGGTCTCGTCCGCCAGCACGTAGGCAATGCCGCCATCGTCGACGCCCGCCGCGACGATGCCGCAGGCGTCGGCGCGCTTCGACGACGAGGCCGGCGGATCGACCGCGACGACGATGCGCGCCAGCGGCGGCGCCGCATCGACGCGCGCTGCCTCGATGACGTCGCGCGTCCACAGCGCGTCGGGCCGGTCCTCGATCATCTCGCCGTCGAGTTCCTGGCGGCCGAGGCGCGTGCCGGCGTAGCGGCCGACGACCGTGTCGAGAAAGGCCGGCGCGAGATTGGCGGCGTTGTCGGCGGTCCGCGCCCGCGACACCGCGACCGTCGGGTCGGCGAGAAAGCGCTTCAGCAGCGGGATCGGCCGCGGCGTCGTCGTCACCATCTGGCGCGGATGCGCGCCGAGGCGCAGGCCGAATTGCAGCATGTCCCAGGTCTCCTCGACGTGGCGCCACTTGGCGAGTTCGTCGGCCCAGGCGGCCTCGAATTGCGGCCCGCGCAGCGAATCCGGATCCTCGGCCGAGAACACATGCGCGACCGCGCCGTTGCGCCATTCGAGCTTGCGCAGCGACGGCGACCAGGCCGGCCGCTCGCGGCGCGCATGGACGGCGAGGATCCCGGCCGGCCCCTCGATCATCACGTCGCGCGCATCCGCGAAGGTCTCGCCGACGAGCGCGATGCGGCGCAAGGCCGGCTCGGCGAAATCCGGGTACGCCGAGCGCGATGCCGCGCACCCATTCGGCGCCGGTGCGCGTCTTGCCGGCGCCGCGGCCGCCGAGCATCAGCCAGATCGTCCAGGGATCGCGGCGTCGGCACAGGCCGGGCACGCGCTGTTCGGGCCGGCAGAGCAGCGGCCAATGGCGCAGCGCGCGGATCGAAATCCGCCTCAGACCAGGAGGCCGTCGCTTCCGCGAGCCTCCTCCTCCGCCACAATGCGCTCAAGGTGGGAAGCAAGTTCGTCGCGCAGTTCGTCGAGGCTGCGGGGCTGCTGGTCGTCGGCCTCGGGTTCATGAGGTCCGTCCCTTCCTGGTCCAGAAGCGATTGCGCGATGGTCAATGTCTTGGCGTAGGCGGACAGCGTGCGCGCGGTGCGATCGTGATCGATGTCGCCGGCGCGCCTGCTCGCCGATCAGCGCGTCGAGACGCAGCCCGGGTGACCCGCGCCAGGGACGCGGCCGCCTCCCGCAGGCTCGCCGGGGCGCAGCACGGCTAGTCGGCGAGGCGGTCGCTGAGCGGAGCCGTCGGCTGGCCGCTCTCGCGGCGGCCGCGGCGATCGCCTCGCGCGCGGCGGCCAGCCCCATTGCCGGCGCAGGCCAGGAACGGCGTCGGCGTCGACCCCGAGAAACATCGCGATGGCGCTCGAGCGTCACGCTCTCGTGGCGGACGTAATAATCGAAGGCCTGCCGCCGCATGTCGTCCGAAATCTCGTGTCTGCGATCATCACAACCCAACAAAAAAACCGCCCGTGCCGAGGCAGGAGCGGTGCGGAAGTCGCTGAAACTCTGGGGAGGAATTCAGTCACACTTCGTCAGTGTTCTTGTTTTGTACCCTAAGAGCGTCCCGCTGTCAAGCGCCAATCGTCTACGGTTTCGAAAATTCAGGCGGAGCAGAGCCGCGCATGGGAAATGCGCGGGAGCGTCGAGCTGTTCGTTCGCTCTTTGTTCGCTATCTGGCAAAAACCTATCCCGAAGATGGATAATGTTACACTATTGACTGGATCAAAGATCGAACAGATCGACAATAAAACCAGAACAAATACTTTAAAGGACTATCCCTCTTCAGGATACTATATAAACATATAGCTATTTAAACGTATAGTGTCAACAAATTGCCGTTCGATTGACCTTCGATTCGCTCCCCCGAATACGGTCGTTTCACTGCGGCTCGGGCGACCTCGGTCCCGTGCCGTCGAGGGAGAGGTCGAAGCGCCAGCATCTCGTGATCGGAGATCGGCTACCCCTCCGGGTCGAGCGCCGCGACGACCCGCGGGCGTTCCGGCGTGACGCCCCGCACCAGAATCCAGTCGAGCTTGCGGAAAGGCGGCGCGGGATCGCCCGAAGGGCCGGTCCGCTGGGTGACGGCCGCCGCATTGGCGCCCGACCCAGGTAAAGCCCTCCCGGCGGAAATCGCCGAACAGCGGCTCGTAGCGCTCCGCGTCCGCGCCAGCGCGCGCCCGCCTGTCGCCGTCGTCGCCGGCCGGCAGCGCCTTGGTGTTGAGGTCGCCGCCGATGATGCAGGCCTCGCCCGCCGCGAAGCGTGTCGAGCCCGCGCAGCAGGGCCTGGACCTGGTGCTGCCGGTCCTCCGGGTCGGTCTTGCTTTCCAGGTGGACCGTCACGACCCAGAGCGGGAACGGGCGCATCCACGAGCCGGGCCGCCAGCGCCATGCGGCCGCCGATCCGCCTTTGCGCCCCGTCCTGGCCGGGAAACCAGAAGCCGCTTTCCTCCAGCGGGATCAGGTGCGGCCGCTCCAGCCGCAGGTTGGACACGATCGCGTTGCCGTGGAAGCCCCTGGCGTTTGGTCTCTCCCGCATGCTCGCGCATCTCGATGCTCATCGCCGAGGTCGAGTTCGACGAACTCGACGCCGTAGAGAAACCCTTCGCCGCGTCTCGGCGATGAGCTCCCGCAGGGTATGGCGGTTGCCGGACCGGGCCATGCCCACATCGACCTCGGTCAGAAGCGCCATATGGGCCCCGGCCAAATCCAGCAGGCCGCGCACCGCCGCCACGTCCGTCAGGCGCTCGGCGTTGAAGGACGCCACCGAGAGCCGGGCCGGCCATGGCGCCACATAGCCGCGGCAGCACCGCCTCGATCAGGTGAAAGGGCGCGAGCTCGCGCAGATAGCGCGCATGGCTGCTCGCGGTCGGGGGCCGCGCGCCCGCGCCTCCTCCAAAACCCCGTCCGGAACCGGCGGGAGTTCGCGCGATGGTCTCGGTTACGATGGGGCGCATGGGAGCCTCGCTGTCGACGGAAGCCTACGAGCGCAGCGCTCAAAAAAGAAGCTGCGGCGTGCCGCTTATTTAGGGCGCACCCTCTCCAAATCGCACTTCCCAAAAATTGATCATGCCCTTAGGGAACTCTTGTCACATTTGCGTGTTTAAACGCCGCACCACCAATTTTGCCGGGGAGAACGCCCATGATCACTTGGGCATCGGTCGTTGCGCTGATCACGGCCCTGGTTGCGTTCCTGACCAGCGATTTGTCGTCCCTGCTCACCGGTATCGGCCGAACTCGCGGCCGTGACGGCTCTGTTTGCGCTGGTTTGTGCGGCGGAAGCCTTCAACTGAGGGCGCCGCCGTCCGGGCATGTCGCGGTTCGACGGCCCATCGCCCTGGCAGAGCGTCTGGTCTCGCATGCCGGTTATCCTCCTCCGTCTAACCCATTGGTCGATATGCCGTCGAAACCGCCTTGCGGGATTCCGAGCGTTTCGGTGTCAATACGCGACAAGTGACGCAGTCACGAGTTTTCAGGGAGGAAGTTACAGTATGAAACGTCGTCAGTTTTTGCAGGCCGCCACTGTCGGCGCGGCCTCCACGGCCGTCGCCGCACCGGCCATCGCCCAGTCGATGCCGGAAATCAAATGGCGCCTGCAATCGGGCTTCCCGAAATCGCTCGACACCATCTACGGCGCAGCCGAGGTCATTGCGAAATTCGTCAATGAAGGCACCGACGGCAAGTTCCAGATCCAGCCCTTCGCCGCCGGCGAAATCGTCGGCACGCCGCAGGTCGCGGACGCGGTCGGCAACGGCACCATCGAGATGGGCCATACCTGCTCGTATTACTATTTCGGCAAGGACCCGACCTTCGCCATCGGCACCGCCCTTCCCTTCGGCCTCAACGCCCGGCAGATGAACGCCTGGCTCTATCACGGCCAGGGCAACGAACTGCTCAACGAGTTCTATGCCAAGCACAACCTCTACGGCATGCCGGCCGGCAATACCGGCGTGCAGATGGGCGGCTGGTTCCGCAAGGAAATCAAGACCGTTCAGGACCTGCAGGGCCTGAAGATGCGCATCGCGGGCCTTGCCGGCATCGTCATGGCGAAGCTCGGCGTCGTGCCGCAGCAGATCCCCGGCGGCGACATCTACCCGGCGCTCGAGCGCGGCACCATCGACGCGGCCGAGTGGGTCGGCCCCTACGACGACGAGAAGCTCGGCTTCGCCAAGGTCGCGCCGTATTACTACTATCCCGGCTTCTGGGAAGGCGGCCCGGCCATCCACCTCTTCATCAACCAGGCGAAGTGGAAGGAACTGCCGAAGGCCTACCAGTCGATCCTGACCGCGGCCGCCGGCTACGCCAATGCCGACATGCTGGCGAAGTACGACGCCCGCAACCCGGCCGCCCTGCGCCGCCTGCTCGGCGCCGGCACGCAGCTTCGCCCGTTCTCGCAGGAGATCCTCGATGCCGCCAACAAGGCTGCGATCGAGGTCTACGACGAGGCCTCGGCGAAGAACCCCGACTTCAAGAAGATCTACGACAGCGTTCGTGGCCTTCCGGAACGAAGAATATCTCTGGTTCCAAGTCGCCGAATACGCCTACGACACCTTCATGATCCGCGCCCGCGCCCGCGGCTGATCGGACGCCGCGCCACAGCTTGAAAGAGGGCGATCCCCAGGTCGCCCTTTTTTGTTGTCCGCAACGCTGGCGAACCGCTTCGCTTGCCGATTCGGCCAGACGCGATCGGTGCGTCCATATGCGTTGGACGTTTCGTATCTTCTTCGTGTTGTTCATCGCCTGGGCGATCTTCATGGTGTCGCCCTTCGCGGCGCTCTATGATCTCGCAAAGGCCGTCGAGAACCGGGATGTGGCGCGCATCAAGGAACGGGTGAATTTCCCGGCCTTGCGGGTGTCGATCTCGCGGCAGGTGCTCGGCGATTACCTGCATACGCCCGAAGGCCGCGCCAAGATCGGCGATCTCGACGGAAAGGTCGCGGCCAATGCGGGCGCCGCCGTCCGTCAATCCCGTCGTCGAGCAACTCATCACCGCCGAGGCGCTCATCGATCTTCTCGATGACGGCTGGCCGCAACTGGTGCCGCGCGCGGCAGAACCCCGACGCCGGTCGCGCCTCGCCTCGAATTCGGCTCGGTGTCGGAGGCGGTCAGAATCTTCTTCGCCTCGGAATCCAACGGGTTCCGGAGCCTGACGATCCCGTTCCCGCCGACGGTCCGCGTCGATCGCCAGTTTCGCGTCACCATGCGGCTTTCGGGCACGACCTGGCGCCTGACCGGCATCGACCTGCCCGCGTGCTGCGCGAAGACCTGATCAAGCGCGTGCAAAGAAAACCCGCTGACGAGACAGCGGGTCAAACGTTCGCGAGCTTGGAGCTTGGAAGACCGGTTACGGGTCACGAGCCGAGTGCGCAACTCAAAGCAAAAGGGCGAGTAGCGCCTGTTTGAAGACCTTGGCAGGCTCAAACGACGATTTTTAGACGCCCTGCACGAACAGCCAGCTCGACCATCACGACAGGAAATACCGCACCCAGTACGAAACAAATCACTGTCGATGTCATGACACACCCTCCTTGCCGGTTTTAACCGTTCGTTTACCAATTCGTTCCTAGGCGAAAACGCCTTCAAACGCGGACATGCGAAAGGATCATGCGACGCAGATGATCCAGCCGATCAGAGCGAGCGGAAAGACGGCGCCGAGAAGGAAGCAGATTATCGTCGACGTCATCGCCGAGGCCTTGCGGGATGAGCGTGATTAACGTTCCGTCAGCCTATAATCGCCGCACGACCGTCCGCGGTACTCTTCTTCCGGAGAGGTAGGCCTAAACCTTTGGTCTAATCGCGTCTTCCGCTTCGGGGGCGCCGATCGCCGCGATCTGCTTCGGCCAGTCGGTGATGCGCTCCAGCAACGTCCGCCAGTCCGAAATCCTCTTCCGGACCCGCGACCCGCCCGCGCACGGAAATGCCGGCGGCATGGACGCTGTCCGGGTCGCCCGAGACGAGGGGATGCCACCAATAGAGGTCCTTGCCCTCCGTCGATCAGCCGATAGGCGCAGGTCGGCGGCAGCCAGGACAGGCTCCGCACCGCCTCCGTGGTCAGGCGGACGCAATCCGGCACCTTCGCCTGGCGGTTGTCGTAGTCGCGCGCAGCGGCAGGTCTCTGCATCGAGCAGCGTGCAGCCCACATCGGTGTAGAGAATCTCGCCCGAATCCTCGTCCTCGAGCTTCACGAGGCAGCAGCGGCCGCAGCCGTCGCACAGGCTCTCCCATTCCTGCGGCGCTCATCGCCTCGAGGGTCTTTTCCTGCCAGAACGGCCGGATTTCGGTGGCGAGCCGGAATGTCGCAGCGTTTTCCATGGGCGGGCTCAAATCCTTTCTTTACGGCAACTTGAAGGTGATGCTGATATGCGGCGCTGTGAAAACTTTCTCACGAAAGCTCTCAAAGTCGTCCGAACCGCCATCGCATCCTTCGCGTTATCGTCGAGGAGTCCGGAGCGACAGGTGTGCTGGCGTACCGACCCTGCGACGACCGATAACAAACTATATCAGGTCTGCAGACCTGTCCGAGGACCGTCGTGCGCCCTGCTTCCCAGACCCCCCTGATCACGCGGATCAAGCGCGCGGCCTTGGCCTCCGATGCCTGGCTCAACTCGTTCCTCTATCAGGCGGGCCGCGGTCTGGCGCGCGGTTGGGAGGGTTCTCCGACCTGCTCGAAATATCTCCGGTTTCGCGGCCCGACCCGCGTCGTCCTCGACCTGACCAGCGAGGCGACGACCCTTGGCCTCCTGGGTGGCGTGGTGATGCTGGCGCTCGCCCTGCCGGCGTTCCGGGAGACCGAGGACGACTGGCTGAAGACGCAGGATCTCGCCGTCACCTTTCTCGACCGCTACGGCCAGGAGGTCGGGCGGCGCGGCCTGCGGCTCGACGATTCCTACAAGCTCGAGGAATTCCCCGATTACCTCGTGAAGGCGGCGCTCGCGACCGAGGACCGGCGCTTCTATGAGCATTGGGGCATCGACCCGATCGGCACGTTCCGGGCGCTGACCGTCAACGTGCGCGGCGGCGGCGTCGTCCAGGGCGGCTCCTCGATCACGCAGCAGCTGGCCAAGAACCTGTTCCTCACCAACGAGCGCTCGCTCGAGCGCAAGATCAAGGAAGCGTTCCTGGCCCTCTGGCTCGAATTCCACCTCACCAAGGACGAGATCCTCAAGCTCTATCTCGACCGCGCCTATATGGGCGGCGGCGCCCACGGCGTGGTGGCGGCGGCGGATTACTATTTCGGCAAGTCCGCCAAGGACGTGACCCTCGCCGAGGCCGCCATGATGGCGGGCCTGTTCAAGGCGCCGACCAAATACGCCCCGCATATCAACCTGCCGGCCGCCCGCGCCCGCGCCAACGATGTGCTGCGCAACATGGTCGAGGCGGGCTTTCTCACCGAGGGCCAGATCCAGACCGCGCGGCGCAATCCGGCGACGCCGATCAACCGCAGCCGCGAGACCACGCCCGACTACTACCTCGATTGGGCCTACGAGCAGATCAAGCAGCTCGCCGCCGACGGGAAGCTCGGCAACGACCGCGTGCTGACCGTCAAGACTCCCCTCGACACGGCCCTGCAGCAGCATGCCGAACAGACGCTCGAGAACATGCTTCGCCAGCACGGCCGGCAATACAAGGCCGGCCAGGGCGCGCATGGTGGTCATGGATGCCGACGGCGCGCTCCGCGCCATGGTCGGCGGCAAGGATTACGGCCTGAGCCAGTTCAACCGCGCCACCGACGCCCTGCGCCAGCCGGGTTCGTCCTTCAAGCCGTTCGTCTATACGGCGGCGCTGCTGGCCGACCCGAAGCTGCGGCCCGACCTCGACCGTGGTCGACAAGCCGATCTGCCTCGGCAACTGGTGCCCGCAGAATTACGGCCGCTCCTTCTCGGGCAGCATGCCGCTGACCTCGGCGCTGGCCCGCTCGATCAACTCCATCCCGGTCTGGATGTCCCTGCAGATCGGCAAGGGCAACGCCAAGGCCGGGCGCGCGCAGATCATCGACATCGCCCGCAAGATGGGCCTGACCGCATCCGCTGACCGATTCGAGCTCGCTGCCGATCGGCGCCGCGGAAGTGACGGTGATCGACATGACGGCGTCCTATGCGGTCTTCGCCAATGGCGGCAAGAAGGCGGCGCCCTACGTCGCCTGGGAAGTCAAGAACTCGCAAGGCGAGCTGATCTACCGCCGCGCCACCGACACGCCGCCGCGAGCAGGTCCTGCCGACGCAGCTCGTCCACGACATGAACTTCATGCTCAACAAGGTGGTGGAGGAAGGCACCGGCAAGCGCTCGGCCCTGCCCGGCATCCGCTCCGCCGGCAAGACCGGCACCACCAACGCCTATCGCGATGCCTGGTTCGTCGGCTTCACCGGCAATCTCGTCGCGGGCGTCTGGTTCGGCAACGACGATCATCAGCCCCATGAACAACATGACGGGCGGCACGCTGCCGGCGATGACCTGGCAGGAGGTCATGGCGTTCGGCCACCAGAACCTCGAGATCCGGCCGATCCCAGGCCTTGAGCCGCGAGACCGCCCCGAAGGTCGCCGCGACCGAGCGTGCCGGCGACAAGACCGCCGCCGCTCCGCGCCGCAGGGCTATCTCGCCGGAACGCTTGTCGCGGCGCTCCTATCGAGGTCCTCGGCTCGATCGGCAGCCTCTTCAAGGCCGCCGAAACCGACGCCGCCGGCTCCCGAGCGGCAGGCCGAGAAGGAGCCGCGCTGACCCGGCTCGTGCAGCCGCGACAGGTCGCGATGCCCTAGAGCAATGCCCTGACGTTCCTGAGGCGACCCGTGACGCTCGACCGCACGTCTGGCCATCCACGCATCCTGAAACGGGCACACGTATCTTGACGAAAGCCGTCGCGGTGGTTTCATGCCGCCGCCGGCGAACAGACGAGTTCCGTGATCTTCAAAACCAGACAAACCGCATCGCTGGTCGTCTATTCCCTCCTGCTCGCGCTCGGGCTGGGGTTGGGATCGGCCTATCTGGTGCTCAACGGCGATCCGCCTTTCGGCGGCCGCAGGCTCGGACCGTGGTCGACCTGGCCGAAGCTCGGCTCGCCGGAAGCCGATCCCTACATGCGGGCCATCGTGGCGCGGCGCGGCGACGTTCCGCTGGCGATGGGCGAAGGGCTGACGCTGATCGCCCAGGCCGATGACGGCGGCCGCGAGCCTCGATGCGCGCCTGTTCCTACCGGGTCGGCTCGGTCACGCCGCAGGCCCGCCTGTGGACGATGACCATCTATGACCGGACGGGCGCCCTCGCCGCCCGTCGGAACTCGGACGCAGCGGCTTCACCTCGTCGGAGATCGTCCGCCGGCCCGACGATGGTTTCGATATCGTCCTGTCGCAAGGACCTCAGCGCGGGCAACTGGCTGCAGGTCCCGACCGACGGTGCCTTCACGCTCGTCCTCCGGCTCTACGACATGCCGGGCGCCGCGGGCGCCAATCTCGATGCCGACGACCTTCCCACCATCGAGCGTGTCGCATGCGGCCCATGACGCCCATCAGCCGATTCCTGTTCGCGACCGCCTGCGGGCATCGTGCTGGGCGCAGCCGTTCACATCTTCGTGGTGCTCGCCAGCCCGCGCTTCGCGGAGCACGACGCCATCGCGCATGTTCAGCCGACATTGACATCCGAGACCGCGCAGATCGTCAGCCCGCCGGGCGGGCGGCGCCGACCTGGCTTCCCCTGCCCGATCCCGCCTTCGCCGATCGCCGCCTGCGCGTTCGATCTCAGCGAGGGTCCGGCGCGGATCGCCGCCAATACCGGTCAGTCATTCCTGTCCTTTTCGCTTCACACCAAGACCAGCGGCGTCTTCTTCGCCGTCACCGATCGCGCGGCGATTCGCGGCGAACTCGAACTCGTCGTCATGACGCAGCGGCAGCTCGACGAGGCGCGCGCCGAGGAGGATGAGAACGAGCCTTCGCGCGACGTGCAGGATCGTCGCGCCGGAAGAGCAGGGCTTTGCCATCATCCGGGTCGCGGCGCCCGATTCCGAGCCTGCGCCCGGCGGCTATCGGGCGGCCAAAGCGGTGTCGTGCACGGTCGACGAGGAGGACGAGAGGAATGATGCGCTGGCGGCCGATGGAGCCTGTCGGATCTCGACGAGGTGCATGCCATCGCCGATCGCATCCATCGCGATCACCCGGAAGATCTCGCGGTGCTGGCGGAGCGCCAACAGCTCTTTCCCGACGGGCTGCCAGGTTCTCGATCGGGACGGCGCGCTTGTCGGATACGCGATCAGCCATCCGTGGGAATTCGGCAACCGCCGGCGCTCAACGCGATGCTGGAAGCGTCTGCCCGCCGACGCCGACGACCTACTACCTCCACGATCTGGCGATTGCTCCCGCGGCACGAGGAACGCGGACGCGCCGGCGCGCGGCTGTCGAACGGCTGGCGGACTTGCGCGAGGATCTGGGTTTGACAACCTGTCGCTCGTGGCGGTCGAATGCATCGCGGAGGTTCTGGGAAAAGTTCGGTTTCGAACCGATGGACCGTGCCCGGCCTGGCAACCAAGCTCGCGAGCTATGGCGGCGACGCGGTGTTCATGGCCCGCGACGTTGGGAAAGCCGGCACGCGCTGGAGTCGGGCGCGGATGTGTCGGCTGGGATCGGCTTGTTCAGGAACGGCGGCGGCGCGAACCGTTGGAGGCGACAGGCGGGGTCGGGACGTTGTCGATATCCATCCGCTCATAACGCACGCCCGTGAAAAGCAGAATCACGCCCTTGCGTTCGTCCGCTCCAGGCGCCGACCGTGTGCGGCCGGGCGGCCGCGTCGGGAAACGGGATGATCTTGCCGCGGGCGATCTCGCTCCGGGTCTCATGCCAGACTTTACGCATCTCAATCCTCCGTCGGTCGAACTCCTGTTGCGTCCGTTCCACCAAATAGACAGATGGTTAACGGACGGTTTCCGATCGGCCGCATCATCGTCCTGCGCCATGAAAAAACACAGGCCGGAAGGAAACATCTTACCTCACCGCTCCCTCGTCAACAGGGCTATTTTGGGCCACTCCCAATGGTCCCTTAAAGATGCGCTAAGAGAACGCCGGTAAGTTCCTGCGCATGTTCGCGTTTGCGAGGGACGAGATGGAGCAGCCGGCGTCGCAGGATTTCTGGCCCGACCTCACGGACCTGGCTGGACCCGCCGGCAACGGGCCGCGATGCGCGGGCGACGCTTCTGCGCGTCAGCGCTGAGATGTTCGTCGCCGCTCCCTCGCGGGACCGCGAGGCGGTGGAGACTTTCGAATCCCTCGCCCTCGGCTTCCTCCCCACCATCGATGCCGCATCGCTCGTCGAAATCGCACGAGTTCTCGCGCCCTGCCCCGAGATACCCGATGCGGTTCGCACCTAGCTGCTGCGGCATTCCGATAAGACGCGCGACGTGATGATCGACACGGCGCGGCACGCGACGGCCGACCATTCCCTAAAGAGGTTCGGCTCGTGGGAGAGCCGGCTCGCGCTCGCGGCGAGCCCCGGCCTCGACGCTGCGATCCTGCGAAAGCTTCTGGTCCTCGAAGAGGATGCGGTGGACGACAACCTCGCGGCCAACCGCCACTTCGCCGCGTGCGACGAGGGATTTGCCGAATTGCTGGATCGGGCCCGGCACCGCACGGCGCTCGCGCATATCCTGCTCGCGCGCGAGGATCTCGCCCTTCATGAGGAGGCGGCGCTTTATCTCGCAGCGCTCGCCGCAACGCCGCGCCGACATGCGCGACAGGCTTGCTGAGTCGATCGCGCACAGGCGCGCGCTCCTGTCGTTCAGCCTCTCGCGCGAGGATGTGGACGCATTGCAGCGCGCCGCGAAACACGGCGATGCCGCATCGATCGAGGCGTTCTTCAACACCGCATTCGGATTTGCCGACACCACCGCATGGCGCCTGCTGCGGATCGACCGTCACGACCTGCTGGCGCTGGCCTTGAAAGCCCTCGGCATGAAGACCCGCGACGCGATCCGCATCTTCATCGCGCTGCATCCGGCACTCTCGCATCCGCTCTCGCGCCTGAAAGCCTTGATCCGGACGATGCATGAATGCGAGAGCGC
This sequence comes from uncultured Alphaproteobacteria bacterium, assembly GCA_963837375.1. Lineage (GTDB taxonomy): Bacteria > Pseudomonadota > Alphaproteobacteria > Rhizobiales > Beijerinckiaceae > Microvirga. The sequence continues at coordinate 75,100 of CAWINL010000002.1, read as the reverse complement.
CGTGGCGCTCGCCATCATCGAGGCAGTGCTCGACGTTCGCGCATTGTCGGCGCGCGACTGACGGCGTCAGGTTTCCGACGCCAGATCGAGGAAGTGGCGGCCGGCGCGATCATCCACTTCCACCAGCCAGAGATCGGGATCGAATTTCATTTCGCGGGTCATGCGTTCCTCCACGTCGAGGGGCGTCGTGTTCACGAGGATCGCCGAGAAGAGGCGCTCGCCGCTATCGTCGAGAAAGGCCTGCGGCGCGGGGCCATAGAGGCAGGCCGTCCCGTCGAGCCGGTCGACCTTCACGAACAAAGCGCCGGCCTCCGCCGCGCCGCGCTTGCGCAGCACGGCTTCCACGCCCTCCACGTCGCAACGACGGATATACGCCGAGACCCAGAAATCGGACCGCAAGCGGTTCATTGCGGGATCGCGATGCCGGACGCGGCGCTCGAGATCGCGCAGGGTCCGTGCGTTGAACTCGCCGGTGACGGGCAGGCGACGATCCTGCTCGAAGCGTTCGAGCGCCGCGCGGGTTTCGCCTGCCCATCATGCCGTCGGGCTTGACCGGATAACCGAGTTTCGCCAAGCGCGCGCTGGACCGCCAGGACCGGATCGGCGTTGTCGGTGCGGCCGACATTGGCGGGCGGCGTCGGCACCGCCCCGCCCATGCGGATCATCTCGGCGATGGGATCGCGCTGCAGCCGGCGGCTTGACGGAGGCAGGCACCGGAGCAGGTTGCGCGGCGGGATGCGCGCTTCACCGTTGCCGCGAATGAGATCCGTGATCGCGCTGCGGGCGGGAGGCACCGGCGGCGTTGCGTGCGCCGTGGGCGCGGGATCGATCAGCGACGGCGCCGGCGACGCGGGCGCGGTCGGCGCTGCGACGACGGCGCGGGCGGCGGTGCCGGCATCACGGCCTGCGGCGCCACGCCCGGATGATTGAACAGCGGCGCGGGATGGCGGGCCTCCTGCAGCACGAGGGCGTTCCAGACGATCATGCCGGCGCAAGCCGACAGCACCAGCGTGACGAGAATGCGAAACGGATTGCGCGCGACGCTGGCGACGACGCGCGCCAGCAAGCCGGATTTTTTCTTGCGGGCGGGCGCCCGCCGCGATGGCGCGGCCCGGCGCGCGGCGGGCCGCCGTGCTGGGCGCGGACACCACGAAGTCTCGATCAGGTCGGGCGGCAAGGGCTTCACGCAAAACTGTCATCCCGTCTTTCAGAACGATCATATCGGAAGAAGGCGCCAAGGCGAGGGGCGCGGTCGCGACATCGATCGCGTTGCTGTCGCGCGTGTCCGTCGATCGGCAAGGTGAGCCGCACGACGGTGCCGTCTCCCGGCGTGCTGCCGATGCGGATGCTGCCGCGATGCAGCGCCACGAGCCCGCGCACGACCGAGAGCCCGAGGCCGCTGCCCTTTTCTTCCGGCCGGCTTCGCGCAGCGCCGCGATAGAAAGGCACGCCCAGCCGTGCCAGGTCCTCCTGCGCAACGCCGATGCCGGTATCGTGAACGGAGAGCGCCACGCATTCGCCGTCGCGCCTCGCCTCCACGCGAACCTCGCCGCCATGCGGCGTGAACTTCACGGCGTTCGACAGAAGGTTGAGAAGCATCTGGCGGCACGCGCGGCGGTCCGCGATGATCTCCGGCAGATCGTCCGGCAGATCCACCACGAGCGAAACTCCGGCCTGCTCGGCGCGCAATGCCACGACGGCGCAGGATTCGCGCACCAGCCCCGACATGCGCCACCGGTTCGAACGCCAGACCGTAATGCCCGGCCTCGATGGCGGACAGATCGAGAAGCGTGTTCACCACGCCGAGCATGTGTTCGCCGGATTGATGAATGATCTGCGCATAGCTCTCCCGTCGTTCGAGCAGCACGAGGTTGCCGCGACCCATCAGGATTTCCGCGTAGCCGATGATGGCATTGAGCGGCGTCCGCAACTCGTGGCTGACGGTTGCAAGCAATTCGGCCCGCGCGTCGTTGGTGCTGACGGCCTCGCGACGAAGCGCGTCGCGTTCTTCCGCATAGCGACGATGGGCCGAGATGTCGCGCGTGACGGCGACGGCCGCGCAGGTGAGATCGTCGCTGAGCCGCACGCCATGGACCCGCATCTCGACCCAGATGAAACCGCTGCCGTCGGGTGCCCGATCGGCCTTGACGCGGAACTGCGCGACAGCGGTCGTGCCGCCGCGCGCCGCATCGCTCACCGCTTTCAGGAATGCGGGCCGGTCGCCGATGAGGATGCGTGTGAACAAGCCGCTGCCGTGGATGGCCGACGAGGGCGCGCCGAGAAGTTTCATCGAGGCGCCGTTCGAGCGCAGGATGGCGCCATTCCGGTCGTGCCAGGTGACGAGATCGTCGAGGGCGTTCGAGGGTCTCATGCTGCGCCGAGGAGCGGGAGGGATGGAGACGCGCCATCAGACCATCGAGCTTCGCGTCGACAAACAGGCGACGCCGCCATATGCGCCAGAAGGACGATGGCGGCGACGACGACGACACCGAAGACGGGCCACGACACATGAACGGTCTCCGCATTGGCGGCGACGAAGGATCCCGCGAGCACGCACGCACAGGCAATGACAAGACTGCGTCGCGAGCCGGTCGCGGCGGCCTCGAGGGGCACGCACAGCAACGCCACGCAAACCGCCGGGAGTGGCAGGTCCATGGCGGTGCCGGACAGGACGATGAAGAGCGGCAAGCGAAACGGAAACGACAGCCTGTGCGCCGTCGAGCCGGGCCGAGCGGGACAGGACGAACACGGCGAGCGAGCGGGCGTCAGGATCAAGCCGGCCCAGAGAGCGATGATATCCGCCGGGGCCTCCGCGACGAGGGTCAGCGGAAAGCTCACGACCGCCAGCAGCGCCATGGCGATGTCCGGTGGCGACGAACCGCGCGTGCCGGATCTCGTCGCCCAGCCGTTCGCGCGCCGACGGATGAATGAGCCCGCGAAGCCATTCGTCATGCCAATGGGCTTGCGAGTGTCCTTGCCCGTGGCCTAGCCCGTGCCCTTGGGATTTCGTCAGCAATCGGTCGCCTCTTTGTGTCGGGCACAAATGTGGCAGAGGCCGCTTAAGCGACCTTTAAGGCGACGCCCGTCGCACCGACCGCGCGGCCGGGTGACGGCCCGAAATCACGAGGCCAGCGAGCTGCCGCCGGGCATTTTTTCCGCGCCAGTGCTGGGGATTGGCCGGCAGCAGGCGAAGTTCGCGGCGTTAACCATTTGTTAAGGCTGTTTGCAAGTGCCGGCTGGCGCATCTACGCGCCCTGTCGACGACACGTTATGATGGCCCATATCCCGGCCCACCCGCGCCGAGGAGGAGCCGCCATGTTTTCCCTGCTGCGAGCAGCCCTTGTGATCGGCGCGATCTTCTATTTTTCGCCCGTGCGCCAGGAACAGGAAGGCGGGCTCTCGCTCGATGCCCTCGTCAGCGCGGCGACGCACTCGTCGGAGAGGCTGACAGGAGGCAGCCGGAACGGCTCCAGGCCGCCTGGAATGCCCTGCCGGAAAGCGCGAGACAGGCGGTGCTCGACAAGATCGTGCGCCTCCGCCCCGCGTCCCACGCGAGGCGAAGCGACCGCCGCAGACCGATACGCTGCTGCCGGAGGATCATCGCCCGGCTTGGACCGGCGCGTGGAAAAAGCCCGGCGCCTAGACCTTTCCATCGCCAAATCCCGCCGCACTTCCTATATGAAGGCCAGCCATCAACATCTGGACCGACATGCTGCCGCCGATTGACGAAATCGTCTCGAACTTTCGAACTCCTCGACGATTGGGACGAGCGCTACCGTTACCTCATCGAGTTGGGTCGCCTCATGGAGAAGCTTCCCGAGGATGCTTACACGGACGAGAACAAGGTCCGGGGCTGCGCCAGCCAGGTCTGGCTCACGACCCGTCTCGACAACGCGGAAGGCGGCCCCCGCCTGCATCTTGTCGGCGACAGCGACGCCCATATCGTGCGCGGTCTCGTGGCCCTGCTGATCTCGCTCTATAACCACAAGACTCCCGCCGAGGCGGTCGCCACGGACGCCCAGGATCTGTTCCGGGCGCTCGAACTCGAACAGCATCTGACGCCGCAACGATCCAACGGCGTCAGATCCATGGTCGAGCGCATCCGCCGCGATGCGCAGTCCGCCCTCGCCGCCTGAGGGTTGCCGACCCGATAGCCTCTAGCGCAGCCCGCCTTCGATCACCACCGCCTGCCAGGCCCGGATTCCGCGCGACGCCGCGGGGCCGCGGGCGGAGGTCTCGATTCCGTAATGGTCGGCCAACCGGCTGAGCGCGAGCTTGACCACCACCTTCGCGGAGCGGGGCGGCCAATGGCGTTCCCGTTCGATGAGTTCGAGGCCCTTCAGGAAGCCGCAGAGATCCATCAGCAAATCGCCGAAATCGCCGCCCACGGCGTCGAGGGCGTGGCGCACCCGCTGGCGCGCGGCGACCATCCGGTCGGTCGCGTCCGACGGGGACGAAGCGCCGGCGGCTTTCGGCATGGCGTCCCAGCGGGCCGTCACGCTCGGCAGGAGGCCCGCCTGCATGAGATCGCTGCGCAGCCGCTCGCCCGCCGCGTAATCCGCCGCTCCGATCAGGCGCTGGCCGTCGCGCCCTTTGCGGCGGCGCAGCCAATCGAGCGGACTTTCGTCGAGATCGATTCGTACCCGTTTTGTTCCAGAATCGGTTTCGACCTGAACCGAGGCGGTCTTGCGGTGCTGGTCGAAGAAGCCGTCTCCGCCCGCTCCGGCCGCATCCCGGCGTAGATGCGCCCTGCCCGCCTCGGTGATCTGCAGGGTGAGCCGGGTGGTTCCCGTCCAGCGGGCGAGGTCGTGGCCGACGAGCGCTTCGGCGTCGGAGCGGGCGAAACGACCCGCGCCGATGGAAACCGCCGCCGCCTTCGTGCCGAGGATGACGTCGCGGTCGTTGGTCGGATCGACGAACACGAAGGCGGCGGGCTTGGCGAGGGAGGCCAGGAGGCGCTTTTGGTCCCTGGCCAACCCGTCGCGCTTCATCGCCGTGCCCATGGTCGGATTATCGCGTCCCGCTCCCTTTGCGCGACCGGCAGGCCTGCCACCGTCAATCTTGCGGCTCTCTGTAATATTCTCATTTTTGTTCATGTTTTGTTCCTAATATCCCTACGCCGAATGAACGCTTATCTGTGCCGCCATTCTGAGGCAATATTCCTATCTGTCAAGACGTTTGCGGCGGCTGTGGATTGCGAGGATAAACCTGCGGTAGCGGCGTGGCTGCCTTATCGGCATGCCGAGGCGCTTGCCGGAGCAGGAAAAAGGCCATCACGTTGAACAATCTCTGTGGGTGCCGGCGACCGACTGATTGAGGTCGTTTCTTCTTAAGGTTGCATCGCCCACCCACGTGCGGGCGCAGGTCCAAGCCGCGAGAATTCACGCCACCGGCTGGAGAGCCAGGAGCGACCAACGCACGTCAGGGCGGCCCAGCATATCGGCGCGTTCCGCCTGAAACACCGCCCGCAGCCGGTGCCGACCTGCGAGCTCTTCCGTCTCGCTCGTCGAGACGTCGAACATGCGGCGCCCTTCCGGAATGGGGCCATGCCGCAACGACATGATGATCAGGCCTTCGGGGGCGATGAGATCGCGCAGGCGGGCCATCGCCCGCGCCCGCTCCTGCGCGTCGAGATGCATCCACACCGCCGTCAGGTAAATTCGATCGTAGCTGTCGCCCCGAGCCGCGAGCCTGGGGAGATCGGGCAATTCATCGTCGAGCCAGACGATCGGCGCCTGCGCGTGGAGGCGCTGACCCTGTTGGCGCAAGGCGGCGGTCGGCTCGACCGCCACCACCGAGTGACCGAGGGCGCAGAGCGCCGCCGCATCCCGCCCTGAGCCCGCTCCGATATCGAGGATCCGGGCCGGGGCGGCGGGCAGGAGGTGGAGCGTGTCCCGGTGCGTTTCGGCGAAGGTGATGCTCTCGTATTGCGCCACCAGGACGTCGGCCTTTTCCGCGTAGCCCGCCTTGCTGTCCAAACGATCGCTGGGCATCGCGCATTTTTCCTCAGGATAGAGAAAAAAAGCCGCCCATGGGAGGGCGGCTTGTGATTGCGAGGATCGATCAGGCCCGCGTGCGGCGCTTGCGGCGCTGCTGGCCGAGACCCATTTCCTTGGCGAGCTCGGAGCGGGCCTTGGCGTAGTTGGGAGCCACCATCGGGTAATCGACGGGCAGGCCCCACTTCTCGCGGTACTGCTCCGGCGTCATGTTGTATTGCGTCCGAAGATGGCGCTTCAGGGACTTGAACTTCTTGCCGTCCTCGAGACAGATGATGTAATCCGGCGTCACCGATTTCTTGAGCGATACCGCCGGCTTCGGCGCTTCCGCCGGCACCTCGACACCGCCGCCACCCACGCGCAGCAATGCCGCATGAATTTCGCCGATCAGCGAAGGCAATTCACCTGCCGGAACGGAATTGTTGCTCACATACGCAGAGACGATGTCGGCCGCCAGCTCAATATAGTTGGATGTAGCGATTGTGTCGCTCATGGTACTTTTCTTCCTTTCCGGCCCCCGCAAGCAACCCGTCGGCATCTCAATGCATCGAGGGGCGATCTTTGGCGAAGCAATGTTGGCGTCACCTTGCCACGAGCCGTAAACAAACAGAACTCACGCTTGCTAGTTCAGGTATGTCAATTTGCTTCCGGTGACAAGATGTTCGCAATGAAAACCCTGGAAAACTTTGTATCATCTTGAGGCTTGCAATATTAGGAGGCAATCCGTCGCCCAAAGAATGACGATAGGTAATGTCGATTCGTTAACGAACTCGCCGCCGTCGAAAATCAGCTTTCCTCGGACGCTGCGAAATCGCATGGTCGTGGACCCACGCCGAAGCCGGGACGTTAGCCCCCTCCACGCAGAGCGAAGCCGAAATGTCGATGAAACCCGATCTGCCGCCCCCTCCCCCTCTGCCGGCTGCGCCCACCGTTCCCGCCAAGCCGCATAGCTTCACCATTCACGAAACCCGCATCACCGACGATTACGCCTGGCTGAAGGCTGACAACTGGCGCGAGGTGCTGAAGGACCCGGCGGCGCTGGAACCCGCCATCCGCACCGCCCTGGAACGGGAAAACGCCTACACGGCGGCGGTCTTTGCCGGCACGGAGGCTTTTCAGAAGACGCTCGTCGCCGAAATGCGGGGCCGCATCAAGGAGGACGATTCCTCGGTGCCCGAACCGGACGGGCCGTATTCCTATTTCACCCGCTACCGCGAGGGCGGCCAGCATCCGCTGATCTGCCGCGTTCCGCGGGATGGCCATGTGGAAGCCATCCTGGTCGATGCGGACAAGGAGGCGAAGGGCCAGGCTTTCTTCGATCTCGGCGGCGCCGATCATTCGCCCGACCACCGGCTCATGGCCTGGAGCGCCGACATCAAGGGCTCGGAATATTTCACCATCCGGGTCCGCGACCTCGCGACCGGCGCGGATTCGGCGGATGAGATCCCGCGCACGTCCGGGGGCGTGGTCTGGATCGGGAATTCGAGCGGATTCTACTACGTCGAGCTCGACGACAACCACCGGCCGGTCCGCGTGAAACGCCACCTCCTCGGGACCTCGCCCGTGAGCGACGCGGTCATCTACGAGGAGCCGGATTCGGGATTCTTCGTCAAGCTCGGCCTGACCCAGTCGGGCGCCTTCGTGCTGATCGAGGCGAGCGACCACGAGACCTCGGAAGTGCGCCTTCTCGATCGCGCCGATCCCCGTGCCGTGCCGCGCCTGGTGGAGCCCCGCAAGGTCGGGCTTCAATACAATGTCGAGCACCACGCAAAGCAGCTCATCCTGCTCACCAATGCCGACGGGGCGGAGGATTTCAAGATCATGACGGCGCCGGTCGCCAACCCCGGCCGTTCGCATTGGCGCGACCTTGTCCCCTCCCGCGCCGGAACGATGATCCTCTTCGCCATGGCGCTGTCGCGTCATCTCGTGCGCCTCGAGCGCGAGGATGCGCGGCCGCGGATCGTCGTGCGGGAATTCGCCTCCGGTCGGGAGGAGACCATCGCTTTCGACGAGGATACCTACGCCCTCGGGGTCGATCCCGGCTACGAATACGACACCAGCGTGATCCGCTATCGATATTCCTCGCTGACCACGCCGAGCGAGGTCACCGACCTCGACCTTGCGACCGGAACGCGGACCTTGCGCAAGCGGCAGGTGGTGCCGAGCGGCCATCACCCGGAGGATTACGTCACCCGCCGCCTTTTCGCGACGGCTCCCGACGGCGCGCAGGTGCCGATTTCGGTGGTCCATCGCCGGGACGTCGCTCTCGACGGATCGGCCCCCTGCCTCCTCTACGGCTACGGATCCTACGGCGTGTCGATACCGGCCGGCTTTCGCACCAACATCCTGTCGCTGGTCGATCGCGGCTTCGTCTATGCGATCGCCCATGTGCGGGGCGGGACCGAAAAAGGCTGGCGCTGGTATCTCGACGGCAAGCGCGAGAACAAACCCAACACGTTCACGGATTTCATCGCGTGCGGCGAAGCGCTGGCCGCCTCAGGCTACACGGCACGGGGACGGATCGTGGCCCATGGCGGCAGCGCCGGCGGAATGCTCATGGGGGCGGTGGCCAATCTCGCGCCGGAGCTCTTCGCCGGGATCGTGTCCGAGGTTCCGTTCGTCGACGTACTCAACACGATGCTCGACGCGGAGCTTCCCCTCACCCCGCCGGAATGGCCCGAATGGGGCAATCCGGCGGCCGACGAGGCCGCATTTCGAACCATACTTTCCTACTCGCCGTATGATAATATCGTTCCGCAATCCTATCCCGCCGTGCTCGCCCTCGGCGGCTTGACCGACCCGCGCGTCACTTATTGGGAGCCAGCCAAATGGATCGCCAGGTTGCGCCAGACAATGACCGGGGGAGGACCCGTCATGCTCAAGCTCAACATGGAGGCGGGCCACGGGGGCGCCGCGGGACGGTTCGACCGGCTCGAGGAAGTCGCTCTCACGTATCTTTTCGCGCTTGCGCAGCATCCAGGGATTTAGATTTGAAACATAGTCCCGCTCAACCGTTGACCCTCTGGAGCCTGACGCCTGCGGCGGGTGCCGTATGAAGGGTATGCGTCGATGACAGAAATAGCCCGGCTGCCGGATCTTCATCCCCCGACCGAGCCCGTCGGCGAGGATGGACGCCTGGCTGAGCTGGAAGCACGGCTTCGCGCCACCGAAAAGCTGCTCCAGCACAGCACCGCCAAGCTGCGCATGGCGCTGGAAATCGGCAAGCTTGGCTCCTTCGAGTGGGACATGCTCACCGATGAGATCGTCATGGAGCCGTCCGCCCGGGACACCTGCGGCTATACCGCGAACCAGCCGATCTCCTGCCCGGAGTTCCAGGAGCTGTTCCATCCCCACGACCGCAACCGGGTCGAGCAGGCGATGGCCTATGCGCAGCAGACCCGCACGGATTTCAACACCCAGAGCCGGATCGTCCGCGCGGACGGCAAGACGCGCCTGATCCTGCTCCGCGGGCACATGGTGTATGACGAGACCGGCCGACCCGTCCGGGTGGTGGCGATCATCCAGGATGTGACCGAGCAGGAGCGGACGCGCCAGGAGGGCACCCTTGCCCAACGCCGCCAGACATTCCTTCTGAACCTGAACGACCAGCGTGCGGGATCTCGACGACCCCAACACGATCATGGAGGCGACGGTCAAGGGCCTCGGCCAGTTCCTGGAGGCCGATTTCGCCGGTTACGGCGAAGTCGACGAGGAACTCGGCGTCAACGTCATCTCGCGGGAATGGTCGCGGTGGGTGGTGAGCAACGAGGGGCGCCAGTTTCGCCTCAACGATTTCCTGCCCAACATGATCACCGAGTTGAAGAAGGGCCAGGCCCTGTCGGTCGACGATGTGGAGACCGATCCCCGGATGAGCGATCCCGCGTCTCGCGAGATCTACAAGACCATCAATGCGCGAAGCGGGCTTGCCGTGCCGTTGCTGAAGAACCAGCGGCTCGTGGCGCTGCTCTATCTCAACACGGCACGCCCGCGCAAATGGTCGACGGACGAACTGATGCTCGTGCAGGACGTCGCCGAGCGCACCTGGACGGCGGTTCAGAAAGCCCGCGCCGAGATCGACCTGCGTGAGACCGAGGCCCGCTTCCGCATCATCGCCGAATCTCTCCCGGCCCTCGTGTGGATCGTGACGCCCGAACTGGAGCTTACCTTCACCAACGATCGCTGGGTGCGCTATTCGGGATTTCCGAAAGACCGCGCGCTCGGCCATAGCTGGATGACGACGATCTATCCGCCCGACCTGGAGCGCATGAAGGAAGAGCTCGTGGCGGTCCGGCAGAACGAATCCCCTTACGAGACGGAAGCGCGTTATCGTTCGGCCGACGGGCGAATATCGCTGGCACCTGATCCGCGCCGCGCCGCTCCACAGCGCCACAGGCGCTGTTTATGGGCTGGTGCGGCACGAGCATCGACATCCACGACATCAAGCAGACCGCGACGGCGCTCCGCGAGAGCGAGGAGCGTCTGTCGCTGGCGCAGCGTGCGCTCGGGATCGGCGTTTTCGACTGGGATATTTCGTCCGGCAAGGTCACCTGGACGCGCGAACAGGAGCGCCTGTTCGCGTTCGAGCCCGGCACGTTCACGGATGATTTCGCCGGATGGGAATCAAGCGTCGTTCCGGCCGATCTCGAGCCGACGAAGAAAGTCATTCAGGCCGCGATGGACCGCCGCGACGCGGAGATCGTCTTCTCTCATCGCATCGTGCTTCCCGACGGTTCCATCCGCTACATCGAGGTCAACGCGAAATTCTTCTACGATGCGGATGGAAAGCCGTTGCGGATGATCGGCGTCAACATCGACGTGACCCGCTACAAGCAGGCCGAGCAACGTCAGCATCTGTTGATCCGGGAACTGCATCACCGGGTCAAGAACACCCTGGCGACCGTGCAGGCCATCGTGGGGTCGACCGCGCGCTCCACGTCGAGCATCGACGAATTCTACCAGAGCTTCGTCGGCCGCATCGTGTCGCTCGCGCGCACGCACAATCTCCTGACGGAGGATTACTGGCAGAAGGCCTCGCTGGGGGACCTGATCCGAATCGAACTCGGCCCCTATGACGACGAAGCGCACAAACGCGTCTTCATCTCGGGCCCATCCGGTCGAACTTCCGTCAGAGGCGGCGGTGCCCGGTCGGCATGGCCATTCACGAACTCACCACGAACGCCGCCAAGCACGGCGCGCTTTCCACCCTACGGCGGCAAGGTCGACGTGCAATGGAGCGTCGAGGAGCGCGAGGGACTTCCGGTGCTGCAATTTCGCGTGGATCGAGCATCGATGGCCCGCCGGTCTCCGCGCCCTCGCGACAGGGCTTCGGTTCGCGGTTGCTGCAGCGCGTTCTGGCGACGCAGCTCAGTGCCGAAGTGAACATCGACTTCCACGAAGAGGGACTTCGTTTCACCATGACCATGCCGATCCCGGGCAACCCGCCCGTGCCTCCGTTGGAGCTGTGATCGACGATGCTGCTCGACGCCTCACGTTCGCATCTCTTCGTCGTCGACGTGCAGCAGCGTCTGCTTCCGGCCATCCTCGACGGCGAAAAGCTTCTGCCGCGGATCGGTATTCTGCTGCGCGCCGCCGAGCGCCTTGCCGTTCCGGTGACTGTCACCGAGCAATATCCGAAAGGTCTCGGGCCGACTGTCGATGGCGTGCGGGATGCGCTGCCCGGCAACGCGGTGGTGCTTGAGAAGATGACCTTTTCGGCAGCCTATGACGAGGCCATCCGCGAACGGGTCGAAGGTCTGAAACGCGAAGGCCGGGATCAACTGGTGATTTGCGGAACGGAGGCGCATGTCTGCGTCCTGCAGAGCGCGCTGAAGTTTCGTCAGATGGGATTTGAGGTCGCGGTGGTGGCGGACGCCGTTTCAAGCCGCGCGGCGGAAAGCGTGAGCGCCGCCTGCGCAAGGCTGCTTCATGCGGGCTGTCATTGGGTGACGACCGAAATGGTGATGTTCGAATGGCTCGGCCGAGCGGGCACGGACGATTTCCGTGCCCTGTCGGCGCTGATCAAGTAGACCCCGAGGAATTTCCCTCGCCGCCGGCGGCGATGAATTCCTTCAGCTCGTCGAGAGACGCGAACCGGAAGAAGCCTTGCGGCGTCTCGGCCTCGATGGAGCCATCGGAGAACATCACGTATTTGTTCTCGCCGGAATTGTAGGTGCCGATGATTGTCGGCGGGCCCACATTCTCCTCGGCGGTTTCAGGCTCCGGAGCGGTCTCGGCTTCGGCGCTCGCCTCTTCGATCTCGGACTCGAACACATCTTCATGATCGAGATCCGGCTCGGAGGGGGTCGATGGCTCTTCCTCCGTCCGCTCCACGGCCGGGACGTCGGCGTATGCGGGGACTTCGCGTTCGGGGAACACGGTCTCGGTGATGATGGTTTCGCGATGATAGCGCTCGGCAAAAAGAAAGTCCGGGACCTTAGCCTCCGACACGTCCTCCCGCTCCTCGTCGGCACCCGGTTCGGCGACGTCGGCCGGCGTTGCCGAACGCAGCTCGAACGGGACTTTCTCTTCTTCCTCGTCGAGACGCGTCTCCTCGTCGCTCTCGGACGCGACGATGCTCTCGCGGTCGAAGAGCGGGCGCTCCGCAGGAGCAGCTTCGGTCGATGAGCCGGCGGCGGCACTTCGCGATCCGAAGAATCCGCCCGCGACCACCCCGGCGGCGGCGCTCGCCACGTCGTCGATGATACGGCCACGCGCCTGCTCGGCGGAAGTGGGCACCACGACCGTCTCGATATCGTCCTCCAGGCTGAGCTGGACGCGCGCGAGCTCTTCCTGGATGCGGGCGAGCTTCGACACGATCATGGTGATGCCGACGAGAAGGGCGCCGCTCGATGCGCCGATGATCCCGGAGATCACCATCGTCCAGCCGCGCTCGACGAGCACGATGTCCCAACCCAGAATGGCGGCGAACAGCCCGCCAACGATCATCGCCAGGGCGAGGGCGTAAAGAGCGACGATCATGCAATCTCCGACTAAAAACAGATGGTTGCCGCAAGGCAAGGCACTGTTTTTATAGGGCAAGCGTCATATCAAGGGAAGCTTGGCGCGAAAAAAGTCCGCAGCTTCGCCGTTGCCCTTCGGCATAGGGCGCTTTAACTACATCATGTCCCCGAAACCTCGACGGAGTTTCATACGGGACACGTGCGCAGGTTTTACGAGTTTGAGCGAATTCGCGTGGGCCGGATGCGTCATCCGGCCAAAGCCCTTTCGAGCCTCGGGTCGCTCAATTCCCAAAAGGAGATGTCGATGTCGTTCACCCTTCCCGAACTGCCTTACGCCTATGATGCGTTGCAGCCTTACATGTCCAAGGAAACGCTGGAATACCATCACGACAAGCACCACGCCGCTTACGTGAACACCGGCAACAACCTGATGAAGGGGACCGAGTTCGAAGGCAAAAGCGTCGAGGAGGTCGTCACCGGCAGCTATGGCAAGAACCAGGCGCTCTTCAACAATGCCGGGCAGCATTACAACCACCTGCATTTCTGGCAGTGGATGAAGCCCAAGGGCGGCGGCTCCCTGCCGGGCGCGCTCGAGAAGAAGATCATCGCCGATCTCGGTTCGATCGAGAAGATGAAAGAGGATTTCATCGCCGCCGGCATCGGACAGTTCGGTTCGGGTTGGGCATGGCTCGCCGTCAAGGACGGGAAGATCACCGTCATGAAGACCCCGAACGGCGAAAACCCGCTGGTGCACGGCGCCAAGCCGATCCTCGGCTGCGACGTCTGGGAGCATTCCTATTACATCGATTATCGCAACCGTCGCCCCGATTACCTGAAGGCGTTCCTGGACGATCTCGTCAATTGGGAACACGTCGCGGAAATGTACGACGCGGCCTCCAAATAAGCAGGTCGACATCATGGAGAACGGGGCCCCAGCGGCCCCGTTCTGCTTTACGCCCGAACTAGGCCTGTCCTTTTCGCAACAGCGCAATGCCGAGCGCCATGCTCGCGACGACGGTTGCGATCCCGAATGCGACGAGCGCCACTGTCATGCCGAAACGGTCGGCCAGGAACCCGCTCGTCACCACGGGGAACGAAAACCCGAAATATGCATAGAGAAAATACCCCGATGCGGCCCGCGCCCGATCCGCGTCCGTGGCCGCCGCCGAGACGGCCGCCAGTCCTCCGAGATAGGTAAAGCCATAGGCGGCGGCGCTGGTGACGGCGGCGCCGGCGAGCACGAGCGGAAGGCTCGGCAGCAGCGCGCCTGTTGCCAGCAGCAGATAGCCGAGCGGGACGAGAACGATCCCGATCGCGACCGCCTTTGTGGGAGAAAGCCTCCGCGCCAGGGGTTGGAAGAGCAACCCCGTCGAGATGACGAGGAAGGTCGAAAACCCCGACCACGCTGCCATCCCATGCGCTGCCAATGCGGCCGGAAACACCGAGATGACGAGACCGACGGTCGCCCAGGCGATGAGGATCGCAAACCCGTAGGCGGCGGTGCCCTTCAAAAACACCGGGGGCCGGATCCATTCGCTCTGCCGGACGAGCCGGCGTTCCGGCACGACACCGATGAGCGCCACCGCGCCGAGACCGGCAAAGGGCAGATAGGCGAGAAAACTCGCCGGCAGGAGCGTGCCGGGACCCTGCACCAGAAGGCAAAGCCCGGTCGCAAGAGCGCCGATGCCAAAGCCAAGCGAAGTCGACGCCGTGACCAGGAACGCTCCGCGCTGGGGAGAGGCGGGATTGCCCGACCCGCCCAGCAACTCCACCATGAACGCCGTGCCCGTGCCGGTGATCAGGCCGGTGCCGATCCCATAAAGCAGCCGCGACGCGAAGAGCGTCTCCAGACCCGGGAGCCAGGCGAGCAGGATCGTTGCCCCGGCCGCGAGGGCCAGCGCCATCAGGATCGTCACCTTGCGGCCGATTCTGTCCGACAGTCCGCCGAGCAGCAGCAGGACAGGGACAAGGCCCATCACATAGGCGGCGAAAGCGACCGTCGCTCCGCCCGTCCCGTAGCCGCTCATGGCCGCATAGGCCGGATAGAGCGGTGCCGGCAGATTGACCGCCCCCGTGACGAGAAAAAGCGAAGCCCCGAGAACGATGGCCGGGAGGGGAAAAGCCTGAGCGCGGCGCACCCTCGTCACGATGTGAGATTCGGTCATCGAAGCAATCCAGGAGAAGCGGTGCTGGGGGAATGGCAGCGCCGGCTCGCCATTGCAACAGCCCTTCGCACCGGCCCGTTTCAATTCAAAAGCAAGACCCGGAGTGAGCCGCCTCGCCTCTTCATGCCACATTGCTTTTCTGTCATGAGATATCGATAAGGAGCGGGCCATGAATGCTCTGGTAGACCTGAAATCGGCAATCGAGCTTCCAACCGAACGCGATCCCCGCTGGGCGCGCGTCGCGGCGCGTGACCGCTCGGCCGACGGGACGTTTTTCTATTCCGTGAGGACCACCGGCGTCTATTGCCGCCCCTCCTGCGCGGCCCGCCTCGCCAACCCGAAAAATGTGCGGCTTTCACGCCAAAGCGGGCGACGCGGAGGCGGCGGGATTTCGTCCCTGCAAGCGCTGCAAGCCCGACCAGCCGCCCGCGGGAGGAGCAATACGCCGCCATGGTCGCCGAGGCCTGCCGGATCATCGAGGCGGCCGAGGAGGCCCCGTCGCTGGCGAAGCTGGCCGAGACCGCGGGCCTCAGCACGTTCCATTTTCACCGGATCTTCAAGTCCGTCACGGGCGTGACCCCGAAGGAATATGCCATGGCGCAGCGGGCGAGCCGGGTCCGCGAACAGCTCTCGCGCAGCGCCACGGTCACCGAGGCGATCTACGATTCGGGCTTCAACTCGAACAGCCGGTTCTATGAGAAATCCGACCGCATGCTGGGCATGACGCCGCGCGATTTCCGGGCCGGCGGCGCCAATCACCGACATCCGCTTCGCGGTCGGGGAATGTTCCCTCGGCGCGATCCTGGTGGCGGCGAGCCAGAAGGGCATCTGCGCGATCCTGATGGGAGACGATCCGGATGCGCTGGCGCGCAACCTTCAGGATCGCTTCCCGCGCGCCAACCTGATCGGCGGCGATGCGGAGTTTGAGCAGATGGTCGCGCAGGTGGTAGGCTTCGTCGAGGCCCCCGCCATCGGCCTCGACCTTCCGCTCGACCTGCGCGGCACCGCCTTCCAGCAGCGGGTCTGGCAGGCGCTTCGCGAGATCCCGGTGGGACAGACCGGCGAGCTATGCGCGATATCGCCCAGCGGATCGGCTCGCCCAAAGCCGTCCGGGGCGTGGCGCAGGCCTGCGCCGCCAATGCGGTGGCGGTGGCGATTCCGTGCCACCGGGTGGTCAGGAGCGATGGCGCGCTCTCGGGCTATCGCTGGGGCGTCGAGCGCAAGCGCGCGCTCCTCGACCGCGAGAATGTCGCTTGACCGCCTCAGCCGGCGCCGTCGCAGAGCGCAGATCCCGCGTTTCCGCAGCATGCTCGCCGAAGCGCCCCGGACCTCAGATAGGCGAGTTCGGCCGGCCTGCTCTCGACCGCCGGGATCGAGACCGCGCAATTCGTCATCCACATAGCCCGGATGGCACATGACGACCGGTCTCGGGCCCGAGCGCCGTCAAGGCCGCATTCGAAGATGCGCTCGCAGGGCACGGAGGCGTCGAACGGCGAATAGCCCGAAAACCCGTCGTTGGTGGAAAAGCCGGCGCGCGCGGCGCGGGCGCCGAACCCCGACGCAAGAGCGCTCACCAGCAGCGCCTTGCCACGCCCCACCGGCCTGCGGAGGATGGCGCTATGCGGCTCGGCCGGGATCGCGCACCCAGAGCCGGCCCTGATAGCCGCGCTCGGTCAGGACGGCCAGAAGCGCCAGCCGCACCACCGGCAGCACATGGACATGCTGGTGGCCGTCGACGAAGGACGGAATCTCGCCGTGGACGATCTCGAAGGCGACGAACTGCCGGGCGATCTCCGCCCTCAACTCGGCCGAGGGGAAGCGGCCCGTCAGGGATTTCACCAACAGGTCCTTCAGCGGCGGGAAAGGTCCCGCCGGGCGCCAGTGACCGGCATCGGCCCGATCGGCGCGCCGACCGTCAGGTTGAGATGCAGCCCGATGCCGATGCGGCCGATCAGGGGCTTGAGCGCCTGCGCCGAGCGCCGCCAGCCCGGCATGTTCGTCATCGCGCCGGTGGCCGAAATCCGGCCGGCTTCGGCCAGTTCGAGAATGCCCCGGCTGACGCCGTCGGTGAGGCCGAAATCGTCGGCGCAGAGAACGACCTTGCGTGTCGCAGCCATGGAATTCCCCAAATCGCAAGCGAAGACGCTCGGCTATCCGCGCGCATTGCCATCGTCCACGGCACGACCATTAGCCACACGACCGGAAAATTGCTCTAAGCCTCTTGAGCCGAAAAGGAAACTCGGCTCTCAATGCGCCCACCCCTCAGAGGAATATCGCTTGGCGTCGCCCGAACTCAGCGTCATCATCCCGGTCCATAACGAGAGCGCCAATATCGAGCCCTCTCTGCGCAGCGGCTCGTGCCGGTGCTCAACCGCATCACGCCGGTCTGGGAGATCGTTTTCGTCGACGACGGCAGCCGCGACGATACCCTGGCGCTCGTCAAGGCGCAGAGCCTCGCGGACCCGCGCATCGGCGCCGTGTCGTTCAGCCGCAATTTCGGCAAGGAGGTCGCCATCGCGGCCGGCCTCGACCATGTGCGGGGCGACGCGGTCGTCATCATGGATGCGGATCTCCAGCACCCGCCGGAGATGATCGAGGCCTTCGTGGAGAAGTGGCGCGAGGGCTACCTGATGGTCTACGGCCAGCGCACCGACCGCTCCGACGAGACGCGGGTCAAGCGCGGTTTCGCCCATCTGTTCTACCGCCTGTTCTCCCGCTTCGGCGAGATCAGCCTGCCCGAAGGCGCGGGCGATTTCCGGCTCATCGACCGCAAGGGCGTCGAGGTGCTGCGGACGCTGGGCGAAAAGGCCCGTTTCTCCAAGGGGCTCTATGCCTGGATCGGCTTCAAGAATATCGGCGTGCCCTTCGTGGTCGAGGACCGGCTGCACGGCGCGACGCAAATGGAGCTTCCGCAAGCTCTTCCGGTTCGCCTTCGACGGCATCGCGTCGTTCTCCACCGTGCCGTTGCGGGTCTGGACCTATCTCGGCACGCTGATCTCGATCTGCTCCATCGCCATCGCGATCTACTTCCTCGTCCGCACGCATGCTGTTCGGCACCGATCTGCCGGGCTTTCCCGAGCCTGATCGTGTCGCTCACGTTCTTCTCCGGCGTGCAATTGCTGTCGCTCGGCATCATCGGCGAATATGTCGGCCGCATCTTCGCCGAGGTGAAGCGCCGGCCGCTCTACGTGGTGGCCGAACGCATCGGCACCGCCGCCGAAGTCAGCAACTCGCTTGTCCAGGACGATCCTCGGTTGCGCCGGGCCTGATCGATGCTCAAGAAAATCCTCTCGGTGGGCGGATGGACGCTCGTCTCCCGCCTCACCGGCTTCATCCGCGACGTCATCCTGGCGGCGGTGATGGGCGCCGGGCCGGTCGCCGACGCGTTTCTCGTCGCGTTCCGCATCCCCAACCATTTCCGCGCCATCTTCAGCGAGGGCGCGTTCAACAGCGCGTTCCTTCCGACCTACGCGCAGGTGCTGGAGACCGATGGCGAGAGCCAGCGCGCGCTCTTTCGCGAGCCGCGTCACGACGCTGATGCTGATCGTGCAGATCGGACTTCTGGCTCTCGCGCTCGTGGCGATGCCGGTTGTCGTCACCCTGCTGGCGCCGGGCTTTCTCAGCCGATCCGGCGAAGTTCGACCTCGCGGTGACGCTGACGCGCATCACCTTCCCGTATCTCCTGTTCGTCACCCTGGTGACGATCCTCTCGGCGATCCTCAACGCCCATGAGCGTTTCGCCGCGGCCGCCGCAGCGCCGGTTCTGCTCAACGTCTCGCTCATCGCCGCGCTCGGCCTGGCGTTCCTGTTTCCCACCGCCGGCCATGCCGGCCGCGTGGGGCGTCGCTTTCGCGGGCGTTCTCGAATTGCTGCTGGTGTGGCTTGCGGCAAGGCGGCTGAATGCCGTGCCGATGATCGAGAAACGCCGCGCCTCGATCCGCGCCATGCGGCGCTTCTTCAAGACGCTCGGCCCCGCGGTGATCGGCTCGGCGGGCGTGCAGCTCGCCCTGTTCGCCGACACGATCATCGCGTCGTTCCTGCCGACCGGCGCGGTGTCGTCGCTCTATTATGCGGATCGCATCTATCAGCTTCCCCTCGGCGTCATCGGCATCGCGGCCGGCACCGTGCTGCTGCCGGAAATGAGCCGGCGCATCGCGGCCGGCGATGCCGGACGGAGCGCATCGCTCGCAGAACCGCGCCATCGGCCTGACCCTTGCGCTCGCCGCGCCTTTCGTCGTCGCCTTCATCACGCTGCCGGAACTCATCATGTCGGCGCTGTTCCAGCGCGGCGCCTTCGATGCCGCGGCCGCCGCCCGCTCCGGCGCGGTGCTTGCCGCCTATGCGATCGGTCTTCCGGCCGCCGTGCTGATCCGCTCGGCGGTGGCGAGTTTCTATGCGCGCTCCGACACCCTGACGCCGCTGATCGCATCGCTCGCGGCGGTCGCCGTCAATGTCCTCATCAAGATCATGCTGATGGAGACCTATGGCGTCGTCGGCCTGGCGCTCGGCACCGCCATCGGCATCTGGGTCAACCTCGTGCTGCTGGTGTTCCTCGCCACGCGCCGCGACTGGATGGCGCCGAGCGCCCAGCTCGGACGCATTCTCGCGGCGGTCGCGGCCGCCACGATCCTGCTCGCGCCTCTTCGCCTGGTTCGCGCCCGCGCCGATCTGCTGCCCTCGCGAGGGCCTGCCGCGCTGGCGCAGCGAAATCCTGCTGGCGCTCGTGGGAGCGGGCGGCGCGTCGGTGTACGGCGCGGGCCTTCTCGTCGGGCTCAAGCTCGCGGCGTCAAACTGGCGCGAAACTGGCTCACCGATCGCGCGGAAAGCCGCGACGGCTGGTTGCGATCCTGCGATCTCCGTCAGCAGCTTGCGCCGGGCCGCGAGCGCGAAGGGCCGCGTTTCGTCCGCGATCTCCACGAAGGCGCCGGACCGCCGATGACGGTGCGGGCGTAGTAATCCTCCAGGCCATCCTCCCGGTCCGCCGGCCTGCCGCCGGGACGGCGGATCGACAGGGCGTTGATGGTAAACCCTTCCAGCGCATCGCCGCGGGCCGCCTCGAGGGATCGGCCGTTCATATTGGGACCATCGCCGGACACGTCGATGACCTTCGCGTCCCTTCATGCTCGTTCGTCTGCAGCCAGGCGGACAGAAAAATCGATCGCGTTCGAAATCGAATTGTAGCCCGGCGGCCCGCGCGGCGCATTGACGAGCTTGTCGGCGAAAATCCTCGCGCTTGCCCCGTCGCGTATCACATGCCAATCGACCACAGCACCTGGGATTGCGGGCCGCCCCATTCCATAAAAGCCACCGCGATGCGCCGATCACCCACCGCCTGATCGCCGTTCAGAATTCGGCGCTGGTGAGCGCATCGGCCCAGCCCTCCGCTGCAGGCGCAACTCGTCATCGTCGATGGAGCCGGAGCCGTCTGCGGCGAAGACCAGTTCCACGTCGACCGACTCGGCCCTCCGTTCACGTGAGGCAAGAGGCGAAGAAAGCGCGCACAGCCGAACCGCACGACGCTCCATCTCTCCCGGCGGCGAGAGAGGTCGAGCGAAGGTCGCAGCGGTGAGAGGGCCTCCGGCTCTGTTCGATCAGGCGGCGCTCTTGTCGTGCGCGAAAGCCCAGTACAATTCGCGGGCGCGGCGATAGAAGCGGCCCGGCTGCAGGTTGCGGTCGTCGATGCGCAGGACCGGCATCACCTTCGAATAATTGCCCGAGATGAAGATCTCGTCGGCGTTGACGAAATCCTCGTAGCGCAGGGTCGACTCGACCACCTCGGCGCTGTCGTCGCGCAGAAGCTGGATCACCCGCTGGCGGGTGATTCCATTGAGGAACGTGCCGTTGGTGGCCGGCGTGTGGACCACGCCGTCCTTCGCCATGAAGACGTTCGACGTCGTGGTTTCGGCCACGTTGCCGAGAGCGTCGCAGACGAGCGCGTTGTCGAACCCTTTCGCCTTGGCTTCGCGAAGGGCGCGGGCGTTGTTGGGATAGAGGCAGCCGGCTTTCGAATCGGTCGGCATGGTTTCGAGAGTCGGTCGCCGGAAGCTCGATTTCATCACCGAGGTGCCGCCCGGCACCGGCATCGGCGCCTCGAAGAGCGACAGGCAGAACTGGGTCGAGTTCCGGATCGGGCGAGATGGTGGCCAGGCCCTCGGCCTCGCCCCAGTACATGGGCTTCAGATAGAGCGCCGTCGTCGGGCGAGAACTTCTTCAGGCCCTCGCGCACGAGTTCGACGATGCGGCCGGGCTCCATGGTCGGCTCGAGGCCGATGACCTTGCGCCGACCGGTTCACCCGCTCCGCATGGCGGTCGATATCCGGCGTCACGCCTTCGAAATAGCGCGCGCCGTCGAACACCGAGGAACCGAGCCAGGAGACATGCGAGCGTGGCCCGATGATCGGCGGGTTGCCCTCATGCCAGGCGCCATTGAACCAGTTCCATGTCTGCGAATACCAAGCCACGTGTTTCATCCCTTTTGGGTCAGTTTCTCTGTCCTAATCGAAAGCGCTGCCGGCGAGTCCGTCAATCGCCGTCGAGCGCGCCGGACCATGAAGTGTTTTGATCGATTGCACGTGCAAGGCTGATCGATCGCGTTGGTGGCCGGCGCCCGTCGGTGTATGGTTTAGCCGATGGGCGCCTCATCTGTCATCCATGCCGGCACCAGAGCGGTCGTTTTCGACGCCTACGGCACGCTTTTCGACGTCCATTCCGCCGTTCGCCTCCACGCCGACAGGATCGGCCCCGACGCCGCAAGGCTGTCGGACATCTGGCGCGCGAAGCAACTGGAATATTCCTGGGTGCTGTCGCTCGCCGGGCGTTACGAGCGGTTTTCCGTCCTCACCGAAAAAGCGCTCGATTACGCCCTGGCGCTCCATCCCGCCATCGACAGGTCGGTCAAACCGCTCCTCCTCGACGCCTACCGCCATCTCGCCGCCTATCCGGACGTGAGGCCGGCGCTGGAGGCCCTGCGGGCGCGCGGGCTTGCGACCGCGATCCTGTCCAACGGCGACCCCGACATGCTGAACGCGGCGGTCTCATCCGCCGGCCTTCAATCCCTCGTCGATCCCGTTCTGTCGGTCGACGGCGCGAAAATCTTCAAGACGAGCCCGAGCACCTATCGCTTCGCCCTGTCCAAGCTCTTGCTGGGCATCCACGAGGTCGTGTTCGTGTCCTCGAACCGCTGGGATGTGGCGGGCGCGACCGCGTTCGGCATGGCCAGCGTCTGGGTCAACCGCCAGGGGCTGCCGGATGAATACGCGGAGCTTGCACCCCGCGCCGTCGTGTCGTCGCTGGATACCCTCTTCTGAAGGCCTACTTGGCGAGCGCCGCCAGAATGCGCGCCCAGGAGCGCGTGCCCTTGTGGAAGCTCTTGAGGTCGTATTTCTCGTTCGGCGAGTGAATGCGGTCGTCGTCGAGGCCGAAGCCGACGAACAGCGTGTCGAGGCCCAGCATGCGCTTGAAATCGCCGCCGATGGGGATCGAACCGCCCATGCCGATGACGATCGGGATCGGCCTTCCATTCGTCGTGCAGCGCGCCCTTGGCGGCGGTGAGCGCCGGGAAATCGTGCGGCAGCATCTGCGCGCGCGAACCCTTGTGGCGGATGAACTCCACCGAGCAATCGGCGGGGATGCGCGCTTCGACGAAGGCCTGGAAATTCTTCGAGATCGCCGCCGGGTCCTGGTCGCCGACGAGCCGGAACGAGATCTTGCAGCGCGCTTCCGCCGCGATGACGGTCTTGGTGCCCTCGCCCGTATAGCCGCCGATGATGCCGTTCACGTCGCAGGTCGGGCGGGACTGGATCTGCTCGATCAGCATGCGGCCCTTTTCGCCGGCCGAATGCTTGAGGCCGACCTGTCCGAGATATTCCTCCTCGGTGAGGTTGAGCTTGCGCCATTGCTCGAGCATCTGCGTCGGCGTTTCCGGCACGCCGTCGTAGAAATCCGGGATGGTGATGCGGCCGTCCGCGTCGTGGATCGCCGCGATGATCTTCGGCAAGAACGTGGATCGGATTGCGCGCGGCGCCGCCGAACTGGCCCGAATGCAGGTCCCGGTCGGCGCAGCGCACGATCACCTCCTCATACACCATGCCGCGCAGGGACGACGTGATGGCGGGCGTGTTCTGGTCCCACATGCCGGTGTCGCAGACGAGCGCCACGTCGGCCTTCAACTCGTCCTTGTTGGCCTCGACGAATTCCGGCAGGAATTTCGAACCGTCCTCCTCGGCGCCCTCGACCAGGAACGTGATGTTGATCGGCAGCGATCCGGTCACCGCTTTCCAGGCCCGGCAGGCCTCCACGAAGGTCAGCACCTGGCCCTTGTCGTCGGAGGACCCCCGCGCGCTGATCACCTTCCGGCCATCGGGCAGGGTCGCCATCTTGGGCTCGAAGGGCGGCGTCTGCCACAGATCGAGCGGATCGACCGGCTGCACGTCGTAATGGCCGTAGAACAGCACATGGGGCTTGGCCTCGCCCTTCGCGTGCCCGACCACCGCCGGATGCCCGCCGGTTTCGCGCAAGGCCGCGTCGATGCCGAAGCCCTTGAGCTCATCCACCAGCCATTGCCCGGCCTTGCGGCAATCGTCCTTGTAGGCGGGATCGGTGGAGATCGACGGGATCTTGAGCCAGCCGAAAAGGCGTTCGAGCGAGGTGTCGAGATCGGAATCGATTCGGGCGAGGACTTGGTCGAGCTGGGACATGGTGAGAAGCTGTGCCTGATGAAAAGTGAGGCGGACAGGTAGCCTCAGGATGCAGCGGGGTCGCAAGCATTTCGAAGGCGCGCGGGACGCTTCTTCCCTCCCCCTTGCGGGGAGGGATCGAGGGTGGGGGTCGAAGGGTCGAAGCGCTGAAGGGAATTGTCGATTTCCGCCATCAATAACAACTCGATCGCCCAGTCGATCCACCCCCACCTCCAACTCCTCCCCGCAAGGGGGACGAGAGCAGGTTGCGCCTACCGCCGCATCAGCCCGCCCAGCGTGCCGCGCACGATGGCGCGGCCGATGGAGCTGCCCTGGCGGCCGCCGAGCGACTTGCCGATCTGGGCCGCGAGCGACCCGACCGTCTGGTTGACCACCGTGCGGGTGACTTCGCGGGTCACGCGCTGGGTCACCGTCATCGAGCCCTTGCGCGCGCCCGTGGTGCCGAACAAGCCGCCGAGCATGTCGAGGATGCCGCCGCCGCCTTCGCGCCGCCTGCGCATCCGCGGCGGCCTTCTCGGCCCGCTTCGCCAGCATTTCGTAGGCCGATTCCGAATCGATCGTCTGCTCGTATTTGCCGCGCAACGGGCTCGCGGCGATGATCGCCTGGCGCTCCGCCTCGGTCGATCGGGCCGACCTGCGCCATCGGCGGCGCGATCAGCGTGCGCTCCACCATCGAGGGCGAGCCCTTGCCCTCCAGCGTCGAGACCAGAGCCTCGCCGACGCCGAGTTCGGTGATGGCTTTCTCGGTGTCGAAGGCCGGGTTCTGGCGGAAGGTCTGCGCCGCCACGCGGACGGCTTTCTGCTCGCGCGGCGTATAGGCGCGAAGCGCGTGCTGCACGCGGTTGCCGAGTTGCGCCAGCACGGATTCCGGCACGTCGACGGGGTTCTGCGTGATGAAATAGACGCCGACGCCCTTCGAGCGGATGAGGCGCACGACGCGCTCCACCGTCTCGATCAGCACCTTGGGCGCGTCGCTGAAGAGCAGATGCGCCTCGTCGAAAAAGAACACCAGCTTGGGCTGGTCGAGATCGCCCACTTCGGGCAATTCCTCGAACAGTTCCGACATCAGCCAGAGCAGGAACGTCGCGTAGAGACGCGGATTGTTCATCAGCTTGTCGGCCGCCAGGATGTTGATGATTCCGCGCCCGTCGCGGTCCTTGCGCATCAGGTCCTTGATGTCGAGCGCCGGCTCGCCGAGAAACTCTTCGCCCTTCTGGTTTTCGAGCACGAGCAAGCTGGCGCTGGATGGTGCCGATGGTGGCCTTCGACACATTGCCGTAGGTCGTCGTGAGTTCCTGCGCGTTCTCGGCGACGAGTTGCAGCAGCGCGCGCAGATCCTTGAGGTCGATCAGCAGCAGGCCCTGCTCGTCGGCGATGCGGAACGCGATGTTGAGCACGCCTTCCTGCGTGTCGTTGAGATCGAGCAGGCGCGAGAGCAGCAGCGGCCCCATCTCGGAGATCGTCGCCCGCACCCGGTGGCCCTGCTCGCCGAACAGGTCCCAGAACACCACCGGAAAGCGGTCCGGCACGTAATCGACGCCGATTTCCTTGGCGCGCTTGACGAAGGCCTCCTTGCCGGTGCCGGGGGCAGCGATGCCCGAGAGGTCGCCCTTGATGTCGGATGCGAAGACCGGGACGCCCGCGTTGGAGAAGCCTTCGGCCAGCACCTGCAGCGAGACCGTCTTGCCGGTGCCCGTCGCGCCGGTGATGAGGCCGTGCCGGTTGGCGAGCCTCAGATCGAGAGTTTCCGGCTTGGTGCTTTTGCCGATAAGGATCTTGCCGTCTTCGAGCATCGTTGGTCTCCGGTATGCTTGGGCGCAACTCTAAGGAAAGGCGGCGAGCGGATTCTACTGGCCCTCTCACTTGATTTTGGAGGGCCGCGACGGCGAACTATCGTCTGAACATGTCCAATTTCCTGAGGAGAATCACGTGGAAGAGCTTATCGCACGGGTCACGCAGAAGACCGGCCTCGACGCCGACACCGCCCGAAAGGCGATCGGCATCATCCTGGCCTATCTCCGGAAAGAGGGCCCCGACGGCGGAGGTCAACCAGCTCGTCGCGGCATTTCCGGGCGCCGAGGACGCGATCGCGATGGCGCGAATCGGGCACCGGCGGCGGCCTGATGGGCATGGTCGGCTCGATGGGCGGCGGCGTCATGGCGCTCGGCGGCCAGTTGATGAGCGCGGGCGTATCCATGGGCCAGATGCAGCCCCTCGGACACGAACTCCTGACCTTC
Organism: uncultured Alphaproteobacteria bacterium; assembly: GCA_963837375.1. Lineage (GTDB taxonomy): Bacteria > Pseudomonadota > Alphaproteobacteria > Rhizobiales > Beijerinckiaceae > Microvirga. The sequence goes on along the minus strand of CAWINL010000002.1, from coordinate 49,047 downwards.
GGCCGCGAAAAGGCCGGCGAGGACGTGATGGGCCCGATCGTCGGGTCGATCCCGGGATTGTCGCAGTTTGTCTGAGGCGAATGGCGAAGATAGCGAAGTGGCGAATGGTAGTTGGCGTTCGGCTCGACGAATCGTCGTTCCTCCACTCACCACTCGCCACTCGCCATTCGCCCCTCTCCAACCACCCAGAGCCCGATGACAGACCTCACCCTCACCAACGACTTTCCGCCCGCCACCCGCGATGAATGGCTGCGTCGCGTCGAAGGGGTGCTGAAAGGCGCGGATTTCAAGCGGAAGCTCGTGGGGCGGACCTATGACGGCATCGACATCCAGCCGCTCTATGAGAAGGCCGAGGACGCGCAGCCGGTCATCCGGGGCGAAACCGGGGCCGTGGCGCATCTCCCAGCGGCTCGACCATCCGGATCCCGCCACCGCGAACGAGCTGGCGCTCGCCGATCTCGCAGGCGGCGCCGATGCGCTGACGCTGGTCGCCCGCGAAGGCGCCGTCGTCGCGGGGCTTCGGGCTTGCGCTCGACGTCCCTCGACGATCTCGACCGGGCCCTTGCGGATGTCATGCTCGACCTCATCCATGTCCGGCTGGACGCGGGCGGTCACGGCCGGCAGGTCGGCGGCCCTGTTCGTCGCGCTCGCCGAACGGCGCGGCCATGCGCTGTCGGCGCTCTCGGTCGATCTCGGGCTCGATCCCCTCGGCGCGATGGCGGCCATGGGCAGGCTTTCGGCCTCCTGGGACGAGGTCGCCGGCGCGGATGGCCGAAACGCAGGCGGACCTCGCCGGCGCGCGGTTTTGGCGGACGCATCTTCCTCAGCGACGGCCGGCCCTACCAGGAAGCGGGCGCGAGCGAGGCGCAGGAGCTGGCGGCCGTCCTTGCCACCGGCATCGCCTACCTGCGTGCCCTCGAAGCGGGGGGCGTGCCGCTCGATGCTGCGCGGGATACGCCTCGCGTTCCTGCTCGTGGCGGATGCGGACGAGTTTCTCACCGTGGCGAAATTCCGCGCCCTGCGCCGCCTCTGGGCCCGCGTCGAGCAGGCCTGCGGCCTTGCAGCCGAAGCCCATCCGCCTCCATGCCGAGACGGCGTGGCGGATGACGACGCGGCGCGACCCTTGGGTGAACATGCTGCGCACCACCGTCGCGACCTTCTCGGCCGGGCTCGGCGGGGCGGATTCCATCACGGTGCTGCCCTTCACCGCCGCGCTCGGATTGCCGGATGCCTTCGCGCGACGGGTCGCCCGCAACACCCACCTGATCCTGATCGAGGAAGCCAACCTCGCCCGCGTCGCCGACCCCGCCTCGGGCGCCGGCGGCTTCGAGGCGCTGACCGACGCCTTGTGCGAAAAGGCCTGGGGTCTGTTCCAGGCCATCGAGCGCGACGGCGGGATCGTCGAGAGCCTGAAACGCGGCGCCCTCCAGCGGGAGATCGCGGAGGTTCGGGTCGAGCGGGACAAGGCCGTGGCGACCCGCCGGGACCCGATCACCGGAACGAGCGAGTTTCCGAACCTTGCCGAAGGCGACGTTGCGGTGCTGATGCCCTCGCCCTTGTGGAACGAGACGAAAAGCGCGCCGCGCGGCGCAATTCCGGCATCCCGCAATCCGCCACCGCACCGACGACCTTTTCCGAACTGGTCGCCAAGGCCTCGAGCGGCGTCGCATTCGCGGAACTGGCCCGCTCGGCGGCGGGCGCCGTCTCCGCTTGCCATCGAGCCCCTGCCCTCGATCCGCACTGCGCGAACCCTTCGAGCGCCTGCGCGATCGCGTCCGACGCGACTCTGGCGCGGACCGGAAAGCGACCCGCGAATCTTTCTCGCGACCCTCGGATCGCCCGCCGCCTATCACCGCCCGCGCGGGCTTCGCCAAGAATTTCTTCGAGGCGGGCGGCATCGAGGCCGTGATGCCGGAGGGAACCTCGAACGTGGACGCGCTCACGACGGCGTTTCGCGAAAGCGACGCCGTGTGATCTGCCTGTGCTCGTCGGACGCGCTCTATGCCGAAGGATGGGCATCGACGGCTCTCGCGGCGCTGCGGCCGCTCACCGCCGGCCCGATCTACGTGGCGGGGCGCCCTGCCGACTGCGGAAGGCCTCGCAGCAGGCCGGCGCCACCGGGTTCATCCATGCGGGCAGCGACGCGGTCGCGGTGCTGAACGAGGCGCTCGCGGCGGTGGGAGCCTGACCGGAAGCGGGCCGGGCTCGGTAGCATCGCCTGGGCGAATGGCTTAAAATACCGCGTGTCGTACGAAGGAGACTTGCCGTCACATGACCCGGGTTCCGGATTTCTCCGCCATCGACTGGGCGTCACGCCCCGAGCCGTCGCCCCCCGCAATCGTCGGCGCGCCGTGGCTGACGCCCGAGGGCATTCCGGTGAAGCCGGTCTATGGCCCGGAGGATCGGGCCGGCATCGACTTCCTCGACACCTTTCCGGGCATCGCGCCGTATCTTCGCGGCCCCTACCCGACCATGTACGTCAACCAGCCCTGGACCGTGCGCCAATATGCCGGGTTCTCGACGGCCGAGGATTCGAACGCCTTCTACCGGCGCAATCTCGCGGCGGGCCAGAAGGGCCTGTCGGTCGCGTTCGATCTCGCGACCCATCGCGGCTACGACAGCGATCATCCCCGCGTGTCCGGCGATGTGGGCATGGCGGGCGTTGCCATCGACTCGATCTACGACATGCGCACGCTGTTTTCGGGCATTCCGCTCGACCGGATGAGCGTGTCGATGACCATGAACGGCGCGGTGCTGCCGATCCTCGCGCTCTACATCGTGGCGGCCGAGGAACAGGGCGTGCCGGCCGAAAAGCTGTCGGGCACGATCCAGAACGACATCCTGAAGGAATTCATGGTGCGCAACACCTACATCTACCCGCCCAAAGGGTCGATGCGCATCATCTCGGACATCTTCGCCTACACGTCGTCGCATATGCCGAAATTCAACTCGATTTCGATCTCCGGCTATCACATGCAGGAAGCCGGCGCGACGCAGGATCTCGAACTCGCCTACACGCTCGCCGACGGCGTCGAATATATCCGCGCGGGCATCGCGGCCGGCCTGACCATCGATCAATTCGCGCCGCGCCTGTCGTTCTTCTGGGCGGTCGGCATGAACTTCTTCATGGAAGTCGCCAAGATGCGCGCCGCGCGCCTGATCTGGGCGAAGCTCGTGCGGGAGTTCGATCCGAAAAGCGAGAAATCGCTGCCGTTGCGCACCCATTCGCAAACCTCCGGCTGGTCGCTCGCGGCGCAGGACGTGTTCAACAACGTGGTGCGCACCTGCGTCGAGGCGATGGCCGCAACGCAAGGGCATACGCAATCGCTGCACACCAACGCGCTCGACGAAGCGCTGGCGCTGCCGACCGATTTCTCCGCCCGCATCGCCCGCAACACGCAGCTCTTCCTGCAGCAGGAAAGCGGCACCACGCGCATCATCGATCCGTGGGGCGGCTCCTATTACGTCGAGAAGCTGACGCAGGAACTCGCGGCGAAAGCGTGGGGCCATATCCAGGAGATCGAGAGCCTCGGCGGCATGGCGAAGGCCATCGAGGCCGGCATTCCGAAATTGCGGATCGAGGAAGCGGCCGCCCGCACGCAGGCGCGCATCGATTCCGGCCACCAGAAGATCATCGGCGTGAATTGCTTCAAGCCCGACGACGAGGCCACCATCGACATCCTGCAAGGTCGACAACGCGTCCGTGCGCAACCAGCAGATCGAGAAGCTCCGCCGCCTGCGCGCAGAGCGCGACCAGAGCGACGTGGATGCGGCGCTCGCGGCTTTGTCGAAAGGCGCCGCGGGCAGCGACAACCTGCTCGACCTCGCGGTGAAGGCCGCGCGCGCGAAAGCGACGGTGGGCGAGATTTCCGACGCGCTGGAAAAAGTCTGGGGCCGCCACGTGGCGTCCATCAAGGCGATCTCGGGAGTCTACAAACGGGAGATGGGCATGTCGCAGCAGGCGATGGAGCAGGTGCATCGGCTCGTCGAGGAATTCGCCGAGCAATGACGGCCGCCGCCCGCGCATCCTCGTCGCCAAGATGGGACAGGACGGACACGATCGCGGCCAGAAGGTCATCGCCTCGGCTTTCGCCGATCTCGGCTTCGACGTGGATATCGGTCCGCTCTTTGCAACGCCGGGCGAGGCCGCGCGACAGGCCATCGAGAACGACGTCCATATCATCGGCGTCTCGTCGCTCGCCGCGGGCCACCTGAGCCTCGTGCCGGAACTGAAGGCGGAGCTCGCGCAATACGGCCGCGACGACATCATGATCGTCGTCGGCGGCGTCATCCCGCAGCAGGATTTCGAAGCGCTCCGCGACGCCGGCGCATCGGCCATCTTCCCGCCCGGAACGGTGATCGCCGACGCGGCGATCGGGCTGATCGAAGAGTTGAACCGCAGGCTTGGTTATCATCCCCGAGACGCCGCTGAGTAATCCGCCGGCCCAAAGTCCGGACCCAGGCTCAACCCTTGCGGCATTTATCGTGCGCGGAAACTAAATCGCCGCTGAAATTCTGTTATCTCTAGGAAAATATCACGAAACGCAATTTTTTCATTGCTCCGGCTCATACTCTGCAAGCTTAGCTGATAGCATTTTGCCAATTATACGCTCAAGCTTATAGGTTATACGCTCAAGCTTCCGGTGCTTCGGCGCACATGACGGTAGGCACACAGTACTTTTCTTTGGAGCAACGATTTAACGTTCGGCGTTGATCAGCGGCAGGGCCCACGGATGCGTGGCTCTGCTGTTGTAACAGTAAGGAGAAATCAATGTCGAAGTCTCTCTATCTCGCGGCGCTTGCCATCAGTGCTGCATTTGCAGCCTCAGGAGCAAACGCCGGGATCTCGCCGAACGGACTTTCAACAAACGGCAGTCAGCTCAACGGCAGTCAGCTGAATGGCAGCCAGCTCAACGGCAGCCAGCTCAACGGCAGCCAGCTCAATGGCAGTCAGCTCAACGGCAGTCAGCTCAACGGCAGTCAGCTCAACGGCAGCCAGCTCAATGGCAGTCAGCTCAACGGCAGTCAGCTCAACGGCAGTCAGCTGCAATGGCAGCCAGCTCAACGGCAGCCAGCTCAACGGCAGCCAGCTCAACGGCGCAGCTGAATGGGACGGTGACGCAATCACTCCCGGTGAAGGCAGCAATTCTTCCCGATGGATTGGTCGTTCCGACCGAATAGTCCAGAGCTGGGCGGCGCCCCTCGCTTCGGTGGGGGGCGCACAAGGAGATTGTAATGCGTCGCTTGCTGCCAATTTTTCTAATTCCATTCTCGCTCCTCGCGTCCCCTCACATCGCTCATGCGGGAGACAGCCACCTCAAAGTGACCGGTACGGAACTGTTATTGGAACTCGCCGACGGACGGATTCTGGGGGGCAGGATTTGGTCGGCGTGCAGTTGGTGATCGGCAGTCCACAGGGCGACAAGGTGGTGCAGATCGACGCCATCGAAGAGGGGCACGTCACGACGGGAGGAGCGCTGCAGCTCTACACACTGACCTATCGCAATGCGGAGCGACAAATCATCTCAAATCTGTGTCGCCCAGACGCGACGGGCCGCAGAGCCGGTTTTCCTCTTCCAGATGAAAGAGGTGGTTTTGCCTTCACCTGCACGAGCGGAGCGGAAGGAAAATGCGTTCTGATGGGGTATCGACCATGGGAAATCCGCGATGACGTGCCGATGCGCGATCTTCATCGCGCCTGCATCCGCATGGTCCGGGCCGATTACGGCGGCGACGGCGTTTCAACAACGCGCGACGGCACACTCATCGATGTCTTTGACCGCTTCGGGATTCAGACGCCAGACAGAAGTGTCAATATGGAATTTGAAGCCGCCTGGAGTTCCTCACGGCGCGGTTTGCGTCGCCCATTCGCGGATCAGACAGAACATAACCCTGAACGAGATCGCGGCGCGCTATCCCCGTCTCGCAAACGCCATCGGGACGCGGGCCTGTTCGGAGGAATCGGCGCGACGAGAATTCGCGGGCGTTGATTTTCAATCGATCTAACGCTGTCGCGCCGGAAGTCGCTGAGAAAGATCCTGCGGGGTCGCCCGATTGACGCGCCAACATCACCCCTGCCCCACCCGCAGCCCCACCGTCGCCACGCCCGCGCCGATCAGCAGCGAGCCGCCGACCTTGTTGACGATGCCCATCATGCGCGGGTTGCGCACGACGTTGCGGGCGCGGGAGGCGATGAGCGCGTAGGTGAAGGCGTTCGCGAAGGCCAGGACGAGGAAGGTCGTGGCAAAGATGGCGATCTGGGGTGCGAAGGCCGCTTTGGTGTCGATGAATTGCGGCAGGAAGGCCATGAAGAAGGTGAGGCCCTTGGGATTGAGCGCCGTCACCAGCCACGCATGGCCGAGCATTTTCAGGGACGAGACCGCATCCGTCCGCGGTTTGGCGTCGAGGGTGCCGCCGGCGCGCCACAGCTTGATGCCGAGCCAGATCAGATAGGCGGCGCCCACCCATTTCAGAAGCGTGAACAGGTTCGCCGAGGTGGCGAGCAGCGCGCCGAGACCCAGAAGCGAAAAGCTCATGGCGGTGAAATCGCCCAACGCCACGCCGATGGCCATCGGCAGCGCGGTGCGCCAGCCCTGTCCCAGCGCGTAGGAGACGACGAGAAGGATCGTCGGGCCGGGAATGATCACCAGGATGGTGGAGGCGGCCGCGAAAGCGAGCCAGGTTTCGAACGTCATGGGCGGTCTTTCTAACTTTCGCAAGGAGGGAGCCATAAACCCGCGCGCCTGTCGAGTGGGCCGGCCGTGGCCTCATCCGGCCTTCGCCAGAACGAGCCCCGTCACGATCACGCAAGCGGCGATCCACCGCGCCGCGCCGAAGTTTTCCTTCAGGATCGCCGCGCCGATCGCGGCGGCGAACAGCACCGAGACTTCGCGCAGGGCGCCCACCAGACCGATGGGCGCTTTCGTCATGGCCCACAATGCCGTTCCGTAAGACAGCGTGCCCATGGCGCCGCCTGCGAGAGCCTTGGGCCAGAACGCCGCGACGGTTCGTCGGAACACAGGGCCGCGCAGGCCCACCAGCAGCGGCAGGATGAACAGGCCGGTGAGCGCGACCAGCGTCGACACATAGCGCGCCGCATTGCCGGACACACGCGCGCCGGCGCCGTCGATCAGCGTGTAGGTGACGATGGTGACGCCCGTGAGCGCCGCCACCCCCATGCTGCGGGCGCTGAGTGCGCCGCCGCGCAGGCCGTCCGCGCTCAGCCCGATGATGCCGCAGCACAGCAGAACGAGGCCGAGCCATGCGAGAGGCGTCAGCAATTCGCCGAACAGGAATGTCGCCAGCAAAGCCGTGAAGAGCGGCGCGCCGCCGCGCAACAGCGGATAGATGGCCGAGTAATCCGAATGGCGGTACGCGAGGCCGATGAGCACGAAATAGCCCACATGGACGAGTGCCGATGCCAAGAGATACGGCCATGACGCAACGTCAGGAAATCCCACGACGGCGATGACGGGAAGCGCCGCGAGCGCCGAGCCGATTCCGATCAGGGCGGATCGCGTCAGCGCATCGCCCGCGCCGCTCTTGGCCATCGCGTTCCAGGTCGCGTGGAGGAAGGCCGCGAGCAGAACCGCGACGAGAACGTTGGAAGCCATGCGGGTCCTCGCTGGCGGGCCAAGCCGATTCGGCGTCGTTCAGCTTGGCATGGCGGGACCCGTTCTGCGAACCTCAGTTCGCCCGCTCGATCGCCCGCTTCACCACCTGCTGGACTTCCGGATTCGACAGGAAGAGGTCGTGGTTGATGATGCCGCCGCCGAATTCCGACGCGTCCGCGACGCGAACCCCAAGGGATTCGAGGCGTTCGCGATCCGCCGCGCCGGCGCGCACGATGCCGCCTGCAAGCCGGCTCGACATGGCAAGCGCGCGGTCGTTGGTGGAGCTGATGACGGTGATCTTCTTCGCATCCGGTCCCAGCCGCTCGAGGCCGCGGGCGAAAAGGTCGATGTCGATATCGGGGGCGGCCATCACGACCGCGCCGATCCGCGACATGGCGCCCTCGCCACCGGAACCGCGCAGCATCCGCAAAGTTTCGAGGGTCAAAAGCGTTCCCATGCTGTGGGCCACGATATGGATGCGCCCGCCGCTCGGCGACTTGGCGATGGCCGAGAGCAGATCCTCCAGCGCATCGCGGGACCACATGGCGCTTTCGCGGTCGCTCACATAGCTGAAGGTCGAGCCCGCCGACGGCCAGGTGAAGAGCCCCGTCGCGCCGGGAAAACGAATGCCTTCGGAGAGTTCGATGGTGGAGGTCGCGGCCGTCTCGAAGCTTTCGCGATAGCCGTGGATGTAGAGCAGCAGATCGCGCCCCAAAGCGGCCTGGGCGAAGGATTGCGCGGCGGTCGAACGGTCGACGGAATCAACCGAGGCGATCTCCCGGCCGCCCGAGGTCACGCGTCCGATGAAGCGAGCGATCCGGTGGCGTCAGGCGCGCTTCCGCGAACACCATGTCGGCGGAGCGCTGCGCGCTGAACCACGGCTTCTTGATGGGGTCGCTCACGGGCAGGCGCGTCGTGGCGATCAGCAGGCGCGGATCGTTGGACAGGCCGGGTCGTGGCGATCGGGATGGGCTGGACAGGATCGATTCGCCCCCGACGCAGGCAGAGAGCGCGAGGCTTGCGAAAGCAACGACGGCAAGGCGGCGGGTGGGTTGAAGCATGATTCCGATGGGTGCGAGGAGAAGGGCGGGCCCGCTCTGTCGCGCCCGAACGTGGCGGGCACAAGGCAGCAGGAAGGCTCGGGAGCCTCTCTTCGGGAACATGGTCAATCTTTGGTGAACGGCCGAACGCTTGATGCGGCGGGCCGACGTGCCTAAATCGGCCATGATGTTTCTCGCCCGCCTCCTCCTCGTCATCGTCGGATTGTTCTTTCTCCCGCTGGGCGCCCATGCGGTGTGGTGGTCCATGCGCGACGACGTGGCGCCCAATTACCGCCAGGCCGATTGGTCGAGCGCGCAGCTGCTGCCGCCCCCGGCGACCGCGCCGCAGGCGATCGTGGCCGTCTATGCGGCCCGCGTCGGCCGCTGGCGCGGCATCTTCGCCCATCACACCTGGGTGGTGGTGAAGGAGGCGGGCGCCGACCGCTACACCCGCTACGACAAGGTCGGCTGGGGCTCGCCGGTGCGCACCAACGGCTGGGCGCCCGACGGGCGCTGGTTCGGCAATGCGCCGCGCCCCATCGTGCTGATCGAGGGCGAGGCGGCACAAGCGCCTGATCCCGCAGATCCAGGCCGCGGTGGCGAGCTATCCCTACCAGCGTCTCGGGCGATTATCACGCCTGGCCGGGGCCGAACTCCAACACCTTCGTGGCGCATGTGATGCGCTCCGTGCCGGAACTCGGCGCCGCCCTGCCGCCGACGGCTCTCGGCAAGGACTGGCAGCCCTTCCGCGACATCGTCGGCCTCACCCCGAGCCGGACCGGCGTTCAGATTTCGCTCGGCGGCTATGCGGGCCTTTCGCGGTCGGGTGGGTCGAGGGCATCGAGTTCGATCTCCTGGGCCTCGTCGCCGGCATCGACATCCGCCGCCCGGCCATCAAGCTACCCGGCTGGGGACGGATCGGAATGCAACCGATCGTCTGGTGAAAACCGGCCGCGAACGCGCTAAAGCTGCGTTCATGACCGGGGGCTCCGCTCCGCAAGACCGACATCACCGCGGACGCCGTCGCCAGCGGCGACCGCGCCGTGCTGGCGCGCGCCATCACGCTGATGGAATCCCGCCGCCCCGACCACCGCGCGAAGGCGCGCGACCTGCTGCAGGCGCTGATGCCGCGAACCGGGCAAGGCCGTGCGGGTCGGCATCACGGGCGTTCCGGGCGTCGGCAAATCGACCGCCATCGACGCCCTGGGCAGCCTGCTGACCGGCGCGGGGCCACAAGGTGGCGGTTCTGGCGGTCGACCCCACCTCGACCCGCAGCGGCGGCGCGATCCTCGGCGACAAGACCCGCATGGCGCGAGCTCGCGGTCGATCCGAACGCCTTCATCCGCCCCTCCCCGTCGTCCGGCACGCTCGGCGGCGTCGCGGCCAAGACCCGCGAGACGATGCTGCTCTGCGAGGCCGCCGGGTTCGACGTGATCCTGGTCGAGACGGTGGGCGTCGGCCAATCCGAAACGGCGGTGGCCGACCTGACCGATTTCTTCCTCGTGCTGATGCTGCCCGGCGCCGGCGACGAATTGCAGGGGATCAAGAAGGGCATTCTCGAACTGGCCGACATGATCGCCGTCAACAAGGCGGACGACGATCGCCTGCGGGCGAAGGCGGCCGCCGCCGAATACAAGGCGGCCCTTCATATCCTCACCCCCGCCTCCGCCGACCTGGACGCCGCCCGTCGTCACCGTCTCGGGCCTGACCGGCCAGGGGCTCGACGAGCTCTGGGGCAAGGTGCTCGACCATCGCAAGCGCCTGGAGGCGACGGGCGAACTCGCGGCGAAACGGCGCGCGCAGGACACCAAATGGATGTGGGCCCTCGTCCACGAGCGCCTGCACGATCGGCTCGCGCACGACGCGGCGCTGCGCCAGCGCGTGCCGGAAATCGAGAAGGCCATCGCGGCCGGAACGCTGTCGCCGACCGCCGGCGCCGACGAGATCGTCGGGCTGCTGGGGCTCTAGATTCCGCTCGCCTGAGCTCGTCGGTTGCGCGCAAGCCGCCCGACTTCGATGCCGTTCCAGTTCCGCAGGACCGGGTGGGCGAGAGCCTCGATGGCGGCGCGCTCGTCGTCCGTCGAGGGTGAGGTAGCGCAGGAGCAGCGCGCCCATCATGGCCTCGGCGGCGCGGGTGCCGCCGTCATCGGCCTTCAGCGCGATGCCATAGCCGAGTTCCGGCAGGGCGGCGCAATAGACGCCCTCGGCGCCGACCTTGACGAAGGCCCGCTCGCCCAGGATCTCCATGACCTTCGTGTCGAAGCGATCGGTGCCGGCGACCATGAAGGGATGCGCCGCCACCGCCCTGCGGATGCGCGCCGCCGCCTTCGCCGTATCGGGCGAGACGCCGACCCCGGTGCCGAACCGGGCGAAGCCGAAGGCCATGGCCGGCAGCGGAATCGCGTAGGTGGGGATCGAACAGCCGTCGATGCCGCTGATGCTCCTCGTCGTGGCACGCGCCGGTGATGTCTTCGAGCGCCGAGCGGACCCGCTGCTGCACCATGTGGCCGGCCCTGACGTAGCCCGCCGGGTCGCTCCCCGACCCGCAGGCGAGGCAGATGAAGCCCGCATGCTTGCCCGAGCAATTGTTGTGCAGGGCGCGTGGGCTTGCCGCCCGCTCGCGGCGAGCGCCCGGTTGGCCGCCTCGCCCATGGGCCAGTGCGTGCCGCATTCGAGGCAGGAGACGTCGCGCCCGGCCTTCGCCAGCATCGCGGCCGCGACCGCCACATGAGCGGGCTCGCCGGAATGGGACGCGCAGGCGAGCGCGATCTCCTCGTCGGTAAGCCCGAATTGTTCGGCAATTCCGCTCTCGACCAAAGGGAGTGCCTGCAAGCGCCTTGACGGCCGAGCGCGGGAAGACCGGCCGTGTCCACGTCGCCGAGCGAAAACACGCATGCCGCCATCGGCCTCCACCACCGAAACGCTGCCGCGATGGCGCGATTCGACCAGATGGCCGCGCACGACCTCGACGAGAAAAGGGTTGTCCATGAACAGCCTCGAAATTGAATCGGCGGTCTTTTGTGCCTGCCGCGGCCGGGAAGTCAAAGACTTCCGTCGCAACCGTCATCCCGGTCCCGGCCATGCTTGCCGCCGCGCCTCCGCCGCTTAAACCGGACGTTCGATCAACCGGAGAGTTCCTGATGCGTGTCGCGATGATCGGAGCGGGCTATGTGGGCCTGGTTTCCGGCGCCTGCTTTGCCGATTTTGGCCACGACGTCTGCTGCGTCGACAAGGACCCGCGCAAGATCGATGCCCTCAACCGGGGCGAGATCCCGATCTTCGAGCCGGGCCTGAGCGATCTCGTCGCCAAGAACGTGCGCGAGAACCGGCTCTCCTTCACCACCAGCCTGCAGGAGGCGGTGGCGAGGGCCGAGGCGGTGTTCATCGCGGTCGGAACCCCGTCCCGGCGGGGCGACGGCCACGCGGACCTCACCTTCGTCCAGCAGGCGGCGCGCGACATCGCCGCCGCCCTCGACGGCTATACGGTCATCGTCACCAAATCGACCGTGCCGGTCGGGACCGGCGACGAGGTCGAGCGCATCATCCGCGAGGTCCGGCCGGAGGCGGAATTCGCCGTCGTGTCGAACCCGGAATTCCTGCGCGAAGGCGCGGCGATCACCGATTTCAAGCGACCGGACCGGATCGTCATCGGCACCGAGGACGAGCGCGCCGCCAACGTGATGCGGGAGATCTACCGCCCGCTCTACCTCAACCAGTCGCCGCTTCTGGTGACGTCGCGCCGGACCGCCGAACTCACCAAATACGCCGCCAACGCCTTCCTCGCCATGAAGATCACCTTCATCAACGAAATCGCCGATCTGTGCGAGCAGGTCGGCGCGAACGTGCAGGACGTGGCGCGCGGCATCGGTCTCGACAACCGCATCGGCTCCAAGTTCCTGCATGCGGGGCCCGGCTATGGCGGCTCCTGCTTTCCGAAGGACACGCTCGCGCTCATCAAGACCGCGCAGGATCACGAGGCGCCCACGCGCATCATCGAGACGGTCGCGGCCGTCAACGCGCAGCGCAAGCGCGCCATGGGGCGCAAGGTGATCGCGGCCTGCGGCGGCTCGGTCCGCGGCAAGACGATCGCGGTGCTGGGCCTGACCTTCAAGCCCAACACCGACGACATGCGCGATGCGCCGTCGCTCGACGTCATCACGACGCTTGCAGGATGCGGGGGCACGCGTGCGGGCCTACGATCCCGAGGGCATGGCGGCCGCGAAGGCGCTGATGCCCGAGGTCGAATATGCGCGGGACGCCTATGATTGCGCCGAGCGGAGCGGATGCGCTCGTGATCGTGACGGAATGGGACGCGTTTCGCGCTCTCGATCTGCGCCGCCTGCACGACCTGCTGGCGGAACCCATCGTCGTCGACCTGCGCAACATCTACCGCCCCGAGGACATGCGGCGGCGCGGATTCACCTATGTGAGCGTCGGGCGGCCCTGACTTCACGCGGCGCGTCTTTCGCGCCATATAGAGCACACATCATCGGAGCGCCCCATGCAGACCTTCTTCGTCGAGATCAAATGCAAGCTCGGAAAGACCTATCAGGTCGCGAGCGCGCTGGCCGACCGGGAGATCGCGTCCGAAATCTATTCGACCGCCGGCAATTACGACATCCTCGCCAAGTTCCACGTGGATGACGGCGTCGATATCGGCCACTTCATCGCCAAGAACGTGCAGACGATCGGCGAGATCGCCGACACGCACACGATCATCACGTTCAAGGCGTTCTGAGGAAGGCGTTTCGGACGCGGGCCTACTGCACGGCCGCGTAGGCCTCCACCCGCGGAGACACTGCTGCCGGGGCGGTCACTTCGGCGAGGATCGGGCCGATATCCTCGTAGCGGTCCATGCGGCGCACGATCTTGGAATCGATGCGGTTGTACAATTCGGCCACGCTGACGGCGCGGCGCTTGCGGCCCTTGCCATCCATGAACAAGCCCGCATTGGCCTTCGCGGCCTTCGGGAAGAGCTTCGTGGCGCTCATGTTCGGGTCGGAATCGAGCACGTCGAGGAAACGCACCGCGCTGCCCGCGCCGAGGAAATGCGCGAGGTAGAGCTCCGCTTCCTGCGAGTTCCCGCTCGCCCTGCGCCTGCAAGGCCCGCTCCACGTCCTTGATCAGTTCGCCCGCCATCAGGGCCGAGAAATACGGATCGGTGCGCAGGCTCATGATCCAGGCGCGATCCTTCTCGTCCGCGACGATCGGGTCGCCATCGACGATGCGGATTGCCTTCGCGGCGGCGGCGAAGCCGTAATCCGCCGCATGGAGATGGACGGTCTCGAGCCAGGTGCTGTCGATGAACTGGAAACAGGCCCTGGGCCGTCGAGGTCGGCGCCTTCGCCTCGTTGGAAAGGCTCGATTCCACATCCGCGAGCGTCACCATGTAGACCGGATCGACGCCCGTCACGTGGGCGGCCTTCAGGACGGAATGGACCAGCCAGCGGGGGATCGTGCGGCCGCCGAACGGGATCAACTCGTCCGGGTTGTCCGCCGTCTCGACCGGAACCGGATCGGCAGGCAGCGGGTTTTACTGGAGTGGCTGCCGGAAAGGCGGCTTCGATGATGGAGCGAAAAAGCCCAGGATTCCTACGAAGTTCCGGGACCGGGGCCGGTGCAGAGACCGGGCGAGCCATTAAGCGCGCTGGGCAACGTCGCGACTGCGGCGGGCGCGGCGGCCATTGCCTGAAATCCCAGCACCAGACTGAGGGTTGCGCAAAGACGGATCGCGTGGCGGCCGCCTCGCGTGGCGATGTGAACATTTTCCCGCGTCGCGGAATCGCGCCCAGAGGCGTGATCGCAATAGTCGGCATTCGCTGTTTTCCCGCTGGATCCTGCCGGGGACGGCGGACCCTTCCCCTTTGTCTCTAGGAAACAAGGGGTGGCGGGCAGATGTGGCGATAATCGGTCAGCTTAACCGTAAGGTAACCCTATTATTCGCTAAGCGGCTGCGCGTTAACAGAAAATTAAGCCTGCGGATTTTGCCACCAATTTGGCGTTTGTCTGTTCCAGGCGCTTCGCAAGCTCTCGCATCACGGCAAGCGACATCTGCGGGAACTGCGCCAGCAGCTCCAGAAACACCCGCCGGTCGATCCGAAGCGCGGTCGTCGGCTCGGACGCCATGATGGTCGCGGAGCGGGGCGTATCGGACAAAATGCCCATCTCGCCGACGAGCGCATTGCTCTCCAGCTCCGCCACCTTGATCTCGCCCGTCGGCGTGGTGAGCAAGACGTCGGCCCCGCCTTCGAGAATCACATAGGCCGAATCCGACGCGTCCCCCTGCGAGAAGAATCGCTGCCGGTCGGCGAATTGAACCCGCTCGCTGGTGAAGGCCAGAAGTTTCAAGCGCGCCGGATCGATGTCCTTGAACATCGGCACCTGCCGCAAGGTTTGAACTTCGGCTTCAAGGGTCATGCAACCTCTCCTGCTATTCGCTGCGCGTCCGGAGCCGGTGGCTCCGAAGGCCTCCGGCCGGGCCGGCGTTCTGCTCTGTGGTAATCTTTCCGTCGCCGAAGCGCATCAGAATATCGAAGTCCTCGGCCTGTCGATCGTTCGGCAGCACCATGAAGAGGCTCTTGCCGCGTCCGAGTTCGATCAGCAGCTTGATCATCTTCTGCGTCGCGCGCCTCGTCGAAGGGCGCGAGCGCTCCGTCGATGACCAGAATGTCGGGTCGCTTCACGAGACACCTTACCAGATTGACGCTGGCGCGTTCCTGCGCGGTGAGCAGGCGCCCGGCGGTGCCCACCTGCCGGTCGAGCCCGACCCGCTCGATATCCTCCAGAAGATCGAGTTCGTTGACGATCGCCGAAATCGCTTCGGCGACGCGCGCCTGCGCGTTCGCCACGCGATAGCTGACGCGGCCGAACAGCAGATTGTCGCGCACGGGCGCCGCGGCGCAGACGCGTTCGGGATCGTAGAATTCCACGCCCGCTTCGACCTTCTCGAATTCCTCGCGCACCAGCGCCCGCGCGCGCACGAACTGGTCCTTCAGATTGTCGTCGATGAGACCGAGACGGTGGCGGGCCTCGATATATTGCAGCGGCAGCGCGAGCAGGCGCGTCCGGTCTTCCCTTGTCGAGCGACTTCGTCGCGAGCGGCTGCGGCGCAGGATCGGCGGCGAATTCCGGCAGCTCCTCGGCGCCGATGAACGAGAATTGTTCGAACAGCGAATGTCCGGGCGGCAACCCCTCGAAGATTTCCGTCATGGTCTCGGCGATCTGCCGGCCCATGTGGACGAGATCGTCGAACAAGCCCGGCCTGATCGATGGCCGAGCGGAAGCTCGAATTTTCCGCCAGGTTGCGGCCGCGGAAATCATCCGAGGTGGGCACGCCGAAGAGCAGGTTTTCGGCGATGCGTGGATTGGTCGTTGAACTGCTGCGGATCGAACGGCTCGACGAGATCGGACATGCCCTCGGCCTGGAAAGTCTCGCGCAGCCGGTGCCGCGCTTCCACGAGCCGGCCTGCGAATTCCGGATCGCGCTCGGGATCGATGCGGCCCGCGAGGCCGAACAGGTAGATCTCGGTGCCCATCCCGACCTTCTTCATGAGGTCGATGAGAATGCGGTCGAGGTCTTCCTCGTTCTTCGCCCCGACGATGCTCGTAATCGATCCATTCGTCGGCGATGTTCTCGATCGGATTTCCGGTCCGCTGCGCCTCCTTGATGCGCCGAAGGGCCTCGCGCTCGTCCTCCTTGTAGCTGGCCGAGCGGCTTGTAGCGCAGGCCGTAGACGAGGTTGTCGCGGATGCTGCCCGGAAAGAGGATCGGATCGACGCCCGCATAGGCGAGCCTTCTGCCCGGCGACTGCCGAGGGAATCTGGCGCAGGTCCCACTCGCCGATGCGGATGCGTCCGCTGAACGACGTGATGCGCCGGGCGAGGATCTGCGCCAGGATGCTTGCGGCCGACGTCGCCGCCGGAGATCAGCGCCACCTCGGCGGGCAGCGCGATTTCGAACGATGCGTCGTTCAGGATCACGCCGCCATGGGGATCGCTGCACGCGCAATTCCTCGGCGACGAGCGGACCTTCCAGCGCCGGGATTTCGTCCGCGCGCTCTCTGCGAGAACAGCAGCGGCGCGAGGCGCTCTTCCGAGAAATGCTGCGCGACCTGATCGTACTTCACCTGCACGTCGAGACGCTGCTGGTCCCAGTCGATGAGCTCCTTCAGCGGCGGCGGCAATTCCCGATAGGCGGCGATCACGGCGACGAGCTGGCCGATGTCGAGCGTGCCGCGAATCGCCAGATATCCGCCGACCGAATAGAAGAAGAACGGCGTGAGCTGCGACAGGAAATTGTTGACGAACTTGACGATGAATTTCCGGTTGTAGATGCGCAGGCGCAGGTCGAAGAGCCGGAACAGCCGCTGGCCGATTTCCGCGCGCTCCCAGGCATAGGAATTGTGGACCTGCACGGCCTCGATGCCGTCCGAGCACTTCCGCGATGCGGCCGGCAAGTTCGCGCGAGGCGAGCTGGCGCTGCTTGCCCAGACGCAGCAATTCGCGCCGCATGCGCGGAATGATGGTGAACTGGATGCCGACCACGCCGAGCGCCATGAGCCCGAGCCACACATGCTGCACCATGATGAAGAACAGGGCGGTGAGCGCCTGCATGCCGAGGAAGACCGGCGTGATGAAGGCGTCGCCGATGAAGCCGCCGACCGGCTCCACCTCATCCTTGATGATGGTCGCGGTCTCGGACGATTTGACCGTTCGCAGCGCCTCCGGGGTAAACCGCAGCACCATGGTGAACAGGTCGAACCGCAGGCGCCGCAGCATGCGCTCGCCGAGCACGCCCTTGGCGACGTTGATCCAGTATTTGAACGCGCCGTTGATGATGACGAAAAACAGGAAGAGCCCCGAGAGGCCGAGCAGCAGCCCGATCCGGCCGACCTCGAAAGCCCTGGAAGATCTCGATCGATGCGCCGCCGAGCAAGTTCGGCAGGCTTAACGTGAGGGGAAGGAATGGCGCGGTCGGCCTGCCCGTCGCGGAAAGCCTCGCCCTGGATGGCCTGGTTGACGATCTGACGGGGCAGGTCGAGCGACGCGAAATAAAACGGCTGCGACACGAGCACGACCGCCGCAGACAAGCATCTGGTCGCGCTTCGAATGGGTCCAGATATAACGAAACAGGCTTTTTTCCATTGGCCGGACGATATCACCAACGCTTTGTCCGCGCCATAGGCTCTTTCAGCGGCCTCTTTCCGTTTTCAACGGCCGCCTTACCTACATTGGCGAGGGCTATTGCAACCTCGGAACTCTGTGTCTTAACGTCATTCGATACCTTCTCTAAAATCTGCCCTACATGGCAGGCTGGTCATGGACGTGACGATGGAACCCCTTACGGCAAAGTCTCCGCCATGGCGCAAAGACGGCGTCGCGCGTGGTCATTTACAGCCACGATACCTTTGGTTTGGGCCATTTGCGGCGCTCCCGGGCCATCGCCAACGCGATCGTGGAGGAATGCCCCAACACCTCCGTGGTGATCATTTCGGGCTCGCCGGTGATCGGCAATTTCGAGTTCGGCAGCGGGGTCGACTACATTCGCATTCCGGGCGTCACCAAGTTGCCGGATGGCGATTACCGCACCCTCAACCTCAATGTGGAGCTCGATGAGGCGGTCGGCTTGCGCGAGGCGCTCATCCTTCAGGCGGTCAAATCCTTCCGCCCCGACGTGTTCATCGTCGACAAGGAGCCGACCGGCTTTCGCGGCGAGGTCATCCCGGCGCTCGAATACCTGCAGCGGGCGGGCTGCCGGCTCGTGCTCGGCATTCGCGACGTCATGGACGAGCCGGCGCTTCTCGTGCCGGAATGGGAGCGCAAGGACGCCCGGCAGGCGCTGATCCGCTATTATGACGAGATCTGGGTCTACGGCCTCAAGGACGTCTACGAGCCCCTCGCCGCCCTCGACCTGCCGCCGGAAGTCGAGGCGCGCATCACCTATACGGGCTATCTGCGTCGCGAAGTGCCGGCGACGCCCTCGCTGGTGCGCTACCCGAAGATCACCAAGCAGCCCTTCATCCTCGTCACGACCGGCGGCGGCGGCGATGGCGACGACCTGATCGACTGGGTGATCTCGGCCTACGAGGCGGACAACAGCCCCGACATGCCGGCCGTCATCCTGTTCGGCCCCTTCGTCAACCGGGACCAGCGCCGGTCGTTCATGGATCGGATTTCGCCGGCAACCGAAGCTCGACGCCATGTCGTTCGACACCAAGATCGAGCACCTGATGGAGAAGGCGACGGCGATCGTCGCCATGGGCGGCTACAACACGTTCTGCGAGATCCTGTCCTTCGACAAGCGCGCCCTGATCGTGCCGCGGACCCGGCCCGCGGCTGGAGCAGCATATCCGCGCGGTCGAGGCCGAGCGGCTCGGCCTCGTGAGCATGCTCAGCGACTACACCGAAGCCGCGCACGCCGGAGCGGATGGCGACGGCCCTGCGCAACCTCTCGACGCAGCCCCGGCCCTCCGAGGTCACTGGTCCCGGGCCTGCTCGATGGGCTTGACCGGGTGCAGGAGCGGCTTAAAGCTCTCACGCAGCCCCGGGCCTACATGCCCGCCTCAGAGGCAGCCGAGTAATCGCCAAGATGTCGTTGCCCATTGAAGCCCGACGGATCGCCGTCGTCGTGAAGGGCTATCCGCGCCTCTCCGAGACCTTCATCGCCCAGGAAATCCTGGCGCTCGAGGAGCGCGGGCTCGATCTCGAGATCTGGTCGCTGCGGCACCCGACCGAGAAAGCGGTTCATCCGATGAACCGCAAGATCAAGGCGCGCGTGACCTATCTGCCGGAATACCTCTACGAGGAGCCGTTGCGCGTGCTGCGCGGCATGCTCTTCGCGCTGCGCCAGCCCGGCTTCGGAAAGCTCATGCGCGCCTTCTGGGCCGATCTGAAGCGCGATTTCACCGCCAACCGCGTCACGGCGGCTGGGCCAGGCTTTCGTCATGGGGCGGGAGATGCCGGCCGATATCCGTGCACATCCACTCCCATTACCTGCACACGCCCGCTTCCGTCGTGCGCTATGCGGCGATCCTGACCGGGCGGACCTGGACGCTTCTCGGCCCATGCCAAGGACATCTGGACGACGCCGGATTGGGAGAAGCGCGAGAAGCTCGCCGATGCGCTCTGGGGCGTGACCTGCACCGAGCAGGGCGCACGCATCTGCAAGCCCTGAGCCCGTCGCCCGATCGCGTCAGCGCTCGTCTATCACGGCCTCGACCTGTCGCGCTTTCCCGCGCCGCCCGAACACGCGATCCGATGCGGGACGGTTCCGATCCGGCCGATCCCGATCCGCATCGTGTCGGTCGGGCGCGCGGTCGCGAAGAAAGGCTTTGGCGACCTGCTTGCAGGCGCTCGCCGCCCTGCCCGCCGATCTGCACTGGCGCTTCGCGCATGTGGGTGGCGGCGATCTTCTCAAGAGCCTGAAGGCGCAGGCGGAGAAGAGCGGACTCGGCGATCGCGTGGCGTTTCTCGGCGCCAAGGCGCAGCCGGACATCATCGCGCTGCTGCGCGAGGCCGACCTCTTCGTGCTGCCCTCGAAGAAGGCGGCGTCCGGCGACCGGGACGGATTGCCGAACGTGCTGATGGAAGCCGCGAGCCAGAAGCTCGCCATCGTGGCGAGCGATTTCGCCGGCATTCCGGAATTCATCCGCGACGGCAGCGACGGCGTGCTGGTGCCGCCGGGCGATTGGGAAGCGCTGTCGAACGCCATCAATCTTCTGGCGCGCGAGCCGGAGCGGCGCGTGGCGCTGGCCGATTCCGCGTTCGAGCGGCTGCGGCGCGACTTCTCGATGGAGGGCGGCATCGACCTGCTCGAGGAGCGCTTCCGCGCCATCCTCGATCCCGCCGCGACCGTCGCGGTTGCCCGCGTGACGCGCCTCCGCGCCACGATCGGCGTTCTATGCGCCGCTGAAGAGCCCGGACCATCCCTCCCCGTCCGGCGACAGGACCATGGCGCGGCTGCTGCTGAAGGCGTTGCGGGAGGCCGGGTTTCGCGCCCACGCTCGCGAGCCGTCTGCGCACGCATGACGAGACGGGCGATCGGCGACTTTCAGGAGCGCGCGCGGCGCGAATTCCATCGCCGAGGCCGAGCGGTTGATCGCGCATTACCGCGCCCTTCCGGAACGACGAACGCCCGGCTCTGTGGTTCACCTATCACGTCTATTACAAGGCGCCGGACTGGATCGGCCCGCGCGTCGCCGAGGCCTCGACATTCCCTACGTGGTTGCCGAAGGATCGCGCGCGGCGAAGCGCGCCGAGGGTCCATGGTCGCTCGGCCACCGGGGCGCCGAGCAGGCGCTCGACCGGGCCGACCTGATCTTCACCATGACCGACCAGGACAGGCCCGCGCTTGCAGGCGGCGCAGACCGCGGCGTCAGACGCTGGTCGATCTGCCGCCGTTTCTCGATGAGGCCGAATGGGAGCGCTCCTGCCCCCACCGCCGTCGCACCGGAAGCGACGCCGCGGCTTCTCGACCGTGGCGATGATGCGCACAGGGCGACAAGCTCGAATCCTACCGCATTCTCGCAGAGGCGCTCGACGCAATTGCGGCATCTCCCGTGGACCCTCGACATCGTCGGCGACGGCGAGGCGCGCGGCGACGTCGAGACGCTTGTTCGCGCCGCTCGGTCCGCGCGTTCGCTTTCACGGAGCATGCGACGCCGACGCGACTTCGCGACCTTTACGAACGCGCCGACCTGCTGGTCTGGCCGGCGGTGAACGAGGCCTACGGCATGGTGCTTCTGGAGGCGCAGCTCTTCGGAAACCCCGTCGTGGCGGGCGATTTCGGCGGCGTCGCGCAGCGTCGTCCGAGACGGGCGAGACCGGAATCCTGACGCCGCCCGGCGATGTCGACGCCTTTGCGCAGAGCGTCGGAACGCTGATCCGCGGATGCCGATCGCGCGACGGCGGATGGGCGAGGCGGCGCGCGCATTCGTGCACCGGGAGCGGAACCTCGCGCAAGCAGCCGACGCGCCTGCGCGATGCGCTCGCTGCCGCTTGATCGGCGAGAGCGCCGCATGAGGAAGCGCGTCGCTCATCGCCGTCACGCACCTGCTCGGCGCCGGTCACCTGACCCGCGCGGCGGCCCTCGCGCGCGGCCTTTGCGCGACGCGGGTCATGCGACCACGCTCGTCTCCGGCGGAATGCCCACTTCCGTCGCCTCGCGCCGGCCGACGTCGACGTTCGTGCAGCTTCCGCCCGTCAGATCCGCGGGCACCGATTTCTCGCACGCTGCTCGACGACGGAACGACCGGCCTGTCACGACCGCTTTCTCGCAGGCGCGTCGCCGCGCTCTGATCGCAGCGCTGCGACGCGCGCGGCCGCGACATCCTGATCACCGAGCTGTTCCCGTTCGGCCGCCGCGTCCTCGCGGACGAATTCATGGCGCTGCTGCGCGAGCGCACGCGGATGCGGCCGCGACCGCTGATCCTGTCGTCGATCCGCGACATTCTCGTGGCGCCGGCAAAACCGGAGCGGATCGCGCAGACGCATGACGCGGCTCGCCGAGTTCTACGACGCCGTTCTCGTTCACGGCGATCCGGCGCTTGCGCCGCTCGACCTGTCCTGGCCCGTCGATGAGCGGCTCCGTCCGCTGCTGCGCTATACCGGATATGTGGACGAGGGGACGCCGACGGCCGATCGGCGCGCAGCGCGCCGGGATCGTCGTCTCGGGCGGATCGAGCGCCGCGTCGCTCCCGCTCTACCGGGCGGCGCTCGAGGCGGCGCGGATCGTCAGCAGAACGGCCCTGGCGCGTTCTCGTCGGGCGCGGGATCGACGACGACGACTTCGCAGCGCTCCGGCACGACGCCCCGCCGCATGTGACGGTCGAGCGGGCGCGGCCCGGACTTCCGCGCAGCTTCTCGCGGGCGCGGAATTCTCCGTCAGCCAGGCGGGCTACAACACCTGCGTCGATCTCCTGCGCTCAGGCGTGCGGGCGATTCTGGTGCCGTTCGAGGCGGGCCGCGAAACCGAACAGCGGCTGCGCGCCGAATGCCTGCGGCGCAGCGGCCTCGCGCAGGTGCTGCCGGAGGATGCGCTCGATCGGACCCTCGCTCGCCGAAGCGGTCGACGGCGCTGCTTGCGAAAGCCGTGCCCCGCCGCCCGCATCCGATCGCGCTCGACGGCGCCGCGCGAAGCGTCGCGCATCGCCGAGGAGCTCGGCCTGTCGCGCCCGCCCTGCTGCGCGCCGATGATCGACTGGACCCTCCGTCGACGACCGCTCTGCACGGCGCGCGCGACCGCGGTCGCGAGCCGCGTTCTGGTGGCGCGACGACGACGCGGTGGCGGCGACACGCCGCAACTCGACCGCCTGCTCGCGGCTCGCCGACGCGTTCGACGCGGGCCTCGCGCTCGCGGCGATCCCGCAGGCGTGCGAGCCGTCGCTCGCCGAACGCCTGCGCGAGGAACCGCGCGCTTCGGTCCTCGTGCATGGCTACGCGCCACGCCAACCATGCGCCGCCCGGACCGACAAGAAGGCCGAGTTCGGGCCGCACCGCGATCTGGCCGTCATGGAGCGGCGAAGCACGCGAGGGGTTGCGAGCATCTCGAAGCGCGTGTTCGGCGACAGCTGCCTGCCGGTCTTCGTGCCGCCCTGGAACCGCATCGCGCCGGCGCTGGTCCGGCCCCTGCCCGAGGCGGGATATGTGGGCCTGTCGACGTTCCGCGACCGGACCGCTCCGCGCATCCCGCGCCCGGGCTTGTTGCAGGTCAACACGCATGTCGATCCGATCGACTGGCACGGCGACGCGCAGCCTTGCTCGACGTTCCGGCATTGGTGGCGAGCCCTCGCCGGCGCCGTCGCACCCGCGCCGTCCAGCGCAGGCCGATCGCGAGCCGATCGGATTTCTCACCCATCATCTCGTCCATGATGAGGCCATCTGGTGCGTTCTGCGAGGAGCTGCTGGTCTTTCTCGCCGCGCAAAAGAACTTCACTTTGCGCCGGTTCGAAAGTTATTCTGTGACAAAATCGGAAACGTCGTCGAGCTGTAACGCGTTATGCGTCCTATAATGCGCCTTTGCTGGAGAAGCCTATGGATGAGCCGCTCCTGTCCGTCCGCCAGCTGACGGTGGATTTCGTCACGGATTCCGGCAACTTCCGGGCCGTGGACGGGCTGACCTTCGATATCCCCAAAGGCAAGACTGTTGCGCTCGTGGGTGAATCCGGCTCGGGCAAATCCGTCACCGCGCAGGCGATCCTGCAGATCCTGCCCAAGCAGGCGACGATCGGCGGCGGCTCGATCCTGTTCAACGATCCGGCGACCGGCAACTCCGGTCGACATCGCGGGCCTCGAGGCCGAAAGCGCGGCCATGCGCGACATGCGCGGCGGACGCATCGCGATGATCTTCCAGGAGCCGATGACATCCCTGTCGCCGCTGCACACCATCGGCGACCAGATTTCGGAAAGTTATCTGACGCATATCGCCAACGATGCGGCGGAAGCGCGAAAAGCACACCCTGGAGGTGCTGGCACGGGTCGGATTTCCCGATCCCGAAGCGGGCGCTGACGCACCTATCCGTTCGAATTGTCGGGCGGCCTGCGCCAGCGCGCGATGATCGCCATGGCGCTGATCACGCGCCCGGCGCTTCTCATCGCCGACGAGCCGACGACCGCCCTCGACGTGACGACGCAGGCCCAGATCCTCGATCTCATCAAGGAGCTTCAGGTCGAGACCGGCATGTCGGTGCTGCTCATCACGCACGATCTCGGCGTGGTGGCGAACGTCGCCGACGAAGTGGTGGTGATCTATCGCGGGCGCGTGATGGAGGCGGGAACGCGCGACGATCTGTTCCGCCATGCGCAGCATCCCTATCTGCAGGCGCTGATGCGCGCCGTGCCGCGTTTCGCCATGGCGGAAGGCGAGCGGCTGACGCCGATCCGCGAGGTGAAGAGCGCGGTGCTGGCGCAGACGGAGACGCCGGCCCGAGCGCGCCGCCCTCGGGCCCGATCCTGCAGGCCGAGGATCTCACCAAGACCTTCACGCTGCGATCCGGGTGGTTTTCCGGCAAGGTCCGCACCATCCACGCCGTCAACGGGGTCAACCTCGCGCTGCCGGCCGGCAAGACGCTCGGGCTCGTCGGCGAATCCGGCTGCGGAAAGACCACCGTCTCGAAGATCATCATGCGGGCGATGAACCCGGATTCCGGCCGCGTTCTGTTCGACGACGGCTCGGGCCCGCAGAGACGTGCACGACCTCGAAGGCGATGCGCTGACGGCTTATCGCCGCAACGTGCAGTTCATCTTCCAGGACCCGTTCTCGTCGCTCAATCCGCGCATGACCGTCTATGAGCTTCTGACCGAGCCCTTGCGGATCCACGACATCGGCACGTCCGACGAGCGCTACGAGCGCGCCAAGCAATTGCTCGACATGGTGGGCCTCGACCAGCGCGTGTTGCGGCGCTATCCGCATTCGTTTTCGGGCGGGCAGCGGCAGCGCATCGGCATCGCGCGCGCGCTGGCGCTGGAGCCGCGGGTGCTGATCTGCGACGAGCCGGTCTCGGCGCTCGACGTGTCGGTGCAGGCGCAGGTGCTGAACCTGCTGAAGGACCTGCAGGCAGCGCTCGGCCTGTCCTACCTCTTCGTGTCGCACAACCTCGCGGTCGTCGATTACATCGCCGACACGATCGCGGTCATGTGCCGGGGCTATATCGTCGAGGAGGCCCCGAAGACCTCGCTCTTCCGCAATCCCGTCCATCCCTACACGCAGGCGCTGCTCGCAGCGGTGCCCGACCCCGACATCGACCGCCCGCTCGATTTCCACAAGCTGCGGGTCGGAGCGCTTCGCCGATCCGTCGCAATGGCCCGAGCCCTACCGGCTCGACGACGGGCGAATTCGGCAGCATGAAGGAAATCGAGCCCGGTCACAAATTCGCGTCGGAACCGGCATCGCCAGGGAGGCGGCATGATGTTCACAACTCTTTCGCATCGAGGCATCGGCCGCGTTCTGCTCTCGTCGCCTTCTGGCCTTGGCCGCGCCGCGGCGCAAGCGCTTCAGCGAGGCACCGCTTCTCGCCGAAAAAGTCGGACGCAACGAGTTGCCGCCGGTCGCCGCAACGCCTGCCGCAGGCGCCGCTGGTCGTCGAGACGCCAAGCGGGCAACGCCGGCCAATACGGCGGCGACATCGTCACGCTCGTGCCGCGCCCGCGCGACATCCGCTACATCACCACCTACGCCTATACGCGGCTCGTCGGCTACGACCGCGACCTCGAGCTGAAGCCGGACATCCTCGAGAGCGTCGACAACGATCGACGACCGCATCTTCACCTTCACTCTGCGCGCCGGCCATCGCTGGTCGGACGGCGCACCGTTCACCGCGGAGGATTTCCGCTATTACTGGGAAGACGTCGCCAACAACCACGAGCTGTCGCCCGCCGGCGTCCCGGAATTCATGATCGCCGGCGGCAAGCCGCGCGAAGTTCGAGGTGCTCGACGAGCGCCACGTGCGCTACACCTGGGACAATCCCAATCCCCGCTTCCTGCCGCAGCTCGCCGGACCCCGTCGATCCGGGCATCTATCGGCCCGGCGCATTACCTCAAGAAGTTCCACGCGAAATATGCCGACAAGGCGAAGCTCGAGGAGGCGGCGAAGGCGCAGAAGCTGAAATCGTGGGCGGCGCTTCACAACCGCCTCGACGACATGAAGGAGCAGACGAATCCGGATCTGCCGGTGCTGCTGCCCTGGCGCGTGACGAACCGCGCGCCGGCAAACCGCTTCGTCTTCGAGCGCAATCCGTATTATCACCGCGTCGACACCAAGGGGCAGCAGCTTCCCTATGTCGACCGCATCATCATGGACGTGTCGGCGAGCGGCCTTTTTGCCGCGAAGGCCAATGCGGGCGAGGTCGATCTCCTGTTCCGCGGATTGTCGATGGGCGACATCCCGGTCCTGAAGCAGGGCGAGAAAGCGCAAGGCTACACGACGCTGCTGTGGCCCTATGCGCGCGGATCGGAACTCGCGCTCTATCCCAACCTCAATGCGACCGATCCGGTCTGGCGCGCGCTCAACCGCGACTCCGCGCTACCGCCGCGCGCTTTCGCTCGGCATCGACCGCAAGACCCTCAACAACGCGCTGCTCTTCGGCCTCGGGATCGAGGGCAACAACACCATCATGGAGGAGAGCCCGCTCTCCCAGCCGATGCTGCGCACACTCAACGCCGACTACGATCCCGGCGAGGCCTCGCGCCTGCTCGACGAGATCGGGCTGACCAAGCGCAACTCCGCCGGCATCCGCCTGCTGCCGGACGGCACGCGAGCTCGAGATCATCGTCGAGACCGATGGCGAGAGCACCCTCGTCGTCGACGGCCTGACGCTGATCGCGGAGTTCTGGCGCGAGATCGGCGTGAAGCTCTTCGTGAAGCCGCAGGACCGGACGGTCATGCGCAACCGCGTCTTTGCCGGGTTGACCACCATGGTGGCGGGCCAGGGGTTCGACAACGCCATCCCGACCGCGATCATGCCGCCGACCGAATTCGCGCCCATGCGGCAGGACAATTACGCCTGGTCGAAATGGGGCCAGTATGTGGAGACCAAGGGCAAGAACGGCGAAGCGGTCGACATCCCCGAGGCGAAGCGCCTCCTCGCCGTCTACGACCTCTGGATGAACACCGGAAACCGCGCCGTGCAGCGAGACGCCTGGGGCGAGATCCTGCGCAACCACGCGGAAAACCAATGGACCATCGGCACGGTCGCGGGCGCGTTGCAGCCCATCGTCGTGCGCAACGGCTTGCAGGGCCTGCCGCAGAAGGCGCTCTATTCGTGGGAGCCGACGGCGATGATCGGCATCTATCGCGTCGATCAGATGTATTGGAACAAGAGCCGTGCTCAAAGAGGCTCGCCGATGATCACTTTCCTGTTGCGTCGCTTCGTCACCATGTGCGTGACGCTGCTGATCATCTCGGCGCTCGTCTTCGTGATCATCAAGCTGCCGCCGGGCGACTTCCTGACCAACCAGATCGCGGAGCTCCGCGCGCAAGGCGAATCCGCATCCGTCGCGAAGGCGGAATTTCTCATCAAGCAATACGGGCTCGACCGCCCGGTCTGGGAGCAATATCTCGTCTGGATGGGCTTCATGCCGGGCCAGAACGGGTTCTCCGGCCTGCTCCAGGGCGACTGGGGCTGGTCGTTCGAATATCGACCGTCCGGTGATGGAGGTCGTCGGCGATGCGCTTGTGGCTGACGCTGCTGGTGAATCTCGCGGTGGTGATCTTCATTCATCTCGTGTCGATCCCCATCGCCATCTATTCCGCCACGCGGCAATATTCGGTGGGCGACTACATCGCGACCTTCATCGGCTATATCGGCCTCGCGACGCCGAGCTTCCTGCTGGCGCTGATCCTGCTCTACTACGTCAATCGCTGGTTCGGCGTTTCCATCGGCGGCCTCTACGACCCGCAATTTGCCGGCGAGCCGTGGACATGGCCGAAGATCCAGTCGCTCCTGTCGCATCTCATCGTGCCCACCCTCGTCATCGGGCTCGGCGGCACGGCGGCGATGATCCGGCGCATGCGCGCCAACCTTCTCGATGAACTCGGCAAGCAATATTATGTGACCGCGAAGGCAAAGGGCCTCACCGCCGCGCAAGGCGCTGCTGAAATATCCCTTCCGCATGTCGCTCAATCCCGTTCATCTCCGATATCGGCAATCTGCTGCCGCATCTCGTCTCCGGCTCCGTGCTGGTCTCGCTGGTTCTGTCGCCTGCCGACGGTCGGCCCGATCCTGCTCAACGCGCTGAAGAGCCAGGACCAGTTTCTCGCCGGCTTCATCCTGATGTTCGTGGCGATCCTCACGGTGATCGGCATGCTGGTCTCCGATCTTCTGCTCGCATGGCTCGATCCGCGCATTCGCATCGGTGGCGGCCGATGAACGAGTCCCTGTCTCTCAAGCAGCACTACGTCGATTCCGCGCCCTTCGATCCGGGCGCCACGGAGCCGATGGGGGCCGAAAGCGAAAGCTTCTATCGCGCGTCCTCGTGGCGGCTGATGTGGTGGAAGTTCCGTCGCCACAAGGTCGCGGTCGCCGCGGCGTTCATTCTCCTCGCCTTCTACGCGATGGTGCCCGTTCGTGGAGATGATCGCGCCCTACAACCAGACCAAGCGCCACGGCGACTTTCTCTACGCGCCGCCGCAATCCGTGCACCTCATGCATGACGGCAAGCTGGTGGGACCCTTCGTGTATCCCTACAAGTTCACCTTCGATATCGAGAGCTTCCGCCGCGTCTATACGATCGACACGTCGACGCCGCAGCCGATTCGCTTCCTGTGCCGCTGGCGACGGCTACGATTTCTGGGGTCTGGTGCCGTCGAACCTGCATCTGTTCTGCCCGCCCGAGAACGGCACGATGTTCCTGCTCGGCACCGACAGGCTTGGGCGCGACCTGCTCTCGCGCATCATCTACGGCGCGCGGATCTCGCTCACCATCGGCATCGTCGGCATCGCGGTATCGTTCACGCTCGGATTGTTCTTCGGCGGATTGGCGGGCTATCTCGGCGGCTGGGTCGATCACGTCATCCAGCGCGATGATCGAGATCCTGCGCTCGCTGCCCGAACTGCCGCTCTGGCTTGCGCTCTCGGCGGCGCTGCCCGCCAACTGGAGTCCGATCCTGGTCTTCTTCGGCATCACGATCATCCTCGGCCTGCTCGATTGGCCGGGCCTGGCGCGAGCCGTCCGCTCGAAGCTGCTGTCGTTGCGCGAGGAGGATTTCGTGAAGGCGGCGGAACTCATGGGCGCCTCGAAGCAGCGCATCATCTCGCGCCATCTCATCCCGAACTTCATGAGCCACCTGATCGCCTCGGCGACGCTCTCGATCCCGTCGATGATCCTCGGCGAAACCGCCCTCTCGTTCCTCGGCCTCGGCCTGCGCCCGCCCATCACCTCCTGGGGCGTCCTGCTGAACGAGGCGCAGAACCTCGCGGCGGTGCAGCTTCACCCGTGGCTGCTCTTCCCGATCATCCCGGTGGTGATCGTCGTGCTGGCGTTCAACTTCATGGGCGATGGGATTGCGGGACGCGGCGGATCCTTATCATTAGCACCCTTGATTTTAGTACCAAAAAATAGTACTAGATTGAAGAGCAGACATCTGGCTACGCTCACACTGATCTACAAACGCCCGGTCAGCGGCTCGGTGCCGTGGAGAGCGATAGAAGGGCTGTTTATCGCTCTTGGGGCGGAGTTGAGCGAACGAGAAGGGTCACGGGTGGCAATCTTCTGGGCTGGCGAGGTCAGGGTATTCCACCGGCCTCATCCTTTGCCGGATACCGACAAGGGTGCGTTGGCAAGCGTGCGGAAGTGGCTCGAGAGCAACGGAGTTGGACCGTGAAAAACAATCTGCTGGATATCGAAGGCCACAAGGCGGTCGTCGCTTACGATCCAGACTTGGAGATGTTTCGCGGCGAGTTCATCGGACTCAGCGGCGGGGCCGATTTCTATGCCGCCGATGTCGCCAGCCTGAAAGCGGAAGGGCGCATTTCGCTGAAGGTTTACGTGGAGGCCTGCAAGGAGCGAGGCATCGCCCCCTATCGTGACTTTTCCGGCAAGCTCAACCTGCGCCTCGACCCAAAGGTCCATGAAGCGGCCGTGGCTGCGGCCGCGGCCGAGAGGCTCAGTCTCAATGAATGGATATCCGAAAAAGTGCGCGAAGCGGCCATGTCGGACTAGGCGCTCGGAGCAAGGATCTCGCCCCGCGGAAAAACGCGGGGCGAAATCGATCGTTGTCTCAGCGGCCGCGCGGGCCCTTGTCGAGCCAGCTGACCTGACGGCCATCGCCGCGCGACTCGCTGGCGCGCGCGGGCTGCTGATGCTGGCGCTGTCCGCTGCCGGAAGTCGCGCCCGCGGGTTTTGCGCCGCGCGGACGATGACGCTTCGGTCCGCGATCCGCATTGGGGTCGGCGTTCGCGCGGTGCGCCGTGGCCCTGATGGCCGCGGGCATGAGGCGCGGAGCGGGGACGCTGCGCCTGCTGCTGGCGGCGCGGCTCGCGGGGTTCTTCCCGTTCGCCCGCCACTGGACCGGCCTGGAAGCCTTCCGGCAACGCAGCAACCGGAACCTTGAGGCGCGTCAGCTTCTCGATGTCGCGCAGGAACGCCCGCTCTTCATCGTTGCAGAACGACATCGCGATGCCGGTCGCGCCCGCGCGGGCCGTGCGGCCGATGCGGTGGACGTAGGATTCCGGCACGTTGGGCAGGTCGTAGTTGATCACGTGGCTGACGCCGTCGACGTCGATGCCGCGGGCCGCGATATCGGTGGCGACCAGAACCCGGCACGAACCGGCGCGGAAGGACGCGAGCGCCCGCTCACGCTGCGGCTGCGACTTGTTGCCGTGAATGGCAGACGCGTTGACGCCCGCCTTTTCGAGACCGCGCACGATCTTGTCGGCGCCGTGCTTGGTGCGGCTGAAGACGAGCACGCGCTCGATCGCCGGATCCTGCAGCACAGTCTCGATGAGAGCCTGCTTGCGGCCGGTCGACACGAACATGACGCTCTGCTCGACACGCTCCGCCGTCGTCGCCACCGGGGCGACGGCGACGCGGGCGGGATCGCGCAGGAAGGTGTCGGCCAACGTCGAGATCGTCTTCGGCATGGTGGCCGAGAAGAACAGCGTCTGGCGATCCTTCGGCAGCATCGTGACGATGCGCTTCAACGCGTGGATGAAGCCGAGGTCGAGCATCTGGTCGGCCTCGTCGAGAACGAGGATCTCGACATCGCGCAGGCTCAGCGCCCGGCGATCGATGAGATCGAGCAGACGGCCGGGTGTCGCCACCAGAACGTCGACGCCGAACGAGAGATCGCGCTCCTGCTTGCCGATGGCGACGCCGCCGAACACCACCGAGGTGGTGAGCTTCATGTGGCGGCCATAGGTGCGGAAGCTGTCGGCGATCTGGCTGGCCAGTTCGCGGGTCGGGCTCAGCACGAGAACGCGGCAGCCCTTGCGGACGGCAGCGCGGGGATTTTCAGACAGGCGATGGATGATCGGCAGCGCGAACGCCGCCGTCTTGCCGGTGCCGGTCTGGGCGATGCCGCAGATGTCGCGGCCGGCCATCACATAGGGAATGGCCTGCGCCTGGATCGGGGTGGGCTTCTCGTAGCCTTCGGTCGCAAGCGCCTTCAGGATCGGCTGGGCCAATCCGAAATCGGTGAAAAGAGTCAAAGTGGGTATCTTTCGAGCAGAAAAAATGAGCCAAAAAGGCCAAGTTCGTCATGCCAATTCAGTTGGAAGACGGGCGCTGCCGGGCTCTTGGCGACCACCCGCGTGATGGGGCAGTCGAGCGGTCAAGCGATTGAAGAAAGGGGCCGGGCCTCCACCATCGGGCGGATATCCGTCACGCAGCCCCACTCAAGCGGCTCTCGATCGGAGCGCTGACGCCGTGCTGTGCATATGAGGGATAAGGGGCTGTTCGTCAAGCTCAGCGGCTGACATAAGGGCCACCGACGCGCTTTTGCGCGGAATTCTTCGGTCGCGGAAACCAGCGGGGCCGAGCAAGGTGAAGGCCGACATGTCGCGTTCCGACCGCATGCCCTGGGGGTTCGTGACGGCCCTGTCGGTCACCCAGCTCGTCTCCTACGGCACCCTCTTCTACGCCTTCGCCCTTCTCATCGAGCCGATGGAACGGGATCTCGGCTGGTCCAAATCGGCGCTGACGGCGGCCTATTCGCTGGCTCTCGTCTCCTCGGCTTTCTTCGCGGTCCCGGTCGGGTCGGCTGATCGATCGGGGCTACGGCCGCGCCGTCATGACCGGCGGTTCCATTCTGGCCGCGATCCTGCTGGCGCTCTGGTCCCAGGTCGGCGACTACGCCTTGTTCGTGCTGATCTGGATCGGCCTCGGCGCCTCCATGAGCGCCGTTCTATACGAGCCGGGCTTCGCGGTTCTGGCGCTGCGGCTCGGATTTCAGGCGCGGCGCGGCATCACCGTGATGACGCTGATCGGCGGGTTTGCCAGCACGGTCTTCATCCCCCTCACCCACGTGCTGATCGAGGCCTATGGCTGGCGCGGATCGCTGCTTTTTCTGGCCGCCGTCAACCTGGTCATCTGCGCCGCCCTGCACGTGGTGGCGATCCCCAAAGCCGCCGGGCAGCCGGCGCGGCACTCCGAGTCCGCCCTCTGCGATCCGGTCGGATCCGCGCCGGGTCCTGACCAAACCGTCATTCTGGTGCTTCGTCGCCATGTCGGTGTTCCAGGGAATCATCTCGACCGGGCTGCCCATCCATCTCATTCCGCTCCTCGTGGAGCGCGGATTCACCCTCGAATCCGCGGTGCTCGCCTATTCGGTGATCGGGCCGGCGCAGGTCGCCGCCCGCTTCGCGACCGGCTTCGGCGAGCGGGCCCTGAGCCTGCGGGCCATCGGCCTGATCACCATGGCGGTGAGCACGCTGGGTTTCGGGCTCCTGCCCTTCATTCCCGCCGGGTCATGGCTGCTCTTCGTGTTCGCGCTCCTCTACGGCGCGTCGAACGGCATGCTGACGATCGTGCGGGCGCTGCTGCCGCAGGAATTGTTCGGCCGCGAGGATTACGGCGCCATCCAGGGCATGATCGCGATGCCGGTCCGGCTCGCCCAATCGGCGGCCCCCTTCGCGTTCGGGGCGCTGTGGGCGATGGTGGGGCGGCTATCAGGCGGTCGCCGATCCTTTGTTTCATCATGGCTCTCGGCTCGCTGATCGCCTTCGTGCTAAACCTGCTCCTCGCACCGGAGCCTGCCGAGCCGTGATTAAATTTCACTTGCCTTAGGCGGCTAAAGAAATCATTAGCAAAGCGCCGGGGGTCCGGCTTTCGAAGGAAAGACGCGTTACGTGACGACAATAACCGATCTTCTTATCGTCGGCGGCGGCATCA
Source organism: uncultured Alphaproteobacteria bacterium (assembly GCA_963837375.1). Lineage (GTDB taxonomy): Bacteria > Pseudomonadota > Alphaproteobacteria > Rhizobiales > Beijerinckiaceae > Microvirga. The sequence continues at coordinate 15,571 of CAWINL010000002.1, read as the reverse complement.
ACGGGGCGGGCATCGCGCGCGATGCGGTCGGCCGCGGTCTGTCGGTGGTTCTGTGCGAACAGGGCGACCTCGCCGGCTACACCTCCTCGGCCAGCACCAAGCTCATCCATGGCGGCTTGCGATATCTCGAATATTACGAGTTCCGGCTCGTTCGCGAGGCGCTTTTCGAGCGCGAGCGCCTGCTCGAGGCCGCGCCGCACATCATCTGGCCGCTGCGCTTCATCCTGCCGCACGAAAAGGGCATCCGCCCGGCCTGGTTCGTGCGCCTCGGCCTCTTCCTCTACGATCATCTGGCGCCCCGCAAGCGGCTGCCCGGAACCGAGACGATCCACCTCACCCGCCATCCCGCCGGACAGGCTTTGAAGCCCGGATTCGACACCGCCTTCGTGTATTCGGATTGCTGGGTCGAAGACAGCCGCATGGTCGCGCTGAACGCCCTCGACGCTTTCGAGCGCGGAGCCGACATCCGCGTGCGCACGAAGCTCGTCTCCGCGCGCCGCGACGGCGACATCTGGGTCGCGACACTCGAGGATGCGCAGCCAGGGCCGCTATGAGGTCCGCGCCCGCGCCATCGTCAATGCGGGCGGCCCCTTCGTGGCGGATGTTCTCAACTCCAAACTCGGCCTCAACACCAACAAGAACGTGCGGCTCGTCAAGGGCAGCCACATCGTGGTGCCGAAACTGTTCGACGGCGATCAGGCCTTCATCCTCCAGAACAAGGACAAGCGCATCGTCTTCGCGATCCCCTATCAGGGCAAGTTCACGCTCGTGGGCACCACCGACATTCCCGTCGAAGCCGTGCCCGACAAGAAGGTGGAGATCAGCGGGGATGAGATCCGCTACCTCTGCGATGCGATCAACCATTTCTTCAAGCGCGAGATCGAGCCTGGCGACGTGGTGTGGACCTATTCGGGCGTGCGGCCGCTTTTCGACGACGGTTCGAGCAATGCGTCCGCGGTCACCCGCGACTATGTGTTCGAGCTCGACGCGCCCAACGACAGCGCGCCGGTGCTGTCGATCTTCGGCGGCAAGATCACGACTTTCCGCAAGCTCGCCGAGCACGCGCTGGAGGATCTGAAACGTTTCTTCCCCGCCATGAAGCCGTCCTGGACCGAGACGGCGAAACTCCCGGGCGGCGACATGCCGGACGCGGATTTCGACCGCTTCCTCGCGACGGTGAAAGTCGCGCTTTCCCTTCCTCGATCCCGCCCTCGCCTATCGGCTGTCGCGCGCCTATGGCACCCGCATCACGAACCTCATCGGCACCGCGACGTCCATGGCCGATCTCGGCGAGGATTTCGGCGCTGGGCTGACGGCCGCGGAAGTGGATTATCTGGTCCGACCACGAATGGGCGCGCAGCGCCGAGGATATCCTCTGGCGGCGCTCGAAGCTCGGCCTGCATGTACCGGGCGGATGCGCCCGCCCGCATCGACGCCTACCTGGCGACGCGCAGCCGCGGCCGATTTGCCGCCCAATCGCAAGCGCGCTAGGAGCAGCCTTAAGCAAGATCCGGTCTCGGGAGCGTTTCATGGCCAATTATGTCGGCGCCATCGACCAGGGCACGACCTCTTCGCGCTTCATCCTGTTCGACCAGGACCGGTTCGATCGTGTCGGTCGCGCAGACAGGAGCATCGGCAGATCTACCCGCAGCCGGGCTATGTGGAACATGACCCGATCGAGATCTGGCGGAACACCGAGGCCGTGATCGGCGAGGCTCTTGCGCAGAAGGGGCTGAACGCCGCGGCGATCTCGCCGCGATCGGAATCACCAACCAGCGCGAGACCACGCTGATCTGGGACAGGCGCACGGGACAGCCCCTGCACAACGCCCTCGTCTGGCAGGATACGCGGGTCGATTCCATCGTCGCCGAATTCGCGCGCGACGGCGGCCACGACCGCCTGCGCGACAAGACCGGACTTCCGCTGACGAGCTACTTCTCCGGCCTGAAGCTGCGCTGGCTTCTCGATGACGTTCCGGGCGCCCGCGAGAAAGCCGCCGCCGGCGACGTCCTGTTCGGGACCGTCGACAGCTGGCTCGTCTGGAACCTGACCGCCGGTCGCTGCCACATCACCGACGTCACCAATGCGAGCCGCACGCAGTTGATGGATATCCGAACCCTCGCAATGGGATGCGGAGATCCTTTCGCTGTTCGACATCCCAGCCGCCTGCCTGCCGACGATCCGTCTCGTCGAGCGAGGTCTATGGCGAGGCGGTCGGGTTGCTCGCGGGCGTTCCCATCGCGGGAATTCTCGGAGACCAGCAGGCGGCGCTGGTGGGCCAGACCTGCTTCGAGCAGGGCGAGGTGAAGAACACCTATGGCACCGGCTGTTTCATGCTGATGAATACCGGCGAGACGCCCTACCCGTCGAAGCACGGATTGCTCACGACCGTGGGCTACGAGTTCGGCGAGGCCAAACCGGTCTATGCGCTGGAAGGGTCGATCGCCATCGCGGGCGCGCTGATCCAATGGCTGCGGGACAATCTCGGTATCATCGAGCATAGCGCCGATATCGAGGAACTCGCGCGAAGCGTTCCCGATAGCGGCGGCGTGACGATCGTGCCGGCGTTCTCGGGCCTCTACGCGCCCCATTGGAATGCCGCCGCACGCGGTCTGATCGGGGGGCTGACGCGCTACGCCAACAAGGGGCACATCGCCCGCGCCGCGCTGGAAGCGACCGCCTTTCAGACCGTCGAAGTTCTCGAAGCGATGACCCAGGATACGGGCATCGCCGTCAAGGAGCTATGCACCGACGGCGGCATGGTGGTGAACGACCTGCTGATGCAGTTCCAGGCCGATATCCTCAACGTTCCGGTGGTTCGACCGAAGGTGATCGAAACGACGGCCCTGGGCGCGGCCTACGCGGCCGGCCTCGCGACCGGGTTCTGGGGCGGCACGGCCGAACTCGTGCAGAACTGGGCCGTCGACAAACGCTGGCGTCCGGAAATGGAGGATTCCGACCGGCGCCGCCTCAACGCGGCGTGGAGCGAAGGCAGTCGGGCGGGCGATGGACTGGGTGTAGGCGCGACCCAGCGCCGCCGCGCAGCCTATCGTCCAAGGCGAGTTCCGGAGCTTCTCCGCATGGGCCGACAGAATTTCCGGCTTCTCCATATGCGCCTGAATGCGGCTTCAGCGGAATGCCCTCCCAGCGGGGAATGACGTGGAAGTGCAGGTGAAACACCACCTGTCCGCCGGCTGGCTCGTTGAATTGCTGGATCGTCAGACCGTGCGCCTCGAACGCCTCGACGACGCCCTTGGAAACCACCTGCACGGCCCGCATCAGATCAGCGAGGTCGTCTGCGGGCGACATCCAGGATATTGCGCGCCTTGGTCTTCGGGATGACCAGCACATGCCCGTCGCCCCGCGGCATGATGTCCATGAAGGCCAGCGCCTTGTCGGTTTCATAGACCTTGTGGCAGGGAATTTCCCCTCTCAGGATCTTGGCGAAGATGTTGCTGTCGTCATAGGACTTCACGGCTCCGACTCCTGTCATGGGCCCGGGGTGCGACACGTGCGCAATGCCTTTGAAAAGCATGGATCGGCAACCTCGGCAAGACGGCGGGAACTGCAATTCGTCTGCGCTGTTCAAGGATCGCTTCCCGTTGCAAAGGTTATCCAAGTCTCACGGAACCATCGTATCACCCCGCTGTTTTCAAAGCAGACCTAACCTCCAGGAGGCTTTGAGATGGCGACAAGCAGTTCGACTTCGAAGCGGGGCTTCGCGTCGATGGATGGCGATCGGCAACGCGAGATTGCAAGCAAGGGTGGCAAGAGCGTTCCTGCCGAGAAACGGTCGTTTTCTCAGGATCGCGAACTGGCATCCGAGGCAGGACGGAAGGGCGGACAAGCGTCCGGCACCAACCGGCCCACGCAAGAATAACTGCCTATTGAAGACAACGTAAGGGGGCCGCTGGACGGCCCCTTTATTTTGCGCCCGTCGCCCTTCCGTCCTCTAGCTTTTGAACTTGAATGCCGCGTCATCCACGCAAGGGGCAGGATCTGGCATGTCCGGAGCCGCCACGGATCTGACGGGTGCGTGGACCAAGCGAAAGGCCGGCCATTGCAAACCGGAATCCCTGATGGCCGAGGCCAGATTGGCGGCCGCGGTGCTCGTCAGACCCATGGTGGGAACGCCGAGGGCGGAAGCGGCCTCCGCCTTCAGGCCGTCATCATGCTCCTCCCCCGCTATGACGACGAGCGCCATCAGGCGTCGTTCGTCGGGAGTTGTGAGCCGAGACCCGGGCACCCGAAAATCCATGGGGAGTGCGCGTTCTCGCGCGAGAGAGAACGCCAGCAGCGTGGCCTCCGAGACGACCGAGCGGGCCAAGGCAGATGAGGTCCAGGGACGCAACTCCGCCTCGGCATCATCGACCAGGGTCAGGTCGCGGGTGACGACGAGTTCACGCCGGGACCGCAAAATATCGAGGACCGGCACGGCAGAAGGGTGCAGCAGAAGCCCGAAATCGCCACTTTCCGTCGCGTGTGATCTCTCGTCTTCCATGCTCTCCTCGACGTTGCTCTAGAACCTCAGACTTCGCGACACGCTTGCCGGCCCACCGAAGGCAGGGACGACGAGCCGACGCCGCAGCATCAACGGACACATCACGCCATCCTCGTCCTTGGAAGGGACAAGCCCGCTGAAAAGCGAAACCGTAGAAGTATGATCACTTGGTGGCGAACTGGAGGCGAGCCGGCAGAATTCGTCCGGCACCTCCTCGTGACAGAGATGAGCGTCGATCTCAGTGGCAGCCGTCACCCTCGCCTCCCGGTTTACAAGCGTCGCTGGGTGGGAAACGGAGCGGAGAACGCTCCTGTTCCGCTCTCAGGTGCGTCAAAACGCGCAGAGGGCGCGCGAACCGAAGTTCACGCGCCCTCTGTTGATGCGTCTTTGCTTTACGGCTTCTGAGCCGGTGCAGCAGGCGTCATCGGCTTGGTGGTCGTGGTGCCGGTGGTCGAGGTGGTGGTACCGGTGGCGGCAGCATCACGATCCGTGTCGAACGCAGGCGCTGCCTGCAGCTCGGCCTTGGTCATGCGCAGAATCACGCGCTCCGGCTCGCCATCGTCCATGGCAGTGGTGCTCTTGGTCGTCGTTGTCGTCGTCGTCGTCGCCGGGGCATTGACCGCCGGGGCCGTCGAGCCGGTCGTGGTGACCGTCTTGTTATCCTTCATGGCGTTGACCTGTTCGCGGGTAGCGAACTCGAGCGACTTGAAGGGAATAGCCACGTCCTTTTCGCCGATTCCGAGGAATCCGCCGACGCCGACAACGGCCGCCACGGCCTGACCGTTGCGATCTACGATGACGTCGTTGATGTCGCCGATCGAACTCGTTGTTGGCGCTGATGACCTTGGTGCCGATGAGCTCCGAGGCCAGCATCTGGTTCATTTCAATCTTGGTCATGAAAGAACCCGACGCGGCGGCGCCCGTCGTGGAGGGCATCGCGCTCGGCGCAGCCGGCGCCGTGGTCGCAGAGTTCGGGGTGCCGGGCGCGGTCGACGGCGATGCGGGAGCCTGCGCGAAAGCGGGCGCTGCGAACATCGTCGCGACGAGACAAGCTGCCATATGCGTCTTGAGCATTGTGAACTCCTTCTGGTAATTTACGTGGTTATCCGTCCAGTGCCACTGCACTTGCTTTCACAACGAAGCATCCGTCCGATCGTTCCGGTCTGTCGCACAATAATGCCTCGATTGGCAGAGATTTTCCTAAGCGGAGATCCGCCTTCAACCGGAGACTCCCTGCCGCACCTGCTTCACTTGTTCCTGAAAGCGGAGCAGTTTTACTAGCGACACACAGGAGGCAATGCCGGCGTTCGCTTTGAATGCTTGAGGTGGCCCTGTTAAACCGCAACCTACCGGCTCGCCCTGGCCGCGGGTCGTTTTCGAAAGATCAACGAGAACGCCCGACGCAGAGCGAAGGTTGCAGGGGTCAGCACCTCGTCGGCGACCAGCCGCGCGCCGTCCTTCCGGCGCGCCAGCACGAGGCGACGGTTGTGGAACGCCTCGAGTTCGGGCCGATGCCCGACGCTGATCATGGCCGCATCGGGCAGGCGCTGGGTGATGCGCTCCATGAGGGTCTCCTGCGCGTCGCCGTCGAGCGCGGAGGTGGCCTCGTCCATCACGATGATGTCCGGCGCCTGAATGAAGAGCTGGGCGAAGGTCAGGCGTTGCTGTTCGCCTCCCGAGAGAGTGCGTTCCCACGGGACTTCCTCGTGGATGCGGTCCACGAGATGCCCCAGTTCGGCGTCGCGAAGGGCCTGCTTTGACCTCCTCGTCGTCGAGGCTGTCCGTCGGGTTGGGATATGCCACGGCGTGCTTGAGGGAACCGATCGGCACGTAGGGCCGCTGCGGCATGAAGAACAGCTTCGCGCCCTTCCGGATCAGGATTTCCCCCTCGCCCCACGGCCAGAGGCCCGCGATGGCGCGGATGAGCGTGCTCTTCCCGGCGCCGGATTCGCCGACGACGAGCACGCGCTCGCCGCGATCGATGCTCACCTGCGTCTCGCCCACCACGGCGGTGCCGTCGTCGAGGTTCACCGCGAGCCCGCGCAATTCGAGCGAAACCTTCGAGCCCTCTTCGGAGCGCACGATGTGCCCCGCTCCAGGCTTTTCGGCTCGCTCCAGACGGTCGAGCGATACGATCAGGCCCGCGACACGGTTGGCGGATGCGGTCCAATCGGCAAGTCGCGGATAATTCTCCACCAGCCAGTTGAAGGATTGCTGGACGGTGACAAACGCCGTTGCGGCCTGCATGACTTCACCGAGCGACATCGTGCCGGCGAGATATTTCGGCGCGCAGAGAATAATCGGAATCACCGGCGCGAGGACGAAATTGCCGTAGGAAACCACCGTGGTGCGAAGATATTGCCGCACAGAGTTCGCGCCATCGCGCGATCACGTTGCCAAGCGCGACGCTGAGACCGCTGCGCTCTTCCGGCTCGCCGCCGAGCAGCGCGATGCTCTCTCCGTTTTCACGAAGACGCGTGGCGGCATAGCGAAACTCGGCTTCCGCCTGATTTTTGTCTTCCGCCACCTGAACGAACCGGCGCCCGATGAACAGCATCGCGGTCGTCGTAATGATCGAATAGATCACGGCGACAAAAACAAGATAACCCGGAATTTCGATGGTCCTGCCATTCCACTCGAATGAAATGGCGCCGCCGACCGCCCAAAGGACGCTGATAAACGTGATGGCCGTCAGACATGGCGGTCGTGACACCGAATGCGAAGTCGACGGGGGATTCAGTTGCGATGCGGGTGTCGTCGGCGATGCGGAATTCCGGGTTCTCATGCTGACCCTTGACGAGATTGAGCTGATAATAGCGGCCATTCTTCAGCCAGCGGTCGATCTGGTAATCCGTCAGCCACGCGCGCCAGGCGCGCTGTGTGGTCAAGCGTCCCCAGACCGAGCCGACATTGAACGCCACGGCGGCGAGGGCGAGAGGCACGAAGAGCAGCGCCAGGGACCCCACGAGAGATATGTCGCGCTTCTCCAAGGCATCGAAGATCTGCCGGTTCCACACGTTCAGGCGATATTGGACGAACAATTGGCCGAGAATGATCGCCAGCAGAGTAAGCGTGAGAAACCACGCCTCGCGCTTGCGTACCCCGGTCCAAAATCCCGATGCTGCTTTCCAGAACCTGGCGAACAAGCGGCGTCTTTCGAGTGTCACGCCCGCTTCGTTCACGCTCATCTCCGAGTTCGTTACAATGATTGTCGAAAAAAGGTTGGACTATCCGTTGAAAGAGAAAGCTTCCGGAAGTCCCGTCACGCAGAGGCTCGCAGCCGCTTCCTTGCCCGCTTGCGCCAGCGGGCTGACCGCGCCCAGGCAACCATGAGGCTGACCGCGCCGCTTGGGTGCCGTCGTCTCCTCACCGGATTGGCGGGTCACGGGGGTGCGCCGAACATCGCTCGAGGCTTCTTCCTTGAGTGTGATCACAGGCAGATCGGTATCCTTCGAGAAGTATGTGGTGTTGCTCCGCGGGTCGGACTGGAAGAGGATTTCACCGCTCGTATCCTTGAGCACGACCTTCACGTTGCGACACGCCAACCAGCTCAACGACAGACACGCTCCGCCGTTCCGTTGCCATCACCGGGGCCGCAACACGATCGCGCTTGGCCGTCGCAACCACCGACTGGGAAAGCGGCGCCGGCGCACTCACGTCATTGCCGGCACGCCCGACCGCGCCGGGCGAAAAGCTTGCAACCATAAATGCGCTTCCGATCATTCCCATCACAGTCGCGGGCACCTGGAACATCGTCGTCTCCGCCGGTCAGAAGGTCGCCGTCACGTTGGCGCTTCGGGCAAATAACGCGACTGTATCGCTTGAGAGTTCCGAAGGCTTAACCGCTCGTAAAGCAACAAACAAAAAGGGAACTTTCTGTTCCGGGGACGCGTTGAAACGATACCGGCCTCCTGGTCCTCCCCGCATTCCCCTTGTGCATCGGCCGGCACCTTCAGACGGGCTTCGCGCCCGTCTTTTTTGTGGTGCGCACGCACAAAAAAACCCGGCCAACGCGGCCGGGCTTTTTCTAACGATCCGTTCTGGTTCAGGCGGACGCGCGAACGTCGCGTCGACGCGCACTCTGCTGGAAGAACAGCGCCTGGCTGATCACGGCCGACACGTTCGCCGGCTGGAAAGGTTTGGCGATCAGGAAGGCGGGCTCCGGCCGCTCGCCGGTCAGGAAACGCTCCGGATAGGCCGTGATGAAGATCACCGGGACCTCGAAGGCCTTCAGCAAGTCGTTGACGGCATCGAGCCCGGAGCTTCCGTCCGCCAGCTGAATATCCGCCAGGATGAGACCCGGACGATGGCTGGAGGCCAGTTTCACGGCTTCGGTGCGCGTGCGGGCGACGCCGGTCACGTTGTGGCCGAGCCCTTCGACCAGAGCTTCGAGATCCATGGCGATCAGCGGCTCGTCCTCGATGATCAGGATGTCGGTCGCCATGTCGGCCGCAAGTTCACGGCCTGCTTCATCGACGAGTTCGCGGACCGTGGCGGATATCGACCGCCAGGATTTTACCGACTTCGTCTTCTCCGAAGCCCTCGAGGCAGGAGAGCAGGAAGGCCTGCCGCGGCAGGGGCGTGATCTGGCCAAGCCGGACTTCCGCCGGAAGGTCCCGCTGGGCCAGCTCGCTGCGGCCATTCACCGAGAGGGAATTCCAGATGCGTGGTGAAAACCTCGAAACAGCTCCACCTTCACGTTGCCGTTGGCCGCGATGGTGTTGGGATCGCTCACAAGGGTTTCGAGGGTTGCCGCAACATAAGCATCGCCGGCCATTTGGCTTCCGGTAAGCGCCCGCGCGTAGCGGCGAAGGTAAGGCAGGTATTGGACGACAAGCTGTGCTGTCGACATTCGCGTCCCCTTAATTGTGGTTTTTGGCTCTTGGTTTCGATACGAACGGATAAACTCGGCAGCTACGGCAAAAGTTCCCACCGTGGAACCGAAACGGCCGCTTCGGCGTTATCGCTCGAAAATCAATATGACGGCACTGCCAAGTTTTGCAATCGACCAGGTTTTTGCTACCGCTGGGGAGCGGATCGCGAGGGGAACTAAATGACGTCTGAAAAGGGCAACAAGCTCGCCCGGGTTATCGCCGAAGATGACCTGGGGGACAAGCTTGCAACCGATCCGAGGCTCGACAACGTCAGCCAAAAGCGGATCGGCGACCAGCTTAGAGCGATGTACGACGATCTCGTCCAGCAGCCGGTCCCCGACCGCTTCAAGGATCTTCTGGCGGAACTGGAAGGGAAAGGTCGGGAGACCAACAAGTGACATTGGAGCCGGATCTCCGGGATGCCCTTCTTGCCGCCGTACCCAGTCTGCGGGCCTTCGCCATTTCGCTCTCCGGCCAGGTCGACCGCGCCGACGACCTCGTCCAGGACACTCTGCTGCGGGCCCTGTCCAACATCCACCGGTTCGAGCCCGGCACCAACCTGAACGCCTGGCTTTTCACCATTCTGCGAAACCTCTTCCATTCCGAATACCGCAAGCGTCGGCGCGAGGTGGAGGATCCGGACGGATCCTATGCCGGACGGCTGATCGTGCAGCCGGAGCAAGGCGTCCAAGCTCGATTTCGAGGATTTCCGCACGGCCCTCGCGAAACTCCCCCATGACCAGCGGGAGGCGCTTGCTGCTCGTGGGCGCATCCGGCTTTTCCTACGAGGAGGCGGCCGAGATCTGCGGCTGCGCCGTCGGCACCATCAAGAGCCGCGTCAACAGGGCGCGGTTCAGGCTGGCATCCGTGCTGCGGGTGGAGGCGGACGACGATCTCGGCCCCGACAGCATGACCCGCGCGGCTCTCCAGAGTTCCGGCTGAACGTTCGGAATCTCATTGCCACCCCGCATGACAAAAACGCCGCCCTGAAGGCGGCGCTTCGCTTTAACCGTGATCGCTAAAGTGGATTTCGCCCGCGCAGCAGACCGATCACCGCCGAGATGGCGAACAGGACGATTGCGACGAAGAAGATGAGCTTGGCGATTTCGACCGCCGTACCGGCAATTCCGCCGAAACCGAAAAGAGCCGCAACAAGCGCGACGATGAGAAAAGTGACTGCCCAGCCGAGCATGATGTTACCTCGCAGAATGATAAATCGGCACGTGCCGATGACACCCAAATAACGCCAAGCGGAACTGTGGAGTTCCGTCAAAAAGACTCATTCGCTCGGTTTCGTAGTGGTTAATCGCAAGTAACGAGGAGCTGATAACGAGTATGGAACGGACCTCCCGCCCACACGTTTCCCAGAATATTCGGGAGACGAATCATCATGAATCGTTCGGTTGCCTTCCGCACGTTCGTGATCTTCACGACGATTACCGCTTTCGCGAGCGATCACCGGATTTTCGTCCCAGGCTGCCATCGCCGAGGCGATCGTTCCTCATCGGCGGTTCGCTGGCGGCGATCATGCTGCTTTGCTGCGCGCTGTCGGCGCGGCGCGCCGAGCCCGTTCCCGTTCGCGTGCGTGCGCGGCACTGAAACGCTCGAGATCTTCTAAGAAAGGGCGGCCCGTCTGGCCGCCTTTTTTTGTTGCTCAGGACTCCGTCGGGTCGCCGCCGTTGGGATGCAGCACGCTCCCTGTCATGTAGGACGAATCCTCGCAGGCGAGGAACAGGAAGCACGACGCGACCTCGTTCGGCTGCCCAGGTCGCTTCATGGGCGTGTCGGCGCCGAATTTCGCAACTTTTTCGGCCGGGAAAGTCGACGGAATCAGCGGCGTCCAGATCGGCCCGGGCGCCACGCCGTTGACGCGAATGCCCTCTCTCGGCGAGCTTCTTGGCCAAGCGAGCGCGTGAACGCCACGATGGCGCCTTTTGTCGCGCTGTAATCCAGCAATTCGGGACTGCCGCGATAAGCCGTGACGGACGTCGTGTTGATGATCGTCGACCCCTGCCTTCAGATGCGGCATCGCCGCCTGCGTGACGAAGAAGATATCCGAACATGTTGGTGCGGAACGTTCGTTCGAGTTGCTCGGGCGTGATGTCGGTGTATCTCCTTCTGCGGATGCTGCTCGGCCGCGTTGTTGACGAGCGTGTCGATCTTGCCGAACCGGTCGATCACCTGCTCGACGGCGCGGCGCGCGAAGGCTTCGTCGCCGATGTCGCCGGCAATGATGAGGCACGAGCGGCCCTCCTGTTCGACGAGCCGTTTGGTCTCGCGCGCATCCTGGTTCTCGTCGAGATAGACGATCGCCACGTCGGCGCCTTCGCGGGCGAAAAGCACCGCGACCGCGCGTCCGATCCCGCTATCGCCGCCGGTGATGAGCGCGACCTTGCCGCTCATGCGCCCGCTGCCCGGGATAACGCGGAGCGAAATCCGGCTTCGGGTTCATTTCGGTTTCGCGGCCCGGCTGCCGGTCCTGCGTCTGGGGAGGCAAGGTCTGTGGTGTGTCCGAAGTCATGGGCGCATCCGCTGTCGAGGAAGGCGGACGGCGCGCGACTGTCACCGCGCAAAAAAAAGCCCGCGTCGGGTGACCAACGCGGGCTTCGAAATGCGTGTTCCTGAAGCGTCGACCTAGACGTCGGCGCGCAAGGTCGGCTCGTGCCGGTCGGCGTCCCGTCCCATGTTGAGAAGATGGTAGAGGATGATGGCGCCGAATGTCGCGGTGCCGATTCCGTCGAGCGTGAAACCGCCGACCGTGAGCTTGAAGTTTCCGGCGCCGAGCACGAGCGCGACCGCGACGGTGATGAGATTGCGGGGATTGGAAAAATCGACGCGGTTCTCGACCCAGATGCGCCCCGCGGTCGCGGCGATCAGGCCGAACACCACGATCGACAAACCACCCAGAACCGGACCCGGAATTGTGCCGATGAAGGCTCCGAATTTCGGCGACAGTCCCAGCACCAGCGCGATCACGGCGGCGACGAGAAACACCACCGTCGAATAGATCCGCGTCACCGCCATCACGCCCATGTTCTCCGCATAGGTGGTCATGCCCGTGCCGCCGGATGCGCCGGACAGCATGGTGGCGAGACCGTCGCCCATGAAGGCGCGGCCGAGATACGGATCGAGGTTGCGTCCGGTCATGGCGCCGATGGCTTTGATGTGGCCGAGATTCTCCGCCACCAGGATGATCGCGACCGGCGCGATCAGGCTCATGGCGGTGAAATTGAACACGGGCGACTGGAAGGTCGGAAGCCCGAACCACGCCGCCTGACCCGACCTTGGCAAAATCGATCGGCGCGCCGTAGCCGAGCATGTTCGCGCCGATCAGGTAGGCCACGTAGCCGATGGCGCCGCCGGCCAGCACCGGCAGCCGCCGCCACATGCCCGGGCGCGTAGACCGCCACGAGACCCGACCGCGATGACCGTGATCAGCGCGATCCAGCGGGCAAAAGACGTGCCGGCCTGGTTGTCGCCCCCGGTGCCCGAGGCGCTCGATATGGCGATCGGCGCGAGCACGAGGCCGATGGCGGCGACGATGGCGCCGGTCACCACCGGCGGCATCAGGCGCTCGACCCAGCGATGTCCTGCGATCTGCACGACGATGCCGATCAGGAAATACAGGGCGCCGGCAGCGATGATGCCGCCGAGAGCCAGCGGAATGTTGGGATTGGGCGTGCCGACCGCCGCGCCGGTCGCGACCAGAACCGGACCGATGAACGCGAAGCTCGAGCCGAGATAGCTCGGCACCCGGCCGCCGACCACGAAGAAGAAGATGATGGTGGCGATGCCCGAGAACAGGATCGACACGTTGGGATCGAACCCCATGAGAATGGGCGCCAGCACGGTCGCGCCAAACATCGCGACCACGTGCTGCAGTCCGATGATCACGGTCTGCCCCATCGGCAGCCGCTCGTCCGGCATGATGATCCCCTCGGTCTTCAGGGTCCATCGAGGCAGGTAACGGTCGGTCATTTTCTTATCCCCCAGCTATGCCGCATGGCAGCGCACCGTAGCGCCCTGCCCTCGGGACTGACTAGGGCGCCGGGCCAGTTATTAACCGCCGTGAAGGCCCGGCTCTGGACATCGGCGTTTCGCGCCGTTCAGGCTCCTCCCCAACCATGACGGAGAGACGACGATGCGCAAGGATTTCAACGTGCCGGAAGGCATTGTCCACAGCCTCTGGATCGATAGCGAAAGCCTCGTCGGGAACCTGCTCGGCGATCCGACGCGACGTCGCGTCGACGTCTATGTGCCGGCCGGGCATGACGGACGCGATCTGCCGCTGCTGGTCGATCTCGTGGGCTATACGGCGGGCGGGCCGGCTCATACCAACTGGAAGAATTACGGCGAGAACGTTCCCGAGCGCCTCGACCGGCTGATCGGCACCGGCGCCATGCCGCCGGTTGTCGTGGCGTTTCCGGATTGTTTCACGCGGCTTGGCGGCAACCAGTATATCGACAGCAGCCGCCACCGGCCGTTGGGAGAGCTTCCTCATCGACGAAATGCTGCCCTTCGTCGAGCAGCGTTTCGGCTGCGGCGGCGATGGGCGGCGCGGCGTTTTCGGCAAGAGCTCCGGCGGATACGGCTCGCTGGTCCACGCGCTGCGCCACGGCGGCACGGTCTGGTCGGCGGCGGCCTCACATTCGGGCGATGTCGGGTTCGAGTTCCTCTACCATCTGGGAGAGTTCGCCAGCGCGCCCTGCGCCACCTCGTCGATCACGAGATGTCGATCGAAAAATTCGTGCGCAAGTTCGAGGCCGGGCCGAAGGCGAAGGATGCCGACTGGCACACCATGATGGTCCTCGCGCAGGCCGCCACCTTCGATCCCGATCCCGAGCCAGTTCTACGGCATTCGCCTTCCCGTCGACATGCACACCTGCGAGCTCATCGCAGAGCGGTGGGCCAACTGGCTGCGATGGGATCCGCTCCGCATGGCGGATCGACCGGAACATCTTGAGGCGCTCCGCCGGATGAAACTGCTCTATGTGGATTGCGGCGATATCGACCAGTACAACATGGTCTACGGCTCGCGCCTGCTGCATGCCAAGCTGGACGCTGCCGGCGTCGCGCATATCTACGAGGAATTTCACGACAACCACTCGTCGGTCGATTATCGGATGGATACCAGCCTTCCGATGCTCGCCAAGGCCCTTGCCTGACCTTAGCGCTCAGGCGCCGCCGGGCTCGTCCTCCGTCGGCAATTCGCAGTGATTGTGAATATGAATGGCCGCGATGGCCGCATGGCCCATGGCGACGACGATCTGGTCGAGACCCCGCACGATGTCGCCCGCCGCATAAAGGCCCTTGACGGAGGTCTGGCAGTGACTATCGACGATGAGCGCCGCCCGACGGATCATGCTCGGCCCCCAGCGACAGCGCGAGTTCCGAGCGGTACTTCAGGCCGAGCGCCGAATAGAGCACGTCGAACCGGTGTTCCTTGCCGTGAACGTGAATGGCCGCGATGCGGTCGTTCTCCATCTCGAGCGTCTCCACCGGATCCTCCACGACCTTGATGCCATGCTCGTCGAGCGTCGGCCTGTTGCTCCGACGACGTCAGTTCCAGACTTCTGCCCAGGGTGAGAAGCGTCACGTCGCGCGAATAGGTGCGGGCGATGAAGATCGCCTCCCCCATGCCGCGGTCGCCGTGGCCGATCACCGCCACCTTCGTCCCGCGCCTCGTAGCCGTCGCAGATCGGGCAATAGCGCACCAGGCCGCGCTGCACCGCGTTGGGAAGGTCGGGCAGGTCGGGCTCGACATCGACCGCCCCGGTCGCGAGCAGCACCCGCCGCGCCGCGAGCGTTCGACGGTCGCCCCCTTCCTCGTCCATGGTCGCCATGAAGCGATCGGATTGCGTCGTCAGAGCCTCGCACGGTCCCGCCTGAATGTCCGACGCTCGTAGCAGCGCAGACTGTCGCGCTGCCGCGCCAGGATTTCGTGGCCCGAAATTCCGTCGGCGAAGACCGGGATGTTGTGGCTGGTGGGGATCCACGCCGCCCTGCGGGGCGCCGCCATCGACGACCACGAAACGGCGTCTGAGCCGCGCCAGATAAAGCGCCGCCGTCAGCCCGGCCGGGCCGCCGCCGACGATGATGCAGTCTAGAAGGTCGTCCTGTTCCGGCATGGCCGCCCCGTCTCCCCGCGCGAAGTAAACACAACACGCGAGGGCGAAAAAGGTCGCGATGGCGGGCC
>CAWINL010000001.1:0-135200 GCA_963837375.1 uncultured Alphaproteobacteria bacterium | reverse complement strand
AACGATCGCCACGGTGACAGATGAAAATCACGTGAGCGGCTCGAGCGTCCGAAGTGTGACGGTCACGTCACCACCGCCACCAGCTCCGGTCCCGCCAAACCTCCATCCCCTTCAATGATGCATGCCGTGAGAGAGGTTCCCGCGTCCTAGGCCAAACACCACGGCAGCACTTGATCGGAGCCACAGGCACTCATACAGGCAGTCGGCACGCGAAAAATGTGAGCCGGCAATGCCCGCCGGTGCATCGATTTAGCTGATTACATCGAAATCAGATCGAAGTCAGCCTCCACTCATAGACCGCACTCCTAGTCGCCAGTATCTGTTGACGCGCCAGTCGACAGGCTCGCGGAGCCATCTCACTGAAGCAGATCTCGATCGAGGTCAAGAGACGAACCGCGCCCCAGGGGTAAGGAGGAGGCCCATGAAGATGCCATCGGTAGCCGTCCTGCTTTTCATGCTCATCGGGGGAGCGGCCGCGTGCGGCGGCTCCGAATCCGCACCCACGACACCCTCACCCCCTCCACCACCCCCACCGCCGTCGAGCCCGGTCCAACTCGCAGTGTTCAGCGATCCGGCGTCCAGCTTCACGACATCGGACGTCCGCGACGCTCAGGACAGATCGTCCGCTTCGACATCGCGAACAATTCGCTGATCTGGGCCGCCGACAGCCGGAGCTTTTCAGGGTATCCGGTCAGTGGGCTCTTCATCAGGGCCGACAGGTTCTTCCAGGTCCGGTTCGGGACGGAGGACGGCGAGCGCCGCGCTTATTTCACGGAGGCTGTCGCGACCACGATCTGCGACGTCGAGATTGTCGGCGGTCAGCTGGTAATTAATCCAACGAGCTGACCGTGCCCGGAAGTTAGATGCCGTCCTCGCCTTTCTTGCGGCGCACGCGAACACTGCTCGGTCGCCATGCTGTGCATCGGCGTCATCAGCTCTGCTGCCGCGGGCTCCCGTGCGACGGGTGTTCGTGGCCGTAACCGCTCAAAGGCCGCCAGTGGGCCGCAGCACTGGCGGGAGCAACGCGTCGATCGCGACCGTCCGTATCGTGAGAGCGTCGTGCTGCGCTGGAATGCTGCACTCCTCGACGCCGTGCGCGCTGTCCGGTTCAGCCCCGATGTTCACCGCCCGGGCGCTGGCTATCGTGCACACCTGCATGTACGACGCCTGGGCGGCTTACGATGCGCGCGCTGTGGGCACCGTGTTCGGCGATGCACTCCGCCGGCCACCGCACGAGCGGACCCTCGCCGCCAAGGAGGTGGCCGTCAGCTATGCCGCCTTCGCGGCGCTCGTCGATCTCTTTCCATCGCAGCGGTCAGGTGTTCGAGAGCGTCATGGTGGAGATGGGTCTGGACTCGGCCGACGAGTCGACCGATCCGTCGACGCCGAGCGGCGTCGGCAACGCCGCGTGCGGCGCGGTGCTCGAATGGCGGCAGCACGACGGTTCGAATCAGCTCGGGGACCTCAACGATGGCGTGCCGTACTCCGACTACACCGGCTACAGCCGGTGAACTCGCTGACCGCGCTGGTCGATCCGAACCGCTGGCAGCCGCTCATCACGGCGTCGGGGACCCCGCAGGTCTTTCTCGCGCCACATTGGCGGAACGTCACGCCGTTTGCGTTGGAGCGCGCGGATCAGTTTCGTCCGCGTCCTCCGGCCGACTACCCGAGCACGCAGTACCTCAATCAGGCCGAAGCCATCCGGCGTCTCAGCGCCAGCCTGGACGATCGAAAGAAGGTCATCGCCGAATACTGGGCCGACGGCCCGGCGACTGAAACGCCTTCGGGCCACTGGAGCCGCTTCGCGCAGTTCGTCTCGCGTCGCGACCAGCACGATCTGGACGATGACGTGAAGATGTTCTTCGTGCTCGGCAACGCGCTGCTCGACGCCAGCATCGCTGTGTGGGACTGCAAAGTGGCGTTCGATTACGTCCGGCCCGTCAGCGCGGTGCGCTTCCTCTATGCCGGGCAGCTCATCGACGCGTGGGGCAGGCCCGGGGCGCGGCTCACAATTGATCCCCGGCGAACAGTTTCAGAGCTATATCCCCACTCCGCCGTTCGCCGAATACACATCCGGGCACAGCGCGTTCAGCGCCGCAAGCGCGACCGTGCTGCGCCTGGTCACCGGCAGCCCCTATTTCGGCGCGACGTACACCTTCAAAGCCGGAACTTCGACGATCGAACCTGGGCTCACGCCGGCTCACGACGTCGTACTTTCGTGGCACACCTTCGATCAGGCAGCCGACGAAGCCGGGATCTCGCGGCGCTACGGCGGGATTCATTTCCGGCAGGCCGACCTCGAGTCCCGTGAGATAGGACGCCGCATCGGCCTCCTGGTCTGGCAACGCGCCAACGCGCTATTCGAAGGCCGCGATGTGGTGACGCTCAGTTCGTTCACGGCGGAAACTTCTAGCGTATGAGTCGGCATGTACGGGGCGTAACGGATGTTGAGTGGTGTCGACATGAAAACTTCCACTGAGGGCCGCTTGGCTCATCCGGCCAGGAGGCGCGGCCTGACCAGCGCGACATCCGCGTTTCCGTGTCCAGGGAGGCGTCTATGACCAGGAGAATCGCGATCGCGTGCGGTATCGGCGCCGCCGCAGTCGTTGCAGTGCAGCCGCAGCACGCCCGCACCGCACACGCGGCCTACCAGGAGATCGCCACGTTCAGCAAGCTTCCGGGCCTCCAAAGGAGCGGCCCCAGCGAAGCGAGGGCCGTCAACGCGATGGGCACGGTCATCGTGGGATACAGCTGGGGGCGAGACGGCCTGTCGTACACCGTCAAATGGACGCTGCAGAACGGCGTCTGGGTCATCGGCATCCTGCAGCGTGCTGAGGGCTGCATGCATAGCCTCGCCGAGGCTGTCAACGACGCGGGCGATGCGGCCGGCCACGACTCTACCCGCGGCGGTCCGTCGCGGCCCGTTCTCTGGCCGTTCAGCGGCGGAATCCACGGTACTCGGCCTCCTGCAGCAACGATCCTGTGTCGGCCATTGTATCGGCGTATGGGATCGGCGGCGGCGGGCAGGTTGCCGTTGGCGGTGCGCAGGGAGCCGTCGTGTGGAAACCGGGAAGCTTGCGCCGAGCGCCTCCCGCCGCTGGTAGAAGGGGGAGGCTCGGCGGCTCTCGCCGTCAACGGTGACGGAACGATTGTCGGCGGTTTCGCCCTTCCGTCGTTGGACGCTCCCGCCTCTGTGCCGGTTCGATGGGCGCACATCATGGGGCAGTGGCAGATCACGCAGCTGGACCACCGCCCGGGCGGAGCATCCGGCGCCAACGCTCTCGGCGATCTCGCCGGCCGCGTCGTCGTTCCGTGCGCGCTAGAGAACGGCTGCAGTCGCGCCACGGTCTGGTACACCGAGGGTGGCTCAGTTGGACTCGGGACGCTCGGTGGAGCGGAGAGCTGGGCGCGCGGCATCAACGCAAGCGACGAGGTGGTTGGTGGGAGCACGGCGGAGAACGGCGTCAACACGGGATTTTTCTGGTCCGAATGGTCGGGCATGCTGAAGCTCCCCGTCAAAGGACAGTGGGCCGCCGCCAACGCCGTGAGCGACGTGAGACCGGACGGCACACGCCTCGTCGTCGGCATGGACGCGCAGGGCCAGGCGCTCGTCTGGGTCATCCGGAATCCCTGATTCACACAAGCCGACTTCACAGCGCTGTCACGACATGACGCCAGTGAGCGCGGCAATCACCGAGCGCGCACGCGAACAAGCGTCGAAGTCGACAAAGAGCGCGCCATGGCGCCGATGGCTCCTCTTGCGTCGAACCCTGTTTCTCCAAGTGAGACGAAACGCCTCCCCCCGAAGGAGAGACCATGAAGTGCGGACTTAACGTGAGCGTTGACTGGGGGCTTAACTTGCCCAGGCAGTTCGGAGAACGACTCGTTAGTCCGTCTGATTATTTCTTGCGGAGTTGGTGCCCATCGGGGCCGCGCGCTGCGTCGTCGAGTAACAGGAGGAGGTCACCATGTTTTCACAGCACCAGGCCGCTCTCGTCAACGGCTGGAAATGGCATCTCCTCATCGTTGCCCTATGGGCATGGTTTGGACCGAAGTCTCTGCCGGCGAAGGAGCAGAGCGTCCAGGACGCCTGCAGTAACATCACCGACGAAGAGCGCACGCTGTACCGCGTCATCGAGGTTGACTGGGTTCCCGCCGGCACCATAGACAAGTCCTGGCCGACCGCGTTGACAACGCTGTTTTCGAGCCCGCCAGCTTCATATGAAAACTCGTATTGCAGCATCATCTTCACGCTGGGGGACGGCGGCGCCACCGTGTCGCTCGACGGCGGCTACCTCAGCTTCGTGGACGGCAGCTTTGCAGTTTCAGCAAGAAAGAACCCTGGTTCGGGATCTTGAGGGTGTCCAGAGACTACGACGGAGCTGGTCCCCTCCTCGAGGTGCCGAGCGGCGGCAGCTCCTTTGTAAATGAGGAAAGCGGCCATTTGTTCTGGCGATTCCTGCAGAACCTGCCTGCCGCCTACGTCACGGCGAAACCTCTGTTCGCGTTCTTCTCGCCCGACTGCGAGGATCCGCTGAAGAGGAGACCTGTCCTCAATTCGCACCGCCGAATCAAAGGCCGGAGTCCAATCTCACTGGAATAACCGTCGTCGCCGACCGGACGCGCGCGATCATGGACCTGTTCGGCGGAACGCGGCGCCTGTACGCCTATGGCGGCTCCCAGGGAGCTCTGAGTTCTTCGGTCCCTATTCGCGTCGTCCGCCGATCCGGGCATTCGATGGATTGGTCCTGAGAGCCGGCACGGGCTTCACGGATTCTATCCGATCGAGTATTTCCTATTGCAGGCAGCCTGAGCCGCGCCAGTTCCCTGACTGGCTTGACCTCCGTCTCCACTGATCCTTGCAACCCCGTCAATCATTCTTTCGCCATTCGGAGGTGCGATACCGCCGTCAGCGACAATCTTCGGGCTACTTGAGATCGGCGACAGAGCGAGCGCCTTTGATATGGTCACACATTACGATCCATTCAATCAGCCAAGTCCGGCAGGCGAGTGCTGGAACGATCTGCGCTCAGGCGGCGCTCTTCAGTTCCCGACGATCTACATGCAAGGGACCCTGGACGGGATTCGTCCCATTCACGACGCCGTTTTCTTTCAGGATGAGATCATCCAGGCCGGAAGGGAATCGTTGGCCAGGTTCTTCTACATCCGGTATGGAAACCATCCCCTCAACCAGCGTGTCGGTGGCTTCACTTCCAAGGCCGTCCACGAAAAGGCGTTCCGCTACCTCGTGGACTGGGTGGAGAATGAAGTGGAGCCGGGGGCCATCTCCTACCGCAACCCCGCTAGCGGGCTAACGAGCGTGACCGAGAGCTGTCAGACGTTGGGCTTCGGGCGCGACGCGTGTGGATGCTTGACATTAAACTCGGATCTCCGGTGTGCACCAACCCGCCATCGGCTCGTTGATCGTTCCAGATTGCGGCCGCACTGCTTACGTGCTGTGTTTGTTCATCGACTCGCACCATAGTGCTGGATCAGTTCCTGATATCGCGGCTCGGACGCGAGTGTTCTGAACGGCGGATACTAGGTACAGCTGCACGAACTCGACGGCGTGCTCCTGAAATGCGCGCTCGAGTGCCGTCAGTGCGGCTGCCTTGTCGCCGAGCGCATCGTGGA
Organism: uncultured Alphaproteobacteria bacterium; assembly: GCA_963837375.1. Lineage (GTDB taxonomy): Bacteria > Pseudomonadota > Alphaproteobacteria > Rhizobiales > Beijerinckiaceae > Microvirga. Next base: position 129,566 of record CAWINL010000001.1, on the reverse strand, counting down.
TCAGTGCAATTCCGAAGGAGGAGACGTACTGTCGCTCGCGGAGCGCCAACAGTTCTTGCAGGAGCTGCTGTGACTCTCGTGTTCTGCCGTCGATGGCGTACGCATAGCCGAGGTAGGCGCGGAATCTCGGGTTGCGTTGGGTCGAGCGCGTCACGGCCTTTTCGAATTCCGGGATGGCTGCCTTGTTGTCGCCTTTGAGGACATACGTCACGCCGAGCTGAAACGGAACATCGGCCCGCTGCGGCGCCATCTTCAACGCTTTGTTCAGCTCCTCGATGGCACGGGTATGCTGGCCATCAGCACTCAGGGTATCTCGCGACCACCACGATTGCGTTGACCGAGAGCGGGTCGAGTTTCCTGGCACGTTCAGCCGCGACAACTGCCTCCCCGTTCCGCCCCGCGCTCATGAGCAAACGGGCGTGCAGAACCAATGACTGGGCATTGAACGGAGCGAGTCCATTGATCGATCAGCTTCCGCCATGGCGTCGGCATGGTCGCCGTACACATGGCGAACCATCGCAAGTGCCATGTGCGCCTCTGACAACGTGTCATCCAGATCCAGGGCCTTCCTCGCAGCTGACTCCGCCTTCGGAAGGACCTCAGCTGGAGACATCGGGCCCACGAACAGAAACTGAACCCACGTTTGGGCGAGGCTCGCATGAGCCCGCCCGAAATCGGGCTGCCTGTCGATCGCCTGCTCGAAGTAATCAGGCGGCGGTGAGGAGTCCTTCGTAAGTCACGCTGCCGCCCGCTGCTAGGCCTTTGAGATACAGATCGATCGCCTCCGGACTGACGCCCGATGTTCGCGATGCCGGAGGTGACGACCCTGGGCGTCCTCCAGTCTTGATCGCCGTGGCGATCGCGCGCGCAATCTCGGCCGGCAGCGCCATCACATCTTTTGCGTCGCGCTCGTAATCCTCGGCCCATACGTGGCGATCGGTCGCCGCATGAATGAGCTGCACAGTCATGCGCACCTGACTGCCACTCATCGACGCGGCGCCCGTGACAATCCCATCGACGTTCAGTTCCCGCGCGATGTCCGGCGGCCGCTTTTGCGTCCCCTTGTACTGCATGGACGAGTTCCGCGAAATGACCGGGACGCTCCCCCTGCGCCAGCTCACTGATCAACGCACTCGGTCATGCCGTCGACGAAGAACTCGCGGGCTGGATCGCCGGTCAGATTTTGAAGGGGCAGCACCGCGATGGAGCGAATATGCGGAACGGCGCCGGCCCCGAACCCAGCCCAACCATTTCGGACTATCAGCGCCCCACCGAGCAGCACTAACAGTGCCGCCACGCCCCATAGGAGGCGAGCCCGAGTTCGCCGCCCAGTCGGCGCGGCTTCGGTGGCCGGCGCGACGTCATCTCCGAGAGGCGGAGCTCGACCGACGCGATGAACCGGTAGCCGCGCCGCGGCAGTGTCTCGATGAACGTCGAGTGTTCCGCGGAGTCGCCCAGCGCTTCGCGCAGCTTCCGCACCGCGCTATTGAGGGACAAATCGAAGTCGACGAACGTGTCGGCGGACCAGAGCCGCTGCCGCAGCTCCTCGCGCGTGACGACGTCGCCGGGATGTTCCAGGAGCAGCTGCAGAACCTGAAACGGCTGGTCGGGCAGCCGAACCTTGACACCGCGTTTTCGCAGCTCTCGCGCCCGGAGATCGGCCTCGAACAATCCAAATCGGACGATCGGCGCGCTCGAGCTGGTCGGACCGGGATCGGGCGTCGTCGTGAAGGCTTGCGGGCCGGGCGAGGGACTAGCCATGAGGGACTTCCAGGCCGTCGTGTGTAACCCGACAAAAGTCTAGATCGTCTGCGGCGCGAACGCCAGTCAGGTCTGGCGGCAACGCGCTTCATTCAAGAGACTTCCCCGATCACACCGGAATCATCTCGAAGTGATGTGCATCGCGGCGATCTCTAACTATGCCTGTTCAGCGGCTCGCACCAAACCGCTGCATCAGTTCCTGATACCGCGGCTCGGACGCGAGCGTTCTCAACGGCGGGTAATCGTCCAGCAGCAGGAACTCGATGGCGTGCTCTCGAAAAGCACGCTCGAGCGCCGTCAGCGCGGCCGTCTTCTGGCCGAGCGCATCGTGGATCATTGCAATCACGTTTTGGACGACAGGTTGGGCGGCGGCTCCGGCGTTCCGCCCAGCCGCGACTACTTCAATGGTATGAATCCAAATACGGTGATATCTGCGGCCTTCGACCAGGCGCTCGCCGCCCTGGGTCCGAACCCGAGTGCGTGGTCGACACAACCACGGGATATCGTAAGGTTCCGCCACACCCTCTATCCCGCGGTTCCAGAAGTGGCCACCATGCTCGACTCGAATCGCGCCACGTACGCGTACATCGTCGTCTTGAGCAACCCCTCGGCGAACAGCGAGAGCATCCTTTCTTTGGGTCAGAGCGGCTTCATCGGGCTGGACGCGACGACGAACCTGCCCGTGATCGGCCCTCACGTTCGGGACCAGAACGAGCTGTACCGGATCGCTTTCAGGTCCAAACCGATGCGTCTGTTTCGAAACACGCAGCTCCACGAGCAGGTGGACTCGAGCCGGAACAGTACCTCTCGCACCGAGACGTATCGGCTCGCTGTTGCGCGATTCACAACCTTCAGAATCGGCGGATAAGCACGCCGGGAAGACAGTTGATCTTCTGCCCCGGCGGGAGTCTAATCGCGCCATCACCATCGTGCGGCCTGGGCGCTCTGCAAGTCCCAGCGCATTGTTGACCCCGGGAAGGCCGCCAATGCCTACGCTGTTCCTCATGTCGGTTGTCGTTGTCCTGTTTCTCGCGGTTGCGACACCAGCCGCACAGCAAGGCACCTCAGAAATGAGGGGGCGCGTGGTCGAGCCAGAACGGCGTCCCGCTGCCAGGCGTCACCGTTGTCCTCACGAACGAAGATACCGGGGTGTTTCGTGAAACAATCAGCGGCGCGGACGGCAGCTACTTCGCGACGCAACTGACTCCCGGTCGCTACCGCTCCTCGCGAAACTCAGCGGCTTCCGGTCGCTCGAGTGGCCCGGGTTGGTGCTGCAGCTTGGCACCACGCTGACTACCAATCTGACGCTCGAGGTTGGACCGCATCAAGAAACCGTCACGGCGACGAATACCACGCCTTTGATCGACGTGGCGAGCACCGGCGTGGGCGGCAACGTCGGGACTGCCGAGCTGACCGAGCTCCCCGCCATAAACCGCAGCTATTTTGCGACCGTCGCACTCCTGCCAGGGATTCAGTTCACGGTAACCAACCAGCTTGGGAAGACATGATCGTCGCCAGCGGTCAGCCCAGCCAGAACAACAACGTCTCAGTCGACGGCGGTTACAACACCGACGATGCCGTTGGAGCGAGTTTTGGCGCGCAGTACGCACGCCGCTCGAGGCGATCCCGGATCGCAAGTGGTGACCAGCATGTACGGGGCGGAGCATGGTCGCGCGGGCGCCGCGATTGTCAATGTTGTCACCAGGCAGGGGACCAACACCTTCCGTGGTGTAGCATTTGCCCACGCGGCCAGCGATCGCCTGACCATGCAGAAGATGCTCGACCAGGGTATCGCGACGCGGCGTGGAGATCATGTGCATCCACCTCGAACCTGCGTACGCGGGTATGACGTTGCGCTTTCCTCTCTCCGATCCGAGCAAGCCCAGAAAAGCTGCATACTGCTGCCACTGTTTCACCAGATGACGACCGATATGCAAGTCCAAGTCGTTACTGCGCTCCAGGACGCTTTATCTTAAGGTCGTCAGGGCTGCGGATTAAAATATCTTACTTCGTCCTACGGCGGCCGTATAAGAAAAACCAAAGGCGTCCCCGGTGAGGCTTCCGATACCGTGATATCCTATTCCGGCTGCCCCTGCGCTTGCAGATCTCGGACTACACGCGCGGGACAACCCCAAGCTTTTGCACCGGGCGGAATATCGGAGTTCACGAAGGACATAGCCCCAATGATCGCGCAATCGCCGATGAAAGCCCTTAGCTCTGGCGCATTCAGTCCGATTATGAGACCCCGTGACCGATGAAAGTAGGCGCGTAAGCAACAAATTTTTTGCCAAAGGTTACGATGTTATGAACGGAAATCGTGAAAGTAGATTTGAACACCGGCAGAAATCGCACAATGATCGCCAATGGTAAGTCCGCCCTTGCCATCTAGAATGACGTTTGGCCCAATCCAAGTATGGTTCCCGACGGTAACATCGCCAAGGATGAGGACGTTGTCGTAACTCGACGAGCCAGTCCCAAACCCGTATTCTTGGGCGTTTTCCCACCGATCGGTGATGAGATCTCCGAATGGAACCCGCCGCTTGAACCCCTCAAGTTTCTCCCTCTGCAGGCGTCGTTGCAACCACCTCAAACCCTGTAGCATTAGCCCCTCGTTCAGTAATTTAACCACCATGCCCTACTCACTGGCTTAGTCACAAACGGCACGGCGGGTACTCCGACGCCAGTCGGTCATAAGGACCTACAAAATATTCCAACGCGCCTCGCTCTTGAATTAGCGCAGCTAGGGTCGGCCCTCCACCTACGCGCGATCACTCACGAGCCTCGTCCGAGCGAACGCGATCCGCAGTCGGCGAGCGTAAGTGGCTTGACCGCTTCGCATCGGGTCAAACACGATCCAAGTTTAGAAATTAAGTGGCATCTATATCGCGCCCAATCGGACCCGCAGTCAACGTAGCCCGCCTTGCTCATCCAGTACAGTCGCCCAATTTGTACGTTCTATATATCGTTATTCGATGGGAAGCCTTAAGAGACTAAAGTGGTTTGATCATCTCGGGAGAGGTCGTTAGTCAGCAGGCGTTCTCGATCATCTTGTAAGGTTAGCAAGTTCCTGCACGGGAATGTTTTCGACACGTCGGGGCGGCAATCATTGCGAGGACAGGACGGCTCCGCGCGCTTATGCCGATGTATCGGTTAAACTTTCTCCAATAGTAGTTCCCGCGCGTCCGCACGATGGGTTGTTCGGAAAACGTGTCACCGCCGAACAGGTAGTAAAGTTGGCGCCCCGCAGCCGAGAGAGAAACAAGGGATAGATGCCGAGCCCTGAGGCGGCAACCTCAGTGACCCAGACTTGACACTTTTCTGAAATCCCAGAGATCCAGTATAAGTCGTTATCCGGGAATCGTTGATCTACTTGAAAGTTATGACGCTGAAGCACGGTTGCGATCTCATTTGGAACCGTTCTCGCAGAGGTCGACGCAATACTTGTAAGTCCTGGGATCTTAAACGACACGCTTAAGGCCAAGACCAGGCCAAACATTATTTTAAACGCGACGCGCTGTGTCACGGCCAGCTCCGAACACACAGATCCCGAGCGTGGCTCCTAGAACGACCCAGCTCGTTACCGCCGCGCCGATCGGGCCGTGTAGCAAGTCAAAGAGTTCGGGATGACGCCCAATGAAGGTTATGCGGGTTACGTTGATGGCAACTACGGCGATACCCGCGAGTATAATCCACGCCATATCTGCCAATGAACTGGGGCGATCTACCACTTTTGTCACCGTCACCCAACATAGGATCGCCAAGGAGATATTGGCCAATGACGAGCATGCAGGTGCAATCCAGAGATATCCTGATCCGTCGACAAACTGAACCGCGTTGCCAAGGCGGTGCGTTCCAACCAGCCAAGCGACGAGAATGGCATCGCCCTGCAATATAAACTCATTTAGAGTTGAGAATAAGAGCCGCCCCCAAAACATTGGGACGGTCATTGCAAGGAGGATCCAAGCACCGCGGTTGATTGAATTCGCGCCCGACGAAGTCCGGAGGATATATATCGCCAAGCCTGAGAGGACGAGCCAACTTAGGGGTCCGATTGGCATTAGAAAAGCTGCAACGGCCAAAATAGCAACGATCCAGTCTAAGCGCTCTGCAGGCAGCGCAGGTCCACGCAGCAGTAACGAGATGCTAATTGCACAAGCGCTCCAAACGATGACGCTGATATTGAAAGTGCACCACAATGCGGCAACCAACCCGTCTGTCGTCAGTGTGACAATGATACTCTCGCTAATTCCGTTAGCGAAACCGATCAACACTAATCCAGCCAACAGTTGATTGCGCGATACACGGGAGCCAACGGCTTCGTGGGACTTGCAACACCCGCCGGCGCCCGCGTCGAGCCCAGGGTGAACTCTTCCGTCTGCGGGTGCGGTTCGCGAAAATAGCCCTCCCACTGACATTTTGCGTGGGACAGGGCTAGCTGCGCTTGCGGTATCGCCGCAAAAGGACATAGCCGCCTGCAATAAGCAGGATGGGCAACCCGGCTCCGGCGATCGGCCCGGGGGCACCCTTGTTGCCGCCAGGGCCCCACCCCAATCCGGGGCTGTTCGGATTTCTATCCGGGGGCTGCGCTGCCAGAGCAAAGGAGCCGGTTAAAGCGGCCACCGCCGTCGCTGCAATTAGTGTCTTCCGCCACGAATGCATGCCGGTCTCCGATTCACTATCTAATCTATAATAGTGCGCCCAAGTGGTCACGTTTCAAAGTGCGCTTATTAGGTATTTTAAGATTCACCAACCGCGATAGTGATCCCTCGTGACGGCTAAGGCGGTGAGCTGTCGAGATTTTGGACTCGCATGGCGAGCGTTCGCGTCGCGTTTGCCCCGAATGGTTGTGTTAGCGAGTTCTGCCAGGGCTGACAGATAAGGTTCGCAATGAGACAGAAACCCGCCGCATAAGTCAGGCTAGCGCTGCGTCCGGTGGGATTCTCTCGGACAAGCTATCCCTCTTACTCGAAGCTCGGCAGTATTCGCCCTTAATTTTTCTCGAACGCGCCTAAGCTCATCCTGTAGATCTTCGCGTTGGGCAAGTAGTTCGGCGTCAGTGACTCCACCTAAGGTGGGGATTTTAGAGTCTGCGACGGATTCCTCGCGTGAGACTTCGCAACTTCATGAGCGTCAAAGGACCGATCTCGGGAGCTTCCAACCACCTTGCGTCCGAGATGCAGGCCACCTCTTGGACGGTCGGGTGTTTTCCTTCAAACTGGACCAGGATCGCCTCTCTCAGGCGCGGAGGCACGTTGTCGAATGGGAATAGATCGTCTGGCTTCATTGCAACCCCAGGTGGGTAAAAACTCGTAATTGCCTGATTTCCTCCAGGTTACTCGTGGGATTGATCAATTTAGTTGCGCCCGATCTACACCGCTCGGACCTGTGCTTCGTTGTCCGCCAAGGCCCCGAATGCGTAGACCCAGTTGTCAAATTTGCAAACTACGGATGTTCTTGTCGAAGTCTGTGGTTCGCCTGACCGTCCTCCAATGTAATCGGAGGAATTATGATCATGTCGGCGGCGGCGTGTATTTGGCGCTTTCGAGGACTATACCGACGAGTTCGATCTGCTCCGAAGGGCATGCCCCTCGCTTGGGGGCGTAAGCGGTGTTCTTAGGCCACGGGCCCTGAGTTCGATTTTGGCCGCGTTTGCCCAGGAAGCAAATTATCCAGTTGGCTGTTTGGATGACCTGCTGACGGTCTTAGTCAGCACATCGCTGAGGTAGCCGAGTGCGTTCGACGGCGTTGAGCTTCGCCGTCTCGATCAGCGAAGCGATATTGCCCAATGCACGGCTGCGGCAATATTCGCCGGATCCCACTAGCGATCTATTCCGAGCCTGCGGTAGATCGGCAATCGCACGGCCCAAAGCGAGCACCTTGCCCCTCCCTCCAGAAGCGCGAGCAGGACATGTCACCTCCGACGCCAGCCTCCCCCACCAGCGCCGCCGCGCCGGAGAGCCCGCCCACCGATCAAACCCTCATGCCCCCCAATCCGGCGTCTTGCCTTCCTAGCCAACTTCTCACCGGGGAGCCGCTGCTCTTCACCGAGAGTCTCAGCGACTACGATTACCTCCTCGCCCGCGTCGTATCGGCGCTCAGGCCGTCCGACGTCATCGCTGAAATCGCCGCCAAGGACTTTGCCGACCTGACGTGGGAAATCGAGCGACTGAAATGCCTCAAGGCAAAGCAACTCGCAGAAGGCATTCGGTGGAAACTCGTTGGCGCGCTCGAGGGGTTAAGGAGCCTCGGAAACCGCCATGTCATCGACCGCGCCGGCGCCTGCTCGCGCGCCATCGCTTGCCTCAACGGTGATGCTGCAGCCCGCGCCGAAGTCAGCGCAATTCTCCAGCAGGCGGCCCTCGACTGGGACACCATTACCGCCCGCGCGATGGAAGCCCGCGCAGACGTCCTCGCACAAACAGAACGTTATATCACTGCAGCAGAGGTACGCCGCGCGCGGGTGCTGACGGAACTCGAACGCCGCCAGGACACCCTCTCCCGCCGCCTGCGCCCCGCCGCCCGCTGATGCCAAGCCCAAAGCTAAAGGTCGTCGCAGCGGCCAAGCTTGGCCAGTCCGGCAAGTCCGCCCCGCGCATTGCGCCACCCCCAATCGCCCGGTCGATCCGCTCGCCAGACCCGACTCGTCGCCGCAGGGCGTTAAGTATGCCACGGCAAAGTCTCCCACTGACGTCGGGTGGGCTAAGGGAGCCTGGAGCGCGTGGCCCTCGGCCGGAGTGGCGCGTCCGAAATTTGCCGTTTCAGTCTCGGCTCCAGCACGCGCGGCGTTTTCTCGTCCGGCAGCATCAGAAGCCGGCACTTTGGGTCTGGCTAAGTTCGTGCCCCGCGCCCGACCGCGGTGGCGGCGCCGCGCGGCAAGCTGGGCTCAACCTCACAATAAACCGTCGTCCATATTCACCGCGCTTTGGCGACGGGGTGGGCCGCGCGCCGCCCGGTTAAGTTCGACCATTTTCGGTAGCCCGACCTCGCCGCCTGGGACGTGCCGGACGTCGCGCTGCAGACGCAAAACTGATCGCCGCGGAACGACTAACCCGGCAGGGGAGCCTCGCCCCGACCGATCGACTCTCACGCTCAAGTTCGCTCGAACGATGCAGACACAGCCGGGCGCCCAGAATGGGCCGGGTGACGCCAGCCTTGGCCATGGCGTCCGTCGCCGCAGCGGTAGTGGCAACTGCGGCGCCCTGACATCGCGCCGCCGGCACCGCCGGTTGCAACTTTTAGCCCCTTTCCCGCAACGTTTTACCCTACCTGTAACGCTCCTGTACCCACCCCCGTAACCCCTCTGTACCTGCCCTGTACCCGCAGCGTACCCGACCGCTTGCACTCCCCCGCAAGCGGTTTCGGCGCGTCTGCAGGGCGATTCCGGCCGACACGCTATCGCGACGGGGCGTCATCGCCGCGGCACCGGCAACTGGATATGGAGTGGATATGGAACTAGAAATATCAGGAAAATATCCCGTTGGCTCCGGTGATTTTTGGCTCAAAATAAGGGATTTTAAGGCAGCCGCTGGAGTCTAGAACAGCGGACTCTGACTCCGCTAGTCAAGGTTCGAAGTCCTTGTCCCCCAGCCAATTTCCACGCCCATCATCAAACCAAGCAGCGTGACGGCCCACACCATGGGTGCGGGCCGTCCTTCGTCAGGTCTCGCTTCAGAGGATGAAGTCGCCGCGGACCATGGCTTGCGTGTACCCCTGGAGGATAAGCTGGAAGTCAGCCGCCAGATCGCCGTTCACATCGGCCTGTACGATCGTGTTGCCGCTTTGGTCGAGGTCATAGCGGAGCTGTCCGGCACCGCTGAACGCGGCCTTGCCAATGAACGAGAACGACTGGTTGAGGCCGCGGTTTGCGTTGGCGTCGATGACGTGAAGGTCGATGACGTCAAGGCGCGAGAAGTCGACGATCACGTCGGACAGCGCGGTATCGGCCACGCTGTGGGACGTCGAGCGGAAGTCGAAGGTGTCCGAGCCCGTGCCGCCGGACAACACGTCGCGGCCGCGCCGCCATAGAGTTCATCCTTCCCGCTGCCGCCGCTGAGCCTGTCGGCCCCGCTGCCGCCCGTTAGATCATCGTTGCCCCGGTTTCCGACAAGCCTGTCATCGCCGCCGCCACCCGAGAGCCGATTGTCGAAGCTGTTGCCGATGATGACATTGGCGAGAGCATTTCCATATCCGTTCAAATCCCCCGAGCCGCGCAGGGTGATATTTTCCACGCCGCTGTAACCGGTTCGCGAGAGATAGACATTGGTGGTGCTGACGATGTGGTCGAGGCCGTCATCGACAGCGGTGTCGATAACCTTATCGCCTGAATTCACGTAATAGGTGTCGCTACCAAGACCGCCGTTCATGCGGTCGGTGCCGGCGCCACCGTTCAAGACGTCGTTGCCGCCGCGGCCAACCAGGGAATCCGAGCCAGCTTCGCCGTAGAGCCGGTCGTTGCCATCACCGCCGTCGATCCGGTCGTTGCCAACGCCGCCGTAGATGCGGTCGGGCTGGTCTCCGCCGATCAACACGTCGTTCACCCGCATGTCACCGATCTGGTCATAGAGGGGCACATCACGCACAGAGACGCCGCGCGGGAGATTGGTCGCGACGTTGATCCCCACGGTGTGCATTGCGGACGCGACAACGGTGTTGCTGTTCAGGTCCGCGCCCGGCAAGGCGTCAAAAATATCAACGCTGTATTGGAGATCTGCCTTGTTGATGTTCGCAGCATGCTGAACCATCAGGTTCCACACGGCATCCGGATCGCGCCCCGCGAGGTTAAGCACTCGGTGATGACGCTCTGCGAGGCTGTCGCTGCCGCGGGCATCGTTGGAACTCGCCAGACTCACATTGGCCTGCGCCACGAGGTCGCCGCCGTTGTTGAACCCGCCCCGGATCACGCGCTCATCGATCACGTTTCCAAGATCGTCGGTGGTGCGTTTGACAAGGTAGAGATGTTCGTACGGGGAGCGAACACCCGCTTCGGTGACCGTCTTCGACTCGATGGCAATAATCGTTGGCATGAATTTGACCTCAATGGGAGATGTTCGCTTCGCTCCCGGTGCGGTACAGAACTCGGATCATTTCCAGGGGTTCCGCTGCATCCCGTGCTGCGACCCTAAGGACTGCGAAAGATCACGTTATAACTTGCAAGACCATTGAGTGTCGTTTCGCTCCGCAAGATGTCATGGGGGCACCGTCCGTTTCCAAACTGGTGCGCTTTCACACCCCACGCGACAGATTTTACACTCTCGTATACGCAAACTGAGGTGAGATTGCCTACGTACTATTGTTCTTTCCTTTACGTCATGTTCTAACGCTCCCGCTTTCGAAAATGGAGACGACGATGGCGAAGTTGGTGTGGAACAACGCGGCCGGGTTCAGCCTCGCGCTGCTCAATGTCAGCAACCTGAACGACGGCACCAGCGACAGCGCGACGCCGACCTCCTACAGCGTCGCCTATTCGTCGGGCGAGCGCGACGTGTTCGGCGGCTACGGCTTCACCTATGACGCGAAAGGCGTGCCCTCAGGCGGCGTCGTCACAAGCTATACGGGCTTTTTCGGCCCCACCGCTCTCGGCTGGATCGAGGGGCTGAGCATCGCCGTTCCATTGCTCGTTCAGGCGGTGAGCACGGCGTCCACCGAGGACGATTTGGCGATCTTCTCGTCGGCACTTTCCGGGGACGACGTGATCATCGGCAATCGCGGTTCGGACATCCTCGAAGGCTTTGCCGGCAACGACCGGATCACCGGCGGCCTCAAGGGCGATCTCCTGCATGGCGGCGCCGGCGCCGATCGGTTCGTCTTCACGTCCGTCAAGGACTCGCGCACGACCAAGGAAGGCCTCGACCTCATCCTGGATTTCTCGCTCCGGCAGAAAGACAAGCTCGACCTGATGGCGATCGACGCCAACACCAAGAAAGCCGGCAATCAGGCGTTCAAGTTCATCGGCACGAGCGATTTCCACAAGACGCCGGGCGAGCTTCGCTATGAGAAAGCGAAGGGCTACACGCTGGTCGAGGGCGATGTGAACGGCGACGGCAAGGCGGATTTTTCCGTCCTGCTGAAAGGCGGCCTGAACTTCACCAAGGGCTACTTCTACCTCTGAGGCTTTCGCTGGCTGCGAGGGTCTGGACTTCGGGCGCGCGGACGCCACTTCCTAGGCCGCCGACCGATGCGCCGGCCTCCCCTTTGCACGCCCGCAGGAATTCGCCATGCAACACCGTCGACTTGGAAAACTCGAAGTCTCCGCCATCGGTCTCGGCTGCATGGGCATGTCGGATTTTTATGGCGGCCGCGATGAGGCCGAGGCGATCGCCACGTTGCACCGGGCGATCGAACTCGGAGTGACCTTTCTCGACACCGCCGACATGTACGGCGTGGGCCGCAACGAGGAGCTCGTCGGACGCGCCATCCGGGACCGCCGCGATGCGGTGGTCGTCGCCACCAAGTTCGGCAATGTGCGCGCGCCGGACGGCACGCTATCTGGGCATCGACGGCTCGCCCGCCTATGTGCGCAAGGCCTGCGAAGCGAGCCTGAAGCGACTGGGCATCGAGACGATCGACCTCTACTACCAGCATCGCGTCGACCCGAACACGCCGATCGAAGACACTGTGGGAGCGATGGCCGACCTCGTGCGCGAAGGAAAGGTCCGCCACCTGGGTCTGTCGGAAGCGGGCCCGCAAACCATCCGCCGCGCCCATGCGGTGCATCCCATCGCGGCGCTGCAGACCGAATATTCGCTGTGGAGCCGCGATCCGGAAGACGAGCTGCTGCCGACCGTGCGCGAACTCGGGCATTGGCTTCGTGCCCTACTCGCCCCTCGGCCGGGGGTTCCTCACCGGACAGATCAAGAGCATCGACGATCTCGAGGACGGACGATTACCGCCGCACCACCCCGCGTTTCCAGGGCGACAACTTCCAGAAAAATCTCGATCTCGTGCGCGAGATCGAAGCCATGGCGCAGTCGAAAGGGCTGCGCGCCGGCCCAGCTCGCTCTCGCCTGGGTGCTGGCGCAGGGCGACGACATCGTGCCGATTCCCGGGCACGAAGCGCCGCCGCTATCTGGAGGAGAATGTGGGAGCTCTCGATGTGGGACTGACGTCGGACGATCTCGGCGCGCATCGACCGCATCATTCCGCCGGGCTCCGCGGCAGGGACGCGCTATGCCGCCGCGCAGATGCAAAATCTCGGGCGGTAGGCTTTATCGCGCGGGCTGGCCCGCGGGGAGTCGCATTCCTGCCGGGCCCACCGCGCCGTTCACGCGCGCAGCGCGCGTTGCCTCGCGGGCCCGTCGCTTGATGTCGCGCCGACCGATGCCGAGATCGAAGAGTTCGCGATCCGCGAGGCTTTCGAGCTGGTACACGGTCTCGCGATAGGAAAGCCACGCGCGCAGCTTGTTCATGGCAATGGACATCAACATGGGAAGGGCTCCAACGGACAGACGTGTTCGGGGGGATGCGAGCGGTCGGGGATCAGAAGCGGCTCATGCGTTCGCCGATCCGGCGCTCCACGTCGTCGGTGAAGAAGCCGCCATTGAGCGCGACGAAGCGGGCGATCTCGCGCTTCGCGCGTCGGTCATTGGACTCTGCGATCGCGTGGGCGATGCGCCCGGCAATCCGGCGGACGTTGGCGAGCAAGAGAAGCGCGGGGGGCGGAAGCGGTGTCGAAGGCAGCGATCGGGCCGGCGATGGACATGGTATTCTCCTGGCGTTGCAAGAGGATTCCGAGCGCTTCCCATCGTGCGTATTTTTGTTCTTGTTGAGTTCGATCTTACAGGGATTGTTGCAGCGCGAAATAAAGGTCAGTGCATATGACCTATGCGCGCGCGGCAAAGCTGGCGCCGCCGGTGCCGCGACCTTGGGCGGCATGGGTCAATTCGGGGCGGCATTCGCCCAAACCGCAGGCAATTCAGCGCAAGGTTGCGTCGGGCACGATTACCAGCTCGAACGTCACGCAGACGGGATTGTCGCCGCGCAGGATTTCTCCCGTGGCGATATCGCCGGCGATATCCACCACCGCGATGTCCAGACTGGCACGCGGTTCCGCCCCGACCGTCACGACCCGTCCTCGACGGACGAGCAGCTCGGTCGCGTGCGAGTGCATCCATGTCCCGTCGGCGAAATGAACTTCGTTCAAGCTCCCGATACCGAATACGCCCGCCTCTGCGATGCCGTGTTCCCGGCACACCGACTCGATGGCGAGGCAGATATCCACGTTGGGACGAACCCGCACCAGCAAGGCGCCCGCGCCGCTTTCAGTGGGAACCTCCACGGCCTGTGGCTCGAACAGCGTGAAGAGCGTCTCGGCATCCGGAATCCCCCGGAAGGTCGCCTTCATGAAGCCGATCCCCGTCACTGCAATCGGCTCCGCCACCTTGCAGTTCGGCGCCAGCATGTGCCCCATCCGCATTCCATCCGCCGTTCGCCAACGGCCATGGCAATGGATGAACGGCTTTCCGTCCCGCTCCCCGACGCTCGCCACACATTCCTCGAGATCGACAGGCCCCTCCGGCGCGAGGACGTCGCTGTACCACGCCACATGAACGCCATCGCGGGAGGCGGCCGGCATGACGAATTGGAAGGGGTCGCAACGGCCTGACCCGAAAGCCGCCACGCCCCCGCGGCACCCGGCCGCCTGAAAGCCCTTGGCGATCCCCTCTTCTACGGTATCGCCGGGTTCGAGCGTGAAGCGCAGGCGAACCGGCCTATCTGCGACGGCGCTCACACGCGTGGCCGCGACGGGCCCCGGATGCCGGAGATGTCTCATCGTCGCCTCTCCTAGCGCGGTTACTCCGCGCGCATGATCTCGGCCGAATTCGCGCGCGGATCGCGCCGCTCCCAGCGTCCCGCTTCCACCTGGGCGATGAACTCGGAGACGAGCCGGTTGAACATCGCCGGTTCCTCCAGGTTGAGCGTATGGCCGGATTTCGGCAGCACGCAAAGGCCGGAGCGCGGCACGAACTCGCTTCAGGAACATGCCCGGCAGAAGGCCATGGTCGTCCTCGTCGCCGCACATCACGAGGAGCGGCGCTGCGAGAGCCGACAATTCCGCTTCGAGATCGTACAGGGACGGGCGACGCATCTGCACGCCACGCATCGTATTGGCGGCGCCGACGCTCGAATGCTGGGCGAGCCGCGACGCGAAAAGCGCCCAGCCGCGCGGGTCTTTCTCCTGGAACTGCACCCGCGAGGCGCTCACCGCGTAGCTCGCGGCGAAACGCTCGACGCTGCGCTCGATGGAGGCCGCGACCTGCTGGGCATTGACCCGGAAATAGGCCTCATGCTTCTTTTCCGACCCGTAGCCGATGCCCGCGACGACCGCCGACAGGATGCGCCGCGGATGCCGCAGGGCTGCGTGAAGGCACGCGAAGGCGCCCATCGACAGCCCGACGATATGGGCCCTCTCGAATCCCGCCGCGTCCATCACCTCGATGATGTCGTCCGCCGCGCGCGCTTGCGAATATTTCTCCACATCGGCGGGAATATCCGAAGGCGCATAGCCGCGCGCCGCGTAGGTGAGGCATTGGTGACGGCGCGCGAAGTAATTGAGCTGCGGTTCCCAGCTCCAATGATTGCCGCCGAATTCATGTACGAACACGATGGGCGTGCCGCTTCCAACGGTCTCGTAGAACAGTTTCGTGCCGTCGCTGGTGGTGGCGAACGCCATTCTCGTCTCCTCGCGCGCTCGGATCTAGCGGAACTCGCCCACCGCGCAACTCTGGCCGCCATCGACCGGCAGGCAAACGCCGGTCACGAATTGCGCCTCGTCGGAGGCGAGGAACACCGCCGCGTTGGCGATGTCCCACGCCGTGCCCATCCGCCCGACCGGAACGGCCGCGTTGCGGGCGGCCACCATCTCTTCGACGGACGCGTATTGACCCGAAATCTGCCGTAGATCAGCGGCGTGTCGATAAGGCCCGGCATGATGCAATTGGCCCGAATACCCTGCCGCGCATATTGCATCGCCAGCGCCACCGTCGCCTGATTGACCGCCGCCTTCGTCGCGTAATAGGCGAAGTAGGGATAGCCGGTCCATCGGATCGCGGCGAGCGACGAGATGTTGACGATCGCGCCGCCGCCCTGCTGCCAGCATGTGCGGAATCACCGCTTTGGCGGTGCGATAGATCGGCCCGATATTGAGATCGAGCGAGGCCTCGAACTGCGCCTCCGACAATTCGACCGGCCCGCCCATATGGGTCACGCCGACGTTGTTGTGCAGGATGTCGATGCGGCCGAAAGCTGCCGACACGCTTCGGCGACCGCATTCGCGACGGAGGCCGTATCGGTCACGTCGGCCGCGATTGCGACGGCGGCACCGCCCTCCCCGATGATGATGTCCGCCGTCTCCTGCGCGGCCTCCGCCACGAGGTCGATGCAGGCGACCTGCGCGCCTTCGCGCGCATAGGCGACGGCGGCCGCCTTGCCGTTGCCCCAGCCGGGGCCCGAGGACCCCGCGCCGAAGACGATCGCGGTTTTTCCCTTCAGCCGATCGACCATGGCTGTTCCTCTCGATTGACGCCTCGCCGGATGCGCTGACGGCCAAGACCGTCACGATCGCTACGCGGCGATGGCGATCGTGGTCGTCAGGGCGTGATCAGCTCAGGCGGGCTGCCGACGGCCTTCTCGAGAATGGCCCAGGCCTCATCGCCGTACTTCTTCTTCCACTCCGCGTAGAAGCCGGCCTTGCGCAAGGCCTCGCGGAAGGGGCGGGCTCCGGCTCGTTGATGATCATGCCCTTGGAGGCAAGCTCGTCCTTGAGGCCCGCATTGAGCTTGGCGACGTCGGCACGCTCGGCGACGGCGGCCTCGTTGAGGTTCTTTGCAACGATGGCGCGGAGATCCTCCGGCAGCCGTTCCCATGCCCGACGGTTGGCGAGGAACCAGAAGCCATCCCACATGTGGTTCGTCATCGAGCAGTATTTCTGCACCTCGAAGAGCTTCGCCGTGGAGATGATGGCGAGCGGGTTCTCCTGTCCGTCGACCACTCTCGTCTGCAACGCGGTGTAGACTTCCGCGAAGTTGATGCTGGCAGGAGCGGATTCGAAAGCGGTGAACATCGACGTCCAGAGCGGGCTGACCGGCACGCGGATCTTGAATCCCTTCAGGTCGGCCGCGCGTCTGGATCGGCTTGTTGGAACTGGTGATCTGGCGGAATCCGTTATCCCAGATCTTGTCCATGACGACGAGGTTCGCCTTGCCGATCTGACCGCGAACGTAGGCTCCGAGTTCGCCGTCCATCGCCTTCCAGACCGCGTCGTAACCCGGGAACGCGAAGCCGATGCCGCTCAGCGACGCATTCGGCACGAGCGTCGACAGGATGAGCGGCGAGAGGGTGAAAAACTCGACACCGCCGGCGCGAACCTGGCTCAGCATATCGGTGTCGGATCCGAGCTGATTGTTCGGGAAGATCTGGATGACGACGCGGCCGCCGGACTGCTGCTTGATCCTCTCCGCGGCTTCCGCAGCGCGCATGTTCATCGGGTGCGCGGCCGGAAGATTGTTGGCGTATTTGTAGGTGAACTCGGCCGTCTGCGCGCGCGCGCCAAAGCCACTGACCAACGCCGCCGACGCGGTAACCTGTAGCATGGACCGACGTGTAATCCTCATCGCTTCTTCTCCCTCTCGGTTGTTGTTTCTGCCGTCGCAAGTGCGTTTACGCCATCGCCGTCAGAAGGTCTCTCCAAAAACTGGCATCGGCATTCCTGCCGAGGCTGCACTCCATCCTTGCCCACGCCTCCGGACCCGGCAAGCCGTATCGCGGCCCGTCCTCCGTCACACGAAGGCTGTCGAGATCGCGGGGATCGCCGCAATGAACACGAGGCCGACGATCAACGCCAGAAGGTAAGGCCATATCGCCCCCATCGCATCGTCAGGCGAAACGTTGCCGATCTTGCAGGCGATGTAGAATCCGATGCCGATGGGCGGCGTCATCAGGCCGATATTCATCGCCGTCACGACCACCATGGAATAATGGATGTCGTTGATGCCGAGGTTTTTGGCGATGGGAAACATGATCGGCGCCATCAGCACGATGGCCGGCAGCCCCTCCAGAACGCAGCCCAGGGTCATGAAGACCAGGATGGTCACGGCCATGTAGCTGATCCAGCCGCCGGGCATGTTGATCATGAGCTGGCGAGCTGCTGGGCGAAACCCGTCTGCGTCAGCGCCCAGGCCATCGCCAGCGCCGTGCCGAGGATCATCAGGATCGCGCCGCTGAGCGCCGCCGTCTCCACCAGCATGCGCGTAGAATTTGCGCAGCGAGATTCCACCATAGAGCACGATGCCGATGATGATGGAATAGAGCACCGCGATGGTCGACACCTCGGTCGCCGTCGCGATGCCGCCGCCCACCGCGCTGCGGATGAGGAACGGCAGGACGAGAGCCGGGCGCGGCGATGAGCGCGGTATTGCGGATGACGCGGAACGGGGCGCGGCGCACGCCGGCGAGATCCTCGCTCGCCGGCTTTCCAGCGCGCCAGCACCGCAAGCGCCGCAAGCAGCACCATGGCGACGACGAAGCCGCTGGTGAAAAGGCCGGCGATCGACACGCCGGCGACGGAGCCCAGCACGATGAGAACGATGCTGGGCGGCACCGTATCGGCCATGGCGGCGCCGGTCGACAGCAGCGCGATCATCTCCTTGGGCTTGTGCCCGCGCCGCTTCATCTCGGGAAACAGCGCCGGCGCGACGGTCGCCATGTCGGATACCTTGGAGCCGGAGATGCCCGAGACGAGGAACAGCGAGCCGAGCAGCACATAGGACATGCCGGCCCGCACGTGGCCGAGCAGCGACGCCAGGAAATCGACGATGGCCTTGCCCATGCCGGTGGCATCGAGCACGCAGCCGAGCAGCACGAAGATCGGCACCGACAGCAGGATGATGCTCGACATGCCCTCGTCCATGCGCCCGATCATCACGAAGATCGGAACATGCGTCGCAGAAGGCGAGGAAGCACATCGTGCCGATGCCGAAGCAGAACGCGATGGGAACGCCGAGCGACGAGGCACACCACCACGAAGCCGACGAGGAAGATCAGGATGTTGAAGTTGCCCAGCCGCGCAGCGTGGGCTGACAGCAACCAGCACAGCCGCGCCGATGGCGGCGACCAGCGCGACGCCCACGCACCAGATCCCGCATGGTCGAGGTGCGGATCGCGTAGGAGGCCACGATGGCGAACATCAGAAAGATGCCGACGGCGATGGCGGAGACGCGGAAGCTGTTGGGGATGTTCAGGGCCGCCGAGGTGACGAACCATTCCTCCATCACATAATCGACCGACGGCTCCATCATGACGAGCAGGAACGTGGCGATCAGAAGCAGGGCGAGGGTCTGGACGAAGCCCTGGAGGCGTTTCGGAAACATGCCGAGGAAGATGGTCAGCCGGAGATGCTCGTTGCGGTCGAGAGCGATCGCCGAGCCCAGCATGGCGAGCCACAGGAAGCAGATCGACGCGGCCTCGTCGATCCACACCACCGGGATGGAGAAGACGTAGCGCGATGTCACGCCCATCAGCAGCAGGATGATGATGATCGACAGAAGGACCGCCGAGATGGCCTCGATGGGCCGGAGCAGACGGGAGCCGCTTCGGATCACATCAGGCTCGACGGCGCTGGACATCGGGGCGAGGTCTTCGGTTCCAACAGCCATCATGTTCCAGCTCTCCCGGGTTGTGGCGATCGGTCACGCCACTGCTGGACGAAATCCAGCCTTCGCTTCGTGAGCGACGGCACTTTGTCAGATGTTTCGCCGCGCGCGAACCGCTTCATCCCGACAGTTTCGGTGGAGGGACGAACATGCCGCCGGCACCGCACCGGCCGTGACGCGCGACGCTCAGGCGCCGATGGCGCCACGCATGTTCCCTCCCCATCGCCCCACTCCGCCCGAAACAGGAGTGATGAAGGTCCACATTATAGACATTTTTAAGTCGCGGACGCGTGCGGAGGATACACGCTCGTCGATCCATTGCAATATGACGCATGTCGCAACTACCTGAGCAATGACGACGGTTGTATCGGTCCACGATCTGGACCGCCTTCGGGACGATCATGCACGGCACTTTTCCACCATCGGCGAGCTTTCGGGATCCCAGAGCGTCGACCGCGCATTGAGGCTGCTCGCGATCGTCGGCGCGCGACGCCGAGAACGGGATGGCCCTCAGCGCGATCGTCGCGGAGAGCGGCCTCAACAAGCCGACCGCCCGGCGGCTGCTCGATGGCGCTGATGCGGGCGCGCCTGGTCGAACAGGATCCGCAATCGCGCCGCTACCATCTCGGCGACGAGGCTTTCGTGCTCGGCGTGCTGGCGTCCCGCCGGCATGGGTTGCTGGAACTCGTCCATGGAGAGCCTGCGGGCCCTCTCCGAGCGTCACGATGGATTCGAGTTTCCTGTCCGTGCGGCGCGACAATTTTTCCGTCTGCCTCTATCGCGAGGAAGGGACCTACCCGGTCCGGACCCATGCGCTCCAAGCCGGCTTGCAGCATCCCCTCGGCATCGGCGCGGGCTCCCTTGCCATGCTGTCGGCCTTGCCCGACGACGAGATCGAGGCCGTCCTCGCCGCGAACCGCGCCATCATGGTCGACGCAATACCCGTCCTACAGCGCCGAGCAGATGCGGCAGGACGTCGCCGAACACGGCGCCGCGGCTTCGCGCTCAATCCCGGGCGGATCGTTGCCAGCTCGTGGGGCGTCGGCGCGGTGCTTCGCTTTCCGGACGGCAGGATCGCGGGTGCGCTCAGCCTCGCGGCCATCGACAGCCGCGTGCGGCCGGAACGGCAGCCGGAGCTTGCCCAGCCATCTTGAACACCGAAACGTCGCCCGCGATCGAGGCCAAGTTGCGAACCATGTTCGTTCCCGCGCGCACCGCACCGCGGCTGTCCTGGCGAGAGGCTCGAGCATGAACGCCGATGTCCAAACGCGTCATGAACCTCTCGCATCTCGTGCGCCAGGCGTCCCGCCGCTATGGCAAGGAGATCGCCTTCGTGTGGGGCGATCGCACCTGGACCTGGGCGGAACTCGACCACCGCATCGACGCGATGGCGGCGGCCCTTGCGGCCCGCGGCGTGACGAAGGGCGACCGGGTGCTCGTGCAGTCGAAGAACTGCAACCAGATGTTCGAAGCGATGTTCGCCTGCTTCCGCCTCGGCGCCGTGTGGGTGCCGACGAATTTTCGCCAGACGCCGGACGAGGTCGCCTATCTTGCCTCCGCGAGCGGCGCCTCGCGCCATGATCTGCCAGCACGATTTTCCCGAGCATGCGGCGGCGGCGCGTCGAGGCAGCGCCCGGCATCCGCTTCGTGGTCTCCATCGGCGCTTCGGCCATTTCGGCGACGACTACGATGCGCTCGTCGAGCGTCATCTCGGCGCCGGCATCGCGGTCGCGCCGGGGTCGAATATGACGATCCCTGCTGGTTCTTCTTCACCTCCGGCACGACCGGCAGGCCCAAGGCCGCTGTTCTCACCCACGGACAGTTGGCCTTCGTCATCACCAACCATCTGTGCGATCTCATGCCGGGCACGACGCAGGCCGATGCCTCGCTCGTGGTGGCACCGCTGTCGCACGGCGCCGGCATTCATCAATTGGTGCAGACGGCGCGCGGGGCGAAGACGGTCCTGCTCGCAAGCGAGCGGTTCGATGCCGACGAAGTCTGGTCGCTCGTCGAGCGCTGGCGCATCACCAACATGTTCACGGTGCCGACCATCGTGAAGATGCTGACCGAGCATCCCTCCGTCGACGCGCACGACCACTCCTCCCTGCGCTATCTCATCTATGCCGGCGCGCCGATGTACCGCGAGGACCAGAAGCACGCGCTGAGGAAACTCGGCAAGGTGCTGGTGCAGTATTTCGGTCTCGGCGAGGTCACGGGAAACATCACCGTGCTCCCGCCTGCCCTGCACGACGCGGAGGACGGCGACGGCGGTGAAGATCGGCACCTGCGGATATGAGCGGACCGGAATGCAGGTTTCGATCCAGGACGATGCGGGCCGTGAGGTGAAGACCTGGCGAGACCGGTGAGATCTGCGTCTGCGGCCCGGCGGTGTTTGCCGGCTACTACGACAACCCCGAGGCCAATGCGAAGGCGTTTCGCGACGGCTGGTTCCGCACCGGGCGATCTCGGCCACGTGGACGCGGAAGGCTTCCTCTACATCACCGGCCGCGCGTCCGACATGTACATCTCCGGCGGTTCGAACGTCTATCCGCGCGAGATCGAAGAGAAGCTGCTGACGCATCCGGCGATCGCCGAGGTCGCAATCCTCGGGGTGCCGGACCGGACATGGGGCGAAGTCGGCGTCGCCGTCTGCGTGACGCGAGACGGTGCGCAGGTGACGGAGCAGGACCTCCTCGCCGTTCATGGACGGCAAGGTTTCGCGCTACAAACTTCCGCGACGCGTCTTCTTCTGGGAAGCGCTGCCGAAATCCGGCTACGGCAAGATCACCAAGCTGGCGGTGCGCGCCGAGCTCGAAGCGCGCGGATGTCTGCCGCTGGAAAGCGCAGGCACGAAGACATCCGGCTAACTCGTTCATCGCAGGCGAAAGGACGTCCATTCATGTCGGAGCAGCAGACAATCCTGGTCACGGGCGGCGCGTCCGGCATCGGCCTGGCCATCGTCGAGGCGGTGCTGCGGTGAAGGCTGGCGCGCGATCGTCGCCGATCGCGACCCAGAAAGCCTGGACCGTTGCCGCGAACACCTCGCGCACAGCGCCGATCGTGTTCGGTTCGAAGCGCTCGATGTCGCCGACGAGGATGCGGTCGTTCGCTCCATCGCCCGATGCGCCTCCGAATTCGGGCCGATCAGCGGTGTGGTGAATTCCGCCGGGATCGCCAGCGACGTTCCGGCGCTGGAAACGAGCGCCGCGCTCTTTCGCAAGATCCTCGAGGTAAACCTGATCGGCAGCTTCATCGTCTCGCGGGAGGTCGCACGACATATGCAGGCGCATGGCGGCGGATCGATCGTCAACATCGCGTCGGTCTCGGGGATCCGCGGCAATTCCGGGCGCGTCGCCTACGGCGCATCGAAGGGCGGCGTCATCACCATGACGAAGGTCATGGCCGTGGAGCTTGCGACGAAGGGCATCCGCGTCAACGCAATCGCGCCCGGCCCGGTGGAGACGCCGCTGGTGCGCGAAGTCCACACTGCGGAGGCACGCGCCGAATGGCTGAACAGGGTGCCGATGAATCGCTACGGCCAACCATCCGAGATCGCCGGGACGGCCGTCTTTCTGCTCGACGGCAGCAAATCGAGCTACATCACCGGTCAGACGATCAGCGTGGATGGCGGGTTCACGGCGGCGGGATTGCAGCACAACGCACGATGACCATGCGAGGCGTTGAAAGTTACACGTGACGGGATCGCGCCATCGGAGGCGTTCCGCGTCAAGGCTCGACAAGGAGGCAGGACAATGATGGCTCGCGCGATACGCATGGAAAGACATGGCGGTCCCGAAGTTCTTCAAATGCGGGACATCGACATCGGTTCGCCCGGGGCGGGCCAGGTACTGGTGCGCCAGACGGCGTGCGGATTGAACTTTCTCGACGTCTATCATCGCTCCGGCGCTTATCCTCTGGCGATGCCGAGTGGATGCGGCAGCGAAGCCGCGGGAACCGTCGAAGCTTTGGGACCCGATGTCTCTGCCTTCCGCGTCGGCGACCGCGTCGCTTATCAGGGTGGCGAGCCTGGCGCCTATGCGGATTTGCGCCTCCTGCCCGCAACACGTCTCGTCAAGGTTCCGGACGGCGTTACCGACGAACAAGCCGCCGCTTTGCTCCTGAAGGGCATGACGGTCGAGTATCTGCTCAATCGCTGCGTGACGCTCAAGCCCGGGGATTTCGCGCTGATGTATGCGGCGGCCGGCGGCGTCGGGCTTCTGGCCGGTCAATGGGCCAAGCATCTCGGCATCAACCTCATCGGGGTGGCGTCGGGCGACGAGAAATGTGCGAAAGCGCGATCGCATGGCTATTTCGCCGTCATCGACCGCGACCGCGAAGACATCGTCGCAAGGGTGAAGGAACTCACCGGGGGAACGGGCTTGCCGGCGGTCTTCGATTCCATCGGGCGGGCGACCTTCGACACCACCATCGCGTGCCTTCGTCCGCGCGGCGTCTTCGTCTCTTTCGGCGCGACTTCGGGACCGCCACCGGCCGTCGAAGCCTCGCTTCTTCAGAAAAGTGGATCGCTGTATTTCACGCGACCCACCCTCGGCCATTACGCCAGCACACCGGAAGAATATGCCGCTTCGTCCGCCGCCGTTTTCGATCTGGCGGCGAATGGCATCCTCACTCCCGTCATCGGACAGCGTTACCCGCTCGCAGACGTCGCCCGGGCGCATGAGGACCTTGAAGCAGGTCGCACCATCGGCTCGTCGGTCCTCATCCCCTGATCGCCAAAGGCGCCCCGTTGCGAGAAACCCGGCTGCAACCGCAGGTCACGAACATTTCAATCTCCTCCGGTCTTGCGTTCAACTACGCTGCTGCCGGTCTGGTTTTGCGTCTGGAACACAACTATCAACGGGAGGATGACGTGATCGGAACTCGCATATCGTTGTTGGGTGCCTCGGCCGGGATGGCCCTTCTGCTGCCGACTGGCGCCCGCCCTGGCGCAACAGGCCGGCGCCGCCAACATGACGTTCTTCGTCACCAGCGTCGGATCGGGCAAAGGCGCCGATCTCGGAGGCCTCGAGGGGGCCGATCGCCACTGCCAGAGCCTCGCGCAGGCAGCAGGCGCAACCGGCAAGACCTGGCGGGCGTATCTGTCGACGCAAGGGCGTCGGCGGCGCGACCGCGGTCAATGCGCGTGACCGGATCGGCAAGGGGCCATGGCAGAATGCCAAGGGCATCGTCATCGCCAAGGATGTGGCGGAACTCCACGGCACCAACGCCATCAGCAAACAGACCGCGCTGACCGAAGCCGGCGCGCATGGTGAACGGCCGCGGCGACACGCCCAACACGCACGACATCCTGACCGGGTCGCAACCGGACGGCACGGCGTTCGCCGGGGCCGCAGGATCAGACCTGCGGCAACTGGACGAAGAGCGGCACCGAAGGCGCGGCCATGGTGGGCCACCATGACCGCATGGGGACGTGACGAACAACCGCCGGCGAAATCCTGGAACTCGTCCCATCCCGTCGCGCGGCGGCTGCAGCCAGGATGCCCTGAAGGGCACCGGCGGCGCCGGCCTGTTCTATTGCTTTGCCGCAACTGAGCGGCCCGCATAGACGATCGTCCCGCCTTGGTAAGCGGGACGAGTTGTTTGTTGTCGACGTCACTGCATGCGCCGGCAGAATGGCCTCGATTTCCTTGCGGCGCGGCTCCAGGAAGCGCGGTAGCCGCAGGGATTGGCCGAGCGATGCCGCCGGTTCGTCCACGGCAAAACCCGGATCGTCCGTGGCGATCTCGAACAGCAACCCGCCCGGCTCGCGGAAATAGACCGCGCGGAAATAGTCGCGGTTCTTCTGCTCTGTCGCGGTGATGCCGTGGTTCTGCGCAGAGTTTCGCGACCATCGTCCGCCTGCGCCTCGTCGTTTGCCGCGCGAAACGCCACGTGATGCACCGTCCCGGCTGCCGGGTCGTCCGGACAGGAAACCGCCGGCCTCGCGCACATCCACGATTCCGCCGAGCGCGCTGCCATCCGACCGAAAGCGGATGATCGAGCCTTCCCGGCGCGATCTCCCGAAAGCCGAGCACGTCGCGTGAGGATCGCGCCGGTCGGCGCAGCCTCCGCCACCAGCAGCGAGACGCTGTGGAGGCCGCGAATGGCGTGCTCCGAGCGGGATCTCGATCGCCGTCCAGCCGGCTCGCCCTCGATCCCCGGCACGGCCACCAGCGCCAGTCGCGTGCCGTCCGGGTCCTTGAACGCGATGACCGTTTCGCCGAAGCGTCTCACCGGCGCCTCATGGGGAACGCCGCGCTCGATGAAACGATGCGTCCAGAATCCCACCGCCCCTTGCGGGATGCGAAACAGTGTTTCCTGCGTCTCCCCGACGCCCACACGGCCGGCGGCGGCGTGTTCCCACGGAAAGAACGTCAGGATCGTGCCGGGCTGTCCTGCTTCATCCCCGTAATAGAGATGATAGGTGCTCGGATCGTCGAAATTGACTGTCTTCTTGACGAGACGCAGCCCAAGGGCCTGCGTGTAGAAATCGAGATTGCGGTGGGCCGGCCCTGCGATGGCGGTCACATGATGAATGCCGTTCGGCATGACGAAACTCCTTGGCGGATGGGAAGCCCCGCGCTTCGAGCCTCAAGATAGGTGGATATTGCCTCGGCGCCATGGGAGCTTGCTTGCATCCGCGCAAAACCGCAGCCCGCATTGCACAGCATCGCGCCGGCGTCCCCTCGACACCATCCTGTGACGTTCTGGTGTTTCCCGATGATCGTATTTGTCGAGATCGACGCTTTGCGCTTCAATCACGTGGCGTCCGTGGCCACGGCATGCGCGTTTTGCAAGACTGGAATTCGCTGCCGCACCGCGCCGCGGGGCGCCGGGCAATCGAGTGAACGTTCGCGTTTCAACCCCATCACGGAAGGAAGCCAACGCATGAGTATCTTCACCACTCGGGACGGGACCGAAATCTACTACAAGGACTGGGGCAGCGGAGAACCGGTCGTCTTCAGCCATGGCTGGCCCCTCAGCTCCGACAGCTGGGAGGCGCAGATGCTTCATCTGTCGACAAACGGCTTTCGCGCGATCGCCCACGACCGGCGCGGACACGGACGATCGAGCCAGCCATCGCACGGAAACGACATGGACACCTACGCCGACGATCTCGCGGCGCTGCTGGAAAAGCTCGATCTCGAGGGTGTGATCCTGATCGGCTTTTCCACCGGCGGCGGCGAGGTGGCGCGTTTCATCGGCCGGCATGGAACGAAGCGTCTGGCGAAGGCGGCGCTCATCTCCGCCGTGCCCCCTCTCATGCTCAAGACCGATGCCAATCCGGAGGGTCTTCCGCTATCGGTGTTCGATGACATCCGCGCGGGCGTCATCGCCGACCGGTCTCAATTCTATCAGGATCTGAGCGCCGCGTTCTTCAACGCCAATCGCCCGGACAACAAGGCGACGAAAGGAATGCGGGATTCGTTCTGGCTGCAGGGGATGCAATCGGGCCACAGGAACCAGCTCGAATGCATCAAGGCTTTCTCGGAAACGGACTTCACCGAGGATCTCAAGAAGTTCGACATTCCAACTCTGATCGTCCATGGCGACGACGACCAGATCGTTCCCATTGTGGCGGCAGCCCACAAGTCGTCCAAGCTGGTGAAGAACGCCACGCTGAAGATCTATCCCGGCGCACCGCACGGCCTGACGGATACGCACAAGCAGCAGCTCAATGGGGACCTGCTGGCTTTTGCGAAGTCCTGAACAAAAAAAGGCCGCCGCAGCCCGTTATGCTGCGACAGCCTGAATTTACCCGGCGCTCCATCGAGCGCCGCTCGCGAGTCGATCAGACGATGAAGAAGTCGGCCGACGAGAGCGCCGGCGCGCCTTTCAGCGTGGCAATGTGAATTGCTTTTCCTGCGCCAGAGCCGTCCGCATCGTAGTAGAGCGCTCCGGTCGTTCCGTCGTAGACGATGTGATCGTTGGACGACGCCGCCGCCCCGAAGCTGAAGTCGGATGATTTCAACTGTCCCTTGGACAACGCCCTGAAGTGGGCGCTCTGCAGTTCAACCCTGTCCGAACTCGCATCGAAATCAGTGATCGTGTCGCAGCTCTTCGCGCTGACTGTCCCCTTCAGAGCGAAAGTATCCGAGCCCTCTCCGCCGCTCAGAATGTCCTTGCCGCTGCCGCCGACGAGCCTGTCGTTGCCTTTGCCGCCGAGCATGACGTCATTGCCGGTGCTGCCGTACAGAACATCGTGACCGGTACCGCCCTCAAGGCGATCATGCCCCGAACGTCCGGACAGAACGTCGCTGCTGGAACCGCCGAAGAGGCGATCGCCGCTTGTGCCACCGTCGAGAAAGTCCTTCCCGCCGCCACCTTGCAACTCATCCTTGCCGGCATAGCCGTAAATGGAGTCGTTTCCTGCGCCGCCCGAGAGGTTGTCGCTTCCATTACTCCCGAAGAGGGCGTCAGTGGAAGTGCTCCCGGCCGCTTTGCTGCTTGCAGGAGCCGCGGTGGCCTGCATCGCTGCCGTCGGGGCGAAGGCGCCGGCACCTGTCTTGATGACGAGGTCCTTGTAGTTCACCGCCGTCGTTTCCGACGCGGTCGAACGATACACGCCTTCCTTCCAGTAGGTCTGGGTCTGGTTGGTGTAGCCGAGCGCGCCGTGATAATCGACGATCTTCACGCCATCGCGAAAGATCTGTGCGCTGCCGTTGCCATAGGGATCGAACTTGATGTTCATCTTCATCGTGTACCAATGGCCGCGCACGATGTCCTGGCTGTCGCTGTAGATGTCGCGATAGATCGGGTTGCCGGTCGAGCCGGAATTGCCCGAGATCTTCATCTTGTCGTTGCCGTTGAACTTGATTTCGATCGGCGGCGACATGTTCATGGCCGAGTGAAGCTGGCCCATCACCATCCACTTGGCGGTGTTCTTGGCGCCGGGCTCGATCATGAACTTGTATTCGACGCTGATATCCTGATTGATCGAATACCGCGCCACGTCGCCCATCTCGGCGCGCTCGACGCCGGAAGAGTCGGTGTAGCCGCTGCTGACATATTGATCGCCCTTGCGGACTTCAAAACGCAGCGTGCTGTTGTCTTTGGAGTCAAAGCTCCAGGGATTCTCGGCATTTACGTAAAACTGCCGACCCGCATAGGAAATCGCGGTGTTGTCGTTGGAGTCTTCCTGCCAAACAGAAGGTGACAAAGCCATAAGTTAAATCCGTTCGTTTTAAGGTGATTCTGAATTTGAGATGATCACGCACGACACAAGACTTACCGATCGCAAAATATACGACTGTAGTTAGGCAATAAGCAGGTCTGTGAATTTAGTAAAAGGAACTTGCTTTAAGCAAAACACGAATACAGAAAAGTTCCGCGTCGTGTCTTGTGATAGAACGCCAGTTATTTACCAATATCGGCCACAAACTGGCCGCCGAACGCACGGTTAAAAATACAAATCGGGATGACGATCAGCGTTTACGCAAAGCAACAAAATAGTCTTGGGTGGGAAGAACTGGAGGGATGACTCTTCTGGCCCGCCGGGGAGACGGGAGTAACGGTTGGAAGGAGGCGTCGTCTGGGAAACGACGTTAGGACAGCTTCTTCAAAAGCTCAACAATAGGGCGAGAAAATGGCCACGAAATTGTGATGCGCGAAACTAAGTTGCAATTCACCGTCGAATAGTCCGACCGAAAAAAGGCTCTGCAACCCGTTGTGCATCGAGGCTGAACTGCCTCTGCGCCGCCGGATGACTTGTCGCGCATTCTCACTACGATGGGAGCACACGCTCTCCAACTCTCCCGGAGCTACCCTCGATGACAACCGAATTGACGCTTCTCGCGTGGGTGCTCGTCCTTGCGCTGTTTCAGATCTCCCTCACCGCGATCCTCAGAACCAGCGAAACCGGGAGCGCCTACAATGCCGGACCGCGGGACGAGGCAGGGCCACCTGTCGGCCGCCTTACGGGGCGTATGCAGCGCGCGCAGAAAAACCTGTTCGAAACTTTGCCGATCTTCGCCGCGGCCGTCCTGATCGCCCATGTGGCCGGACGCGAGGGTGCGCTCACCTGGTGGGGCGCGACGTTGTATTTCTGGGCCCGGATCGTCTACGTGCCGCTTTACGCAGTGGGAATCCCGTATATCCGTTCGCTGGTGTGGCTCTTCGGCCTCGTGGGCATCGTCCTCATCATCGCATCGGTACTCGCGCCGGCGTGAATTCACGCCAGACTAATCGGGCTCGACAGGGCAAGGCCAGGTCTTGGGCGCGGTCAATCCCGCCGGCAGCTTCGTGTTCGCATCGCCGCACGCATGATCGATCTGTGCCTGGGCAAGTCCCTTGACGTCGGCGAGGTTGGCGCCGGCAAATTGGGTCAGGAGGAGATAGGCTCGCGTCAGGTCCACGCCCTTGAGATCGACATGCGCGAGATTGGCCCGCGAGAGATTCGAGAAGCTGAAATTCACCCCCGCCAACTTCGCGTTCGTGAAGATGACCCGCGCCAATTCGGCCCGCGAGAGATCCGCGCCGGTGAGGTCGGCACCCGAGAAATCCGATCGATTGAGTTCCGACTTGCTCAAGTTGGCGCCGGCGAGATTGGCCTTCGTGAAATCCGAACGGCTCATATCGGCGGCGTGCAGGACCGCCTTCGACAGGTTGGCGTTTACGAAATTGGCGCGCCACCCCACGGCCTTGGTGAAATCCGCCTGGGAGAGGTTGGCGCCTTCGAATCGCGTACGGGTCACCTCCGTCTCGTTGAGTTTCGCGCCTTTCAGCACCGAGCCTGCGAAATCGCTGGCACCGAGCGCTGCCTTGGTAAAGATGCTGCCGGTAAAATCATCGCCTGCCAACATGCGGCGCGCCTTCGAGCAACCGGTCCAGTCGATCCGCGGACCAGGATTGTCCGAGCAACCCGCCCGCGCAGGCTCAACGCTCATCAGCGACAGCGCGGCGATCCCACAGAGAAGAGCGGAATGTCGAGCGGCGGCAGATGATAACGGGCGGCAGATCGCGATCATGCGGTTGCGTCTCCGAAACTCGAGGAAATCACATCATGCAGATGTGGTGCGCATCGCCTCGTCGGGAAGGGCCGCGCCGAAGGAACGGGCGATCAATCAAAAAAAGGCCCCGGCGAATTGCGACGGGGCCAAGGTTTCTCTTCTCTCGCCATTCCCCAGCTGCACTGGAAAAATCGCAAGTCAAAGAGCGCATGCTCCTGCCGTCCGGTCAATTCTACACTGTAACTATCGGTAAACATGATTAAATCTTATTGCTATGTTATTGTATTTCTTTCATATTTTGTTATCGCTGTTGCTAATCCGCCATAGGAAAATCCCGCGCCCTTAGGTAAGTTGAGCTCTCCGAAAGTACCAACAAGGGAAATTCCCATGCGCTCTTCTCTCCTCAGCCTGCTCGCCGGTACGGCAGCCCTGGCTATCGCTGCATCCGCCGCTCAGGCTGCGGACCTGCCGTCGCGCTACGCTCCTCCCCCGATGGTCGCGGCTGTGCCCGCTCTTCACCTGGACCGGCTTCTACGTCGGCGTGAACGCTGGTTACGGCTGGAACACCAACGACAACAACAACTACTTCGACCCCGTTTTCGGCTATCAGCGGCGGCGGTAGCGACGGCGGCTTCGTCGGCGGTGGCCAGATCGGCTACAACTACCAGATTCGGCCAGTTCGTCATCGGTCTCGAGACGGATATCCAGTACGCCGATCATCGGCGGCGGCCGCGGCTATTTCGGCCAGGGCTTCCTGGGCGGCGACAGCAATGACGGC
The DNA here is from genome assembly GCA_963837375.1 of uncultured Alphaproteobacteria bacterium. Lineage (GTDB taxonomy): Bacteria > Pseudomonadota > Alphaproteobacteria > Rhizobiales > Beijerinckiaceae > Microvirga. The sequence continues at coordinate 98,433 of CAWINL010000001.1, read as the reverse complement.
CACTGGTTCGGCACCGTGCGCGCCCGCGCCGGTTTCGCCATCGACCGCGCTCTCGTGTACGCCACCGGCGGTTTCGCTTACGGCGACATCGGCGCGGGCCGCAGCGTCTATCATCGACGCAGCCGGCAACGTACATCTCACGGCTCGTCGCAACGGCACCAACACCGGTTGGGTCGCTCGGCGGCGGTGTCGAATACGCGTTCACCAACAACCTGACCGCCAAGGTCGAAGGTCTGTACGTGAACCTCGACACCAACAACGACAACTTCGGCGCTTATGCCAACAACAACAACGCCGAGTTCGGCGTGGTTCGCGCTGGCCTGAACTACAAGTTCAGCAGCTACTAAGAGCCGTTTAACGTCTCACGAAAAAGCCCGGTGGAAACACCGGGCTTTTTCTGTTTCCATCCCGTTGCCGCGCAACGACTCTCGTGTTTGCCGCGATTTCGGCAAGGTTTGCACAGCAAGGATTCAGAGACATGATGCGCAGGCTGATCGCACCATCCGCTCTTATCTTGTTCGGCGTTTCCTTGGCGGGCTGCAACACCGGCGCGCCCCGGTGTTCTTCCCCGCACCGACGTTCCTCCGCCCGCCGTCTCTGAGCGGCGGCGATTCACGCGGCGGAAGACGGTCTGGCCCGAGCGCTGCCGCGCAGCGGCCGCGCGGTCACGGTACCCAGCACGATTGTCGACGCCGGCTCCCCCGTCGAACAACGTCGAGCCCGTCATGACCGGTAAGCGGCGATCGGCGCCGGCTTCAAGTTCTGAATTCGAAAGCCGAAAGCGCCGACCGCTGGCAGTGAGCTTGCACGCCGCCGGTCTTCATCGCGCGCCTGCCTGCGCACATCCGTCATCCCAAAGAGCTGTTCGTCGAGGATGGCAGGTTGGTGCGCTCGCGCATATCCCGCTGACAGGCGCTTGCGAATGTTATATTCCGCACCGGCATACAGGGTGAACGACAGATGCACATGACCTGGATCGAAGCGATCGGCTGGCTCGCCGCCTGTCTCTCCATTGCCGGCAGCGCGATGAAAACCATCATCCCGCTGCGCTGCATCGGCATCGTCACCAATCTGGTATCGCTGTTCTACGCGTACAACATGGGCCTCTACCCCAGCATGACCGTCAACATGATCCTGCTGCCCCTCAACGGCGTCAGGACGTGGCAGATGCTGCGGCTGATCCAGAAGGTGAGGCTCGCCTCCAAGAGCGATCTCTCGATGGAGTGGCTGAAGCCCTTCATGACGCGCCAAACCGTCAAGGCGGGCGACGTATTGTTCGCGAAAGGCGATGCGGCCGATCTGCATGTTCTACACGCTCTCCGGCCGCTTTCGCTTGAGGGAGCTAGGGATCGACATCCCCAGGGCCATGTGGTCGGCGAGATGGGATTCCTGTCGCCGGACAACAAACGCTCCCAGACCCTCGAATGTCATGGAAAGCGGCGAGATGCTCAGCATCACCTACGACGAGGTGCGCCAGCTCTACTTCCAGAACCCCGAATTCGGCTTCTATTTCCTCAGGCTGACGAGCGAACGGCTGTTCGAGAACATGGGCAAGCTCGAGGCGGAGATCGCCCGCCTCCGCAACGCCGCCATCGAGCCCGGCAATGTAGAGCGCGCCGTCTCGACCTAACAGGATATTGAGACCGGCCAGCGAAATCCCATCGAAATGCTGGCCGCTCGCACTTGCAGAGACCCGTCAGGCCGCGCTCGATTGCTTGCCGTCAGTGCGACGCGGAAATCGGCCGCCGGTCTTCGCCTTGATCTCATCGACGGTCACGCCGTCCGCGAGTTCGATCAGGGTCATGCCGCGAGCCGCCCTTCTTGTCGATGGAAAACACACCGAGATCGGTGATCACGAGATCGACCACGGCCGGCGCCGGTGAGCGGCAGATTGCACTCCTTCAAAAGCTTCGGTTCGTCCTTGGCGGTGTGCTCCATGACGACGACGACGCGCTTCACGCCGGCCACCAGATCCATGGCGCCGCCCATGCCCTTCACCATCTTGCCGGGAATCATCCAGTTGGCGAGGTCGCCGTTCTGCGCCACCTGCATGGCGCCCAGGATCGACAGGTCGATATGCCCGCCACGGATCATGCCGAACGAATCGGCGCTGGAGAAATAGCTGGTGGTCGGCAATTCGGTGATGGTCTGCTTGCCGGCATTGATCAGGTCGGCATCTTCCTCGCCCTCGAAGGGAAACGGGCCCATGCCGAGCATGCCGTTTTCCGATTGCAGCTGCACGCGCATCCCCTTGGGGATGTAGTTCGACACCAGCGTCGGGAATGCCGATGCCGAGATTGACGTAGAAACCGTCGCGCAGTTCCTTCGCGGCGCGCGCCGCCATTTGGTCGCGGGTCCAGGCCATCAGACTTCCTCCCCTGCCCCGGCAGCGACGGCCGCTTCGGCGCGCTTGCGGGTCGTTCTTTGTTCGATGTGCTTCACGGGATTTGCCACGTGGACGATGCGCTTCACGAAGATGCCCGGCGTGTGGATCTGATCCGGCTCGATCTCGCCCGCCGGCACCAGATGCTCGACTTCCGCCACCGTCACCTTGCGCGGCGCTCGCCATCATGGGATTGAAATTGCGGGCGGTCTTCCGGTAGACGAGGTTGCCCTCGGTATCGCCCTTCCAGGCGTGGACGACCGCGATGTCGGCGAACAGCCCGCGCTCCATGATGTAGCGCTCGCCGTCGAATTCGCGCTCTTCCTTGCCCTCGGCGATCAGGGTGCCGACGCCCGTCTTGGTGAAGAAGGCCGGAATGCCCGCGCCGCCGGCGCGGATGCGCTCCGCCAGCGTGCCCTGCGGGTTGAATTCGAGCTCGAGCTCGCCGGACAGGAATTGCTGGGCGAACAGCTTGTTCTCGCCCACATAGGACGAGATCATCTTCGCGATCTGGCGGGTCTCCAGAAGCCGGCCGAGACCGACTCCGTCGACGCCGGCATTGTTGGAGATGAAGGTCAGATTCTTCGCGCCCGAATCGCGAATTGCCTCGATCAGCGCTTCCGGAATGCCGCAGAGGCCGAACCCGCCGGCCATGATCGTCATGCCATCCTTGACGAGCCCGGCCATGGCCGAGGCCGCATCCTTGTAGACCTTATCCATACAACGTCTCTCCCGAGCCGAGATCCTGGTCGCGGCCAGTCGCCTGCACACCCTTCCGGGTCGATCCGCGCCACCCTGCAACTTGGCCTCAATTTAGACAATCCCTTCCTGTGCATATATGAAAACCCATGGCGGCGTCCGACGACCGGCCGCCGCCTCTTTTCTGCCCCCCTTCCCCAGCGGGACCCAAGGTCCGGATTTTTACCGAATGTCGCGTCGCGCCGTGCTTTCCATCGCTGTCGTGTGCCTGCTTGCTCCTGGCAGGCGCCGCTTTGCCGTGGACGCTGTCGGCCGGCGGACTCGCGGCCTCGGTCACGTCGCATCTCGAGTTCGCAATACGGGCATCGACCTCACGGTCTCCGGACGAAGCACCTTCGCCGTGCTGCCGAACCCCCGAATCAAGTTCGAACAGATCTCGCTCCGCCAGCCTTCGACATCCGCTGACGGCCGAAGGCGGGACCTTGCGGGCGGAGATCGACATCCTGCCGCTGCTTCTGGGACGGGTGTCACTCGGGAGCGTGTCGCTCAGCGACAGCCGCCTCAGCGCCTCCGCGTGCGGACCTGCGGTCGCGGGACTGGGCGAGCCTGTTGCGGGACGCCGCCCGGCAGCGCCTCCGTCGACCGTCTCGTGATCGCGGGCTCGTCCTTGCGATGGACCGATCGGCCGGAGGACGGGCTCGACAGCATCAATGCGGTCTTCGCCTGGTCGGCGACGACGACATGCTCGAGCGTCGCCGGCTCCGCCACTGTTCCGTGGCGAAACCGTGAGCGATCGAAGAAGCGACCTTGCAGCCGCTGGCGCTCGCCTCCGGACAGTGCCGGGCGCCTCGCGCTCAACGCCACGCTGCATGCGGCCCAGTTCTCCGTCGACGGCATCGCGCAGGCGGGCGCCGATCCGCGCTTCAAGGGCAAGAGCCTGCTGAAGGCGACATCCATGCGCGACTTCACCCGATGGAGCGGCCTCGACCTGCCATTCGGATCGCTGCTTCGCGCCGTTTCCGTCGAGGGCCTGCTGTCGTTCGACAGGCGGGGCCTGTCCTGGCCCTCCGTCGAGGTGAAACTCGGTCGCGACGCCCTCGAGGGAACGCTCGCGGTGCAGGCTCGACGGCGAACGGCCGCTGATCACCGGAACGCTCGCGGCGGACGATGTCGATCTGACCGACCTCGTCGATGCCGATCGCGCAGGCCATGACATCCTCCGGGACCTGGAGCGACGACGCGATCGACCTGTCGCGCGACGACCGCCAGCGACCTCGACCTGCGCTTCTCCGCATCCGACGCCCGCTTCGACCGTGTCCGACTCGGCGACATGGCGGCGAGCGTGCAGGTGCGGCCGGGCCGCATCGAGGCGTCCCTCGGACGCGGCACATTCCACGAGGGCACCCTCAAGGGCCGCCTGTCGCTCATCACCGCCGAGGGCGGAACCGAAGTGCGGGCGCAGGGCGCGTTCGACAAGGTCGACATGGGATCGTTCCTGACCGCGACCGGTCAGGGCCGCTGGATTCAAGGTCCGGGCCAGGGCCAGTTCCAGCTCGAAGGCACGGGCCGCACGCCCGCCGAGGTCGTTCGCCATGCCACCGGCCACGCCAATGTGACGATCAAGGACGGCGAACTGATCGGCATCGGCCTCGGCGACGCCATTCGCCGGGTCGAGAAGCGTCCGCTCGCCGGCCTCGCTGAACTGGAAGGGCGGCCGCACGCCCTTCGATCAGGCGCAGGTCCAGGTGAACGTCGTCGAGGGCGTCGCGGACATCGCCGACAGCCGACTGACCGCGCCGGGCCTGGTGACGAGCCTGCGGGGCCGGATTTTCCTTCTCGATCGGGCGCTCGATCTCAAAGCGGACGTGTCGCCGCACGACGGCCGGCCCGAGCCTTGCCCCGTCGCATCGTTTTCGATCTCACCGGGCGCTGGCAGGATGTGATCGTGACGCCCGGATGCCCGTTCGCTCATCCAGCGCTCCGGCGCAGCCAAGCCGCTTTTCGGCCCCACGCAGCCCCTCGCAGGCCCCACCACGCGGCCGCTCGCGACCGCTCAGTGACCCTCGTTCCGCGGGCTTGAAGCGGCGCGCTTGCTCAACACGGTCGCGGTGATGACGCCGAATGTCACGATGCCGATCAGGATCGCCGATGCGGCATTGATCTCCGGCGAGAGCCCGAGCCGCACCTGCGAGTAGATGCGGATGGGCAGCGTCGTGGCGCCCGGTCCCGTGTTGAAGCTCGCGATGACGAGATCGTCGAGCGACAGGGTGAAGGCCAGGAGAAACCCCGCCACGACCGATGGGCGCGATGAGCGGCAGCGTCACGCTGAAGAATGTGCGCAGCGGCGGCGCGCCGAGATCCATCGCGGCCTCCTCGAGCGAGCGGTCGAGTGTCATCAATCGCGCCTGCACCACGACGGTGACGAAGCACATGGTCAGCGTGGTATGCGCCAGCATGACCGTCATGAAGCCGCGATCGAGGCCGATGGCGACGAAGAACAGCAGCAGCGACAGGCCGGTGATGACCTCCGGCATCACCATCGGCGCATAGACCATGCCGGTGAACAGCGTGCGCCCGGTGAAGCGTCCGTAGCGGGTCAGCGCCAGGGCGGCGAGCGTGCCGAGCACCGTCGCGAGGCTTGCGGAGAGAAGCGCGATGCGCAGCGTCACCCAGGCGGCATCCATCAGCGCCTCGTTGCGAAACAACGCCACGTACCATTGCGTCGAGAAGCCGCCCCAGACGGTGACGAGGCGCGAGTCGTTGAACGAATAGACGATCGAGCAACAGGATCGGCAGGTAGAGGAACGCGAAGCCGAGCACCAGCGACGTCACGTTGAAGAGGGACAGGCGGCGGGTCACGGCCGCGTCTCCAGCCGGCGCGGCTTCGACGTCGCGATAGATCACGATGGGAACGACCAGGATGAGCAGCAGCAGGATCGCGACGGCGGAGGCGAGCGGCCAGTCGCGGTTCGAGAAGAACTCGCTCCACAATTGCCGCCCGATCATCAGCGTCTCCGATCCGCCGAGCAGATCGGGGATGACGAACTCGCCGACCGCCGGAATGAAGCACAACAGCGAGCCGGCGATGATGCCGGGCATGGCGAGCGGCACGGTGATGGTCCAGAACGTGCGCCAGGGCGGCGAGCCGAGATCGAGCGCCGCCTCGATCAGCGTGTCGTCCATCTTTTCGAGCGCCGCATAGAGCGGCAGCACCATGAACGGCAGATAGGCGTAGACGATGCCGATGAAGACCGCGGCCTCGGTGTTGAGGATGTGCAGCGGCTCGTCGATCAGGCCCAGCGCCCATCAGGCCCTGGTTGAGCAAGCCCTCGGGCTTCAGGATCGCGATCCAGGCGTAGATGCGGATGAGGAAGCTCGTCCAGAACGGCAGGATGACGAGCGCGACCAGCAACCCGCGATGCCGCGCCGGCGCGCGCGCCATCGCGTAGGCGATCGGGAAAGCCGACGAGCAGCAACAGCAGCGTCGAGATGCCGGCGATCCGGATCGACGAGAGCGTTGCCGACAGATAGAGATCGTCGGCGACGAGCATGGTGAAGTTTTCAAGATCGAGCTGGCTGAAGAAGCCCGTGAGATCGCTCCATTCGAAGACCGGCCGGTAAGGCGGCTGTGCGACCGCCGGGTCCGACAGGCTGATCTTGAGGACGATCAGGAACGGCGCGAGAAAGAAAATGCCGAGCCACAGGAACGGCAGCGCCGGCACCAGCGCGTCCGCCATTCGTTTGGGAAATGTGCGCGCGATCATCTCCCTATTCCGCCAGGATCACCGCCGCGTCGGGCGCGAACGTGACGTAGACCTGCTCGTCCCAGTCGATGGGATTTTCGACGAAGCGCGATCGGTTGGCGCGGGTGACGCGCACGATCGCGCCGGATGCGAGCTTGATGCGATAGACCGTCCAATCGCCGAGATAGCCGATATCCCAGACCTCGCCGGTGAGCACGTTCGCGCGCGTCGGGAGCCGGCGGTTCGCGATGGATCAACATCTTCTCCGGCCGCACCGCGATCGCGACGGCCTGCCCGTCGTGCAGAACCTCGTCGGCATCGTCGATGGTGAGCGGCGCCTGCGCGGACGCGCGTCTCGATCTGCCACAGCCCGTCCTGCTGCCCGCGAACGCGGCCTTCGAGGATGTTCACGTCGCCGACGAACTCGGCGATGAAGCGCGTGCGCGGCTGTTCGTAGATCTCGCCCGGCGTCGCCACCTGCACGATGCGGCCGTGATCCATCACGGCGATGCGGTCCGCCATGGTCATCGCCTCTTCCTGATCGTGCGTGACGACCACGAAGGTCATGCCGAGCGAGTGCTGGATATCCATCAGCTCGAACTGCGTTTCCTCGCGCAGCTTCTTGTCGAGGGCGCCGAGCGGCTCGTCGAGCAGCAGGAGCTTGGGACGCTTGGCGAGCGCCCGCGCCAGCGCCACGCGCTGGCGCTGGCCGCCGGAGAGCTGGCTCGGATAGCGCTTCGCAAGACGCTCGAGCTGCACGAGCCGCAGCATCTCGTCCACGCGCGCGGCGATCTCGGCCTTCGGCAAGCCCGTCCTGCCGCAGGCCGAAGCCGATATTCCGCTCGACGCTCATGTGCGGGAACAGCGCGTAGGACTGGAACATCATGTTGACCGGCCGCCGATAGGGCGGCACGCCCGCGAGGTCCCGGCCCGCCGAGCGTGATGGTGCCTTCGCTCGGCTGCTCGAAGCCCGGCGAGCATCCGCATCAGCGTGGTCTTGCCGCAACCGGAAGGTCCGAGCAGGCAGAAGAACTCCCGCTCGAAGATGTCGAGCGACAGGCCATCGACCGCGACCGCATCGCCGAAGCGCTTCGTCACATTGTCGAAACGGATCAGCGGCGTTCGCGGCGGGATCGGCCCAGGGAGCAAAGGAACGGCGCACTGCGCCCACGGAGGCGGATTGAGGGGAAGAAGTCAAAATTGTCGGAACACCCTGCGTGCGTCGAAAATCGTAGCGCGCAACCTAGGATGATCGGCGCCGAAGAACAATATCCAAAACGCCGGGCGATCCCGGATCCGTCTCAGTGCCCTAATGCCGCCCGCATCCCCGGCGCCGCCGCTGCGCGGCTTGCGGATGAGCGGGAGCGCGAAGATGAAGGCGACGAACAGGACGGTCAGCAGCAGGAACACGTCGGCGAACGCCATCACGAGCGCCTCCTGGCGCAGCATGTTCGACATGGTCTTGAGGGCCGCGGCCGACGCATCGGAGCCGAGGCCGTGATATTTCTGCGTGAGATTGTTGCAGCGTCTCGACCGCCGTCGCGCTGCCCCAGCCGACGCTCTCCCGCAAGCGCTGGAGATGCAGGTCCCAGCGGTTGTTGAGGATCGTGTTGATGAGCGCGAGCCCGACCGCGCCGCCGAGATTGCGCGTGAGGTTGTAGAGGCCGGCCGCGTTCTTGAGGCGGTCGGGCGGCAGGGTGCCGAGCGCGATGTTGTTGATCGGCACCATGCAGATCATCAGCCCGACGCCGCGGAGGATCTGCGGCACGAAGAGCTCCCAGAAATCCCAATCCTTCGTCAGTCCGGTGACCATCCACGTGCCGCACGGCGAAGGACAGCGAACCCGATGCCCATCATCACGCGCGGATCGAGCTTGCGCGACAGGATGCCGGCGACGGGCGCCATCAGGAACATGCAGGCGCCGGTGACGAACATCGTCTCGCCGATCTGCAGCGACGAATAGCCCCGCACGCGGGCGAGATAGATCGGATAGAGGTAGGTCAGGCCGTAGAGGCCGATGCCCATGACGAAGCTGAAGGCGGAGCCGGCGGCGAAATTGCGGTCGGTGAAGGCGCGCAGGTCGACGATGGGATGCTCGCGCCGTGAACGCGCGATAGAAGAACGCCGCGCCGGTCGTGACGCCGGCGACGGTCAGGACGAGAACCGCCTCGATCCTCGAACCAGTCGTTGGTCGGGCCCTTCCTCGAGCACGAATTCGAGGCTGCCGAGGAACACCGCCATGAAGGCGAGGCCGGACCAGTCGAAGGTCTTGAACAGGCTGAAATCCGGCTCGTCGAAATCGACCAGCAGATAGGTCGACACCGTGACGAAGATGCCCGGCACGATGTTGACGAGAAACAGCCAGTGCCACGAGAAGAGATCCGTCAGGTAGCCGCCGACGGTCGGCCCGATGGTCGGCGCGAGCGTCGCGACGAGGCCGATGATCGGCGAGATGATCGGGCGCGTTTCGACGGCGGGAAGATCGTGAAGGCGGACGCGAAGACCGTCGGGATCATGCCGCCGCCGATGAAGCCCTGCAGGGCGCGCCAGACGATCATCTCCTCGATCGACGTGGAGGTGGCGCACATGACGCTCATGAGCGTGAAGCCGCCCGCCGAGATCACGAACATCCACCGCGTCGACAGCATCCGCGACAGCGTGCCCGACAGCGGGATCATGATCACCTCGGCGATCAGGTAGCTCGTCTGCACCCAGGAGATCTCGTCGGCCGACGCCGAGAGTCCGGCCTGGATTTCGGCGAGCGACGCGGAGACGATCTGGATGTCCAGGATCGCCATGAACATGCCGAACACCATGCAGATGAACGCGAAGGTGCGGCGCCGCTCCTGCGCGGGCGATCGTGCGGTCGGCTGCTGGCCGGCGTTCCGGTGATGGCGGCGCTGCCGGCCATGGCTTTGCGGACTTCCGTCTCAGCGCTGTGCGGTCCTCGGAAGCGCGTCGGCAGGACGTGCGCGTTCGACATCGACGACCACCGACATGCCGGGCCGCAGCAGATCCTGCTGCGCCACGTCGGCGTCTGACGGCGATGCGCACGGGCACGCGCTGGACGATCTTGGTGAAATTGCCGGTCGCGTTCTCGGGCGGCAGCAGGCTGAACACCGAGCCGGAGGCGGGCGCGACGCTCTCGACCACGCCGCGCGATGTCGCGGTCCGGGAAGGCATCCACCCGCAGGTGCACCTTCTGGCCCGGCTTGACGGCCGCAAGCTGCGTCTCCTTGAAATTCGCATCGACATGCACGGAGGCGAGCGGGACGATGGCGGCAAGACGCGTTCCGGGCTGGACGATATGTGCCGACCTCGACCGCCTTGTTGCCGACGACGCCATCGACCGGCGCGCGGATTTCGGTGAACGACAGGTCGCGCTCGGCCTTTTCAACGGCCGTCTGCAATTCGGCGGCGACGCGCTCGGCCTCGACCTGCTGCGCCGCCAGCACCTCGACATCGGCCCGGGCCGCCGACAAGGGCCGCCTCGGCGCTCTTCACGTTGGCGTTGGCGCGATCGCGGCCGGCCTGGGCGGTCTCGAAGGTCGCCTTGCTGGCGTAGTCCGCCTTGGCGAGCTGCTGCTGGCGGGCGAAATCGGACGCGGCCTGCTGCGCATCGGCCTGGGCCGCGGCGACCTGCGCCTCGGCCTTCGCGACGGAGGCCTTCTCGGCCTCGATCTGCCGGCCGATCCGGGCGATGGCGCTCTTTTGCGTGGCGAGCTTGTCCTTCGCCGCTTGAAGGGCCAGGCGATAATCACCGTCGTCGATGGTGGCGATCAGGTCGCCGGCCTTGACGCTCTGGTTATGGCCGACCGCGAGCGAGGCCACGTAGCCGGAGACCTTGGCCGACAGGATCGTGATGTCCGCCTGCACATAGGCGTCGTCGGTCGAGACCATGAAGCGGCCGGTCTGCCACCAATAGGTGCCCTCATAGCCGCCGAAGCGCCAGGATCGCCGCCAGCACGCCGGTGACGACGACGCGCTTGGCGCGGCCGGATTTCGGCTTTGGCGGGGCGCCTCCGTGGGAGCAACGGCGCGCGGCTCCGCGATCCTTTCCTCGGTCGCGGGCAGCGCGATCATGGGAGCGGATCCGAGCTTCCTCGCCGCCGGCTCGCGAATCCTTGTCGTGATATGCCATTTCAGCCTCTTGGTCGTCAGCCAGACCTAACGGCATCAATGCTCAGAGGGGTCTGGACGTCCGACTTTCCGACGCCTATATGATGTGACTGAACGGTTCGGTCAATGGGTCTCGGGATCACAAAATTTCTATGAGCGACTGGAGGACATGGCGGAGACGGATGGCAAGGCGGGCCAGCGACGGCCCCGCTGACGGCAGGCCGATAGCGCGAGAGAGCAGCAAGCGCCGGCAGATCCTGCAGGGCGCCCGCGAGGTGTTTCTCGCCCAGGGCTTCGATGGCGCCAGCATGGGCGAGATCGCCCGCGCTTCCGGCGTCTCCAAGGGCACGCTCTATGTCTATTTCGACAGCAAGGACAAGCTCTTCGAGGTCCTGACGCTGGAGGAGAAGAAGTCGCCTCGCGGAAGTCCTGTTCAAGCTCGACGCCGAAAATCCGGACGTGCGGGCAGAACTGACCGAGCTCGGCGCCTCCTTCCTGAAGTTCATGGCCGATGCCCGACCATGTCTCCTCGGTGCGGATGGTCATCGGCGCCGCCGAGAAGTTTCCCGCGCATCGGCCAGACCTTCTACGAGGCCGGACCGCAGCGGGGCATCGAGCGGCTGAGCGCCTATTTGGCGCGCCAGGCCGAGGCCGGCCGGCTGTCGATCAGCGATCCCGACATGGCCGCGGGGCACTTCCTCGCCCTCTGCCAGGCGGAGACGATGAAACGCCTGCTCTTCGCGGTCGATACGGAGCTCGACCCGGCCGAAATCGACAACCGGGTGCGGGAGGCGCTCCGCGTCTTCTTCGCGGCCTATGGGCCGAATGCCGCTCGAGCGCGCTAGGCGTCCTCGCGCATCGCCTCGGCGACGCGGGAGCGCAGGATCTCGGGCTTGCACAGCACCAGCGCGCCCGCGCGTCCGCTCGATCAGGCCCTCGTGGGACATCATGGTGAATTCCCGCGTCACCTGCTCGCGACGGCAACCGATGCGGGACGCGATGATGTGGTGGAAGGGCGGCGGCGTGATGACTCGCTCGCCGACCCGTTCGTGCACGGGGCGCCGAGAGGCGCAGCAATTCCGAATAGAGCCGATGCCGGAGATCGAGCACGGTCTGCTCGACGAAGCGCTCGTTCAATTCGCGAATCCGCGACGACATCAGGCAGAACAGGCGCTCGGCCACGGCCTTGTGGGCGAAGACCAGCTCGCGGAACGCGCTGGCGGGCATGACGCAGGCCTCGCCCCGGGTCAGGGCGCTCACATTGGCCGAACGCTTGATCCCGTCCATGGCCGCGAGTTCGCCAAACAGCTCATTCGGCCGCAATTCGTCGAGGATGACCTCCTTGCCGGAGGCGGTGCGCATGAGGACGCGCACATCGCCGGACAGCAGGAAATAGACGTCCGTCGAGAGCTCGTCGAAATCGACCAGGGTCTCCTCGGCATCGAACCGCCGCCAGTTGCAGCGGGCTTCGAAGGGAGCCAGATCGATGTTCAAATCCTTGAACAGCAGCGCGTTCGCGAGCCTGGTCATGTGGTCCCCCGGAAATCCCGCAAATTGGGACATGGTTGAAGCTTAACGTCAACTTTTAGAGACGTTATGATGTTACGTAACGACGATCCGTCATGCGGGTTCCAGCCCCGGCGATTTTATTTTTCGAGTTCAATCCGACCTTCGGCCACGCGAACCTGCGCCGCCTTGCCAGAGGCCGCTTCCCTTGCCACAAGGCGCCATGCTGCACGCTAACGACCTCACCTACCGCATCGGCGACCGCGTTCTGTTCGATCGCGCCTCCTTCACCTTGCCGTCCGGCAGCAAGGTCGGGCTGGTGGGCCGCAACGGCGCCGGCAAGACGACGCTGTTCCGCATCATCCAGGGCGAGATCTCACCGGAGAGCGGCGAGGTCACCCTGCCCCGCGGCCTGCGGATCGGCGCCGTGGCGCAGGAAGCGCCGGGCGGGCCCGAAAGCCTGATCGAGGTGGTGCTGGCGGCCGACAAGGAGCGCACCGCGCTGCTAGCCGAGGCCGAGACCGCCGACGGGTTTCGCCGGGCCGAGATCGAGACGCGGCTGACCGATATCGGCGCCTATTCGGCCCCGGCCCGCGCCGCCACCATCCTGCACGGCCTCGGCTTCGATTCCGAAGCCCAGAACCGGCCCTGTTCGTCCTTTTCCGGCGGCTGGCGGATGCGCGTGGCGCTCGCCGCCATCCTGTTCTCGGAGCCGGACCTCCTGCTGCTCGACGAGCCGACCAACTACCTCGATCTCGAAGGCACGCTCTGGCTCTACGATTATCTCGGGCGCTATCCGCATACCGTGCTGGTCATCAGCCACGACCGCGAATTGCTCGATACCAGCGTCAGCCACATCCTGCATCTCGACCAGGCGAAGCTGTCGATCTATCGCGGCGGCTACACGTCGTTTGCCAAGCAATTCGCCGAGAAACGCGAACTCACCGCGAAGGCCAAGGTCAAGCAGGAGGCGGAGCGCAAGCACCTGCAGGCTTTCGTCGACCGCTTCAAGGCCAAGGCCTCGAAAGCGCGGCAGGCGCAATCGCGCGTCAAGCGGCTCGCCAAGCTCGATCCGATCTCCACCATCGTCGAGGACGACGTGCTGCCCTTCGACCTGCCGAGCCCGGAGCGGATGCTCGCGCCGCCGCTGATCGCCGTCGAGAGCGTCGCCGTCGGCTATGGCGACCGCATCATCCTCGACCGGCTCAACCTGACCATCCAGCCGGACGACCGCATCGCGCTGCTCGGCGCCAACGGCAACGGCAAGTCGACCTTCTGCAAGCTCATCGGCGGGCGCCTCGCGCCGCTGAAGGGCGAGGTGCGGCGTCCCGCCAAGATGGATGTGGCCTATTTCGCCCAGCACCAGGTGGACGAACTCAACCCCAATGCCACCGCGTACGACCACGTGGCGGCGCGGATGCCCGACGTACCGGTCGCCAAGGCCCGCGCCCGCGCGGCGCGGTTCGGCTTCGGCGGTTCGAAATCGGAAACCCCGGTCTCGAGCCTCTCGGGCGGCGAGAAGGCGCGGCTCCTGATGGGGCTGGCCGCCTTCAACGGCCCCAACCTCCTGATCCTCGACGAACCGACGAACCACCTCGACATCGACAGCCGCACGGCGCTGATGGAAGCGATCAACGACTACGAGGGCGCGGTCATCCTCGTCAGCCACGACCGCTTTCTCATCGAGGCCTGCGCGGACCGCCTGTGGCTCGTCGGCAGCGGCACCGTGAAGCCCTTCGAGGGCGACATGGACGACTACCGGCAGCTCGTCCTGTCGGGCGATCTCGATCCGCAGAAGCCGGACGAGAAGCGCGACACCGCCTCCGGTCGTCCCGGGTGGACGAACGCCGGGCCGCGGCCGAACGCCGCGTGGCGCTCGCGCCCCTGCGCAAGAAGCTCGACGCCCTGGAAGCGCGCATGGCGAAGCTCGGCGCGGTGATCGAGAAGGTCGATGCGGCGCTCGCGGACGGCAGCGCGTTCCTGAAGGACCCGGCAAAGGCCACCGAGCTGTCGAAAATGCGCGCCGAAGCCGCCGCGACGCTCGAATCCGCCGAGGAGGAATGGCTTGCGATCAGCGGCGAGATCGAAGCCGCCGGATAGTGTCGTGGGCCCGCGCGATCGACGCGCTACTTCACGACGCGGTCGAGGCGGTTGTTGACGAAGAAATAGAGCTCGCGCCCGCCGGCTTCGGAATAGAGCACCTGCACCTCGCGGGTTCCCTTGCCTTCGCCGACCAGCACGTCGGTGGGCGTCTTGCCCTTGAGGCGGACGAGATCGCATTCGCCGATCCCGGGCTCGATGACGGTCGCGGTGCCAGCGAGCGCTGCCGATGCAGCGGCCGTCCGATCCGAGGACCGGGCCGTAATCGGCGAGCAGCCGGAATCGAGGCCGCCGGCGCCGGTAGGCGGTGACAGGCGACGCGGCGGCTGCGGTCCGCTGCCGCACAGCCGCCAGTGCGAAGCGTCGCGAACGACGACGGTTGAGACGACCTTCATGTCCATCTTGGGTTCAGTCCCCGTTTGGTGGTGGCGCGCGCCGTCAACGCATCGTCGTAGAGCCGCCGGACGTCGTCGCGGAAAGCGCGGCGCGATGCATCCCGCGAATAGAACATGTGCCCGCCGTCGTAAACCTTCAGCGCGACACGCCGCTCGGGCCCGAAATCGGGAAGCTGGTTGAGAAGGAGCTGCGTTGCGTAATACGGCGTCACCAGATCGGTGAAGCCGTGCGTCACGAGCACCCGCAGCTTGCCGTCGAGGGCCAGAACCTGCCGGAGCTCCGCGACGTTCTCCGGCGTATCGCGCCCGCCATCCCATTTCCACGCCCGGCTCACCGCGCCGTTGAGAAGCTCGTAGCGGCCGTCCGGCCTGTAGTTCAGGGTGCGGCCCAGATGATCGACCATCGCGCTCGTCAGCGGCGCCGTCATGGCGCTGAGCACCGGATCCTCGAAGCGCGACGAATTCGGCGTTCGGGTTCGGGTCGGCGCTCGACACGTCGGTATCGTAGGCGCTCACGACCTGCGCCTCGCTCCGGCGCAGCTCGCGCTGGAACGTGCGCGTGTCGATGCGGCCCGCGAGCCGCTGCGTCAAGGCCGGATCGAGGCCGGTCAGTTCGCTGGTGCGCTTGGCGATGCGGTCGACCGCCGCCTTGTCGACGACGCCGCGCATGAGATCGACGAGATACTCGCCGGAGGCGTAGCGCTCCGCATCCTGCAGCGCCTCCCGCGAGACACCGGACCGCGCCGGGCGAGCGCCGCGGCCGCCATCGAGGGCAGACGGGCCGCATCGACCCAGGGCGCGTGGGACGGCTGCTCGATCCAGTCGAAATCGAGCACCGGCGAGACCAGCACAAGTCCGCTCAGGCCGATGCCCGAGATCGCTCTGCAGCTTTTCGGCGACGAGCGGCCCGCGGAAGCCGCCATAGCTCTCGCCGGCGAAGAATTTCGGCGAGCGGAGGCGGTTCTTTTCCTTCAGCCAGCGCACGATGAAGGCCGAGAGGCCGTCGATATCGCCCTGGACCGAATAGAAGCGCTCGCGCACCTGATCGCCGCCGACGACGCGGCTATAGCCGGTGCCCGGCGGATCGATGAAGACGAGGTCGGTGAAATCGAGCCAGGTCTCGGCGTTCGGCGTCAGGACGGGCGGCAGTCGACGGGCTGATGCTCGGCCCGTCGAGCGGCAGCCGCCAGGGTCCGATCGCCAGAAGGTTGAGATAGGCCGAGGATGCGCCCGGGCCGCCGTTGACCGCGAAGGTCACGGGCCGGTTCGCCGGATCCTCGTCGTCGCGGATATAGGCCACGAACCCGTATTCGGCCTGCGGCGCGCCCTTCGGGATTGGTGAGCGCCAGGCTGCCCGCCATCGCCGTCAGCTTGATGGTGCGGCCGGGCAGCTCGATCGTGTGCCGGGTCACCGATTCCGGCGGCAAGCGGCTTTCCGCCTCGGCGCGCGGGCGACGCGCCTCCTGCTGCCGTTCGGCCGGCGGCTGCGCCCGCTGTTCCTCCTGCGCCACGGAAAGCGAGGGAAGCGCGAACGCAAATCCGAGAACGGCGAGTGCGGGCAAACGAACGAGCGATGTCATCGGCATGATCCTCATGGCTCTGCTTCAAAATGGAACGCCGCGAGATACGTTCCCGGTCAGGTCCTTGGTCATCACGCCTTGCGCTCCCAGCGGCCGCGTTCGTCCTGCTGCCAATAGGTGGCCTCGATGGCCCTGTTCCTTCACGGCGCGCCATTGCTCGCGGGCAATGGCGAGGGCGCGGTCGTCCTCGCCGTCGAACAGGATGGCGACGCGCTCGTAGGCATCCATGTCCGGCGGCAAGTCGGCGCCTTCGACGATGAAACGGATGGCGGCGCCATTGGGGTTGTCGGCGGAGAGCGTGAGCAGGATGGGCTGCTCGCTTCCATGGGGCTCGCGGTCGGTGCCGTGCGGCAGGAAGCTGTCGTCCGCGAACGTCCACAGATGATCGTCGAGCGCCGTCATGCGCTCGTCCGTGGTCGCCTGCACGACGGCGCGCCACCCGCGCTCCCGCGTCTTCTGCAAGAGCGTCGGCAGCACGGCTTCGAGCGGCTGGCGCTGGAGGTGGTAGAAGAGAACGTCAGGCATGGGCGCACCTCCGGGCGGAGGCTGTTTTGCCACGCAAGCTCCGCCCCTTTTCCATCCGGCCAATCACCGCTCGTAATGATCGTGCACGAGACGATCGAGCAACCGCACGCCCCAGCCCGACGCCCAGCCCTTGTTGGTCTCGCTCTGCGGCGAGCCCATCGCGGTGCCGGCGATGTCGAGATGCGCCCAGGGCACGTCGTTGACGAAGCGCTGAAGCAGCGCGGCCGCCGTGCTCGACCCGCCGAAGCGGCCCGCCGAGTTCTTCATGTCGGCGAACTTCGACTCGATCATCTTGTCGAATTCCGGATCCGAGCGGCATCCGCCAGACGCGCTCGCCGGTCTCCTGACCCGGCAGCCGTGAGACGCCCTGCCAGTTCGTCGTTGTTCGAGAACAAGCCCGGCATATTCCTGCGCCAGCGCCACCAGAATGGCGCCGGTCAGGGTCGCGAGATTGACGATGAATTTCGGCTTGAAGCGGTCCTGAACGTACCAGAGCACGTCGGCCAGGACGAGCCGGCCCTCGGCATCGGTATTGATGATTTCGATGGTCTGTCCCGACATGGTGGTGACGATGTCGCCCGGGCGCTGCGCATTGCCGTCCGGCATGTTCTCGACGAGGCCGATCGCCCCGACCACGTTCGCCTTCGCCTTTCGGCTGGCAAGCGCATGCATGAGGCCGACCACGCAGGCGGCGCCCGCCATGTCGCCCTTCATGTCCTCCATGCCGCTGCCGGGCTTGATCGAGATGCCGCCCGAATCGAACACCACGCCCTTGCCGACGAAGGCGATCGGCTGGTCGGACGGCCTTGCCGCCGTTCCAGCGCATGATGGCGACGCGGCTCTCCCGCTCCGAGCCCTGCCCCACCGCCGAGCAGCGCCCGCATGCCGAGCTTTTCCATCGCCTTCTCGTTGAGGATCTCGACTTCGACGCCCGACCTTGGTCAAGGCCTCGGCGCGGGCCGCGAATTCCTTCGGGCCGAGGACATTCGGCGGCTCGTTGACGAGATCGCGCGCGATGATGACGCCCGCCGCGACCGCCGTCGCGGGCCTTGTGGGCCTTCTTGACGGCGGCGGGATCCGCGACCTGCAAGATCAGCGTGCGTCGTCGCCGACGGGCTCGTTGTCGTCCTTCTTGGTCTTGTAGCGATCGAAGCTGTAGCCGCGCAGGCGCGCGCCGAGCGCCAGATCGGCGATGTTGTCGGGCGTCGGATCAAGGCCCGGGCAGATCGACCACCACCGTCGCGGTCCGTCCCGCGACCTTGCCGGCGATCGACGCCGCCGAGCTGCGCGAAATCGGTCTTCGGCAGATCCTTCTCGCCGCCCAAGCCGACCACCACGATGCGGTCGACGGACAGGCTCGCCGGCGCCACGACGGTCATGGCCGATTTGGCCTTGCCCTTGAATTTCTCGGCCGCCGCCGCCTTGGCCAGCAGACCATTGGCTGCCGTGCCCAGGCGCTTTGCCAGCGCGGCGCCGGGCTTGAGGTTCTCGCCGACGAAAACCACGAGATCGCCGCCTTCCACATGCTTCGAATGCACGGAAGTCGATTTTTAAGCTGTCGGCCATAGAATCCTCTTGCCTGTTGGGCCGGCTCCCACCGGCTGCGACGTTTCGGACATACAGTAATTCCCACCGGGGATCACGCTATGGCTTTGCCGTGAAAGCGGCGCAATCGCAAGTTCTTGAGAGCGCCGTCGCCCTTCGGGACACGACGGACGTCGTGACGGATCGTCTTGCCTGGGAAGATGTGACGGAGTACCGAAGTCCCATGACACTGATCGAGCGTTATATCCTGAAGATCTCGTTTACGGCCTTCGCCGCGTGCCTCCTCGCGCTGACGGCGGTGATCTGGATCACGCAGGCCTTGCGCGAGCTCGATCTCCTGACCGGCAAGGGCCAGACGATCTTCATCTTCCTGACGGTCACCGGCCTTTCCCTGCCGGCACTGATCAACGTCATCTCGCCGGTCGCCCTCTTCCTCGCGACGCTCTATGCCCTGAACAAGCTCAACGGCGATTCCGAACTGATCGTGATGAGCGCCGCCGGCATGCCGCCGCAGCGCCTCATGCGGCCCTTTCTGGCGCTCGGCGCCTTCGTGTGCGTCATCGTCGGGCATGATCACGATTTACATCATGCCGGCGAGCTTCCAGGAGCTGCGCAACCTCGTGACCAAGATCCGGGCCGATTTCGTCGCCACCATGGCGAAGGAGGGCCAGTTCATCACCCTCGATAACGGCATCACGTTCCATTACCGCGAGCGCTCCGGCGACGCGCTCCTGGGAATCTTCATGGAAGATCAGCGGGATAAGAACAAGGTCGTGGTCTATCTCGCGGAGCGTGGCCAGACCGTCGAATCGAACGGCCAGGCCTATCTGGTCCTCGAACAGGGCAGTGTCCAGCGCAAGGAGCCGGACAGCAAGGACAGCTCCATCGTGGCCTTCGACCGCTACGCGGTCGACCTCTCGGCCTTCAACCAGGATGGCGGCGAGATCGTCTACAAGCCGCGCGAACGCGGGACGACGCAACTGCTGTTCCCCAACAAGAACGAGGCCTTCTACAAGTTCCAGGAGGGCCGCTTCCGCGCCGAGCTGCACGACCGGCTGTCGTCCTGGCTCTATCCCCTGGCCATGATGGCGATCGCGTTCGCGGCTCTCGGCGACCCCCGCACGACCCGGCAGGGGCGCGGCGTCGCGATGGCGGCGGCGGTCGTCGCCGTGGTGGTCCTCCGCGTCGCCGGATTTGCCGCCTCGAGCGCCGTCGTCCGGACCCCGTGGGCTGCCATCGGCGTCTACGGAGCGCCGCTCCTCGCCATCGTGCGTCTCGCTGATGCTGATCCTGCAGGGATCGGTCGATCCGGAAAGCGCGGGCCCGGATCGGGGCCTTGGGTCGGGCGCTGCTGCCGTCCCGCATGTCCAGACTGCAGAAAGCCTGACATGATCATCGGCGCGACCCTCGGCGGGTATTTCTCGCGGCAGTTTCTCAAGACGATTTTCCTTGTCTTCGCGACCGTTTTCTCGCTCGTCTACACGCTCGATTTCGTCGAGCTGATGCGGCGGGCCGGCGACGCGCGAGAATGCGAGCGCCGGGCTGATGGCGCAGCTCGCCCTGTTCCGGACCCCCGTGATCGCCGAGCAGGTCATGCCCTTCGCGGTTCTGTTCGGCAGCATGGCGGCGCTCCTGCAGCTCAGCCGGAAGCTCGAACTGGTGATCGCCCGGGCGGCCGGCGTATCGGCCTGGCAGTTCCTTCAGCCCGGTCTGTTCGTCGCCCTCGATCATCGGCATCGCCTCGGTCGCGATCTACAACCCGATCTCGGCCATGCTGAAGCAGCGTGCGGCGGACCTCGAAACGCGGATCTTTTCCCGCACCCTCCAGACCAGCGGGAAGCCCATCTGGCTCAGGCAGCGCAGCCTCGACGGGCAGGCCATTTTCCGGGCCGACGGGGCCATCAACGACACGACGACGATCACCGGCGTGACGGTCTACACCTTCACCAATGCGGGCACCTTCACCCAGCGAATCGAGGCCCGGGAAGCGACCCTGCACCAGGGCTTCTGGTCCCTCAAGAACGCCCGCATTCTCACCGCGACGGAGCCCCCGCAGGCCTTCGACCAATACGTGATCGCGTCGAATCTCGAGCCATCGCAGGTGCGGCAGAGCTTCATCGAGCCGGACGCCGTCCCGTTCTGGAACCTGAAGCAGACCATCGAGCAGTTGCAGAAGGCCGACCTCAACGCCAACGCCTACCGGTTGCACTACAACGTGCTCCTCGCCCGCCCCTTGCTGTTCATCGCCATGGTCCTGGTGGCCGCTTCCGTTTCATTAAGATTCTTTCGATTTGGCGGCGTGGCCATGATGGTTCTGGGTGGCGTGGCTGCCGGCTTCATGCTTTATGTCGCCACTGAGCTTATGGCGGAGCTTGGCGCCTCCGGGATCATCAGCTCGGCGGTCGCGGCGTGGCTTCCGGCTATCGTCGGAAGTTTGTTGGGTATACTTGCCTTGTTGTACCAAGAGGACGGCTGATGCGCCTCGCGGTGAAGGCTTCGCAAGGAGTAGGGATGGAACGGCTCGGGACAACGATCGCATCGTCTGCGATCGCGATGGCGCTTTTTTGCGCCGTCGGGTCAAATCCTGTTCTATCCCAGGGCCTTAACCAGGCTCTGAGCGCCCAGGCGAAGCCCACCACGGGCGAGGACCGGCTGCTCGTCGACGCCAAGGAAATCATCTACAACAACGACAAGAACACGATCGCGGCCTCGGGCGACGTGCAGCTCAATTACCAGGGCCGGTCCCTCCAGGCCGATCGGGTGATCTACGACCGGAATACCGGTCGGGTCTACGCCGAGGGCCACGCCAAGCTCACGGACGAAAAAGGCGCCGTTCTCAACGCCGACCGGTTCGAGCTGACGGACGATTTCAAGAGCGGCTTCATCAATTCGCTGCGGCTGGTCCAGACCTCGGTCGATAACGGCCGAAGCGTCACCACCCGGTTCTCCGCGCCACGCGC
This sequence comes from uncultured Alphaproteobacteria bacterium, assembly GCA_963837375.1. Classification (GTDB taxonomy): domain Bacteria; phylum Pseudomonadota; class Alphaproteobacteria; order Rhizobiales; family Beijerinckiaceae; genus Microvirga. The sequence goes on along the minus strand of CAWINL010000001.1, from coordinate 76,878 downwards.
AGAGCGCTCCGCCGGCGAAACGACGACTTTCGAGCGCGGCACCTACACGGCCTGCGAACCCTGCAAGGACCACCCGGAGAAGCCGCCCCTCTGGCAGGTCAAGGCCGCCAAGATCATCCACAACGCACAGCGAGCAGACGATCTATTACGAAGACGCCACCATGGAGGTCTTCGGGGTGCCGGTCGCCTATCTGCCCTATTTCTGGACGCCGGACCCGACGGTCAAGCGCAAGACCGGGCTTTCTCGCTCCCAATGTACGTGATCTCGAATTCCCTCGGCTTCGGCGCCTCGATCCCATTCTTCTGGGCGATCGCGCCGAACTACGACCTGACCCTCAATCCCGACCTTCCTCAGCCGCCAAGGGCGTTCTGGGCGAGGTCGAATGGCGTCATCGGCTTGAAACCGGCGCCTACAACGTCCGCGCCGCCGGCATCATTCAGGGCGACAGCAGCGCCTTTCTGAAATCGCCCTACGGCGCCGGCGACCGGGACAACCGCGGGCTCGCTCGAATCGACCGGCCTTTTCTACCTCAACGAGCGATGGAAATGGGGCTGGGACGTCGCGCTTCTATCGGATAAGTGGTTCCTGCAGAATTACCGCATCAAGAGCGAAAGCCTCGCGTCCGATCTACATCAAGGAATCGATCTCGACCCTGTATCTGCAAGGTCAGGGCGACCGATCCTTCTTCGACGTCCGCGGCTATTATTTCCAGGGCCTGTCGACGACCGACTGGCAAAAGCAGCAGCCGATCGTCCACCCGGTGCTGGACTACAACAAGCGGATCACGCCCGGCCTCCATCGGCGGCGAGCTCGCGATCGACGTGAATGTGACCAGCCTGTCGCGCCAGGCGGCGCAATTCGAGCAGATCCCGATCCAGAACAGATCGCTGTTCGGATTGTACGGGACCTGCTCGGTCTTCGATCCCAGCCAATGCCTTGTCCGCGGCGTGAGTGGAACGACATCGCGCGTGTCCGCCAACGTTTCCTGGCGTCGCGAATTCATCGATCCCGTCGGCCAGGTCTGGACACCCTTCGCCTTCCTGAAGGGCGACGTCTACGGCGATGTCGCCCGACCTGACGGGCTACCAGAACAGCGAACTGACGAACTTCATCAAGCGGCGACGACGAGATCGATTTCCGGGGCATGCCGGGCATCGGGCCTCGAATACCGCTTCCCGTTCGTGGGAACGCTCGGCACCTCAGGCACCCAGACCATCGAGCCGATCGCGCAGATCATCGCGCGTCCCAACGAGACGCTGATCGGCAAGGTCCCGAACGAAGATGCGCAAAGCCTCGTCTTCGAGGACACGTCGCTTTTCGAATGGAACAAGTTCACCGGCTATGACCGCAGCCGAAGGCGGCGTCCGCGCGAATGTGGGCGTGCAATATACGGTCACGGGCGCGGACGACTTCTATGCCAATGTGCTGTTCGGCCAATCCTATCAGGTGGCGGGCCGCAACTCGTTCTACGCAGCCCGATCTCGTCCATGCGGGCCTCGATTCCGGTCTCGATTCCGGAAGCTCCGATTATGTCGGCCGGTTCCAGATCTCGCCGAACGCGAATTTCTCGTTCGTGACGCGTGGGCGGTTCGACCAGAACCATTTCGGCCTGAACCGGCTTGAGACCGGCGTTTCGATGAACTTCAACGCCCTACCTGCCGGTCAGCACGTCGCTGACCTATGCGCGATACGCCGCGCAGCCCGAGATCGGCTTCAGCCGCGCCGCGTGAAGGCCTGTTCGGCCTCGGCACGCTGGAACGTCACGCCGAACTGGTACGTGTCCGGATCGGTTCTGCTCGACCTCGACCGCTATCTGCTCGCCCGCGAAACCTATGTGACGCAATACGCCGCCAATCCCGCGACAGCGGTCTACAACAGCCAGAACAAGGCCTATCTGGCGGGCATGAGCCTCGGGATCGGCTATGTCGACGAGTGCACGACCTTCTCGGTCAGCTACTCTGTGTCGCCCCGCGACATCGCCGTCACTTCGGGCGAGAAGGACAGGAACCAGACCGTCATGCTCCGCCTCGAACTCCGCACGCTCGGCGAAGTCGGCCTCAATCAGCAGATCGGCGATACGGCTTCCGCCTCGGAAGGCGTTGCCGCCCAGTGATGCGCGAGAGGCGCGGCCCGCTGCTCCTCCTGACGCAGGGCGATCCGGCCGGGATCGGGCCGGAACTGACCCTGAAGGCCTGGATGGAGCGGCTCGATGTAGGCGTTCCGCCCTTCGCGGTTCTCACCGACCCGGCCTATCTCGGCGCGCATTGCCCGCGTCGTTCGGCTGGAACGTCCCGATCAAGATCGTCACGGCGGCCGAAGCGGCCGCCGCCTTCAGCGCAGGCCCTGCCGGTCATCCCGCTCTCTCGCCGGGTCAAGGCGGAGCCCGGCAAAGCCGATCCCGCCAACGCCGCCTCGGTCATCGAATCCATCGAGACGGCGGTCCGGCTCGTCACGGACGGGCGAGGCCGACGCTCTCGTCACCAATCCGATCTCGAAGCACGTTCTCTACGAGGCCGGGTTTCGCGCATCCGGGCCACACCGAATTCCTGGCGGCCCTCACCGGCCCCGTCGCCGGGCAGCCCGCTGCATCCGGTGATGATGCTGTGGAGCGAGGACCTCGCCGTGGTGCCGGTCACCGTCCACATTCCCCTGTCCCAGGTGCCGACATCGCTGACCACCGACCTGATCGTCCGCACCGGCCGCATCGTGGCCCGGGAATTGACGCGAGCGGTTCGGCATTGCCAAATCCGCGCCTCGCGATCGCGGGCCTGAACCCCCATGCGGGAGAGAGCGGCGCCATGGGCACGGAAGACGACGCCATCATCGCACCGGCGGTCGCCAATGCTGCGGGCGGAGGGGATCAACGCGGTCGGCCCCCTTCCCGCCGACACCATGTTCCATGCCCGGGCGCGCAAGCCGATACGACGCCGCGCTGGCGATGTATCACGATCAGGCGCTGATCCCGATCAAGACGCTGGCCTTCGACGAGGCGGTGAACATCACCCTCGGCCTGCCCTTCGTGCGGACGTCGCCCGACCATGGCACCGCCTTCGACATCGCCGGCAAGGGCGTCGCGCGTCCCGACAGCCTGATCGCGGCGATGAAGCTCGCGGCGCGCCTGACCCGGCGCAGGAGCCATGAGCCAGATCGACGACCTCCCGCCCTTGCGCGACGTGGTGCGCACGCACGGCCTTCTGGCCAAGAAATCGCTCGGCCAGAACTTCCTCTTCGACCTCAACCTGACCAGCCGCATCGCCCGCTCGGCAGGACCGCTCGAGGACACGACGGTCATCGAGGTCGGGCCGGGTCCCGGCGGGCTGACCCGCGCGATCCTGGCGGCGGGCGCCCGCAAGGTCATCGCCATCGAGCGCGATGCGCGCTGCCTTCCGGCCCTTGCGGAGATCGCCGCGCATTATCCCGGCCGGCTTGAGGTGGTCGAAGCCGATGCGCTGACGTTCGATCCGCTTCCGCTGGTGGGCAACGATCCGGTGCGGATCATCTCCAACCTGCCCTACAATGTCGGCACCGCCCTGCTGACCGGCTGGCTCGCCACGCCGCGCCTGGCCGCCGTGGTGGCTTTCGCTGACGCTGATGTTCCAGCGCGAAGTGGCCGAGCGGATCGTGGCGGACGAGAGCGACCCCAAGGATTACGGCCGCCTCGGCGTCCTCTGCGGCTGGCGGACGGAGGCGCGCATCCTCTTCGACGTGCCGCCCTCGGCCTTCGTGCCGCCGCCGAAGATCACCTCGAGCGTCGTCCACCTGACGCCTCGCGCACGCGCCCCTTCCCTGCCGGCTCGGCGCCCTCGAAGCGGTCACGCGCGCGGCGTTCGGACAGCGGCGCAAGATGCTGCGCCAGAGCCTGAAATCCATTGCGCCGCAGCCCGCCGGCGCATGATCGCCGAAGCAGGCCTGCTGGAGACGAGCCGCGCCGAAGAGGTGCCGGTCGCAGGTTTCGTCGCCCTGGCCAATGCGTAGGACCGCAGCCGGTGACACGGCTGAGTCTCCGCCTTGCGCAGGCGAGCCCGGATGACGCCAGGAGCCCGCTCGACGAAGCCCTCCCATGTCGATCTGGCGCTCGCGCTTCAGGCGCTCGGCCGCCAGGATCGCCTTGAGGTCGCCGAAGGTGCGGTCGAGATCGTCGTTGACCAGCACGTAATCGTAGGATTCCCACTGGGCGATCTCGTCGCGCGCGTTGCGCAGGCGGCGGGCGATCACCTCGGGCACGTCCTCGGCGCGGCGCTCGAGCCGGGCCTTCAGCTCCTCCATCGAGGGCGGCAGGATGAAGACGCTCACCACGTCGGCGCGCATCTTCTCGACGATCTGCCTGCGTGCCCTGCCAGTCGATGTCGAACATCATGTCCTCGCCGCGCGCAAGCGCCTGCTCGACCGGCTTGCGCGGCGTGCCGTAGTAATTGCCGTGGACCTGCGCCCATTCGAGCAGATCGCCGCGGTCGCGCATCTCCTCGAAATCCGGGACGCTGCTCCGATGAAATTGTAATGCACGCCGTTGATCTCGGACGGGCGCTTCTGGCGGGTCGTGACGGAGATCGACAGGCGGATGCCGCGGTCCTCCCGCACGAGATTGCGCGTCAGGGTCGATTTGCCGGCGCCCGAAGGCGAGGACAGGATCAGGAGCAGACCGCGCCGCTTCAGGGGCATCACTTTCAACTCCATCACTCGACGTTCTGAACCTGCTCGCGGAATTGCTCGATAACCGCCTTCAGTTCAAGCCCGATCCGCGACAGCGAGACGTCGTTGGCCTTTGCACACAGGGTATTGGCCTCGCGGCCGAATTCCTGCGCCAGAAAATCGAGCCGTGCGCCCGATCGGCCCGCCCTCGTCGAGGAGGCTGCGCGCGGCCTCCACATGGGCGCGCAGGCGGTCGAGTTCCTCGCGGATATCGGCGCGCGCCGCGATCAGCACCGCTTCCTGGTGCAGCCGGTCCGGATCGAGCGCCGCCTTGCCGTCGAACAGCTGCGCGATCTGCGCCTCGAGCCGGGCGCGGATCGCCTCGGGCTGGCGCGCCGGCGACGCCTCGGCGTCATCGACGAGCGAGGCGACGAGCGTCGAGTTGCTGCCGCAGAACCGCCGCCAGCGCCTGACCCTCCGCGGACGCGCGCGTCCTTCAGGGCGGCGACCAGAGCGGCGACCGCCGCCTTCAGGGCCGGCGCGAGTTCCGGATCCTGCGCGGGCTCGATCGCGCCCTCGTCCAACTCGACGACGCCGCGGATCGACAGCAGGCCGTCGAGAGAGGCGGGCTTGATCGTCGACGGGCAGTTCGAGCGTCGCCGACGGCGTCGATGCAGCGACTTCAGCACCTCCGTGTTGACGCGCAGCTTCGGCGCCGACGACGCCTTGCTGACGGTCAGGTTGAGCTGGCCCTGGCCGCGCGTCAGCGCCTTCAGGATCTGCGTCGCGGGCCTCTTCGCCGACCGCGTCGAGGCCGGACGGCGTGCGCACGCGAACCTCGAGCCCGCGACCGTTCACGGTCTTGATCTCCCAGGCCCATTGATAGGGGCCGGTGATCCCGGCTTCGCGGGCGAAACCGGTCATGCTCGCAATCGACATGCGGGAAACCTCGAACGGGTTGAAATGGAGGGCGCGACCATAATCCGCCCGTGGGCCGCTCACAAGCAGGCACCGGGAAACCGCGGCCGTCAGCCGGAGACGCTCACGGCTGCTTCAGGGCCGGGACGTTCTTCGGCGTGTTGAGATCGAAGGTCTTGTTCTTGAGCGGGTCCTTGTCGGTGCCCTCGCTGGCGTCGAAGCCGCGCGGCCGCCCGCCGCGCGAGCGGGGCGTCCTGCGCCAGCGTCCCGGCCGGGCGTCAGCTGCGTGCGGGTATCCGCCTCGGGATCGATCCGGTCGACAGCGTTCGGGTCCGGCGCGGTCTTCGCCTTCTCGAGCTGCCGCCAGCGCGCCACGTTGCGCTGGTGCTGATCGTAGGTCTCCGCGAAGGCGTGCCCGCCGGAGCCGTCGGCGACGAAATAGAGGTCCTTGGTGCGCGACGGGTTGGCGACCGCTTCGAGCGCGGCGCGGCCGGGATTGGCGATCGGCCCGGGCGGCAGGCCCTCGATCACGTAGGTGTTGTAGGGCGTCGCCGTCTCGATCTCGCTGCGCATGATCCCGCGGCCCGAGCGTGCCCTTGCCGCCGACGAGGCCGTACACGATGGTCGGGTCGGATTGCAGCTTCATGCGCTTCATGAGGCGGTTGATGAAGACGCCGGCGACGCGGGTGCGCTCGTCGGCGCGGCCGGTTTCCTTCTCGACGATCGAGGCGAGGATGACCAGTTCCTGCGCGGTCTTGACCGGCAGCTCCGGCGAACGGCGCTGCCAGATCTGCGCCAGGATCTGCCGATGGGCCGCCTGCATGGCGTTGATGATCTGCTGGCGCGTCATGCCGCGCTCGAACTTGTAGGTATCGGGCAGCAGCGTGCCCTCGCGGGGCGTCTCGGCCACCTCGCCGGTGAGGATCTCGTTCTCGAACAGGCGCGACATGATCTGCTCGCTCGTCAGGCCCTCCGGGATGGTGATCGAATGCAGGATCGCCTTGCCCTCGACGAGGGTGTCGATGGCCGTCTCGATGCTGGTTCCGGCCTTGAACTGGAACTCGCCGGCCTTCAACTGCCCGCGCCGGCGGTTGAACAGCGCATAGGTCTCGAACAGCAGCGGCTGGGTGATGACCCCCTCGCGCTTCAGGATATCGGCGATCTCGCTGGTGCCGGTATTGCGCGGGATCACCACCACCTTGTCGGCCGCCAGCGGACCCTGGGCGGTGACCTCCCGCTCCAGCATGCTGAAACCGAACACCAGCGCCACCGCGATGGCGACGAACAGCGTCAGCAGGCCGCTGCGACCGACAGCATGCCGCCGCGCTTGCGGCGGATGCGCGGGCGGCGGCGGCGGCGCCGCCATCGGCTTGATCGCCTCGCTCGGCGAACGCGGGGCGAGGCGCGGCTGCTGGTCGTCCTGCTGCATCTCGGGCGAGTTGAGGAGGGTGTGCTTTTTTCTGCCGAACATCACTGCGCTTTTCTGGTGCCGGCAACGCGTCGCCGTCTGTCGAACACCCTAACGGGGATTATGGCGAAAAGCCGTAGCGTGCCCTCGCTCGGCCTCAAGATACACGCCGGAAAACCAGCGAAGCGTTGGTGCCGCCGAATCCGAAGGAATTCGACAGGGCGACGTTGACGTCCTTCCGCTTCGCGCGTGTGGGGAACGAGATCGATCGGCGTCTCGACCGACGGGTTGTCGAGGTTGAGGGTCGGCGGAACCATGCCGTCGCGCATGGCGAGGATCGAGAAGATCGCCTCGACCGCGCCGGCCGCCCCGAGAAGATGGCCGATGGCGGACTTCGTCGAGGACATGGTCGAGCTTGCCGGCGGCGTTGCCGACCACCCGCTCGACCGCCTTGAGCTCGAGCTCGTCGCCGAGCGGCGTCGAGGTGCCGTGGGCGTTGATGTAGTCGATCTCGGACGGCGAAATGCCGGCGCGCTTGATGGCGGCGGACATGCAGCGGAAGGCGCCGTCGCCATCCTCGGCCGGGGACGTGATGTGGAAGGCGTCGCCCGACAGGCCGTAGCCGATCACCTCGGCGTAGATCTTCGCGCCGCGCGCCTTGGCGTGCTCGTACTCCTCGAGCACGACGACGCCGGCGCCCTCGCCCATGACGAAGCCGTCCCGGTCCTTGTCGTAGGGACGCGAGGCGCGGGTCGGGTCGTCGTTGAAATTCGTCGACAGCGCCCGGCAGGCGGCAAAACCTGCGATCGACAGGCGGTTGATGGGCGATTCGGTGCCGCCGGCGACCATCACCTCGGCGTCGCCGAGGGCGATCAGCCGGGCCGCATCGCCGATGGCGTGCGAGCCCGTCGAGCAGGCCGTCACGACGGCGTTGTTCGGGCCCTTGAGCCCGTGCTCGATGGAGACGTAGCCGCCCGCGAGATTGATCAGGCGGCCGGGAATGAAGAAGGGCGAGATGCGGCGCGGGCCGCGCTCGATCAGGGTCACGGACGCCTCGTAGATGCCGCCGATGCCGCCGATGCCGGAGCCGATCAGCACGCCCGAGGCGCATTGATCCTCGTAGGAGGTGGGCTTCCAGCCGGCATCGTCGAGAGCCTGGGTCGCCGCCGCCATCGCGTAGACGATGAACGGATCGACCTTGCGCTGCTCCTTCGGCTCCATCCACTGATCGGCGTTGAAGGTGCCGTCGGTGCCGTCGCCGAGGGGGATCTGGCAGGCGATCTGGCAGGCGAGGTCGTCGATCTCGAAGCCTTCGATGCGGTTCGCGCCGCTCTTGCCTTCGAGGATACGCGACCATGTCGGCTCGACCCCGCAACCCAGCGGAGTGACCATGCCGAGACCCGTGACGACGACCCGCCGCATGCTGATTCCTGATCTCTGGAGCATGCCGGCGAAAAGTCTGACGGACCCTTCGATGAACGACATGCCCTGAGCTGTACGGTTGACGGGCGTCGCCGCCATGCCTGGCGTCATGATCACCACGCCGCCGGCGATGCAGCTCCGGACGAAAATCGGGCGCCGAACGCGAACGGTCCGGCGCCCGAAGGCGTGATTACGCCGCGTTCTTCTCGAGAAACTTGATGGCGTCGCCGACCGTCACGATGGTCTCGGCGGCATCGTCGGGGATCTCGACGTTGAACTCTTCTTCGAACGCCATGACGAGCTCGACGGTATCAAGGCTGTCCGCGCCCAGGTCATCGATGAAGTTCGCATTGTCGACCACCTTGTCGGCCTCGACACCCAGGTGTTCGACAACGATCTTCTTCACGCGATCAGCGACGTCACTCATCGTTTTTTCCTCAGTGGCTGCCGCCTCAGGATATGGGCGGTCTAGAAATGGAAACTCAGATCAGCTGCTCAGCCGATAAACGCTGGAACGACTGCCTTGTGTCGTGCAAAGCCGCATTTTTCAGCGCCGGTCAACCCCTCCGACCCGAACAGGACCATGATTAACACAAGCTTGTCGGCTCTGGCGAGAGGCGGGAGACGGATCGAGAGGCGATTCCGACCAGTGCCGCCAAGCCTCTTCTAGAACATCGCCATTCCGCCGTTGACGTGCAGCGTCTGGCCGGTCACGTAGGCGGCCTCCGAGGAGCTGAGATAAACCACCGAGGCGGCGATTTCGTCGCCCTGCCCGAGCCGCGCCATGGGAATCGTGCCCAGAATCCCTTCGCGCTGCTTGTCGTTGAGGGCATCGGTCATCGGGCGAGGCGATGAAGCCCGGCGCGACGCAATTGACCGTGATGTTGCGGCTCGCGACCTCGGCGCCGAGCGCCTTCGTCATGCCGACCAGGCCCGCCTTCGAGGCCGCATAGTTGCCCTGGCCGGGATTGCCGGTCGCGCCCACCACCGAGCCGATATTGACGATGCGGCCATAGCGGCGGCGCATCATGCCCTTCACGGCGGCGCGCGACAGCCGGAAGGCCGCCGTGAGATTGACGGCGATCACCGTCTCCCATTCCTCGTCCTTCATGCGCATGAACAGATTGTCGCGGGTGACGCCGGCATTGTTGACCAGGATGTCGAGCCCCTCCATCGCCGATTTCGGCTGCCGGCACAAGGGCTTCGACCGAATCCTTGTCGGACAGATTCGCCTCGACCACGTGGACCCGCTCGCCGAGCGCGGCCGCGAGCTCGTCGAGCGCGCTGCGCCGGGTGCCCGACAGGGTGACGGTCGCGCCCTGGGCGTGGAGCGCACGGGCGATGGCGCCGCCGATGCCGCCGGTTGCGCCGGTGACGAGAGCCTTGCGGCCGGTGAGATCGAACATGGTGTCCTTGTCCTTGATCCCTTGCAGAGAGGCCTTGAAAGCCGCGCGACGTCGTCCGGCGTGCCGATGGCCGACGCCGGTGGCGGTCGGCGCGATGCGTTTCGCCAAGCCCCGTCAGCACCTTGCCCGAGCCGACCTCATAAAACGATTCAACGCCCTGGGCCGCCATGAAGGCCACGCTTTCGCGCCAGCGCACGGTTCCGGTCACCTGCCGCACGAGGCCGTCGCGGATCGCATCGGGATCGCGTCACCGGCCCGGCCGTCACGTTCGCGACCAGCGGTACGACGGGAGCCTTGACGGTCACGCGCCGCCAGCGCCTCGCGCATGGCATCGGCCGCCGGCTGCATCGAGGGCGCAATGGAAGGGCGCGGAGACGGTCAGCATCACGGCGCGCTTGGCGCCCTTCTCCTGCGCGATCACGATGGCGCGCTCGACCGCCGCCTTGTGGCCCGAGACCACCACCTGGGCGCCGCCATTGTCGTTGGCCGCATCGCAGACCTCGCCCTGAGCCGCCTCGCGGGCGACCTCCAGGGCGGCGTCGAATTCGAGCCCGAGCAGCGCCGCCATGGCGCCCTGCCCGACCGGCACGGCGCTCTGCATGGCATTGCCGCGAATCCGCAGCAGCCGGGCCGTATCGGCGATGGACAGGCTGCCGGCGGCGGCGAGCGCCGAATATTCGCCGAGCGAATGGCCGGCGACGAAAGCCGCGTGCCGCTTGAGATCGAGCCCGGCTTCCGCCTGAGCACCCGAATGGCCGCGAGGCTGACGGCCATCAGGGCCGGCTGGGTGTTGGCCGTCAGCGTCAGCTCCTCGGCGGGTCCTCCCACATGATGGCCGAGAGCTTCTGCGACAGCGCGTCGTCGACCTCGTCGAACACGGCCCTGGCCTGCGGAAAGGCATCGGCCAGGGCCTTGCCCATGCCGACCGCCTGGCTGCCCTGTCCCGGAAATACGAATGCGCGCTTCATGAACGGCCGCCCTCTTCGATTGAATCGAGGCGGGACTCGCATCGGGAGCGAACGGGTGTCAAGATCGACGGGGGCTGCGGATCAGGACATCGGCCTGCTCGGGCAGTGGCTGTGTTCGACGCTCAGGCGTCCGCCCGAGGTCAGCGCAGGAGGCGCTCTGGGTGAAATCAGTGGCGTGAGTGACCGACCCAGGCCGCAAACCAGAGCAATGTCACCACAACGGCAAGAAACCATGTCCCACTACATCAGACTTCTCCCGATGGTCCCGCCGTGGGCGAGCCATGATGGCTCGAGACCGGGATCGCGGTGCCGAAACGCACCTGCCTGATGGCCCGTCTCCCTTGTCTTCTCGCCCTCATCCGGTGTAATCACCCCCGCTTCCGATATTCCTTGAACCACGAAAAGGAGCCGCTTCATGGCTCGTGTGACCGTCGAAGATTGCATCGACAAGGTCGAGAACCGGTTTGAGCTCGTGCTGCTCGCCAGCCACCGCGCCCGCCTGATCTCCTCGGGCTCGCCGCTCACCATCGATCGCGACCGGGACAAGAACCCGGTCGTCGCCCTGCGCGAGATCGCCGACGAGACGATCGCGCCGGACGACCTGAAAGAGCAGCTGATCCACTCGATGCAGAAATACGTCGAGGTCGACGAGCCGGAGGCCGAGACCGTTCCGCTCCTCGGCAACACGGCCGCTGCGGCGACCGCCCGCAACGACAACGACACGGATGTCACCTTCGACCGCATGAGCGAGGAAGACCTGCTTCGCGGCCTCGAGGGCCTCGTCCCCCCGAGCAGCAGCGCGGACGACGACGAGCGCGAATAAGCGCCGCGACTTCAGTCGTTTCAGAAAAGCCCGGCTCGATGCCGGGCTTTTTTGCATTCCGGACCTGCGCGCGCCCAGAGAAGCCTTGCGGTTTCGCCCCGTTCCACAATATCCTTTTAACTTCAGCCCGTTAAATCGCCCGAGAAGGAGATTGCCGCCGGATGATGCGCCAGTACGAACTTGTCGAGCGGGTGAAGCGCTACAACCCCTCGACCGACGAGGCGCTTCTCAACCGCGCTTATGTGTATGCCATGATGGCGCATGGCAACCAGAAGCGGGCTTCCGGCGACCTGTTCTTCGGCCATCCCCTCGAAGTCGCGGCCATCCTCACCGACCTGAAGCTCGACGACGCCACCATCGCGGCGGCGGTGCTGCACGACACGGTCGAGGACACCCAGGCGACGCTGGAGGAGATCAACAAGTCCTTCGGCCCCCAGATCGGCGCCCTCGTCGACGGCCTCACCAAGATCAAGCGGCTCGACCTCGTCTCGAAGCGGGCCGCGCAGGGCGAGAATTTCCGCAAGCTCCTGCTCGCCATCGCCGACGACGTGCGGGTGCTGCTCGTCAAGCTCGCCGACCGCCTGCACAACATGCGCACGCTGCAGTTCATGCCGCCGGAGAAGCGGCAGCGGATCGCCGAGGAGACCCTCGACATCTACGCGCCGCTCGCCGGCCGCATGGGCATCCAGGAAATGCGCGAGGAGCTGGAGGATCTGTCCTTCCAGAACCTCGACCCGGAGGCCTACGAGGCGATCAGCCGGCACCTGCAGGAAGTCACGGCCAAGAGCGAGAAGCTGGTCGAGGAGATCGAGCGGACCCTGACCGCGAAGCTGCAGGCGCAGGGCATCGACGCCGAGGTCACGCGGCCGCCAGAAGCGCCCCTATTCGATCTGGCGCAAGATGGAGCGCAAGTCCGTCTCCTTCGAGCAGCTTTCCGACATCTTCGGCTTCCGCGTCATCGTCGAGACGGTGGACGAGTGCTACCGGGCGCTCGGCGTCGTCCATACGAGCTGGCCGATGATTCCCGGCCGCTACAAGGACTACATCTCGACCCCGAAGCAGAACGATTACCGCTCGCTCCATACCACCGTGATCGGCCCGAGCCGCCAGCGCGTCGAATTGCAGATCCGCACCGTCGCCATGGAGGAGGTGGCCGAATACGGCATCGCCGCCCATGCCCTCTACAAGGAGGGCGTCAACGACAATTCGCGCCTCGCCGTGGAAAGCCGCGCCTATCAATGGCTGCGGCGCACCATCGACCTTCTGGCCGAAGGCGACAACCCGGAGGAGTTCCTCGAGCACACCAAGCTCGAACTGTTCCACGACCAGGTCTTCTGCTTCACCCCGAAGGCCCGCCTCATCGCCCTGCCCGCGCGGCGCGACGCCGATCGATTTCGCCTATGCGGTGCATACCGATGTCGGCAACACGGCGGTGGGCTGCAAGATCAACGGCCGCATGTCGCCGCTGCTGACCGAACTGCAGAACGGCGACGAGGTCGAGATCATCCGCGCCGAGGGCCAGACGCCGCCCGCCGCCTGGGAATCCCTCGTCGTGACCGGCAAGGCCCGCGCCTCGATCCGGCGCGCGACCCGCGCCGCCGTGCGCCAGCAATATACCGGCCTCGGCACGCAGATCCTGGAGCGGGCCTTCGAGCGCGCCAACCGGGCCTATTCGCACGAGAAGCTCAAAGGCGCCCTGCCCCGGCTGGCGCGCGCTGTCCATCGAGGATGTGCTGGCGGCGGTGGGACGCGGCGAGATGTTCTCCGGCGACGTGGTGCGCGCCGTCTATCCCGATTACAAGGAAGACCGCCGCGCCGGCGGCGCCGGATGCTGCGAAAAGTCGGCGCCGACGAGGCTGCGCCGCGCGCCGAACGGCGCCGGCGAGACGGTCACCGACGGCATCCCGATCCGCGGCCTCAACGACAACCTGACGGTGCGGTTCGCGCCCGAGGGCGGCGCCGTCCCGGGCGACCGGATCGTCGGCATCCTGACGCCCGGCGAAGGGCGTGACGATCTACCCGATCCAGTCCGCCTCGCTCGCGGATTTCGACAACGAGCCGGACCGCTGGATCGACGTGCGATGGGATTTCGAGGCCGAGCCGCAGCGCTATCCCGCCCGCATCAAGCTGCAATCCATCAACGAGCCCGGCTCGCTGGCGCAGATCACGCAGGTCATCGCCGATCACGAAGGCAATATCGACAACGTCACCATGAAGCGCCGCACGCAGGATTTCACCGACGTCACCATCGATCTCGGCGTCTGGGATCTCAAGCACCTCAACGCCATCATCGCGGAACTGCGCGCCAAGCGCACGGTCAGCCGCGTCGACCGCATCACCGGATAGAACGCCCATGAGCAGCAAGCCCCGCATCGCCATCATCATGGATGAGAACACCCAGGTGGACGGCACCCGCTACGAGGTCAGCAAGGCCTATTTCCTGGCGATCCACCGCGCGGGCGGCCTGCCCTTCGGCATTCCCTATTTTGCCGGACCTCGTGGACACCGTCATCGACGAGTTCGACGGTTTCGTCAGCGTCGGCGGCCGCATCAATTTTCCGACCGCCTGGTATGTGGACGGGGACCGAGTCGAAATTTCCCGCTCTCGGATCGCCTCGACGTCGACCGCGCGCTCATGAGCGGCTTCCTCGACCGGGACAAGCCGGTGCTGGGCATCTGCAACGGCATGCAGATGCTCGCCTGCCTGAATGGCTGCCGCATGGTGTCGGATGTGCGCGCGCTTCGCCCCGACATCCTCCAGCATGACGAGCGCGGCGTGCTTCATCCGGCCACGATCAAGGCCGGCACGGCTTTGTCGCGCATCGTCGGCGTGTCGGAGATCGACGTGAACACGCATCACCGCGAAGCGTCGTGCACATCTCCGACAAAGTGGTGGCGAGCGCCTTCGCGCCCGACGGCACGATCGAGGCCATCGAAGTGCCGGCGCATCGCTTCGCGATCGGCCTGCAATGGCACCCGGAGGCCTTCGCCAGCCACGCGACAATCCCGGAAACCGGATTTTCAAGGCCTTCGTGGAGGAAGCCGGGCGACGGGCGTAATCGCATCCCGTCGCCTCGGAGCCGCCTCGTCCCGGCAAGGCCGCAGGCCCTCCTCGGTTTCTCCCTTTTGGCTTGCGTCACGTGGGGTCGCCTGCCAAACAGCCGCCCATCGCAGGAGAATCCGCCCATGACCCCGAACGACGTGCTCGACGAATTCCGCTCCGCAGGCGCCCTGCTGGAAGGGCATTTCGTGCTGTCGTCGGGGCTGCATTCGCCGGTCTTTCTGCAGAAGATGTTCATCTTCCAGGATCCGGCCCGAACGGAGCGCGTCTGCCGCGCGCTCGCGGAGAAAATCCGCGAGGCCTACGGGCAGGTGGACTACGTGGTGTCGCCGGCGATCGGCGGCATCGTCCCCGGCTATGAGACCGCGCGGCAGCTTGGCTGCAAGGCGATCTTCGTCGAGCGCGAGAACGGCGAATTCGTGCTGCGCCGCGGCTTTACGATTCCGGAGGGCGCGCGGGTCGTGATGGTCGAGGATATCGTCACCACCGGACTGTCGTCCCGCGAATGTCTCGCGGCCCTGCGTCGAGCATCCGGGCGCAACTCCTCGGCGCCGCCTGCCTGATCGACCGCTCGGGCGGCAAGGCCGATCTCGGAGCGCCTCTGGTGTCCTTGCTGCAGCTCGATATTCCGGCCTATCCGGCGGACCAATTGCCGCCCGATCTCGCCGCGATTCCCGCCACGAAGCCAGGAAGTCGGAACATTACAACGTAGAACTGTAAAATCACGATTACGTTTAAATTCTGTTCCGAGCCTGCCACATTCTTGACACGTTACGACCACGCGGCTTTACTCGCGATGTTGTCACTTTTTACTCGTCTATTGGGAAATTGAGCAGCCTGTTTTCAGGTACGTCGCAAACTGATCGCGCCTATAGTATTGCAAGCGTAGATAATTTCGATGCCGATGTGCAGTTGCGGTTGTTTTCATAACCCAGCAGATTAAATCAGAGAATATTTATGGCCAGCCAGCAACGGATCGCCCTTTTTATTGATGGCGCTAATCTTTACGCTACGACAAAAACGCTCGGCTTCGATATCGATTACAAGCGTCTTCTGAAAGAATTTCAAAGCCGCGGGACACTTGTGCGGGCGTTTTATTATACTGCGCTCGTCGAAGATCAGGAATATTCCTCGATTCGTCCTCTGATCGACTGGCTTGACTATAACGGCTACCGGGTCGTCACGAAGCCCACCAAGGAATTCGTCGATTCCGCCGGCCGTCGCAAGGTCAAGGGCAACATGGATATCGAGCTGGCGATCGACGCGCTCGAACTCGCGCCTTACGTGGACCAGATGGTGATCTTCTCCGGCGACGGCGATTTCCGCTCGCTGGTGGAGGCGCTGCAGCGCCGGGGCGTCCATGTCTCGGTCGCCTCGACCGTGACGACCCAGCCCCCCATGGTGGCGGATGAGCTGCGGCGTCAGGCGGACGAGTTCATCGAGCTTGCCCACATGGCCTCGAAGATCGGCCGCGATCCGTCGGACCGGCCCGCCCGCGCCGCGATCGACGGAGCCGATCGGCCCGACCACCGCACTGACCGGGCGCGTCCCACCATTCCGAGCCCAGGCCTCGAGCGCCGCTACGGCATCCGCCAGACGCAAGGCGACGACGTCGACGTGTGACGACCAGGACAGATCGTCCGCCGCGATCGGAGACTGCCCTAGCGGGCTGACTGGCCTTCAGCCCTTGTCGCGCAGCAACCGGGATTTTTCCCGGTTCCATGTGCGCTCCTTGTCGGCCTCGCGCTTGTCGTGGAGCTTCTTGCCGCGTCCCAGGCCGAGCTCGATCTTCGCCCGGCCGCGCTCGTTGAAATAGATCTTGAGCGGCACGACCGTCATGCCGTCGCGCTGCGTTGCGCCGATCAGGCGGTTGATCTGCCGCTTGTGCAGCAGCAGCCGACGCGGGCGCTTCGTCTCGTGATTGAAGCGGTTCGCCTGCAGATATTCGGGGATATAGGCGTTGAACAGGACGAAGTCGGAGCCCGAAGGCCCCGCATGGGCCTCGCCGATGGTCGCCTTGCCCTGCCGCAGGGACTTCACCTCCGTGCCGGTCAGGGCGATGCCGGCCTCGAAGGTGTCGACGATCTCGTAGTTGAACCGCGCCTTGCGGTTGTCGGCCACCACCTTGTTGGGGCGAGTCGGCCTTGCTGGTGTCTTTTGCCATGGCTCTACGCGTTGACCAGCCCGGCATGGACCATGGCGGAGCGGACGACCTTCTTGGTCGCGCTCCGAGACCGGCAGAAGCGGCAGCCGCACGTCTTCCTCCATGAGGCCGAGGACCGACGCGGCATATTTCGACCGGCGACGGGTTGGTCTCGACGAACAGCGAATCGTGGAGCGGCATGAGGCGGTCCTGCACCTTCAAGGCCGCCGCGTAATCGCCCTTGAGGCAGGCATTCTGCATCTCCGCGCACAGGCGCGGCGCGACATTGGCGGTGACCGAAATGCAGCCATGGCCGCCATGCGCCATGAAGCCGAGAGCCGTCGCGTCCTCGCCGGAGAGCTGGATGAAATCCGGGCCCATGGCGTGCCGCTGCTGGCTGACGCGGGCGATGTTGGCGGTCGCATCCTTCACGCCGACGATGTTCTTCAGCTCGTAGAGCCGCGCCATCGTATCGACCGACATGTCGATCACCGAGCGGCCGGGGATGTTGTAGATGATGATCGGGATGCCGATCGCGTCGTTGATCGCCTTGAAATGGGCGTACATGCCGTCCTGGGTCGGCTTGTTGTAATAGGGCGTGACGATCAGGACCGCGTCGGCGCCGACCCGCTCGGCATGCTGGGAGAACCCGATCGCCTCGGCGGTGCTGTTCGAGCCGGCGCCGGCGATGACCGGGACCCGGCCCTTGACCTCGTCGACCGTGATCTCGACGACCCGCTCATGTTCCTTATGGCTCAGGGTCGGGCTCTCGCCCGTGGTCCCGACCGGCACGACACCGTGGCTGCCATTCTCGATCTGCCAGTTGATGAATTTGCGAAAGCCCGCTTCGTCGACAGCTCCGTCTTTAAATGGGGTCACGAGCGCCGTGATGGAGCCTGCGAATGGGGGCATCGAAAAACCTCGTGAAATAGGACGCCGGGACGCGTGCCGACGTCAGCGGTAAGACATAAGGGCTGCGGCGCATCGGCGCAAACAAACCCTCGGGAGGTTGTCCTAACCCCACGGTTAGTGTTTCTTCAAGGTAATCATCGTCACATGCACTCAACCAGTGACGAATTGGGGATCTGATGAACCTCGGAACACGCCTCCTGGCGGGCCTCCTGGCCTCCGCAGCGCTCCTTCCGGCCGCGCTCGCCGCCGGCTCTGGCCGGCCCAAGCATGACGCTGCCGCCGCCACGGCCCGATTTCGCGAGTCCGGCCGATGACCTCGCGGACGGTCCCGGCGCCGCCATCCTCCGCCTCGCCGGCCGGCAACGATGTCGAATCCCTGCCGCTGATCTTCAAGGCCTATCGCGGCGGCGACTGGACCGAGGCGCTGATCCTCAAGAGCAAGCTCTCCGACCCCGCGGCCGTCGCCCTGACGGAATGGTTCGCCATCCGCGCCGCCATTCCCGTTGGCTGGGCCCGGCTTACCGCCTTCATGCGCGATTACCCGGACTGGCCGGCAACGACCCTGCTGCGCCGGCGGATGGAAGAGGCGCTGCTCGCCGAGCGCAGGCCGGCCGACGAAGTCCGGGCCTTCTTCGCCAACCAGGCCCCGACTCACCGGCTCCGGCCGCATCGCCCTCGCCTTCGCGCTGAAAGCCGAGGGTCTCGACGCGCAGGCGAATGAGCAGATCCGCCAGGTCTGGCGCGAGGATACTTTCGGCGACGGCCTGGAGAACCGCATCCTCGAGCGTTTTCCCGGCGTGCTGAAGGAGGCCGATCACCGCTTCCGGATGGAGCGCTTTCTCCTGAAGGAGAACTGGTCCGGCGGCCACCCGGGCCGCGGGCTTTGCGGGCAAGGATTACGCGACCCTCGTCAAGGCGCGGATGGGCCTCTACCGCGGCAAGAAGAGCGGCCGAGAAGGCCTTCGCGGAAGTGCCCGCCTGCTCTCCGGAAGGACGCCTCCTACATCTTCTCGCGCGCGCTCTACCTGCGCCGCAACAAGCAATATCGTCGAGGCCGCCAAGGTCTTGTCCGAAGCGCCGCGGGACGCCGAATTCGCTCGTGGACGGGGACGAATGGTGGGCCGAGCGTCGCCTGATCACCCGCGAGCTGCTGGACAAGAACGATCCGAAAGCCGCCTACGAGGTGGCGAGCCGGCACGGCGCCGAATCGCCCGCGCAGCAGATCGAGGCCGAATTCCATTCCGGCTGGATCGCGCTGCGTTTCCTGAACGATCCCGCAGCCGCATCGCGCCATTTCGCCACCATCGCCCAGACCGGCTCGACCCCGATTTCGACCTCGCGGGTCGCCTATTGGCAGGGCCGGGCGGCGGAGGCCGGCGGGCAGCATGAGGAAGCCGAGAAGTTCTACGCGCTCGCCGCCGAGAAGCCGACGACCTATTACGGCCAGCTCGCCACCTCCAAGCTCGCGCAGCCGGTGGCCTTGCGGCAGGTCGAGCCGCTGCTCGCCGACGAACGTGCCGCCTTCGAGGCGCGCACGCCGGTCCGCGCCCTGAAGCTTCTGGCGCAGACCGCCGAGCCGGAATTGCTGCTCGGGCTCTACAACGACCTCGCGCAGACCCTCGACAACCCGGGCGAACTCGATGCGCTGGCGTCGATCGCGGCCGGGCAGCAGAACCCGCGCGCGGTGCTGCTCGTCGGCAAGGTCGCGTCGCAGCGCGGGTTTCCCCCTCGACCTTCACGCCTATCCCCTCGCGGCCATCCCCGATTTCTCCCCCGTGGGAGACGAGGTCGAGCCCGCGATGGTCTATGCGATCGCCCGCCAGGAAAGCGCCTTCAACCCCCGCGCCGTCTCGACGCGCCGGAGCGCGCGGCCTGATGCAGCTGATGCCCGCCACGGCGAAGCGGACGGCCCAGCGCTTCGGCGTCGGGCTTCGACCTCAACCGGCTGGTGGAGGATCCGGCCTACAACGCGAAGCTCGGTTCGGCCCATCTGGGCGAACTGATGGAGGACTGGAAGGGCTCGCACATTCTGGCCTTCGCGTCCTACAATGCGGGCGGCGGCAACGTGAAAAAGTGGATCAACGCCTATGGCGACCCGCGCCAGCCGGGCATCGACCTGGTCGACTGGATCGAGCGCATCCCGTTCTACGAGACCCGCAACTACGTGCAGCGCGTGATGGAAAACCTGACGGTCTACCGGGAGCGGCTGACGCATGCCGGCGCACCGGTGACGGCGACCTGCCAGCCGGATACCGGCGGCCCGACCCTCGGCGGCCACCGCCGACGCGATCCCGGGCGAGTAACGCCCTCTTCGAGGCAGAGCAGGATAGCGCCATGAGCGACGGCTTTCGGGATCTGTTTGTGTCGAGTGCCGACGGGCTGCGGCTCTATGCGCGCGATTACGGACCCGGATCTGCCCCGCGACTCCCGGTGGTCTGCCTGCCCGGCCTCGCGCGCACCTCCGAGGATTTCCACGAGCTCGCCACGGTCCTGAGCACGAGGACAACGCCATCCGCGCCGGGTGCTGTCCGTCGATTATCGCGGGCCGCGGGCGCTCCGAGTGGGACAAGGACTGGCGGCATTACGATGTCCGGGTCGAGGCCGAACGACCTGCTGCAGGTGCTGATCGCCACCGGGATCAGCCGAGGCCATTTTCGTCGGCACCTCGCGGGGCGGCCTGATCACCATGGCGCTGGGCGCCATCAAGCCGAGCCTGATCCGAGGCGTGGTGCTCAACGATATCGGCCCGGTGATCGAGGGCAAGGGCATCGCGCGGATCAAGGGCTATGTCGGCAAGCTGCCGCCGCCGCGGGATTTCGCCGAGGCCGGCCGAGATCCTGAAGCAGATCTCCGAGGCCCAGTTTCCGAAATACACCGATGCGCAATGGCGGCGGCTTGCCGAGGGAACCTGGCGCGAAGATAAGGGCGGCCTCGTCCTGCGCTACGATCCGGCCCTGATGAAGATGCTGGACGCCATCGATCTCGGCATGCCCCTGCCCGATCTATGGCCACTCTTCGAGGGACTTCGGCCCTTCCCGGTCCTGGCGATCCGGGGCGCGAATTCCGACATGCTGTCGGCGCAGACCCTGCGCATGATGGCGGAAGCCCATCCCGGCTCTGACGGCGCTGACCGCCCCCGACGAAGGCCACGCGCCCGCCATCGAAGGCAAGCTCGTCGGGCGCGATCATCGAGTTCATCCGCGACGTCGAGCATACGCGCGCGCTCGAAGGCGGCCTGACGATCAGGTCGCCAGTCGAGCGCACCGGTGCGAATCCATGCGGCTCGCAGACGCAGGCTGCGGCGGTTACACCGACGGCGTTCGGCCGCTGCCGTGCCCGCCGGAGCATGCCGGCTCTCGGCGAATCTCTCCGCCGACCTCGCCGCAACTTCCGCACATCGGCGATCGAGCAGCAGACAAAAAGAAAACCCCGGTGTTGCCACCGGGGTTTCCTCTAACCAATCGGGTTGAGCCGATTAGAAGTCGCGCTGTACGCGGAGGCGACCTTCCCACGCGTCAGACGAGCTGACCGTGTTGACGAAGCCGGGGACCGCGATACGACCGCGCGGATCGACGTTGGCGTAGATGACTTCCACACCGAGATCGAGGCCGCTGACCGGCTGCCAGAACACGTTGGCGCCGACGCGGTATTCGCTGAAGTCAGGCAGACCGACCGTGACGCCGCTAGCGTCGACGAACGACGAGCCGCCCGAGTAGTTGATGCGCATGTACGAACCGAAGATGTTCGAACGGACCTGCGGGGTCCAGTAGTGGCGCAGGCCACCGGCGATCGACCAGCCCTGCCGCGTCTTGATGTCGCCCGAGAGCGGTGTTGATGTAAGCATCGGCGAGACCGACGTTGCCACCGCCGAAATCGGTGCGCGGGCTGATGATCGTGCCCGAGTTGCCACCGTCGAGGTAGGCCAGAGCGCCGTCGGCGTAGGTTGCCGCGAACCACAGAGCATCGCCGGGAGCGAGCGACGGCAGGTTGATGCCGGCGCTTGCAGCGACTGCGAAGCCGTACTCGGTGTCCGGGAAGTCGGCGAAGCCGGCGACCAGTTGGTCGACGCAGGTTGTTCGAGCGGATCTGGTGAACCGCACCGGACAGCTGTGCCGTACCCCAGGTGCCGGCGTACTTCAGGTTGCCGACCACGTCGGGAGCGCGCTGACCGCCGTAGAGCGAGCGGACGCGGCGAATGAGACCGCCCGCGACGAACGCTGTTGCTGCGACGCTCGAGGCCGTCTTCGAGCGACATGCGTGGCCGAGAAGCCGTTGCCGAACGAGAAGGTGTAGGCCAACAGGTCGACGTCAGGCGCGTCGTCGAAGCGCAGCGTGCCCATGTGACCGGTCGGCAGATCGCCGTTCGAGAAGAACGAGGTCACGCGACCAGCGGTGAGACCACCGAACTGAACGAACGCCTGAGCGACCTGCGGGTTGGTGGCGATCGCGCCGGTAGCTGCCGAACGGCGAAGCCGACGAACGGGTGATCTCGAAGCGGACGACCGAACGGAGCAGGCCGTAAGCGGTTGCCGTACGAGCGTCGAGCTGGATACGACCACGAGCGCGGAAGCCGACGGCGTCGACTGCACGACCGCGGATCAGCAGAGTGCCACCGAGCCGCGAACTGACGGCTCGGGGTGTTGTACAGGTAGTCGGCGCGAACACGGCCGCCAACGCGGAGGCAGGTTTCGGTGCCGGGGATGTAGAAGAAGCCTGCGCCGTAGGTGGAGCAAACGCGAACGTATTCGACAGGAGCAGCCTTCTTCGACGGGAAGATCGGCAGCCTGAGCGCCGGCAACGGCGGCGAGACCCGCGACCGTTCCGAGAAGAAGGCTCTTAACGAGCTTCATAGTTGACCTCCAAAGTTTCGAGACCCTGGGGGGCCCGGGTTAGCGCCTCAGCGAAGCGCGTCCCATTTCCCCTAGAAATTCGCAGAACCACCCCTCATTGGGTGGAACCGTTGACGACTGGGGTGCCCCCGCCGTTGAAGTCACATTACTGCAGACCCGCCCGCGGCGCAATCGAATGAAGGCGCAAAAGGGGCCGCCGGGGGGCTTTTCAAGGGCGTGTTGCACAATGGCCACGTTCGGCGCGGCCGATCTTTACAATCCGTTAAAGCAAAGCCGTCCAATTCTTAACAAATCCTTACGCAGAAAGGGTTTCAGCTGGCCCGAGCCGTCAGTCGGACGCGCACCCGCGCCATCCGAAATCGCGCTCGCAGACCTCTGCGAACGGATAGGGTGATCCGGCAACTGCCCGTGTGCTCGCCTAGACACGAAAATCGGGGAAAATGAGGCCGGGAGAGCCCCGGCCCGGTCGAATCAGACGCGAATTCGGGCCCGCCGCGAGACTCAGGCGACCTTCGGGCTTCAGCACGCCGCGGCGGATCTGGTCCTCCTCGATCGATTCGAACAGCGCCTTGAAATTTCCCTCGCCGAACCCGTCGTCGCCCTTGCGCTGGATGTACTCGAAGAAGATCGGCCCGATCGCCGTCTTGCCGAAGCGCTGCAGCAGCACCTTGGTGAAGCCGCCTTCGACCACGCCCTCGCCGTCGATCAGGATGCCGTTCGCCTTCAGGCGGTCGACCGGCTCGCGCGTGGCTCGGCAGGCGCTTGTCGATGCGCGAATAGTAGATCTCGTTCGGCGCCGGCATGAACTCGACGCCCGCGCGCGATGAGCTTCTCGATGGACTCGTAGAGGTCGGTCGAGCCGAGCGCCACGTGCTGGATGCCCTCGCCCTTGTATTCCTGCAGGTATTCCTCGATCTGGCCGCTCTCGCCCGCATCCTCGTTGATGGGAATGCGGATCTTGCCGTCGGGGCTCGTCATGGCCCGCGAATGCAGCCCCGACATCTTGCCGGCGATGTCGAAGTAGCGGATCTGCCGGAAATTGAAGAGCCTCTCGTAGAAGCCGGCCCATTCCGTCAGCCGGCCGCGATCGACGTTGTGGGTGAGATGGTCGAGATAGTGCAGGCCGACGCCCTCGGGCCTCGGATCGGGCTCGCCGAGCCATTCGAAATCGACGTCGTAGATCGAGCCCTTCTTCGCCGTAGCGATCGACGAGGTAGATCTGCAGGCCGCCGATGCCCTCGATGGCCGGGATCTCGAGTTCCTTCGGGCCGGCCTGCGTCCGGGCCGGCTTGGCGCCGAGCGAGAGGGCGCGCTCATAGGCGTGCTTGGCGTCGACGACCCGGAAGGCCATCGCGGGCGCCGAGGGGCCGTGCTGGCTGGCAAATTGCTCCGCGAAGGATCCCGGCTGCGCGTTGACGATGAAATTGATGTCGCCCTGGCGGTAGAGCATCACGTTCTTGGAGCGGTGCTTCGCCACGAGCGAGAAGCCCATCGTCTTGAACAGCCGGTCGAGTTCCTGCGGGTCGGGATGGCAGAACTCGACGAACTCGAAACCGTCCGTACCCATCGGGTTCTCGTCGGAGATGGCGGGCGGCGGGGCGTCGTGCGGGAAGGGTCCCATGGCTTTCTCCTTGCTGGCATGTCCGGCGACGACGGCCGGACGTTCGGTCATTGCCAACGCGCCGCACGGGCGCGGATGCATTCCGCGGGTCAGGTCTCGACGGCGTCCGGCTGGCGCGCGGGAGCCGCCTTCTCGAAAGCCGGCAGCTGGAGCAGGCCACGTCGGCAGCGGCGATCTTCGGGTAGTCGGCGAGCGGAGATATCGAAGCGCCGGGCGTTGAAGACCTGCGGAACGAGATAGATGTCGGCGAGGGTCGGGCGAGCCCCGAAGGCGAACGGCCCCGGCTCGATCAGCGTCTCGATCGGCGTCGAAGCCGCGTCGCGGATCCAATGGCGCATACCAGGCATCGCGCGCCGCCTGGTCCTGCCCGAGCTGGCTTCTTGAGATAGGCAGAGCGACGCCGGAATTGTTGAGCGGATGGATGTCGCAGGCGATGAGGCTCGCGCACCGCCCGCACCTTCGCGCGCTGGACCGCGCCCATCGGCAGGAGGGGCGGATCGGGATAGACCTCGTCGAGATATTCGAGGATCGCCGGCGACTGGATGAGCACGGTGCCGCCGATATCGAGGGCCGGCACCCGATGCTGCGGGTTGATCGCGCCGTAGGCGGCGCCCGCGCTGCTCGCCCTTCAGAAGGTTGACCGGCGACCGACTCGAAGGCCACGCCCTTGAGGTTGAGCGCGATCCTGCACCCGATAGGCGGCGGAGGAGCGGAAATAGGTGTAGAGCTTCACGTCGACGCCTCCCCGTCCGGCGCCATGATGCGCGCGTGTCGCGTCAGCTTGTCCATCAGCGACGAGAAGGTCTGCTGCTCCGTCGCCGTCAGGACGGAGACGAGCTTGCCCTTCGAAGGCCAGCGCCTGCGGCGCGAGCGCCGCGTAGATGGCGCGGCCCTGCCGGCGTCAGGGCCAGAAGCTCCTCGCGGCGGTCCTCGCTGGTTGGCGCGGCGCACGCACGAGACCCCGCTCTTCGAGGACCGAGACCGCCCGCGAAACCGTCGATTTGTGCATGACGCCGTGAGCCGCGATGTCGCGCGCCGTGCGCACCTCGTACTGACCGAGCGTCGCCACGACCCGCCAGGCCGGGATCGAGAGGCCGAAACGCTCGGCATAGATCTGCGCCAGCGCGTTCGAGCTGAGGCTCGCCAGAACGTTGAGCCGATAGGGCAGGAAGCGCTCGAGGACCACCAGCGGCTCGCAGGTCGTCCTTGCGGGCCGTCGGACCGGAATGCCATCGTCGATTAAACCGTTGCTCGTGCAACCAATATGCGATATTCGTTGCAATGGCAACTATTTTCGGCCTGCCGTCGGGCGTCGGCAGCGCCGAGGGAGATGACGATGAACGTTCAGAGCGTCTCGGATTTTCAAGCCGCGCGATCAGCGAGCAAGCGCCATCGTGCCGGGCTACATGTCGGGCTTCGGCAACACCTTCGAGACCGAGGCGCTCGAAGGCGCCCTGCCGATCGGCCGCAACTCGCCGCAGAAGCTCAATTACGGGCTTTATGCCGAGCAGCTGTCCGGCTCGCCCTTCACCGCGCCGCAGGCGACCAACCAGCGCTCCTGGCTCTATCGCATCCGCCCGAGCGTCAAGCATTCGGGCCGCTACGTGAAGGTCGACAAGGGCCTGATGCGGACCGCGCCGGCGCGCGAGGACACGCGATCTTCCCATCGGCCAGTTGCGCTGGGACCCGACGCCGTTCCCGGACGGCGACGTCACCTTTCTCGACGGCCTGCGCACCATCACGACGGCGGGCGACTCCGACACGCAGGTCGGCATGGCGGCGCATGTGCTCGTCGTCACGGCGTCCATGACGAACGCGTATTTCTTCAATGCCGACGGCGAATATCTCGATCGTCGCCCAGGAGAACGCGCTGCGCTTCCGCACCGAGTTCGGCATCATCGATATCGAGCCGGGCGAGATCTGCGTCATTCCGCGCGGCGTCATCTTTCGCGGTCGAATTGCTGCAACGGCCCGGCGCGCGCCTTCGTCTGCGAGAATTACGGCGGCGCCTTCACGCTGCCCGATCGCGGCCCCATCGGCGCCAATTGCCTCGCCAATCCGCGCGACTTCCTCACGCCCGTCGCGGCCTACGAGGACAAGGAGGAGCCCTCGACGCTCTTCGTGAAATGGGGCGGCGAACTCTACCGGACCGAGATCGGCCAATCGCCGCTCGACGTGGTGGCGTGGCACGGCAACTACGCGCCCTACAAATACGACCTGCGCCATTTCTCGCCGGTCGGCGCGATCATGTTCGATCATCCCGATCCGTCGATCTTCACGGTGCTGACCGCGCCGTCGGAGACGCCCGGCACCGCCAATGTCGATTTCGTGATCTTTCCCGAGCGCTGGTCGGTCGCCGAAAACACGTTCCGGCCGCCCTGGTATCACCGCAACCTGATGTCGGAGTTCATGGGGCTGGTCTATGGCATCTACGACGCCAAGCCCGAGGGCTTCGTGCCCGGCGGATTTTCGCTCCACAACCAGATGCTGCCGCACGGCCCGGATGCGACCGCCTTCGAGCACGCCAGCAACGTGCGAGCTGAAACCGGTGAAACTCACCGGCACGCTGGCATTCATGTTCGAGACGCGCTTTCCCGCAACGCGTGACGAAATACGCCGCCGAACTGCCGACGCTGCAGAAGGACTACATCGATTGCTGGCGCGATCTGAAGAAGATCTTCGATCCGGACAGGCGCGAGCCGACATTGATCGCCACCTGCCGTCATGCCCGGACTTGATCCGGGCACCCACGCCTTCTACAGCGACGACCTAAAAGGCGTCGATGGCCGGGACAAGCCCGGCCATGACGGCGCGATGGCAGCGAATTCTACGACCGTCCGCGCGTGCGGATCATGAAGGTGTCGTAGGCGTATTCGTTGAGCTGCCACCACGGCAGAACCTCGCCGCGATAGGCCACCATCGAATTGTAGGCGCGCTTGAAATCGGCGTTCTTGGCCGAGATCTCGCCGTAGAGTTCGTTCGCGGCCTTCAGCGCCGCTTCCATGATCGGCTGCGGGAACGAGCGCAGCTCGACGCCCTGCGCGAGCAGCCGGCGCAGCGCCGCCGGGATTCACGTAGTCGTACTTCGCCAGCATCCAGTTGTTGGCCGCCTCGCAGGCGTTGGCCATGATGGCCTGATAGTTCTTCGGCAGCTCGTTGTATTTCTGCAGATTGACCATGAGGTGAAGCATCGCGCCGCCTTCCCACCAGCCGGGCGCGTAGTAGTACTTGGCGACCTTCACGAGGCCGAGTTTCTCGTCGTCGTAGGGACCGACGAATTCCGCCGCGTCGATGGTGCCGCGCTCGAGCGCCGGGAAGACGTCGCCGGCCGGGATCTGCTGCGGCACGACGCCGAGCTTCGCCAGCACGTCGCCGCCGAGGCCGCCGATGCGGAACTTGAGACCCTTCAGATCATCGACGGTCGTTGATCTCCTTGCGGAAGAAGCCGCCCATCTGCGTGCCGGATTGGCCGCAGGCGAGGGCGATGGCGTTGTAGCGCGGCCAGCACCTCGTTGGTGATCTTCGCGCCATCGGCGAAATGCCACCAGGAATGCTGCTGGCGCGCATTGAGGCCGAACGGGACGCCGGTGCCGAAGGCCAGTGTCGGGTCCTTGCCGATATACATGTAGCTCGGCGTATGGGCGCATTCGACGGTGCCGTTCTGCACCGCATCGAGCGCCTGCACGCCGCCGACGATCTCGCCCGCCGCGAAGGTCTGGATCTGGAACTTGTTGTCGGTCGCCTCGGCCATGTATTTGGCGAAGGTCTGCGCGGTGCCGTAGA
Source organism: uncultured Alphaproteobacteria bacterium (assembly GCA_963837375.1). GTDB lineage: Bacteria > Pseudomonadota > Alphaproteobacteria > Rhizobiales > Beijerinckiaceae > Microvirga. Next base: position 48,933 of record CAWINL010000001.1, on the reverse strand, counting down.
TCGTGTCGAGCGCCTTGGGGAAGCTCGACGTCAGCCGCCAGCGGATCTCGGGCGAGGACTGCGCGATCGCCGGCGCCGCGACGGTTCCGGCCGCGGCGGCAAGGCCCGCCCCGGTCAGGAAGCTTCTTCTTTTCATGGTCGTGGACGTCATAGGCGTTTCCCCGCAGATTATTTTGTTGCAAGCTCACGCTGAGCATAACAAACAGGCTGGTGGCTATGAAGCTTTCTTCCCTAAAGCAAGGCCGGGACGGCCGGCTCGTGGTGGTTTCGAAAGACCTCACGCGAGCGACGGACGCTTTTTTCATCGTTCCGACCCTCCAGCAAGCCCTCGACGAATGGGAAAAGGTCGCCGCCGCTCCTCGCCGATCTGTCGGTGCAGCTCGAACATCGGCTCGGTCCCGTCGTTCCGCTTCCACGAGCACGATTGCGCCTCTCCCCTGCCCCGCGCCTATCAATGGGCCGATGGCTCGGCCTATGTGAATCATGTCGAGCTCGTGCGCAAAGCCCGCGGCGCCGAAATGCCGGAGACCTTCTGGACCGACCCGCTGATCTATCAGGGCGGCTCCGACTGCTTCCTCAATCCGCGCGACCCGATCCCGGCCCTGGACGAGGCGCACGGCATCGATTTCGAGGCCGAAGTCGCCGTCATCACCGGCGACGTTCCCATGGCGCGCCACGCCGCGAGGAGGCCGCGGCGGCGATCCGGCTCATCGTGCTCGTCAACGACGTCTCGCTTGCGCAATCTCATCCCGACGGAACTGGGCAAAGGCTTCGGCTTCTTCCAGTCGAAGCCGGCCTCCGCCCTCTCGCCCATCGCCGTCACGCCGGATGAACTCGGCGACGGCGTGGGATGGCGGCAAGCTGCATCTTCCGCTGCTCTCGAGCGCTCAACGGAACGCCTGTTCGGCAAGCCCGACGCGGGCGTCGACATGACGTTCGATTTCCCGACACTGATCGCCCACGCGGCCAGGACCCGCAGCCTCGGGGCCGGCACCATCATCGGGTCCGGCACGGTTTCGAACAAGGGACCGGATGGCGGGCCGGGAAAGCCCATCGCCGAAGGCGGCCTCGGCTATTCGTGCATCGCCGAGCAGCGGACGGTCGAGACGATCGGCGACGGCGAGCGCCAGGACGCCCTTCCTCGACTTCGGCGACACGATCCGCATCGAGATGAAGGACAAGGCGGGCCATTCGGTTTTCGGCGCGATCGAGCAGACGGTCGAGCGTTACGAGAAGAAGACGTAACACTCCTCACCCTCCGGCACGCCGGAACACTTTCACCTCCCCGTCCTTTCTTGGGCAACACCTCACAGCACAGGGAGCGTGAATCATGAATCTCGGCAGTATCCTGGAAGGCCTCATGCAGGGTCAGGGTCAACCGCGCGGGCAGGATCGCTCCGGCGGCAACCGGTCGTCGCAGGGCGGCCTTGACGGCATGCCCGGGAGCCTCAGCGACATCGTCGCCAAAATTCCCGGCGGCATGGGCGGGCTCGCGGGCGGTGGGCTTCTCTCCATGATCCTCGGCTCCCGCGGCGGACGGTCGGCAGGCGGTTCGCTGTTGAAGGCAGGCGGCCTCGCGGTTCTCTCCGCTGTCGCCTTCAAGGCCTATGAAGACTGGAAGCGCAAGCAGGCTCCGGCGGCGGGCTCCCTCGATCGAATTCCGGCCCAGCCGCCCGCCGGCAGTGGGTTTCACCTGGACGAGGAGAAGGACAAGGAAGGCAACGAGATGGGGCTGGCGCTGGTCCAGGCGATGATCTCGGCCGCCAAATCCGACGGTCATCTCGACAGTGCCGAGACCACCCGCATCCAGGAACAGATCCAACAGCTCGGTCTCGGCAATGCCGAGAAGGGGTTTCTGATGGACGCGCTTGCGAAACCCGCCGATGCGGCGGCGATCGCGCGCCTGCCGAAGACGCGCGAGCAGGCCTCGGAGCTCTACGTGGCCTCGCGGCTCACCATCGGCGAGGCCGATACACCGGAAGAGAAAGCGTATCTCGACCGTCTGGTCGCGTTGCTCGACCTTCCGCCGGACCTGGTCGCGCATCTCGACACCCAGATCGACGGCGTGCGCGGCGCGGTCGCCTGACGCATCGCGGCAGAGGGCCGCGCAGGCCCTCTACCCGCCCAACTCTTCCTTGAGCATTTCGAGTTCGAGCCAGCGATCCTCCGCGGCGGCAAGTTCGGCCTGCTGCGCCGCCAGCGCCGCCGAGGCCTTCTGAAAACGCTCGGGGTCGCGGGCATAAAGCTGCGGGTCCGCCATGATCTCCTGCAGCCTCGCGATCTTCTCCTCGATGTCGGCCATGCGCGTCGGGCAGGGTCTTGAGATCATGCTGCTCGTTGAAGTTCATCTTGCGCTTGGACGGCGAGATCGATGCCGCCGGCGACTTGCGACGTCTTCGGCTTTTCTTCCTTGGCGACGAGACGCGCCTGCACGCCCTGCCCGCGCTGGTTGACCATGTCGGTGTAACCGCCCGCATATTCGAGCCAGACGCCTTCCCCTTCCGACACGAGGACGGAACTCGCGGTCCGGTCGAGAAAATCGCGATCGTGGCTGACGAGGATGACCGTGCCGGAATAATCGGTGATCATCTCCTGCAGCAGGTCGAGCGTTTCGAGATCGAGATCGTTGGTGGGCTCGTCGAGGACGAGCAGGTTCGAGGGCTGCGCCAGGGCGCGCGCCAGCATCAGTCGATTGCGCTCGCCGCCGGAGAGAACGCCGACAGGCGTGCGCGCCTGTTCGGGCGAGAACAGGAAGTCCTTCATGTAGCCGATCACGTGCTTGGCCTGTCCGCCGATCATCACCGTGTCGCCGCGCCCGCCCGTCAGGGTCTCGGCGACGGTCGCGGTCGGGTCGAGGCTCATGCGGCGCTGATCGAGGGTGATCTTCTGCAGGTTGGAGCCGAGCCGGACCCGCCCGTCATCCGGCGGGGACACTCCCGGTGAGCAGATTGATGAGGGTGGTCTTGCCGGCGCCGTTCGGGCCGACGATGCCGAGCCGGTCACCCCGCAGGATGCGGAGCGACAGATCCGACACGAGCACACGCTCGCCGTAGGCCTTCGAGATCTTCTCGGCCTCGACGACCAGGGTGCCCGATTGCTCGCTCTCGGCGAGCGTCATGTTGACGGTTCCGACCGCGCCCCGGTGCTCGCGCCGCTCCTGCCGCATGGCATGGAGATTGCCGAGCCGCCGCACGTTGCGCTTGCGGCGCGCGGTGACGCCGTAGCGGAGCCAATCGGCCTCGGCCGCGAGCTTGCGGTCGAGCTTGTGCCGATCGAGCTCCTCCTGTTCGAGCACCTCGTCGCGCCAGGCCTCGAAATGCGCGAAGCCGCGATCCATGCGGCGCGTCAGGCCGCGATCGAGCCAGATCGTCGCGTCCGACAGGCTTTCGAGAAAGCGCCGGTCGTGGCTGATGAGGATCATCGCCGAGCGGAGGCCCTTCAACTCGCTCTTCGAGCCATTCGATGGCCGGCAGGTCGAGATGGTTCGTCGGCTCGTCGAGCAAGCAGGATGTCGGGCTGCGGCGCCAGCGCCTGCGCGAGCGCCGCGCGACGCCCCTCCCCGCCGGACAGCGCCGCGGTCTTTTCCTCACCGGTCAGCCCGAGCTGCTCCAGCAGATAGCGGGCACGATAAGGATCGTCGCCCGGTCCGAGCCCCGCCTCCACATAGGCGAGCGTGTTCTCGAACGCGCTGAGATCCGGCTCCTGCGCGAGGTAGCGGATTGTCGCGCCCGGCTGCACGAAGCGCGTGCCGCGATCCGGCTTCGACGAGGCCCGCGGCGATCTTCAGCAGCGTCGATTTGCCGGAGCCGTTGCGGCCCGACGAGGCAAGCGCGTTCGCCCGGCGCGATCGTCAGTTCGGCGCTCTGGATGAGGGGCGTTCCGCCGAACGTGAGAGCGACGTCCTGGAGTGTCAGAAGTGGAGGTGCAGCCATTTGCGCTTCCGTGACACCTCCGGCCGGCGGATGCAAGGTTGATCGGTCGCGGCCGAGGGTGGACGCGTGCCGATCTTTGTGGTCCCTTTCTGGTCCATCGGCTGGACCCTCGCATGACGCTTACGAGACGCCTGCTCCTCCTGGCGCTGATCTCGGTTCTGCCGGCGATCATGATCTGGACGTACACGGAGGTGTCGCTTCGTCGCGCCCGCGAGGCGGAAGTCACCGATCTGGCGATCCGTCAGGCGCGCCTCGCGGCCTCCGAGCTGGAGCGGATCTTCGACGGCGTTCAAGAGCCTGCTTGCTCGCCGTCGACGAAACCATGTCGATCCGGACCTTCAGATACCCCCCTCTGCAATACCTACCTGCAGTCCCTGCAGCGCAAAGTGCCCTATCTCATTTCCATCGTGGCGCTGGATGTCAACGGAGCGGTGAAGCTGCCCGCCCGGCGAACCGCCCGGCGGAGGAGGCCCGCTTTGCGGATCGGCCCTATTTCAAGGCCTCGCTGGCGAGCCAGGGTTTCGCAGTCGGCGAGTTCACGCCGCAATTCAGCGAGGGTGGCCTCGACGTGCAACCGGTCCTGCCCCTGTCCCTGCCGATCTGGGACGACGACGGCCAGATGATCGGCCTGGTCGTCGCGGCGCTCGACCTGAAGTGGCTCGACGCAGAAGCTGCAGGAGCGGGTCCTGCCGACCGACGGATCGGTGACGATCGCCGATCGCAACGGCGTGATCATTGCGCGCGAGCCCCTCCCCGAGCGGTTCGTCGGAACCCGCATCCCCGCACCGTTCATGAAATATGTTCATGGCGACAGCATCGGCTCGTTCGAGACCCTGAGCCAGGACGGCGTTCAGCGAATTCTCGGCTACATTCCGGCGAGGGTGTCCCCGGCCGGCATCTTCGTCAGCGCCGGTTTTTCTTCCAAAGCCGCCTTTCAGCACCATCAACCGCGCTGCCAATCGCGGTTTCATGATCATCGCGGCGGCGCTCGTCCTTGCGCTTTCGGCGTCGTGGCTCGCGAGCCGGGCCTTCATCACCAATCCGCTGGAGACGATGACCCTGGCCGTGCGGGCGTGGCGACGGGGCGACTACAACGCCCGCATGGATCTTCGCGGCGCACCGGGAGAGCTCGGGCGTGCTGGCCCGCGCCTTCAACGACCTGATGGATGATCTCGCCGAGCGTCAACGGGCCCTGCAGGCGAGCGAGGAGCATGCCCGTCTCGCCCTCGAAGCCGGGCGAGATGGGGACCTGGTGGTACGATCATCTGAAAGGCACCGGCGGCTGGTCGAGCCAGGCGGCCCTGCTGCTCGGACTGTCGGCCGAGCAGACCTCGACGACCCTGCCGGCATGGCTCAGCCTCGTTCACCCCGACGATTCCGGCAAGGGTCCTGGCCAATCTGCGCCTCTCCGCCCTCGGAGAAGGCGATTACGAGGACGAGTTCCGGGTCGTACGGCCGAACGGCGACGCCCGCTGGATCAATTCGAAGGGCCGCGTCTTCTTCGACAACCTGAAGCGACCGGTCTATTTCGTCGGGATCTTTCAGGACATCACCGCCCGCAAGCAGGCGGAAAACCAGCAACGGCTGCTCCTCGACGAGTTGAACCACCGGGTGAAGAACACCCTCGCGACGGTTCAATCCATCGCGGCGCAGACCCAACGTTCGAGCCCCGAACCGCAGACGTTTCGGCTGGCCTTCGAGGGCCGACTGCTGGCGCTCTCCAAGACGCACGATCTCCTGACCCGCAATTCCTGGCGCGATGCCGACCTGCAGGACATCGCCGAGCAGGAACTGGCGCCCTATCGCCGGGACAAGGACGAGCGCGTCACCATCGACGGTCCGACCGTGAACCTGCCGTCCCGACATGCGATCAATTTCGGGCTCGTCCTGCACGAACTGGTGACCAACGCGGTCAAGTACGGCGCACTTTCCACCACGATGGGCCATATCGACCTGCGCTGGTCTGTCAGTCTCCCAGGGCGAGATGCGGAACCGCGCCTGCATGTATTCTGGCGGGAATCCGGCGGTCCTCCGGTGGAGCCGGCCACGCGGCAAGGCTTCGGGACCCGACTGATCCGCAGGAGCATCGAAGGCGAACTGGCAGGCTCCGTCACGGTGCGCTTCGCTCCAACCGGCGTTTCCTACGACATCGCCGTCCCGCTCTGACACTCCTTCGGGCGAGAGCGCATGGGCGGAACCAACTTTCCGTTGCGGAAGAGCGCTCCGTAGTCCAGTTTCGCGCAAGAACGAGGCAATCGACCTCGCGAGCCTGAGCGCTTTTCCATGTCAAACGTCGTAGCGTCCGCCACCCGCCGCATCCGGATCGTCTCCGCGAGCCTGGCGCTCGCCACTCGTCCTCGCCGCCTGCGCCGGAACGCCCAAAGGCGTCCTGCTTCCGGTCGCCGCCAGAACAGCGGGGACGACGAGTGTCGACATGCTGGTGGCGACGACGCGCCACAAGGCGCCCGCCGGCGAGATGTTCAGCGGGGAACGCGGGGAAGCCAAGCCCAGCTTTGCCAACATCACCGTGTCGATTCCGCCGGCAGGCGCCCGTCAGGTCGGCGAGGTGCAGTGGCCCCGCGCCGTTCCCGGCAACCCGGAAACCGATTTCGTGACCCTGAAGGCCGACCCGCTGGATCAGGCCGGTGCGCTCAAATGGTTCAACAGGGCGGTAAAGACCAAGCCGGGCCGCCGGGTCCTGGTCTTCATTCATGGATTCAACAACCGGTTCGAGGATGCAGTCTTCCGGTTCGCCCAGATCGTGCACGATTCCGGCACGCCCATCGTTCCCATTCTCTTCACCTGGCCATCCCGGGGCTCGCTGTTCGCCTATGGGTATGACCGCGAAAGCACGAATTACTCCCGGGATTCCCTGGAAAGCCTCCTCGCCTACCTGGCGAAGGACCCGGCCGTCGGCGAAATTTCGATCCTGGCGCATTCCATGGGCAATTGGGTGACGATCGAGGCGCTGCGCCAGATGGCGATCCGCAACGGAACGATCGCCCCCAAGATCCGGAACGTCATGCTGGCGGCGCCGGACGTGGATGTGGATGTGTTCCGGTCCCAATTCTCCCAGTTCGGCAAGAACCGGCCGAATTTCACGCTCTTCGTCTCCCAGGACGATCGCGCCCTCGCCGTCTCCCGCCGCGTCTGGGGCAGCACGGCCCGCCTGGGAGCGATCGACCCCGAGCAGGAGCCCTATCGCACCCAGCTCGCGCAGGAGAAGATTACCGTTCTTGACCTCACGAAGCTCAGCACCGGCGACAGCCTCAACCATGCCAAGTTCGCCGAGAGCCCGCAGGTGGTGCAGCTCATCGGCCAGCGTCTCGCGAGCCAGGACACCATCACGGATTCCCGCGTGGGTCTGGGCGAGCGGATCGTTCAGGCGACGACCGGGGCCGCCGCGACGGTTGGCAATGCCGCCGGGCTCATCATCACGGCGCCGGTGGCCGTGGTCGATCCGCGAACCCGCAACAATTTCGGCTCGCAGATCGAGGATTTCGGCGGCCAGATCGGCGAAAGCGCGACCGCGACCGGCAACCTCGTCACCCGCGCACCGGCGGAAGCGGCAAGATCGGGACCCTGAGGCGCTTATCCACCGGCAGATTTTGCACAGGCTGTGAATTGAGGGGATTGCGGGGGTATTCGCACCCGGCCACCGCGGGGACGGAACGCTGTCACGCGGTTTGCACTTGGTCCGTCAGGCGAAACACTGACGCCGTGCCGGAGACGGAACATGCCGCTTCATTATTTTCACTGTACGAACGGGGTGGATCTGGTCTTGGACCGGCGCGGCAAGAGGGTTCGCCCGCAGGAAATCGCCCATGCGGCGGCCGATATCGCCGGCTCCCTCATGAGCGGCGTGCCGGACCTGACCGATTGGTCCGATTGGCTGGTCAACGTCTACGATTCCGAAGGCAGCGTCGTGGCAATCCTGCCCTTCGTCGGCAAAAACCCGTGAAGGAACCGGGCTGCGCGATGGCAGCCCGTCCGTTTCGATCGATCAGCGCGGCCCGCCGACGGCAGGCGCCATGCTGCCGCTGCCGAGCGTGTTGCCGGCCGGCATCGGCGATTGATAGATCTGCGATTGAACGTAATTCGGCTCCCGGCTCGTACTGCCGGAAGAAACGCAGCCTCCCAACAGGGCAGCGGCGATCAGCGCGAGGGCAAAGTGTTTCATGATCGGTCCTAGAAGGCCCGCGGCGCAGGGCCGTCGGACGGTATGGCGGTCCGGAGAAAAAACCGGCCTGCCATCAACAGGCTGCCTGTTCGAACCCCGCTCGGCCGGAGCTGGATTGGTCGCCCTCTCTCCGAAACGATTGCAGTGCACATGACCATCAAGCCGCGCGCACGGTCAAGTCAAAACGCGGCCGGCTTCCCGTCCGCGCCGCGACCCGACCCAGCGACGATCCACCCGAAGAGTATGCTGCCGGAGCGCTATTTCGAAGTTCCTCAGGGGCAGGAAAGAACGCCAGAGGCCTGCCGTGGGTGTTCCACGGCACATCCCGGCCACAGGCGAAAACAAGGGGCAACGGGCCAAAAAGCGTTACGTGGCGCGGCTTTGGAGCGCCTCGACCGCCAAAATCGCCTCCCGCAACACTATCCACTCTATAGCCGGAGAGCAGACGAGGTTTCGAGATCGCGCTACATCTGCGTAACGTTCAGTAACGAAGTGGAAACGCAGATGCCTCCGGAATTGGACCTCGACCTCATCGGCGCCCTGACCGGTTTTTCCGTCGGCACCCTCGATGGTCGCGACGCCATGATGGTGATCGAGATCGCAGCCAATGCCGAGGATTTCGCACAAGGCATCCGCCACAAGATGCCGGTTGCGATGACCCCCGAACGCGCCCGCGAGCTCGGCGAAGCCCTGCTGATGGCCGCGGCCGCCGCCATCATGGGCGATGCCCCCTCCTACGCCGTCAACTGAGCTGAGCCGGGGCCAGCTAGACCGGCAATCCGGTATAGTTTTCCGCAAGAGATTGCGCGGCCGGGCGGGAGGCCGCGAGATACTCGAACTCGCTGCGTTGAATCCGCCGACCGAAATCGTCGGTGTCCGGGAACGTGTGCAGGATCGACGTCATCCACCACGAGAAGCGTTCCGCTTTCCACACCCGCGCCAGGGCGCGAGCCGAATAGACATCGATGCCGGCGTTCGAGCGCTCGCCGTAATGCTCCACTAGGCCTTCCGCCAGATATCGCACGTCGCTCACGGCGAGATTCAACCCCTTCGCGCCGGTCGGAGGAACGATGTGAGCCGCATCGCCGGCAAGGAACAGACGGCCGAACCGCAGCGGCTCGGCGACGAAGCTTCTGCAAGCGGCGCGATCGACTTCTCGATGGAGGGCCTGTGACGAGCTTCTCGGCGGTTTCCCCGTCCAGACGAATGCGGAGTTCGTCCCAGAACCGGTCATCCGACCAGCTCTCGACCATCTCGCCTGCGGCGCATTGCAGGTAGTAGCGGCTGCGCGTGAGCGATCGCATCGAGCACAGTGCGAAGCCGCGGCTGTGATGGGCATAGATCAACTCGTGCGCTACCGGAGGACGGTCGACCAGAATGCCGAGCCAGCCGAACGGATAGACGCGTTCGAAAGTGCGAATCGAATTTCCCGGAATGCTCTGTCGCGACACGCCATGGTAGCCGTCGCAGCCAGCGATGAAATCGCACGCGATTTCATGCGTGGTCCCGTCTTTCACGTACCGAACCTTCGGACTCTCGCCGTCGAAATCATGCAGCGACACCTCGTCCGCCTCATAGATGGTTTTCCCTCCCGACGCGTCACGCGCATCCATGAGATCGTGGGTGACCTCGGTCTGCCCGTAGACCATCACATGTCGGCCGATGAGCTCGCGAAAATCGAATCGGTGACGGTCGCCGTCGAAGCAAAACTCGATTCCGTCATGGACCAGTCCTTCGGCATGCATGCGGGCGCCTACTCCGGCGTCGATCGAGCAGCTCGACGCTGCCTTGTTCGAGCACGCCCGCACGAATGCGACCGAGCACGTAATCGCGCTGCGGCGTTCAAGGATGACGGTTTCGATTCCCTGATTTTCAAGGAGCCGACCAAGCAGGAGGCCGGCGGGTCCGGCTCCGATGATCGCGACTTGAACACGCATCCGGCCCTCCCCTAAATCACATCGGCGAACGCATGTGACCGATTCCAACAGCTTGACGGATGGTGTCACCCGAAAACAGCGTCACGACTTTCGCGATCATGCTCAAGCTCACGCTGAAGCGACGAATTGCGCACCCGCGATCAGCGCTTTCGCCTTCTGCAAGCCCGGCGGCGGCGGCGATCGCCATTTGCGGAAGCACCATCCATTCGAGTGTCCACGCAGCACCCGACCGTTCGTTCTCGTGCACCTGCGCCTGATGAAGCGTGCCGAGAAGGCCCGCGTTGAACCGCGCGAGCGCCACGAGAACTTCCGCGTCGACGGGATTGGATTTATGCGCCATCGCGGACGAGCCTCCCCCCGAGGGCAGTCGTAGGGAGCCGATTTCGTTCTGCGTCATCAAGGCGATATCCTGACCGATCTTTCCGAGCGTTCCCGACAGGAGCGACAGAAAGGATGCGAACTCCGCCACGCGATCGCGCTCTGCGTGCCAGGCGGGCGCCGGCGCCAGATCGAGCAGCCGCGCCATCTCCCTCGCCACCGCATCGCCCTTGTCGCCAAACTCGGCGCGCGTGCCGACGGGACCACCGAGTTGAACGACCAGCAGTTTCGGCGCCAGCGCGAGCAACCTCTTCCGATGGCGGATGAGCGGCGCGGTCCAGGTTTCGACCTTATCGGCTGCAGTGAACGGCAAAGCCCGCTGCATGCGCGTATGCGCCATCAACGGAATGTCGCCGTCGCGCGCGCTCAAATCCTGCAAGGCGCCAACGAGAGCATCGAGTCGATTCAGCAGGATCCCGACGACGTCCGTCAGGCGCAGCATGAGGCCGGTATCGACGATGTCCTGGCTTGTCGCACCCCAATGGACATATTGGCCGAAACGACTCGCCTGCCGCCTGTCGCAATTGCCTGACGAGGGCCGGCACCACGACCCCGTCGCGCGCCAGCCCGTCCGCCAGGGCCTGCCAATCCGGCCGAAAATTCTCACAGGTTTTGCGAATGGCATCCGCCGCGGCCTGCGGCAGGATGCCGGCTTGGCGCCCGGCCTCGGCGAGCGCGGCCTCCAAGCGGAGCATCGCCGCCAATTCCGCCTCGTTCGAAAAACACGCCGCGACCTCCTCGTCGCCGACGAGGGCCTGAAGAAGAGGAGTTGTGGAATGCGTCTTCATGCCGAAGCCTAAACCGCCTCGAGAGCGATGGAAATGCCCTGCCCCACGCCGACGCACATGGTGGCGAGCGCCCGCTTCTTGCCCGTGAGTTTGAGTTCCAGCGCCGCCGTTCCGATGATGCGCGCGCCCGACATGCCGAGCGGATGGCCGAGCGCGATGGCGCCGCCATTGGGATTCACGTGCGGCGCGTCCTCGGCGATGCCGAGTTCGCGCAACACGGCGATGCCCTGGCTCGCAAACGCTTCGTTCAGTTCGACGACGTCGAAATCCGATCGGGCGCAGGCCAAGCCGCGCGCAGAGTTTCTGCGTCGCGGGCACGGGCCCGATGCCCATGATGCGCGGCGCGACACCGGCCGCCGCGCCGCCGAGGATGCGCGCGATCGGCTCGAGCCCATAGGCCTTTGCCGCCTCGCCCGACGCGACGATAAGCGCCGCCGCGCCGTCATTGACGCCGGACGCATTTCCGGCCGTCACGGTGCCATCCTCGCGGAACGGCGTCGGCAAGTCTCGCCAGCATCTCCAGTGTGGTCTCGCCGCGCGGGTGTTCGTCCATCGCAACGACGATGGGATCGCCCTTGCGCTGCCTGATCGTCACCGGCACGATCTCCTGCGCGAGCCGTCCGTTTCGCTGGGCGATGCCGGCCTTCTGTTGCGAGCGACAAGCGAACGCGTCCTGGTCCTGTCACGCGCAATGCGAAAATCTTCAGCGACGTTCTCGCCGGTCTCCGGCATGGAATTGACGCCGTATTGCTGTTTCATCAGCGGATTGACGAACCGCCAGCCGATGGTCGTGTCGAAGATCTCGGCATTGCGCGAAAAGGCCGTCTCGGCCTTCGGCATGACGAAAGGCGCCCGCGACATGGATTCGACGCCGCCGGCGATGATCAGATCCGCGTCGCCGGAACGGATGGCCCGCGCGGCGGCGATCACCGCATCCATGCCGGAGCCGCACAGGCGGTTGATGGTGGTTCCGGAAACCGCTTCCGGCAATCCTGCGAGCAGCAGCGACATGCGCGCGACGTTGCGATTGTCCTCGCCGGCCTGATTGGCGCAGCCGAACATCGACATCGTCGACAGCCGTCGAAATCGATCGAAGGAAAGCGCTCCATCAGAGCCCGCAGGGGAATGGCGCCGAGATCGTCGGCGCGGACACTCGCCAATGCGCCGCCATAGCGGCCGATGGGCGTCCGGACATAGGCGCAGATGATAGGCGTCCCGCATCGTCACGCTCCGCTTTTGCCATGCGCACGATCGGTGCGCGCCTGCAACTCACGCAATGTCGTCAATTCCAGCACGCTCGGCGGAGGCGTCTCCTGAACGTCCTCGGCGAAACGGACCTTCCAGCCGCATGTCTCCTGCACCTGCTCGCGCGTCACGCCCGGATGCATCGACACGACGGTGAATTCCTTCGTCTCCGGGTCCGGTTTCCAGAGCGCCAGATCGGTGATGAGGAGCGTCGGCCCCTGCGTGTCGATGCCGAGCCGCTGGCGATGATCACCGCCTTCGCCGTGTCCGAACGAGGTGTAGAAGTCGATCTTCTCCACCATGCCGCGCGTCGATTGCTTCATGGTGATGAAGACCTGCTTGCAGGATGTGGCGATCTCGGGCGCACCGCCGCCGCCCGGCAGACGGACCTTCGGATGGTGATAGTCGCCGATGACCGTGGTGTTGATGTTGCCGAAACGGTCGAGCTGGGCTGCGCCCAGAAAACCGACCGAGATGCGCCCGCCCTGCAGCCAGTAGCGAAACATCTCCGGAACCGACACGGTGGTGACCGCCGTCTCGCACAACTCGCCATCGCCGATGGAGAGCGGCAGGACGCTCGGCGCGGTGCCGATCGTGCCGCTCTCATAGATCAGCGTGATGCCGGGCGCGTGGGTCAGCCGCGCCACGTTGCAGGCCGCCGACGGCGCGCCGATGCCGACGAAACACACGTCGTCGTTCGACAGCGCGCGCGCGGCCGCGATCGTCATCATCTCGGTGGGGGTGACGCCGGAAACCTCGGTCATGGTCACAGCCCCTTCACGCGCGCGGCGAAGACGTCAGGCGTGGCCTCCAGCACGTTCTCGCGCATCCAGCGCGCGAACAGATCGCGGTCTGCCGAGATCCTGTCCCATTCCAGATAGGCTGCGTTGTCGCGCTGATAATATCCGTGCGCATAGGACGGATGCGCGCCGCCCGGGACCTCGACGATCGACGTGACGGTCCAATGCGGCAACACGCAGAGGTTCGGATGCAGCCCGTCGAAATCCTCGACGATCTCCTCCACCGTCACGACCGCGCGTTTTGCCGCCAGCACCGCCTCCTTCTGCACGCCGATGATCCCCTCGATCAGGACGTCGCCGCGCCGGTTGGCTTTCTGCGCATGGATGAACGCCACGTCCGGCCGATGGGCCGGCACGGCCGCCAGCTCCTCGCCGGTGAACGGGCACGTGATGCTCTTGATCGCCGGATTGACATCCTTCAGCCCCGCGCCGCGATAGCCGCGAAACACCGCGCAGGGCAGCCCGGCGGCCCCCGCCTCATAGGCATTGGCCATGGCGGCGTGCGAATGCTCCACCGTTTCGAGCGCCCGCGGCCACGCGTTCTCGATGGCGTCGCGCATCCGTCGAGCAGACCCGACGCCGGGATTGCCCGCGTAGGAGAACACCACCTTCTTCGCCAACCCCATGCCGATCATCTGATCGTAGATGATGTCCGGCGTCATGCGGATCAGCGTGAGATCGCGTCGTCCCTGCCGGATCGCCTCGTGCGCCGCCGCATGGGGAATGAGATGGGTGAAGCCTTCGAAAGCGACGGTGTCGCCGTCCTTGAGATTGTCGGCGACAGCTTCGTGAAGGCTCTGGAACCGGGCCATGGATCTCTTTCGTCGATCAGATGTCGAAGAACACGGTTTCGTTTTCGCCCTGAAGGCGAATGTCGAACGTGTAGGTGACGATCGCCGTTCTCGTCGGTGCGCGGCGCGATCAGCGTCGGCACCCGCATCTTGTGCTCGATCCGCGCCAGGACCGGGCACTCGGCATTGGCCTTCTCCTCGTCGCCGAAATACATCCGCGTGTGGAGCCCGATATTGATGCCGCGCGACACGATCCAGAATGTCACGTGGGGCGCCATCAAGCGCCCGTCGCGATAGGGCACGCGCCCCGGCTTGACGGTCTCGAAACGATACTCGCCGGTCACCGCATCGAGCGGAATGCGCCCCCAACCCGTAAAGTCCGGATCGGCCCTGTCCGCGCTTTTCCTGCGGGGAATTGTAGAGGCCTGCCGCATCCGCCTGCCAGATTTCGATGAGCGCGTCCTTCAGCGGCGTGCCGCTGCCGTCGATGACGCGTCCCTTCAGGACGATACGCTCGCCTTTCGTGTCCGGCCCGACCAACGCATGGCCGAGATCGTTCTCATACACGCCGGTGATGTCGACCCAGTTGGGATTGGTGCCGATATGCACATAAGGGCCTGCCGTCTGCGACGGCGATTCCTTGAGACGTCCGAGTTTCTGGACCATCAATTTCCCTCCGGCCGGTTTTCGAACATCGTCGAGCGTCGTCCGCGCAGCACGATGTCGAACTTGTAGGCAAGCGAATCCATCGGCAGCGCCGCCTCGCGGTCGAGCGCCGCCACGAGTTGCTCGATCGCCGCCTTGTCGGGAATGGTGCGCACGATCGGGCATTGCCAGATCATGGGATCGCCCTCGAAATACATCTGCGTGACGAGGCGCTGCGCGAAAGCGTGGCCGAAAACCGAGAAATGGATGTGGGCGGGCCGCCAGTCGTTGACACCGTTCGGCCACGGATAGGCTCCGGGCTTGATGGTGCGGAACGAGTAGCCCCCTTGCGAATCCGTGATCGTCCGCCCGCAACCGCCGAAATTCGGGTCGAGCGGCCGCGAGATAGGTTTCCTTCTTGTGGCGATAGCGCCCGCCCGCATTGGCCTGCCAGAATTCGAGCAGCGCGCCGGGAACCGGCCGGGCGTTCTCGTCCAGCACGCGGCCATACACGATGATCCGCTGCCCGATGGCGTCGCCATCCTTCGCGTAGTTGCGGATCAGATCATTGTCGAGCGGACCGAGGATCGAGTGGCCGAAGACGGGCCCGGTCGTCTCCGAGATGGTGTTGTCGAGCGAGAGCAATGGATAGCGCGGCGCGCGCAGCACCGATGTCTTGTAATCCGGCGTGAAGGCGGGCGGATGCCAGCCGCGGTCGCGCTGGAAATAGGATCCCTCATCTGACATGCGACGCTCCCTGTTTGGTCCCCGCTTCGGACGCATCCAATTCCATCTCGGCAAGCACTTTCTTGACAATCTTGAAGGCGTGGTTGGCGGCCGGCACGCCGGCATAGACCGCCACATGCATCAGCGCCTCGCGGATATCGTCCTTCGTCGCGCCCGTATTGGCGGTTGCGCGCACGTGCATCGCCACCTCCTCGTCCTGTCCCAAGGCAGCGAGAAGCGCGATGGTCACGATGGAGCGCTCGCGAAGGGTCAAATTCGGCCGCGACCAGACGGAACCCCAGGCGCCCTCGGTGATGAAGGTCTGGAAATCCGCGTCGAGCTCCGTGATCTGCGCGCTCGCGCGGTCCACATGGGCATCGCCCAACACCTTTCGCCGGACCGCCATGCCGGTTTTGTAGCGTTCGCTGCGATTGCTGTCAGACATGCCGGCCTCCCGCAAATGCCGTCCGATGAGCTCCGCCGTTTCATCCGGCCGCTCGATGCAAGGGATGTGCCCCGCCCCGTCGATGATTTCGAAACGCGCGCCGGGAATGAGATCGGCGGTCTGCCGCACGAGATCGGGCGGTGTCGAGCCATCCTGATCGCCGACGAGGCAGAGCGTCGGCGCGGCGATACGCGCGGCGTCGCCGGTGAGATCCGCATCGCGGATGGCCGCGCAGGTCGCCGACATAACCGTGCGCCGGCGTGCGAACCAGCATGTTGCGCCAGCCTGCCCATTCATCCGGCTGAGCGCTGCGGAAGGCCGGCGTGAACCAGCGTTGCATCACGCTGTCGGCGATGGCGTCGATCCCCGAAGCTTCGACGGCGGCGATCCGCTCCGCCCAGCTCTCCCGCGTGCCGATCTTCGCCGCGGTGTCGCAGAGCACCAGCGCCCGCACGCGCGCGGGAGCCTTGACGGCGATGCGCTGGGCGATCATGCCGCCGACGGAAAGACCGACGAGCGCGGCCTGCGCGATATCGAGATGGTCGAGCAGTGCCAGAAGATCGTCCGCGTGATCGTCGATGGTGTAAGGCCCCGCCGGCGCATCCGACAGGCCGTGGCCGCGTTTGTCGTAGAGCACGATGCGATAACGATCCGCAAGATAGCGGCACGACCGCCTGCCAGATCCGGAAATCGCTGCCGAGGGAATTGGCGAACACGAGTGACCGGCGCGTTTTCGCGTCCGAGGATCTGATGATGGACGACGATTTCGTTTGCGCGCGTGAATGCCATGATCAATCTCAATGCAGCGTGCCGACACCGATATAGTGCTCTATCAGACCATCGTCTGCGCGCAACGCTTCGCTCGTGCCCGTCCAGACGACCCTGCCCCGCTCCAGGATCAGCACCTTCTGGGCAAAATCGAGAGCCGCCTCCAGACGCTGTTCCACCAGCAGGATGGTCATGTCGCCGCTGGATGCAAGGCGGGTGAACGCCACCATGAGCTCGTCGCAGATGACCGGCGCCAAGCCCTCCAGCGGCTCGTCGAGCAGGAGAAGCGTCGGCCGTCCGAGAATGGCGCGCGCCGTCGACAGCATCTGCTGTTCGCCGCCCGACAATTGCCAACCGAGATTGCGCCGCCGCTCGCTCGAGGCGCGGAAACATCTCGTAGGCCTCCTGGATGACGTCGCGGGGCCGATCCTTGATGCCCGCGAGCAGGTTTTCCTCGACCGTCAGCGACCGGAAGATGTCCCGCGTCTGCGGCACCAGCCCGACACCGCGCCGCGCGCGTTCCGAGCCCCGCAGGCGCGCGATATCCTCGCCGTTCGAGCGCGATCGCGCCGCCATAGTGCCGGGTCAGCCCCATGATGCTCGACAGGAGCGTGGTCTTGCCCATGCCGTTGCGGCCGAGGATGCAGAGCCGTTCGCCCGCCCCCACCGACAAGGACAGATCCTCGAGGACGAGTCGTCGGACCGTAGCCGGCGCTGAGGCCGCGAACGTCAAGCGTGCTTGCGGGCATCGGCATAACTTCCCAGATAGGCTTCGCGGACCTTGCTGTTGGCGGCGACTTCCGACGGCACTCCCTCGAAAATGATCTCGCCCGCGGCGAGAACGACCACGTGTTTGGCGAACCGGAAGACGAGATCCATGTCGTGCTCGATCATCAGACGGCGAGGCTCGGCGGGAGCCGCTCGAGCGCCTGTTCGATGCGCGGCGTTTCGCTTTGCGGCACGCCGGCGGCCGGTTCGTCGAGAAGCAGCACCTTGGGCTTGAGCGCCAGCGCGAGCGCGATTTCGAGAAGGCGCTGCTGGCCATAGGCGATCTCGCCGACCTTTCGCCTCGCCACCTCCATCAAGTCCCAGCGCATCCGAGCAGGCTCTCGACCTCGCCGGCAACGGCCGAGTCGCTGGAAACGGCTGAGAATGCGCGACGCCCTGCCCTCGCGCTGAAGCACCGTCAGGGTCACATGCTCCTCTGGCGTCATGTCGGAGAAAAGGCGCGTGACCTGGAATGTTCGCACCAGGCCCTTGCGCACGCGCCGGACCGAGCCCTCCCGCGTCACGTCCTCGCCGCCGAGGCGGATCGTGCCGGCATCCGGCCGGAGCTGGCCGGTGACGAGATTGACGAAGGTCGTCTTGCCGGCGCCGTTCGGGCCGATCAGCGCGAGCCGCGCGCCTTCCTTCATGGCGAGCGAAATATCGCGGCTGACGGTCAGGCCACCGAAGGCCTTGGACAGATTGTCGACCTGAAACACCGCTCATGCGACCCGATCCGGGCTCCACAGCCTGTCGAACAACCCGCTGACGCCCGCGCGGCGCCGCGATGACGACCGCGATCAGCAGCGCGCCCACCATGGTCAGCCAATGGAACGGATTGATGGCCGACACGACATGTTCGAAACCCATGAAGATGATGGTGCCGACGATCGCGCCATAGAGCGTGCCGATGCCGCCGAGCACGAGCATCACGAGCGCGTTCGCGGACAGCTCGAAGCTGATGCTGTCGAGCCCGACCACCTGCGTCGAGATCGCCGCGAGCGCACCGCCCATCCCGGCGACGAAGCCGGAAATCACGAACATCTTGAGGAGGTTCGGCGCCACGAAGGCGCCCATGGCGCGGATGCGGATCGGGTCCTCCTTGATGCCCCGGCACAACATGCCGAATGGCGACGCAACGACGAATTTCAGCGCGACGAAGACGCCCACCAGCAGCACGACGCCCAGCAGATAGGCGGTGCGCCCCCAGAGGTCGAACTCGAAGATGCCGAAAAGCGGTCCGACGACGAGCCCTGCCAGGCCGTCGCTGCCGCCCGTGTAGGCCGACGCCTTGTTGGCCGCCTCGTGAAAGAGCTGGACGATGGCGATCGACAAGCACGAGTTGCGCGAGGCCATGGGCGCGCAGCATGATCGATGCCCATCAGCAGCCCCGCCACCGCATCCGGCGACCGCGCCGATCCCGATGAGCGTCAACGGTTCGGTCACGCCGTTCGACGCAGGCGATGCCGGCCGCATAGGCGCCCGCGCCGAACAAAGCCGCCTGGCCGAGCGTTGCGACGCCGCAATAGCCGACGACCAGATCGAGCGAAAGCGTCAGCAGCGCGAGCGCGATCAGCCGCGTGAGAAGCGCGAGACTGTCGGGAAACGCGAAATAACCCACAATGCCGAGAGCCGCGATCGCCAGCGGCGCCGATCGCGTCTCGCACGAAATGTCCGCGCATCGCGGGCAGCGCCCGTAGAGCCTCGCTGGTTAGCACCGCCCGCATCCTATTGCGCCTTTCCGAGAAGGCCGCGCGGGAAGACCCACACGATGGCGATGACGGCGGCGTAGAAGAAGAAATTGCCGAATTCCGGCATGAGGTACCGGCCTGTCGTGTCAACCGCGCCAAGAACCAGGCATGCGATCAGCGCGCCGGGGATCGAGCCCGCGCCTCCCACCGACACGACGACCAGAAAGGTCACCATGTAGCGGAGCGCATAATAGGGCTCGATCGGCAGGAATTCCGCGCCCACCACGCCGCCGAACGCCGCAAGCCCCATCGCGATGGCAAAGCTGATCGTGTAGACGACCTGCGTGCGGATGCCGAGCGCCTCGGAGATCGACGCGTTGTCGACCGTCGCCCGCAGCCTGATGCCGAACGCCGTCTTCTCGATGAGAAACCACAGCCCGAGCGCGACGACCGCGCCGCACGCCATGACGAAAAGCCGATGCGCGGCGACCGAGCGAAAGCCGAGATCGACGGGCTGCGACAACGCTTCCGGCAGCGGGATCGTCTTCAAGGTCGGGCCAAAGAAATAGTTCGTGATGCCGATGACGCAGAAGGTGATGCCGATCGTCATCAGCACCTGCGTCAGTTGCGGCGAGCCGTAGATGCGGCGATACAGCAGCCGCTCCAGCGGGATCGAGACCGCGATCGGTCCCGGCAATCGCCAACAGGATCGCCGCCACGTAGCCGAGTGCCGAGATCGCGCACCGCGTAGGAGGCGATATAGCCGGCGATCATCGCAAATGCCCCGTGCGCGAGGTTCACCACCCGCATCAGCCCCATCGTCAACGACAGGCCGATGCAGATGATGAACAGCGCCATTCCGTAGGCGAGCGCGTCGATGGCGATGCTGAAGACAGTCTGCATTCGAAATGTCCCGTCGCGGCCGCAGCGAAAGTCAGGCGAAGGAGCGCAGCGAGCGCTCGCGCTCCCTCTGCAGAACGATCGTGCCGCTCAGGGTGCGACAAATCCCGGATCCTTCTGGTTGGCGAAGGTCTGGATTTCCTTGTTGTAGCCCTTGCCCTGCGCATCCTTGGCCACTTCGCGCAGATAGATGTTCTGCGTCATGTGGCGGCTTTCCGGATCGATGCTGACCGGGCCGCGCGGGCTCGTCCAGGTCAATCCCTTGACGGCAGCGACCGCCTTCTCGGCATCCTGCTTGCCGTCGGTTGCCTCGATCATCTTGTAGATCACGTACATGCCGTCATAGGCGCCGACCGCCGGGAAGGAGAGTTGCTCCGGCGAGCCGACCGCCTTGCCGGCCGCCTCGACGAATTTCTTGTTCTCCGGGCTGTCGTGCGACACCGCGTAATGGAACGAGGTCAACAAGGCCGAGCGCGCCATCGCCCAGCGCCGGCAGATCGGATTCCTGCGTCAGGTCGCCCGGCGCCAGGAACTTGACTCCGGCCTGCTTCAAACCGGTATCGTTATAGGCCTTGACGAAACCGAGCGTCGTCGGGCCGGAGGGCAGGAACGCGAACACCGCATCGGCCTTGGAATCGCGCACGCGCTGCATGATCGGGCTGAAATCGTTGGTGTTCAGCGGCATCCTGCACCGCCTCCACGACCTGCCCGCCGGCCGCCTCGAAGGCCTTCTTGAACGCCACCTCGGCATCCACGCCCGGGCCGTAATCGCTGACCGCGCTGATCACTTTCCTGATGCCGCGATCGAACGCCACCTTGCCGAGCGGCGTGGTGGTCTGCGCGGTGGTGAAGGAGGTGCGCACCACGAGGGGCGACGTGTTCATGATCGCCGACGTCGCGGCGTTGAAGATCACCAGCAGGCGTGTTCGCCTGCTTGAGAAGCGGCGTGATCGCCATGGCGTCGGGCGTGAAATAGACGCCGCCGAGATACTGCACCTTGTCCTTGACGACGAGTTCCTGCGCCAGCGCCCGCGACTGCGCCGGATTGGCGGCCGGGCAGATCGCGATAGATCACCTCGACGTCGTGACCCTTCACGCTCTTGCCGTTGAGCGCCATGAACGCTTCGACGCCGGCCTGGAAATTCTTGCCCTGAAGGGCGAACGGACCCGAAAACGGCCCGATGATGCCGACTTTGATCGTGTCTGCGGACACCGAAACCGTGCCGAGCAGCAAGCGCGCCGAGCGCAGCCCCCAATATCTTCGTTCCAACCATGGCATTTCCTCCGTGCTGTTTCGCGACAGCCTGCCGATCCATCACTAGGCCTTTCCGGCGCCCACCATGAACCCGTTCGGCCGCGGTTTCATTTGTTCGCATATCGAACATTGAAACTTCTAGCGAACATGAAGTACTATCCGGCCGCAGGGTGTCAAGTCATGCTGATGGTGACGGAGGGTGGCGATGGACAGGAAGACAGCGCGCAAACGCTCCGGATCCGCAGAAGGCGGGCGCGCGTGAATTCGTCGCGAGCCTGGAAAAAGGTCTTGACGATCATCGAGGCGTTCGGCCCCGACCAGGCCGCGCCTGACCCTGACCGACGTCGCCAAGCGGACGGGCATCACGCGGGCAGCGGCGCGGCGCTACCTGCACACCCTGGCAAAGCTCGACTACGCGGATTTCGACGGGCGCTATTTTTCCGTCTGAGCCCGCGGATCCTGCGGCTCGGCTACGCCTACCTGTCGTCGTCTTCCCTGTCGGAACGATTGCAGCCGGCCCTCGAGCGGATATCCAGCCTCACAGGCGAGTCGAGTTCGGCCGCCATGCTCGATGGAGACGACATCGTCTACGTGGCGCGCTCCGCGACCCAGCGCATCATGTCGGTCAGTCTCGGTGTCGGCATTCGCCTGCCGGCTTATTGCACGTCGCTCGGGACGCGCGATCCTCGCCCACCGCCCGCCCGAGGAGATCGAGGCCTATCTCAAGCGCGTGAAGCTCGAACCGCGAACGCCCAAGACGATCACGCGCAAAGCCGATCTTCGCGCGGCGCTGGAAGAGGTGCGGCGCAGAGGCTGCGCGGTGATCGACGAGGAACTGGAACTGGGATTGCGATCGATCGCCATCCCGCTGGTGCAACCGTCGGCGGTCCGTGCGCATCGCGCTGAATGTCAGCACCCAGGCGGCGCGTGTCGCCGCGGCCGATATGGAGAGCCCGTTTTCTTCCCGCGCTTGCGGGAAGTGAGCGAGAGCCTTCGTCATATTCTCTAGAGGCAGCGAGCGAACCGGGCGGCACGCAGGCGCCGCCCGGCTCGTTCACAGGACAGTGGCGGCGGTGGCCGCCTCACGCCTTACTTGCGGGCGCGGCGCTTCGCGTTGACACGCTCTTTCATGCCCTTGGCCTGCTCGAACTTCACGTTCTTTGACGCCGCGATCTTGATCGCTTCGCCGGTCTGCGGGTTGCGGCCCTTGCGTGCCTTGCGGTCGACCAGCTTGAACTTGCCGAAGCCGAAGATCGAAACCTCATCGCCCTTGTGGATGGTGTCGCTGATCTTCTCGAAAAGGTTCTCGACGAGATCCTTGGCGAAGGTCTTGGTCAGCTCGTATTCCTGAGCGATGTGCTCGATGAGATCGTTCTTGTTCATAATGGTCCTCATGATCCGAATGGGGAGGCCGGACAAACAGCGTTCCGCCATAACACCCGGTCATGCGCCGCCGTTGCATGGCGGCGAGACCGTCGTCAAGGCGCTAACGCCGGGATTTGCCCTCCCCGTGCGTGATTCGATACGTCACCTCGCCCCGGGTGCCAAGGCATGAAGGCGGGCAAAACCGCACGAAATCACAGGGATTCTTGCCAATCGGGCGTCTCCAAGGGGCGTCAATGCGACAGCCCCGAGCGCACTTTGAGCGCCAGATCGGGCCGGTCGGTGGTGATCTGGCGAATCGGCCGAACCGGCCATTCGGCAAGATCGGCCTCCTCGTTGGGCACCCACACGCCGAGCCGCTCCACACCGAACCGGTTAAGACAAGCCTCCCGGCACGGCGCCAGAAGTCGATTTCTCGACCGCCAGGAAGCAGCCGTCGGCCCGAGACGAGGCTGTGCCCGAATGGTAATGTCCGAAAACCGCGAGTGCGCCGACGCCTCCGGTGGTAGTTTTCGGACATGTCCATGATCGACCCTCACATCTGCTACCGCGCTCTGCAAAGCCGCGATCCGCGTTTCGACGGGCGGATTTTCGTCGGCGTCACGACGACGGGAATTTATTGCCGCCCGATCTGCCCGGCGCGGACGCCGAAATTCGAGAATTGCCGGTTCTTCGCTTCCGCCGCGGCGGCGCAGGAAGCAGGGCTGCGGCCCTGCCTCCGCTGCCGGCCGGAAACCGCCCCCGACCTCGCCTTCTGGCGCGGCACTTCCAACACCGTCTCGCGCGCGCTGGCGCTCATCGCCGAGGGCGGGCTGGACAGCGATACGGGCGTCGAACGGCTCGCGGAGCGTCTCGGCATTGGCGAGCGGCAATTGCGGCGCCTGTTCAAGCAGCATCTCGGCGCATCCCCGGTCGCGGTCGCGCAGACGCGGCGGGTCCTGTTCGCCAAGCAGCTGATCCAGGAAACGCGGCTGCCGATGACCGAGATCGCGTTCGCGTGCCGGGTTCGGGTCGGTGCGCCGCTTCAACGAAACCTTCCAGGCCCTCTTTCAGCGCCCCCCGCGTGAGTTGCGCCGCGGCGTCGGCGCAGGAGCTGCCGGCAGGCACGGTCAACGAGGCGGGCGTCACGCTCCGCGTTGCGCTACCGCCCGCCTTACGATTGGCACTCCATGCTCGCCTTTCTGGAAGCCCGCGCGATTGACAGGCGTCGAGGAGGTGACCGAAGGCACGTATCGGCGCACGTTTTTCCACGACGGGCGAATGCGGCACTGTCGAGGTGCGGCACGAACCGACGCGCCAAAATCTCGCGGTGACGGTCCGCTTCCCATCCGTGCGCGCCCTGCCCCATATCCTCACCCGCGTGCGCCGGGTTTTCGACGTCGGCGCCGATATCGAGACGATCGGCACGCACCTCGTCGCGCGACCCGTTCCTCGCGAGCTCTGCTGGCGCAGCGCCCCGGCCTGCGGGCGCCCGGCGCGTGGGACGGTTTCGAGCTCGCGGTGCGAGCGGTGCTCGGTCAGCAGATCACCGTCGTGGCGGCGCGCCAGCTCGCCGGGCAACTGGTCGCGCTCTGCGGAGAACGGTTGCCGGCCGGCACGGACGATGCCCTCACCCATTGCTTCCCGTCCGCCGAGCTCGTGGCGGCGGCCGACCTGTCGCAACTGGGAATGCCGGCGGCGCGGAAAACCGCGCTTACGCGCCATCGCCGAGGCGGCGCTTGCGGATCAGCACGCTGTTCCAGTCCCTCGGCACGGTGGAGGAAGCGTGTGGCGCGCCTGCGCAGCATCCGCGGCATCGGCGATTGGACGGCGCATTACATCGCGCTGCGGGCGTTGCGCGAAACCGACGCCTTTCCGGCGACCGATATCGGACTTCTGCGCGGCGCTGCCGACGAGGCCGGCAGTCGGCCCACATCCGCACAACTCCTTGAAGCGGGCCGAGAACATGGCGCCCGTGGCGCGCCTATGCGGCGCAACATCTTTGGGCCGCCGACGCAGCTCTCAACTGGAAGGCGCCCTGACATGAACGACGTGCTCCATTTGCGGGTCGACCGCATCCCGACACCGATTGGCGAACTCGCCATCGTCGCAGACCAGGACGATTGCCTGCGCGCAGTCGATTGGAGCGATCACGACGACCGGCTCCATCGGCTGTTCGAGCGCCATTACGGGCGCGGGCGATATACGCTCGCGCCCTTCCGCAATCCCGCAGGACTGACGGACGCGATGGTCGCGTATTTCGGCGGCGATCTCGCGGCGATCGATGCGCTACCGGTTGCCACCGGGGGCACCGAGTTTCAACGCATGGTCTGGAACGAATTGCGGCGCATCCCCTGCGGCGCCAGCATCTCCTATTCGGAGCTTGCCCGGCGGATCGGCCGACCCGCGGCGATCCGCGCCGTCGGCCTTGCCAACGGCGCCAACCCCGTCGGAATCGTCGTGCCGTGCCACAGGGTCATCGGTGCGAACGGCACGCTCACCGGATACGGCGGCGGCATCGAGCGCAAAAGATGGCTGTTGTCCCATGAGGCGAAAGCAGCGGCGACGTCGCAACTTCACCTTTCGCTGTGATGTCGTGCCAGCCTAGATCATGAACGCCTTTTCGCGGCGGACCAACCCTCGCTCGAGACGGTGACGCCACCAATCGATGGTGCGCTGCAATCCCTCGCGAAGGGGGACCTGCGGGGTCCAGCCCGACGCCGCCGTAAGACGGCTGCTGTCGGCGAGCAGCGCCCGCACCTCCGAGTTCGTCGGCCGGAAGCGCTGCGGATCCGGTACGACCGGTTTGTCGCATTCGGTCGTGGCCACGATGAGGTCGATCAAATCGCCCACCGTCACGGATGTCCCGTTACCGGCATTGTAGGGACGGCCGAATTCCAGGCCCGGCGTCGTGCCGGCGGCGATGAAGGCCGCGGCCGTGTCTTCCACGAACGTGAGGTCGCGAACCGGTGTGGTGTCGCCCACGAGAATCGCCGCGCAATTGGGGTCGAGCGCCTGGCGGATGATCGTCGGGATGATGGCGCGCTCGCTCTGGCGCGGCCCGAAGGTGTTGAACGGCCGCAGCGTCACGACCGGCACCTCGAAGGATCGCGCGAACGCCTCGGCCATCATGTCGGCGCCAATCTTCGACGCCGAATAAGGCGATTGACCCTGCAGCGGATGGCTCTCGGCAATCGGCATGGTGAGCGCCGTGCCGTAGACCTCGCTCGTGGAGGTGTGCACGATGCGGGATGTCCCGAGATCCCGCGCGGCTTCGAGCACGTTGAGCGTCCCCATGACGTTCGTCTCGACATAGGACTGCGCCGCCACATAGGATTGCGGGATCGCGATCAGAGCCGCGAGATGAAACACGATGCTCCTGATCGCGCATGATCCGACGCACGAAAGCGGTATCCCGGATGTCCCCGCGGACCATACGGAGCTTGGCGCGGCTCTCCTCCGGCAGATCGTCCAGCCAGCCGTGGCTGTCGAAGGAGTTGTAAAGACTGAGCGCGGTCACATTCATGCCGCGCGCCAGAAGCGCCTCGGTCAGATGGGACCCGATGAACCCATCGGCTCCTGTCACGAGAACATTTACGCTATCGTCACTCACGCATGTTTTCCCTCGGTTGACGCGGGTCGACGACCAAGCTCCGCCATCTTCAGGCTGCCGGCCATGCCATTCGCCCGTTCCTCGCCGCCATCGGCGGTCGGGCGCGAGGCGCGTGACGGATTCCAACCCGCGATCGCCAGGATCCCGCGGAAGATCCACAGGACATCGGAGAAGAGCGTGCGCTTCGAATAATAGTCGAGGTCGATGCGTGCCTTGGTGGGAAAGATCACGGCGCGGTACAGCTTGTCCGGATCGGCCTCGCCCGCGTAAAGAGCGCTCTCATTGCGAAACGTGACCTGGCTCGGGCCCAGAATGCCAGGGCGATGGTCGAGCACTCGCTCGTAGCCGCCTGTGAAGCAATCGGCGAATGCCAGGCTCTCGGGGCGCGGGCCGATGACCGACATGTCCCCACGCAGGACATTCCAGAATTGCGGCAGCTCGTCGAGTTTCGTGGCCCTGAGGAACAGCCCGACGACCGTCATTCTCGAATCGCCGTCGAAAGTGAGCGGGCTTCCGTCCGTTCCGCAGTCGCGACGGAACTTGCGGAATTTGTAGATGTGGAATGGCCGGCCATGTTGCCCCAGCCGCACCTGGTAGAACAGCACCGGAGCGCCGCTTTCCAGGCAGATCGCAAGGGCGATCAGCAGCATGACGGGCGACAGGACGATGATCGCCAGACACGCCACGACCAGATCGAGGGCACGCCTCGCACGTTCCTGCACATCGTGGACGTGGGAATGGGACAAATGAGCTGACGGTGAATCGGCCATGAACTCATCCTTGTTTCGCGGTATGAAGAGATTCGGCGAGAGCGCGCGTGACCGTATCGATGTCCGCCTCCTCCAACCTCGGATGCAGCGGAAGCGTCAGTTCGCGCTCCGCATATGCTTCGGTGAGCGGCAGCCGCACGTTCGGAAAGCGCGCCTGGTAATAGGAAAACAGGTGAGCGGGCGGATAATGGATGGTGGTCTGGACGCCCGCCTGACGCAGGCTGGTCACGACGGCCTGCCGTTCGACACCCTCGGGCAGAACGACCGGCATGATGTGATAGGACGAGGCGCTGAACTGGGCGAAGGGCACTCCGACCTCGGGGCAGCGCTCGCGCAACAGGTTCCGATAGGTCTGGGTCAGCACGCGCCGCTTTTCGTTCCACGCCTTCAGATGCTTGAGCTGGACCAGCCCGATGGCCGCGCGCAACTCGTCGAGGCGGTAGTTGAATCCCGAGCATCGTCACGTCGTAGCTCGGCGTCGAGCTGGAGTGGCGCTGGAAGGTGCCGCTCGTCAGACCGTGACCGCGCATCTGGCGGATATGTTCGCGCAACGCCGGATCGGCGCAGATCACGGCGCCGCCTTCGGCGGTCGTCATGTTCTTGTTGCCGTAGAAGCTCAGCGCCGCGGCGACGCCATATGTTCCGACATCCGCGAGACCTGTCGCGTGGGCGGCATCCTCGACCAGCATCAGGCCCCGGCTCGCGGCAAAGTCCCGCCACTTGGCGCGATCGTCGAGATAGCCGGCGTAATGCACGAGGACGAGGGCCTTGGTGCGGTCCGTGCATTTGGCCGCCGCGTCCTCAATCGACATGATGCGGCACGTCATGGGATTGGATGTCGACGAAGACCGGGGTCGCGCCGACATAGAGAACGCAATTCGACGTGGCGACGAATGTCATCGCCGGAACCAGGACCTCGTCGCCCGGTCCAAGGCCGATCGCTTCCATGATCAGGTGAAGTCCGGCGGTGGCACGAATTCAACGCAATCGAATCCTCGGCCCCGTGCGCCTGCGCGAAGCGCCAGCTCGAATTGCCGGACGCGGTCGCCCATGGTGATCCAGCCGCTATCGATGACCTCCGACAAGAGCGGCTTTTTCTTCGGGTCCCAGGATCGGCTCAGCGACGGAGAGCATCGGACATTCCCATTACATTCGGCTCACAAGGCAGACGAGCGCGCGACCGCCAGTTACACGGCGACCAATTCAAGAGACGGAGTCTGCTCGTCCCAGTCGATTTCCTGAGCTTTGTGGAAATCCTCGACGCGACCGATATCCAGCCACAGGCCGTTGTGCCTGTAGGTGTGAACGGGAACGCCCCGATCCATCATGCAGAACACGAGGTCGTCGAAGCCGAACGGCATGCCCGGCCGGAATGTACTGAAGAACCTCGGGCTCCATGCAATAGGCGCCCATGCTGACGGTGTTCGAGAGCGTCGGCTTCTCGCGAAAGCGTGTGACCGATCCGTTCGTCTCGTCGATGACGCCGAACTCCATCTTCATGGTCCGCGTCGTCGTGGCGATGGTCAGCGGCCCGCCATGGTTGCGGTGGCAGGTCGAAAACGCGTTCAGGCTGAGATCGGTCAGCACGTCGCCGTTGAGAACAAGAAACGTACAGTCGAGCTTGTCGCGCAGGAGGGACAAGGGACCGATAGTGCCGAGCGGCTCGGTTTCTTGCGTGTAGGTGATGTTCATTCCCCACTGGTTGCCGTCGCCGCAGAAGCTGCGGATGAGATGTCCCAGGTAGCCGGTGGTGATGTAGATATCCTCGATGCCGTTCCGACGCAGCCATTTGAGCAGCAACTCGATGACGGGCCGCGCTCCGATGGGCATCAGCGGTTTCGGCAGGACAGACGTATAGGGCCTCAGCCGCGTTCCCCTGCCTCCCGACTGGATCACCGCTTTCATATCACCCTCCTTCGTCGAAAACTGGACACGCCGTCTTTCAGGATTGCGATTGCTGAAAGCATTCGCGCCTCTAGCGCCTCGACAAGGTTGGCCAACAACGCACCGTTAAACTGTCGCCCCGAGAACGAAACTCCGAAAGCAAATCAGAACGTGGTCTTGAGTCCGCGCAAGCCCATCACGAAGGTCGCGTTAGAATAGTAGGCAGTGGGGTTGCTGCGATGCAATACAGGCTTCGGAGTTACTCCGAATTGCCGTAGCGAGTAGAAGTTTCTCTTGAGAGTGAAATTGGCCCAAAAGAGCCCGGCAAATTGGATCATACTCATGGACATACCGGAGAATCGCAGCGACTTGACGCTGACATTTCTGGACAGCTTCTGCGCAAAACTGCACGTAACTCGACCACTAAAGTAATCGGGCGCCAACTTGAGCGGAAGCGCGTGGGCAAATGCGCAAGCTGGCAGGTCCGTCAGTCGGCCGCCACGGCGTTGAGGATTTCGACCACGCGGTCTGTCGTGCGGCGCTCCGAGAGATCCTCCGCGCGCGCCCAGCCGTTGGAGCGCGTTCCCATACGAAGAACCTCCGCGAGCGCGGTTCCAAGCGTGGCCGTTTCGGCCGCCACAATTCGGGTGGGCTGAACACCATCGAGAAGCGAGCGAACATCGCCGACATCGACGGTCACGACCGGGAGATTGCAGGCCACCGCCTCCTTGACGACGGTGGGCGAACCTTCGGATTTGCTTGTCAGCAGCAGGCAGTCGCAGGCGTTCATGTAGAACGGGATGAGTTCCGGATCGATCTCGGTGGCCGTGACGAGTTCGAGATCGGGAAATTCGGTACGCGCGAAAGCGATCGCACTCTCGGCAAGCGCAAGTCGCTTACCGCTCGGCCGTCCGCCGAGATTGAAGAAGACCCGTTTCTTGTCGTGATTCCAGCCAAGCTTCCGGCGCGCTTCGTCGCGAGGGATGGGTCGGAAATTGGAGAGGTCCACTCCGTCGAAAATGATCGAGATCGGCCGGGAGCGGAGCCAGACCCGCGCCTTCAACTGCGCACTTACGCAAATGACGTGCCGGGCCCTGAGAACCGCGAGCTGGGAAAACAGCCGCGCCATCAGGCTGCGGGAATAGCTGCAATCGCTCGCGGGATTGAGATCGCTCCCGCGGAAGCTGATGACGAGGGGCCGCAGGGTGGCAAGGGCACAGAAGAGCGCCGTGACGGTCCCATAATGCGCATGGACGATCTGAGGATCGAATTCTTTGAGCTCCCGCCGAAATCGCTTGAATTCCTGAAGCAGGACCTTTGGCGAGGTGCGGGAGGACAGAAAGAACATGCGGGTCGCGATGCCCCGGCGTTGCAACGCCGCCACCTGGCGTCGCGCGAAGATCATATTGCTTGGCTTGTCCGCATCGCCGGGGATAACGGCGAGAACCCATTTGCCGGTCTGAGCGACGGCGCTTCGCGACATGGTCGGCAGCTCCGCCGCAAATTCAGCAAGGGCCAACGTTGCCGAAGACCCGTCATCGAGTTTTATGTCCATGCGGAAAGCCTATAGCCTCTCCGATCGGCGCGAAGCTGGTCAGAGGAGTGGGTGTTCGTGGACATCCTGAGTAACCCTGCGTGGGTAGCGCCTGTGTCACGCCCTTATCGGCAACCGGCCCGGGCGCCCGGAGCGGGTCCCGTCAGCCTTCAACACGATGCAGAAGGGTTATTCGCCCGTAAAGTCATGGCGCCCTCGACGACGCTGCCTAGAATAAGCCAAGGACCTTGCCGGCGCCCAAAAGCGCTGGCGCTCGAGGTCGCCCGCGGCGCAGCCGAACCTCGTCTGCCGAGTGCTCGGAACAGGCATACGTTAAGGACCACCCGACATGCGGTACATGGCCCCGAACTCCCGATGACATGGCATCCCCACCACCGAACCGGGAGATCGACGATCAACATGTCGCCGTGAGCGTCATCCTGCCGATCCGCAACGAATCGGCGTTCATCGAGCGAAGCCTCGGCGCGGTCCTGGCCCAGGATTACCCACATCACCTGTTGGAGGTCCTGATCGCCGATGGCATGTCGACGGACGACACACGACAGCGCATCGAGCGTCTCGCGCAGGCCCATCCCGCTATCCGCGTGAGCGTGGTCGACAATCCCGGCCGCATCGTGCCCTCCGGCTTCAACCTCGCGGTCGCCCGGGCACGCGGCGATGTGATCGTGCGGGTGGATGGGCACACGATCGTGTCGCCGAATTATGTCAGGGAATGTGTGGCGGCTCTCAAGAGATCCGGCGCCGACAATGTCGGCGGCCGGATGGTCGCCGTGAGCCACGGCCGATTCGGCGAAGCGGTTGCCCAGGCGACAAGCGTCCGGTTCGGGGTCGGCGGAGCCCGCTTTCATTATTCCGAACGCGAGGAATGGGTCGACACGGTCTATATGGGGGCCTGGCCTCGCCGCGTGTTCGAGACCATCGGGTTGTTCGATGAGGAGCAGGTCCGCAATCAGGACGACGAGTTCAATTATCGCCTGCTCGACCAAGGCGGCAGGATCCTGCTGAGCCCCAGCATCAAATCGCATTATTACAACCGCAGCTCCATGCGATCTCTCTGGAAGCAGTACTATCAATACGGATACTGGAAGGTCCGCGTGATGCAGAAGCATCCGGCCAAGATGCGGCCCCGCCAGTTCGCGCCGCCGCTTCTCGCGGCGTCCCTGCTGCTGACCCTCGGCCTTGCGCCGTTCAGCGAGGTCGGACGATGGGGCCTCCTGCTGGTCACGGGAGCCTACCTCGCGGCCAATCTTACGGCGTCGGCGATTACCGCCGGGCGATCCGATTGGCGCCTGTTCCCCCGGTTGGTGATCGCCTTCGCGATCCTCCACCTGTCATACGGGCTGGGATTCCTCCGCGGCCTCGTGGCGTTCCGCGGCCGCTGGGGTGACCGCGGCAAGTGGGCAAACCTCGAGCCGCGCGACGCCGGCTAGGTTCTCGGCATCGGAGCGGCGCGACAATCAGGCCCGCGAGCGTCGCTCCGCCCAGTTGATCGCAAACCACAGGCCGATCTCGCCGCCGACCAGCACCACGCCGCTCCAGACCACGATCGCCAACGGCGTCACCAGCGGGAATAGGATCATCAACGCGGTCGCCGCGACGCGGCAGACATTCACCGCGACCGCCAGCCGAAGCAACTTCTGCCGCTGCACGCGAATGTTGTAGAAGCCGATCGAGGATGTCGCGACCACCGCCCCGAAATAGATGAGGAAGAATGCGGACGCCATGGGAAACTGCGTGCCGTAGATCCAGTGGATGATGGCCGCTGTGGGAAGCATCGCGCCAAAGAAGACGGCCGCGAAAGCGATGACCATCACGTTGAACGAGCCGGCGCCAAGGCCGAAGACGTCGATTTCCTTGTGATCGAGCGACAGGACCTGCGGCAGCACGTAGATCCGGATCGTGTTGATGAAAAGGTCGAGCGGCGCGATGAAGATGAGCGCCACGCCGAACGATGCGGTGGCCAGCGCGTCACCCCGTCCGTGCAGCATGTTCATGGTGATCAACGCCAGCGCGCTATAGAGTGAAATCGACGCGAACATGAGTGGCGATACGGCCAGCATGGGCCTCAGGCTGCGCAGCATCTCCTTGGGGTGAAGGTCCCGCATGGCCGTCGCCAGCGTCATCAGGTGCACGGGCAACTGGGCGATGACGTGCAACGAGAGGGCGATGAGCACCCAATCGTGCGTCGCGACCGCCATGGAACCCAGGCTCACCCGGGCCACGGCGAACGAGACGTTGAGCCAGGCAAGGCGCGTGAACCGCCGCTCGTATTGCTCGACCACCCGTGTGGACGACCAAAGGGCGACCCCGGCGGCGGCTGCGACCACCACCAGGTTGGTGTTGCGCCCGTAGAGCGCCGTCCAGAACAGAAAGACGCTGAACGCGACGATGAAGAGGAGCGCCTTCGCCACCAGGTTGACGGCGATATAACTGCTGTTGTTGCGCTCGAAGGAGAGTTTCAACGCGCTTTGATCGAGACCGAAGCTGAACACGGTGGCCAGCACCATGATCCACGAATTCGCGAGCGACAGGTCGGCGAACTCGATGGCATCCAGCCTCTTCGACGCCAGGAGCACGACGACGAAAAAAGAGCCGTTCAGCAGGAGATGGGACGAGAAGACGCCAGCCTGTTCGCGGGCCTCGTGGGACGAGTAGATCTTCTGAATGAGGGTCAGCATGTATGGACCCTCGAAACTCGTTCACCGGCGGGATGCGAAACGGCGCGCGATCGCGCCAGGGCGGCAGGCATTGGCGCCTCGCGCGGCACCTTTCGCAGCCGCGGGTAACGGGTCCGCGGCGAAGCCTTGAGAATTTCCCTGCCGGCGATCGCCATCATGATCGCCAGGGCGATGTTGGAGAGGCGGAAGCCCAAGGTGCTGTGACTGGAGAACATGTCGATCACTGCGATGAGCCCGAAGCCGACGGCGACAATCCGTGGTTTTGCGCGAAAGCCGAGAATAAACGATCGCACGAGGAAGGCGATGAACAGAACGAAGGGAAACAGGCCGCCTTCTCCAAGCACCATCAGAAACGTGTTGTGCACGCCGAGCCACACTCTGAGCGCGCCCCGGCTCCCGCCTTCCAGCGAATGGAACTGTCCGAGGCCCGCCCCCCACGGCAGCTGCTCGGCGATCCGCCTCATGCCCAGTTCCCACATGATGGTCCGGCCCGTCGTGGTGCGCGACGACACCTCGCCGCCCAGGATGTTGATCACATCGCCGATACGCTCGCGCTGCTCGCCCGTGAGGTTGAGCATATGGTTCTCGAACAGGTACCGGAATGCGAATCCCGCCGCGACGAACGCAATGGCCGCGACGATGAACAGGGCGAGGGAGCCACGCTGTATGAGGATCAGCACGGTGATGAGCAGAAGGCAGATCAAGCCAGCTTTCGAGAACGTCAGGAGCAAGGCCGCCAGCGCTATCGCCACCTGCGCCCACGTGACAAGACTGCTTCGGGCTGGGTAGGCCGCCACCAGCACCATGGCGTAAAGGGCCACGACGCCGGCGTCGTTGGGGTTTCCGAAAAGGCCGGACGCCCTCCCCTCCGGGCCCTCATACTTCACATACGCGCTCATATAGGGTGAGAAGGGGACGACGAGACAGGCGATCAACAGAAGCGTCTTGAGCATCCGCAGAATCTTCTCGAGTTCCACGTCCGAGCATCCGACAATCCAGAAATAGAAGCCTGAAACGAACAACAGGCTGCCCGAATAGATGATGAAGTAATTCATCTCCAGTGCGCCGTTGGCGAGGCTTTGCGCCTGGGAAGCCACGAGGAACGCGGTGATGAAAAACAGGAAAAGCACGTAGGGCTCGGTGATGAGCCAGAGCCGGACGTGACGGGCCCACAAGATGAGGACGAGACCGAGCGCAATCGGCGAGAGCGCCGCTTCGGTGCGAAAGAACATGAAAAGCACGCTGTTCACGTTGAAGCCGGTCAGAAACAACAACGTGCAGCCGGCCAGGTCTCTGTTGCGAGCGTGGCTTTCTCGATTGGGGCCACCGACGGTCGGGTGAGGGAAAGGTGTCACGCGATTCACATTCCCGCGATCTGACTGGCCAAATTCGGCGCGCCGCGCAAGGCTTCGCGGTAGACGCCGATGGTGTGATCCACGACACGCCCAAGTTCATATCGGGCGAAAGCATCTCGCTGAACAGTTGCGCGATCCAACCGGCTCGCCAGCAGGTCGCTGACCTTCCGCGCGTCGTCGGCCGGGTTGGCGCCATCCAGAAACGTGCCGTTCAGGCCCTCCGTCACCATGGAGAGAAGGCCGAATTGCCGGGGCGCGGCAACGGGCAAGCCTCGGCAATGCGCTTCCGAGACCACCATCGGCGCCATTTCCTGCTTGGAAACCAGCATCAGGGCGTCGGCGCGGTCCATCCAGCCGACGACCTCTCCGGGCAAAAGATTTCCGTGAAACGTGACGACCGATTCCAGTTGGAGTTCGAGCGATCTCCTCTTTGCACTGCCGGTAATAATCGTGATCCACGACCGGCCCGAGGACGTGAAGATGAACCTTGTCGCCGCGAAGAAGAAGCTCCTTCACGATGGCGATCGACGCCAGGACGTTCTTGAGCG
Source organism: uncultured Alphaproteobacteria bacterium (assembly GCA_963837375.1). Taxonomy (GTDB): domain Bacteria; phylum Pseudomonadota; class Alphaproteobacteria; order Rhizobiales; family Beijerinckiaceae; genus Microvirga. The sequence goes on along the minus strand of CAWINL010000001.1, from coordinate 13,922 downwards.
GCGAAATGACCCCGACCTGTAGCAACTGATAGGTTTCGTTCCGGGGTTTCTCAGGCGCCAGTGGCGTGCAGAAAACCTCGTCGACCGGATTGGGAATGAGGTGATAGCGAAGCCTGGCCACATCGGGCATGGCCTCCAGAACGTAGGCATTGATGGCAATGAGTTCGTCGTAACGTTTCCGCGACAGGCGCTCGATTGAGCCCAGCACGCTGGCGCGGATCGGAACGGTCAACCGTCGCAGGAGGTCGCGCCCGGCGGTGTAGACGACATCGATCTCGGGTACGCCGTGGGCGGTGAACACCATCGGGTGAGGCGCATTCCTCGTCCGGAGCGGCCACAGCATCGCATCGCCGGCCATGCCTTGCACGTGAACGATATCAGGATTTAATCGCCGGATTTCCCGATGCGCGGCAAGCGACCCCCATGACCAATAGGTCAGAAAACCGGGCCCGATCGGGCGCTTGAGATACGTGATGTCGCCATATTCGTCTGAATCGCGCAGGGCCGTCGCGCACCCCGGAACCACTAACGAGACAGTATCGACGCGTTGCGCAAGCTTGCGCCGCAACACCTGCACAACGCGTTCAACGCCGCCTCTGCACGGCTCGCCTGGCAGTGGGTGGGCTCCAACGAGAGCGACATGCATGGCTTCTTTTCCGGTCCGTTACCGTCATAACGTCTCCCTCGGCACCCTGCGGGCTCTTAACGCGTAGCCGCAGAAACCGCATCGTGGCGACATCAGATCGAAGGAGCGCAGAGCGATCTCCTGAAACTAACGCTACCGCGTGTGGTGTTCACGCGCATTCGCCCGTTTGGGGTAACCCGCTATTCAGCGGGCGGAAACCGCCTCCCGAGGCTGGCAAAACGCCGCGCCGCGCTACCCGCTCTCATACACAGGTGGGCTTCCCGTCCCGTGATCTGCAAACATGACGACTGACCAAACCCCGCGAAAACAAAGGAGAAAACGGGTTGTCCGGCTCGCGTTCCCATGCCCGTAATCGATGCGGCTCGACACTCTTTGGTGGAGCCCTCGGATATTTGTACACGATTGACGAACGTAGCGCATCTGGCGAAGCTTTCGTGAGACGAACAAGGGTTTTTCTTGCGGCTTTCGTGTCGAACCGCGGCGGATGAAGGACAGGCTCAGAATTGATGATGGTCTTCGATTCGCCGGTCACTACCCCTTCAGTATTAGGTCGCGCCGAGACCGGCGGCGATGTGACTGCGCGCGGGGAATTGAAAACCCAGTCGGCAAAAGTGACCCTTGCGTGTGGCGATGGCGCACGCGCTTTACTGGACGATCCGCACTTTCGGTCCGCCTGGTCCGCTCTGGCGCAAGCGTGTCCGTGGTCAACCCCTTGGCAATCTCTCGATCACGCCGAAATCTGGTTCTCGGTCTATCGCGAAGCCTTTGATCCCCTTCTCGTTTTTCAGCACGATCCGGCGGGCGACCTCGTCGGACTCCTCGTCCTTGCCGAAAACAGGCAAACGGGAGACATCGTGCATGTGGGCGCGCATCAGGCCGAGTATCAGGTGTGGCTCGCTACTGAGCCGAACGCCGATTTGTTCATCCAGCGTGCTTTTGGAGCCCTCGCGGCCCGCTATCCGGACAGGCGGCTGAAATTCCAGTACCTGCCATCGAATACCCCGCTCGCATGGTGCCGCAGGTGGGGATGGTCCGCGCCAAGGGTTATCCTGCGCAGGCATTCGCGTCCCTCATTGGCGCTCGGCCCGAATTCGCGGGTTGAAGAATCGCTCAGGAAGAAGAGCAACAAGAGCCGGCTCAACCGACTTCGAAGGCTCGGCCCCGTCGCGCTTGTCGAGCTACGGACCCCGGAGGAACGGGCCCGGCACTTCGACACCATCGGGGATTTCTGCGATTTCCGACAAGGTGCGGTCAACGCCTCGCTGCCTTTCCACGACGATCCCCGCAAGAAGGAATTGTGGCTGCGCCTGATGGACAAGCCGGGATTGGTGAACGCATCGGCGCTGATGGTCGGCGACCAGGTCGCGGCAGCTCACATCGGACCCATCGATGGAAAGACGGTCTCCTTGGGGATTATCGCCCATTCGCCGTTCCTCGCCGATCATTCGCCCGGCAAACTGCTGATGCTGCTGCTCGCGCGAGAACTCGGAAAGCAGGGTTTTGTGAGTTTCGATCTGACGCCGGACGGTGCCTATAAGGACCGCTTCGCCGATCAGAGCGATATCGTGCACAGCCTCACGGTCTATTTCGACCCTGCGGCCTACCTGATTGAGGCTGCCAAGAACCATCTGCGCTCGGCAGCGGCGCGGTTGCTCGCCCCCCGAGCGCGGAGGTTGATGAAGCGCACGCGGCGATCGGCCCGGGCCTATCTGGATTCCCGCCGCAATCGCGCAATCCCCCGATTGCAGCACTGGGCCGTACGTCAGAATGCTGCCTATTATGCGACCTCAGTCGGAGCGATTTCCTGCGGCGACGGCGAGAATCGGCTCAACGTGAATTGCATCGCCGACCTGCTGCTTTTTCAGAGCCGGGGCGACCGAACCAAGAAAGATTTTCTCTCCTGCGCACTCCAGCGACTGGAGGCCGGCGACACGGTCTTCACCCTGGTGGAGGACGGGCGCCTTTTGCATTGCGCCTGGATCAGCAACCTGTCTCAACCCAAGGGGCTCGACTTGCCCAGGGGGTTTGCATCTTCGTCCGGTGCATATTTGTTGTGGGACGACTTCACAGACCCCTGCTCCACCACCCCGGCCCTGAAGCGTTCCTCGTTGGACCAACGCTTGCGCTCGGCCATCGCGACTCACCCGTCGACCGACACGATCGTGATCAAGATCGACGATCCGGCTCTTCTGTCCAGATATGGATCGGCGTTTCACCGTTATCCCGCCTGACACGCGTCTCGCAGCGACCCGCGCCGTCATCGGGGGTAACCCTTGCGGATCTGCTCTGCCGAGTCTCATTGCCGCGTTCACTTGCCCATTCGCCGGGAGCGATGAATACTCTTCCGCGATAGGATTGTCCCATGCCGACGGACAAGCTGAGGCGTTCCGGACTGACGAATGCTCTGCCGACAGCGGTTGGAGTGCTGTCACGGCTTGCCATCGAGCGGGCCGAAAAGGCGGGCGTCGAGGTCGCGCCACTGCTGAAGAAGGCGGGCCTTCCCTCAACACTCAAGTCGGATGAGCGTGTACGCGTCAACACCCGGAGTCAGATCGGCTTTCTCAACCTCCTGGCGGATATCCTCGAGGATCCATGGCTCGGCTTTCATCTTGCGCGCGACATGGATCTTCGCGCGCTCGGGCCGTTTTATTACGTGGCCGCCTCGGCCCAAAAGCTCGGCGACGCGCTGGAACACGCGGCGCGCTACAGCTCGGTGGTCAACGAGGGCGTTCGCGTGAACATCTCCCGCGGCGCCAGCGCACTGGCGGTCGATTTCGATTATGTGGGAGTCGAACGGCACCTCGACCGCCATCAGATGATGTTCTGGATGACGTGCACGCTGAAGGAAGCGCGAGTCTTCACCAACCGGGAACTCGTGCCCACTTATGTAGGGTTCATCCATCAGAATGTGGCCCCGCCGGCGGAAATGGAGCGCTTTTTTGCGAGCGCGATCCATTTCGGAGCGGCCAGCGACTGCATCTCCTTCGAGCCTCAGGAGGCGGACATGCCTGTCGTTTCCGAGGACCCCTACCTCAACAAGTTCATGGTGCGATATTACGAGGAGATCGCGGCGTCTCGGCAATGGCGGCAGAATCCGCTTCGGACCCGCGTCGAGAATGCGATCTCGCCGCGCCTCCCGCATGGAACCGCCAACGTTGCGACTATCGCAAACGACCTCGGAATGAGCACGCGGACGCTCTCGCGCCGGCTGGCGGACGAAAAACTGACCTTCAGCACCATTCTCGACGAGTTGCGGAGCGATCTCTCGGAAAAGTACCTGCAGAACAACGAACTCTCCATCTCGCAGATCGCATGGCTTCTCGGCTATACGGAGGTCAGTTCCTTCGCGCACGCGTTCCAGCGCTGGACCGGCAAATCTCCGACTGATGCGAGACGCGCCTTCAGGGGCACGGCCCCCACGGCCAACACGTTATTGGGGCTGTGACGGGGCGCTTGGTTCTTCGGCGTGAGAATAGAACAGCCAGTCATCGGCCCAATTGACGCCGGTTTCGAAGCGCCGCTTCGTCCTGTAATTCGCGTCGAGCAAAGCCTCCACTTTGGCCTTGGTGCGAAACTGCTCGCCGTCGCCCCGGTCGGCCCGAAAATCGTGACACGACACGATGATGCGTTCAATTTTCGAGAAATCTGCGATGCTGGAGAGCAGATGGGTTTCGCCGCCCTCGATATTGATCTTCAGGAGGTCGATTTTCGACAGACTGAAATATTCGAGAAAGCGCTCCCACGACATCGCGGGAACGCGGATCGTGCTGCCTTCGCCGACTTCCAGCCAATCGGGCGTGAGGTCGATGGCAATGTCCTTCTCGTCGGAGATCGCCAACGGGAACGCTTTGAATTTCTCCGATATGCCGCTGAAGGTGGTGCTGAGGCATTCGAAGATCGAGGGCTGGATTTCCACCCCGATATAGGTCACGTCCGGGCTCAGGCTGTGAAGGAAGGCGGCCTCTTCGCCATAACCCGCACCGATATCGACCACGACATCATCACCCCGCGGGCAGTAATGCGCGAAGAAGATGTTGCGATAGACATCGTCGATTTCGAGCGTGAAATGGGAACGGCTCTTGACGTAAATCTTCGTTCCATAACGCGTATAGTAAAGCAGGCCGCTTTTCCGGTCGCGCTGCACGCCGCGAAAGCGCCCGTCCCACACTTCCGTACGGCGTTTGAGAGTACGAGCTGCGCGCTTGACCGACGGAACTCCAAAACTCAACATCTTGCTCTCCTGCATCGCGCTCCGAATTGCGCGACGATTGTCCGCAATCCGTTACTCCGACGCATCGCTCCCGGTGGGCTCGCCCATCCCCGCTCGGCGGGGCTTGCGTTCTCCGCGGCGGCGGAACTGTTGATAGGCCTTCTTCAGATCGGCGGGAATTCGCGGCCGCACATGCTTTTGGTAAAGGCCGGCAAAGCCCACCCGGGGCAATTGAAACAGGAGCGCCGCGGCGCTCCGGCGCACCAGGTGGACATCGACATATTCGTCCCGGGCCATGTGCCACAACCGATGCGGCGCACCGTCGCTCATCGGATTGACCTCGTCGATATCGGGACGCCCGAATGCGAATTTGAGCACTTCCTCCGCCGAGAGCGTTCCGGGCCTCCCCTCGGCGAAATCCTCGTCGAAGGCGGTCTTGGGAAGCGTCAGGGACGTGCCGCACCGAACGCACATCTGGGCCGCGACCAGTCTGCCGTCGACGCGCAGGGCCAACCATTCCCAGCGATCCTGCGAGACGAAATTCCCGACCAGCGTCTCGTAGAAGCTCACGACCTTTGGATTGTCCGCAATCGACGAATTGGCACGCCCTTTCCAACCCGATGCTTCCAGCGCGATGAATTCCGACAGAAACGCGGCGCTGCGATCGATCTCGACCGACAGCGCTCCCCGCGCTTCAAGTTTCCGGCGGAAGCGCTTCAGATGGTTTCGCGTTTTTCCCAGAGTGGCAAGATGCGCCTGAAAGGTGCCGTTGACGTCGAGATACGCAAAGAAATTGCGAAGACCCGTGCGCGCAATGTGCCCGTCGACACCGCCCTCCAGCGCCTTCCAGAGCGCGGAGGTGCTGCGGACGGCCTTGAGCTCGATACCCACATGCCCGGGCACCTCGCGCGCGAGTTCTCCCAACAGGGCGCGAAGAGCCGTTTCGGCATGCTCGGGCGCCAGCACGATGTCCCCGGATGGCGTGAGTGCGTCGTGCGGCGTGCGCAGAACCGGGCGTGCCGGGCCCAGAATCGGATGGGGCGAGACAATGACCGGCATGACTCCGATCAGCGTATCTGCCCGAATACGCAAAGCTGCACAGCCAGCGCTCATCGGGGCCCAGCCGGTGACGCAGAAAAGCATCTGTCCAAGCCGGCAGAAGGTTGGCGATTTTCTGCGGCGCCGCCCATGCAAGTTCGTCCCACGCCGCGAGATGCGGGGCCAGGCCGTCGAAATCCCGCACCGTCGTGGTGGTGATCGCCTCGGCCCTTGCCCCCACCGGCATCGCGTCCGTATCGAACCGCATCTCCTGGAGGGCCATCGAATCTTGCCACGGGCGTCAGCTCGAATTCTGTTCAGGGGCATCCGCTATCGATCCGCGAAGCTGCCGATGCTGAGACACTACTCTCAGTTTCGCCGCGTGTGCGTGTCTTTGCGGGCTCATCAGGGCTAATCCGGTTTGTCTAATGGGGTAGAACCAATGAAGCGGAGACCGCGCTTTGCCGCCCCTCGCCGTGGCGGGCGAATTTTGTGATAGAATACCTCTCGAAGAGGAATGATCGCATGACGAAGCGGCGCAATTTCGTGATCCTGGCATCGACGGCCGTCGGCGCCGTGGCGCTATTGTCGACAGGGCTGTTTTCAACCGCCGTGAGGAGCGCATTTGGAGCGCAGAGCATCCTGCCTTCGGAATGGGATCCGCTCGCATCCGACAGCGTTACCATCGCGTATGCGGGCCGCGACTTCACCATCAATGGATCGAAGCCGTGGAGTTTTACCTCTCCGGATGACAACATTCTTCGTTTCGAGGTCCGCAAGGGCGATCGCTTCTCGAGCCTGACCTACACCGATGCGGTCGGGGTCGAACGTTCTGAGATCGGGGACGTTGCGCGCTACCCCGTCTCCGACGATGTCAGCATCGAATACTCGTTCATGGTCGAGCCCGGCCCGAAGAACACCGCCCGATGGCTCACCATGGGCCAGCTCCATTCCGGCATGAACATGTCGCCTCCGGTCGAGATCAAGCTCAACGGCGACGACAAGATCAAGATATCGGGAAATTCCGGCCTCGGCGACATCAACAGCGCGGTCTACAAGGACCTGTATCAGGACGAAGCCGATCTCAAGCGCGGCCACTGGTACAAGCTCAAGATGAACATTACGTTGGGGCCCGCCGAAAAGGGGCGCGCGCAGATCTGGCGGGACGGCGTCAAGATCGTCGATTACAAGGGGCCTCTCGGCTACACCAACCAAAAGGTATCCTACTGGAAACAGGGCGTCTATCGCTCCACGGCACCCGAGACCATGGCCGTCGATTTCAAGGATCTGGTGATCAAGACCGGCCGCGGCGCCATCGACTGACGAAGCCGTAAAACGGCAGCGTCTCAGTTGCTCGGCGCCACATTGAGCTGATCGAACCTGATGGCGATCTCCACGATATCGTCCGGCTCGACAGGCGTGTCCTCCGTCGCGGAAAGTTTCACGGTCGCGCCGGCCCTCCGACGGACGATGGTGATTTCGGAGGCGCTCCGACCCTTGCCGTCCGATTGCGTGCCCATTGTCCCTGTGGTGACGAGTTGTTCGCCCACCGCGGTCAATTGCGAGTGGATGCCGTCGAGCGCCGTGACCGCCGCCTGCAATTCCTGCGGCAGCCGGACCTTGCGGTCATCCGCCTTCTCGAGATTTCGCAGAACCTCCTGTCTTGCCTGACGCGCCTGCGCGAGGCGGGCCGCGGTATCCATTTCGCGGCTTCTCAGAAGGACCGTCGCCCGCTGCTCGTCCGTTGTGCGGCTCGCGGAGGCAAGTCCCCGGCGGCTGAGTTCGGTCACTCTCGCCAGTTCGTCGGCCTGCTGTTTGGTTGCTTCCTGATCGTTCTTCTGCCCGAGTTCGAGCGCTGCGACATGGTTGTCCGCGAGGTCGAGGGCGGCGGAGAGATGTTTCTTGTCCTGCTCGCGCCCCGATTGCGAGGCCCTGAGGTACTGCGTCTCGAGCTGGACCAGTTCCTCCGCGACGCCGGGGAGACGCGACGCGTTGGGAATGGCGTTGAGGTCGATCTCGGTCTTGCCCTCGGCTTCGGCGCGCAAGGCCGCGACCTTGATTTGCTGTCGGGCGTATTCCCCCGCCAGGGTGCGGTAGCGTCCGCGCAACTCGGCGATGGTGAGGGGCGAGGTCGTGGCGTTCGATTGCTGCGCCCGCACCGTGTCGAGGCCGCCGGCAAGCGCGAGGGCGTGGCGGGCGGTCATGCCCGGGCGATAGGGATAAGCCCCTGCCCTCGCCACGTTCCCGTAGACATAGAAGGGCCGGCACTCGATGAGGTCGACGATCACATCGGCTCCGCGCACCAAATCGCTGGTAGCCAGAAGCTCCTTGATGGTCGTGCGCAAGGCCGCGAGCGTGACGCCCGAGGCCTTCACGGCGCCGATGAGCGGGACCAGAATGTTGCCGTCCACGTCGACCGTGGTGCGCCTGTTCAGATCGTTGCGGCCGAACACGGACACCTCGATGATATCGCCGCTGTCGAGCCGATAATCCGCAAGCGCGCCCTGCACCGGCAACAGCGCAAAGAGCAACGCGGCAGGAAGGATGGCGCGCAACGCCGCCCGGCACAACAAGGCGAGAAACGGCCGGCCTTTCGGTTGAGGTCCGCGGGAGATTTTCTGGTTCTCGGCCGACGCGGAATTGTTACAGGAACGGAACATGTTCGCCTCAGGTCGACGTATAGGTCAGCACGGTGAACAGGTCGGCATCGTTGATGCGGCCGAGCTGCCGAAGGCTGGACTTGATCGAGTGCGGGGTCGTGGCGCCCGCGCGGACAACAAAAAGGGCCGCATCCACCACTCGCATGAAGACCAGCGGTTCGGCCGCGACGCCCACGGGCGGCGTGTCCAGGATAACGACATCGTAGCTCGTCTCGAGCTTGCGCAAAGCATCCCGCACGCGTTCCGGGTGGAGAAGCCATTCGGTGGGAGCATTGCCCACTTTTCCGGTCGTAATGACCTTGCAGCTCGACTTGCGGTCCGATTGGACGACCGTGCGCTCATCGGAAGCCTTGGTGAGAAGATCCACCAATCCGACTTCATTTTTCAGATCGAGGCGCTTGTGAAGGCTGGGATTACGCAGATCGCAATCGACGATCACCGCGTTCAGCCCGGCAACCGCGGCGGTTCGCGCCAGCGAAAGCGCCACCGTGGACGCGCCCTCGTTCTCCTCCGCCGAGGTCACGAGCACGATACCGAGCTTGGTGCCCCGGTCCATCATCAGCTGAAGATTGAAATAGAGACGCCGGATCGAACCGGCAAAGACCGACCTTGGCCGGAGCACGATCTCATCCGACAGATTGGCGGCGGGGTCGCGACGCGACTCGCTCATGTCCGGGACCGACGCGAGGTTGGCGGTGCCGGTCAGGAGCTCGACCTCTTCCTCGGCCTGGATGCGACGCGAATAGGCATCGCGCAGATAGGCGATGCCGAAGGCCGCGCCGAAGCTCGCCATGCCGCCGATCATGAGGAAAAGGCTGGTGCGGGGAAAGCTGGGTAAATCGGGCGCCCGCGCCCTCGATGCGATGCGGGTATCCGGCGCCACGGTCTCGCGGCGCTGCGAGATCGCCTTGAGGCGCTGAAGGTTATCCTGATAGATCTGTCGCAAGCCGATCTGGGTTTCCGAGCGCTTGAGTTCCTCGTCGAGCTCGTTCAGGCGCCGCGAAACCGCCATTCCGGCGCGCTCGATACCGCTGAGCTTGGCATCCACCTGTTCTTCGAGATAGGCCTCCCCATAAGCATTGGCGATGTCGGCGGCGCGCTGCGGGTCGGTGGACGTCGCCTCGACGGCAATCACATCGGTGAGGCCGCGGCGTCGGATGACGACATTCTGCATGAGGATGCGAAGCGCCGTCGTCGTCGGTGACGGGCCGGCTGTCGCGGGCTTGCGAGAGGATGGAAAGATGCTTCTGACGCTTGCGATGAATTTCGAGATCGTGCCTGGCTTCGGATCAAAACCGGCCGTCCCGGCCAGTTGCAGCCGCTCGACGACCCGCAAGGCCACATTGTCGGATTTCAGGATTTCGACCTCGCCGTCGGCATCGAGCTTGGTCACGGTGTTGGCCTCGAGAAGGCCGGAGCTGCGCTGATCCAGCATCAGCAGCGTGGTGGCCGTGAAGCTCTTCTCCAGGGTCGACACGAAGATTCCGGTCAGCACCGCGCCGGCCAGCGTGATCGCCGCGATCATCCAGATTTGCCGGCGCAGCAATCCCAACGCCACGGCAAGCACGAGCGCGGGGCTTCGCTCCTCTGCTTGCGCCTCGTGCCTGAGGGCGTCGTAGCCTCCGCGGCGGCGCAAGGCTGCGACCTCCCGCAAGGGCGCACCCGAACGGGCATTGTCGCCGGACGAAAGAAGGTTACGGGGACGAGAAAGTGCCTCGTCGATAATGGGTCCGATCTTCATATCACCCGCTAACTGCCCGCCGGATCTCGATCCCGCGTTCTGAGGCGGGAGAAGACGGAGTGTCCTGCTCGTCTCATGATCACGGGATGCATAGTCCAACCAGGCCAAACGCAAACGTCACAAACTCGCCGACCCAAGGCCCAGACAGCGGCGGCCGAATGGAAAAGGGGTCGACACGCGATTGCCTTAAATTCTCATTTCTTCGGATCAGGCGCACTAACCCGTCTGGGGTAGAGAGTTGAGCAAACGGAGTGTTCGCGTCCCTTTCCCGCGCAAGTTGCTGCAAAGCTTTTAGGCAAAGTGCATAAGCGGTGCGACCTATGGTGCCATTCGCGAGGTGCCGCGACTATATTGGTGAAGCTTTTCAAATTGGCTGGAAAAGCGCACTCTACGGGCTGGAGGGACCGGGGGGCGATGGGTAGGAGCATGTTCGCCGGCACGCCGTTCGCACCTTTGCATGCCTGGGAGAAGCGACTCTCCCCTGCAGGGTGGCTTGGCCGGGTTCACAGCGACCATCTTACGGCGATCTGCTATCATCGCGTGTGGCCCGCTGCCGATTCGCGGTTTCGCGGCTACAAGCCCAATATCAGCGCGACGCCGGACGCCTTCGCGCGCCAGATCGACTACCTGCGCGAGCACTACAACCCGATCTCGATTCGCGAACTTGCCGATTGGCTGAATGGCGCTGGCGGATTGCCGCCGCGGCCGATGCTCATCACCTTCGACGACGGGTATCGCGACAATGGCGACATCGCCTGGCCGATCCTGCGGGAGCGCGGCGTCCCGGCCGTCGTCTTTCTCGCGACCGACCATATCGGATCCGGACGACCGTTCGTCTGGGATTTCGCCGCGCATTGCCTTGCGACCACCGCGGTGAAACGCGGCATGGTTCCGCTCGTGGGACGCCTCGCACTCGTCACCGAGGCCGACCGCGATGTCGCTACGGAGCGCTGGGTCGAAGCAATTAAATTGATCCCCGCCTGCGAGCGCGAGAATGCCATGGCAGCGCTCGCCGCGGCGCTCGATGTCCCGCTACCGGCAGCTGACGTGTTCCAGCACCTCTATCTCAACTGGGCCGAGGTCAAGACCCTTGCCCAGGAGGGGACTCGATTTCGGCGGGCACACCCACACACATCCGATTCTTACGCGTCTACCGCTTCAAGAAGCCAGCGACGAGATCGAGATTTCGGTGGAGCGGTTGACCGCCGCGCTTGGCGCGCGTCCCCTGAGTTTCGCCTATCCGAACGGCTCTCCTCGCGACTTCACACCCGATCACGAGGAGGCTGCCCGCAAGAGCGGCGTCGCCATGGCGTTCAGCCTTGAACCGGGTCCGACGCCGCTTGCCCGCGTACGCGAAAATCCCATGGCCATCCGACGCATTTATGTCGGTGGCCGCGATGGCAGGCTCCGGTTCCTTGCAAAGCTCAACGGCGCCGCCAGGTTGAGCAGCTTCCTGCGCAGGCAGTGCCGAAAGCTCGGATACACAGTGACCCAGATTTCCCCCGCGCCCGGCGGCCGGGTCGGGCATCTCTAGAACGCAAAAACGCCGAAGCCCGTCTCCGGACTTCGGCGCTGTTATCGCGCGTGACACACCACGTTAGTGATGTGTCTCCTTTATCCGGCCTGTCCTGTGAACGCTGGACGCATCGGAACGAGGCCGGATGAAGACATTTGCGACGATGGGACTTAGAGGATCCAGAAATCGCCAGCCGAGAGTTTGGCCTTGTTTTCGAGAACCGCGACCTGAACCGCAGCGCCCGAACCCGAACCGTCCGCATCGTACGACAGGATGCCGGTCTTGCTGTTGTAGACAATGTAGTCGTTGCTATCGAGAGCCTTATCGCCGGCGCGGAAATTCGCCGAGGACAGACGCCGTTCGCGAGCTTCGTGAACACGGCGTTGTCGAGCTCGAACCAATCGTCGGTGGTGTTGAAGTCCACGATCTTGTCGCGGTTGGTGGTGGTGTTCGCCTTCGTGGTGAACACGAACGCATCCTTGCCGGAACCGCCCACCAGTACGTCATTTCCGCCCTTGCCATTGAGCTTGTCGTTGCCGGCATATCCATAGATCGTTTCCGCCGGACGTGCGACCGTTCAACACTTCGTTCCAGCTCGTTCCCTTGATGGTGCTGCCCGCGGGCGGCGGATCGGGCGTCGGGGTCGGGGTCGGGAGTCGGCGTCGGGGTGGGCGTCGGCGTCGGCGATGGGCTCGGGCCGGGGCCGGAGTCAGGCGAGGAGTTGAACGCACTGGCACCCGTCTTGATGACGAGGTCCTTGAAGTTCACCGCCGTGGTCTCGGGCGCGGTCGAACGGTACACGCCTTCCTTCCAGTAGGTCTGGGTCTGGTCGGTGTAGCCGAGGGCGCCGTTGTAATCGACGATCTTGCACGCCATCGCGCCAGATTTCGGCGCTGCCGTTGCCATAGGGATCGAACTTGATGTTCATCTTCATCGTGTACCAATGGCCGCGCACGATGTCCTGGCTGTCGCTGTAGATGTCGCGATAGACCGGGTTGCCGGTCGAGCCGGAATTGCCCGAGATCTTCATCTTGTCGTTGCCGTTGAACTTGATTTCGATCGGCGGCGACATGTTCATGGCCGAGTGAAGCTGGCCCATCACCATCCACTTGGCGGTGTTCTTGGCGCCGGGCTCGATCATGAACTTGTATTCGACGCTGATGTCCTGGTTGATCGAGTAGCGGGCCACATCGCCCATCTCGGCGCGCTCGACGCCGACCGAGTCGGTGTAGCCGCTGCTGACATATTGATCGCCCTTGCGGACTTCGAAACGCAGCGTGCTGTTGTCTTCTGAAGTCAAAGCTCCAGGGATTCTCGCGCATTGACGTAAAACTGCCGACCCCCATAGGAAATCGCGGTGTTGTCGTTGATATCTTCCTGCCAAACTGAAGGTAACAAAGCCATAGGTCAAATCCGTCCGTTTTTCCGCAAAACAAAGTGCGGCTGTGTTGAAATGAAGCCAAACATCATCCGCCGGACAAATCTCGGCAAAGTCGCGTAAAATCGACTTGTTCTATAATATTTAGCGATTGACCGCGCTGGGTGGGAACTCATGTTTTGCGCGAGCTAACGAATACACATCCTTAACAATTGAAGTCTTGTGATAAAACGCCAGTTCCTTACCAATTTCGGCCATCTTGGCCGCACACGAAATATCGTTTCGAAGCTGCCTAAACGGCGGCAGTGGTGTTCCTCTACGTTACGTTAAAACATCTCACAACTAGCCAAACAGAGGGGTCGACCAAATTTTTTTGCTCGTCCCGGAAAACGCGATGGGGGGTCGGGCGCTTCCGGACGGAGGCAAAGGAGGGAATTCAGGTCCGTGACCCGGACGAACTTTTCCTGCAGGAGAAAAATGGCGAGAGCGTGGGAGCCTTCGAAAAAACTCTGTCGGCTTCGCCGCCACTACGAGCCCTGTGATTGCGTCGACGACGAGGGCGAAGATTCAATCGATTTAAATTCGCGGATCGCGCGAGCGTCAGGCGAACGGCCGCCTGCTCACTCGCTCCGAAATTCTGCGACGCTCCGGCGAGCGCCGTCGCGGTAGAGCGTCATGAGCGCTGCGATCACCGGTTGCGTGAACCCGGGATCTTGAGGAAGATCATCGCCAA